>CAVHYU010000011.1:54941-55668 GCA_963640535.1 bacterium | reverse complement strand
TGATGTTCTCGAGGATACCGCGGCCGCCTCTCCAGTCTTTCTTGGAAGGACCGTCAACGGTCTTCTGAGTTGCTGTAGCAGCGTGAACGGTTGTCATAAGACCCCTCTTGATACCGAAGTTCTCGTGGAGAACCTTAGAGATAGGAGCGAGGCAGTTAGTTGTGCAAGATGCGTTGGAGATGATCTGCTGACCAGCGTAAGTCTTGTCGTTAACGCCATATACGAACATCGGAGTAGCGTCCTTTGAAGGAGCAGACATAATGACTTTCTTTGCACCAGCCTTGATGTGTGCAGAAGCGAGCTCCTCAGTAAGGAAGAAACCGGTTGACTCAACAACAACGTCAACTCCAAGAGCGCCCCAAGTGATCTGTGAAGGGTCCTTCTCAGCGAAGATCTGAATCTTGTTGCCGTCTACGATCATGTAGTTGCCCTCAACTTTGATGTCGTGGTTGAAATGACCGTGAACTGAATCGTACTTAAGCATATAAGCAAGATAATCAGCATCAAGAAGGTCGTTGATACCTACAACCTGAATGTCCTGTGAGAAGTTCTCAACAGCTGCACGGAAAACCATACGTCCAATACGGCCGAATCCGTTAATACCAAGTTTAATCATTGTTTTGTAATATTAAAAGTTATACAAATTTTCAAATAACATTCTGAGTTTCAAGCGCTTGAAATGTCTTCCACTAAAGAAATCCCCCAAGCGGAATCCCGCACTTTGAAA
>CAVHYU010000011.1:0-54931 GCA_963640535.1 bacterium | reverse complement strand
GCCGTGCAAGGCCTCCTCAAAAAATGCGCCGCAAAAGTACAAAAAATATTGAAATAATAAAAGTATCTTTGCAAACCTTAAATTTTTAGAGTAAAAACATATCATTTTGACGACTTGCAGGGAAAATTGATATGATATGACAGTCATAGAGGAATATAAACACGCGAATTATGAATATACTTATTACAAATGACGACGGATACCAGTCCAAGGGCATAAGGACACTGGCTGAAATTATGAAAAAATATGGCAATGTGGCAGTTGTGGGCCCAAAGGGGCCTCAGTCCGGGATGTCGATGGCAGTTTCGCTCGGGGCAAGCCACATAGCGTTCAAGGAACTCAGCAACCGCCAGTTCACAGGCGCCGACGGAAGACAGTACACCGAGCGCTGGGCCTACCTTGACGCCACCCCCGCAAGTTGCGTAAAGTTCGCTCTCAGCACTCCGTGGCTCGGCTGGACTCCGGATGTCATTATGTCAGGCATAAACCACGGCGCCAACACTTCAGTCGCCTCCTGCTACTCCGGGACTCTCGGAGCTGCTGCCGAAGCTGCCCTGAACCACATTCTCGGCATCGGAGTTTCACTCTGCTCCCACGAGGCTGACGCCGATATGAGCGCAATCGAGGCTATGCTCCCTGAGATTTTCGAGAAACTCGTCGCCCTCCCGCGCAAGAGTTTTATGACCTACTACAACATCAATTTCCCGAAGATACCGCTTTCCCAGATCAAGGGAGTAAGACCCGGGTATATGGGTCGCGGGCGCTGGGTCAAGGAGTTCAAGAACCTTAACGATATGGCGGAGCTCAAGACTCTTCTGGACGGCGCTCCGACCGGAGACCCGTCAGAGAAGCTGTACAAGCTTGTCGGCGACTTCGTAAGCGACGAGGACAACACCTTTGAGGCGGACCACCTTCTGACGGAAACCGGCTATGTGAGCATAGTTCCGCACACAATCGACAGCACCGACTACGGCCAGTTGGATGCTTTGAAAGAGAGTTTCGGAAAATAAATTTCTGCAGGCCTCTGACGCCTTAGAACAAAAAAATACTAAACGCACAGGGATATGAGATACTACATCATTGCGGGCGAAGCATCGGGCGACCTTCACGGTTCGAACCTGATGAAGGGACTGTATAAGGAGGACCCGGAGGCGGTCATACGCTTTTGGGGCGGAGACCTTATGAACGGGGTTTATGAGACTCACGCGGGAGACGCTTCCCTTTCCGCTGAGGCTTCGGTGAATTCACCGCTGCCCTCTGATGATTCCTCGATGTCAGAAGCGCCCCTGGAGGCAATCTGCGGCCCGAAGAAGGATGAGCTCTCCGGCGGGCTGGTGCGCCACTACAGGGAGGGCGCAGTGATGGGCTTTGTGGAAGTGCTCGCAAAGGCGGGAAAACTCCTGAGGAACCTTCGCAGCTGCAAAAGGGACATTCTCTCGTTCAACCCCGACTGCGTCATACTTATCGACTACCCCGGCTTTAACTTCAAAATCGCCGAATTCGCCCACAAACAGGGTCTCAAGGTGTTCTACTACATAGCCCCGAAGGTTTGGGCCTCAAGGGAGGGACGCATCCGCAAACTCAAAAAATATGTGGACCGGCTCTACATCGTCTTCCCGTTCGAAATCCCATATTTCGAGAAAAAGGGCGTTCCGTTCATCTACAAGGGCAATCCGCTCGTGGACGCGGTGGACTCCTCCAGGGCGATGACAGAGAGCAGGCAGGATTTCCTCAGCCGCTGCGGCCTTGAGGACAAACCGATAGTGGCGTTCCTGGCCGGAAGCCGCAAGAGCGAGGTCAGCACGATGATGCCTCCTCTCGCCGAAACCGCCAAGCGTCTCCACGCCCTCCCGCAATACGCTGACTATCAGTTCATAGTGGCAGGTGCGCCAAGCCGCAGTCCGGAGGACTATCTCCCCTACATCCAGGGGCAGCCGTATGTGAAGGTAATTTTCGGCGAGACTCAGTCAATAGTGAGAAACGCTGAAGCCGCGATAGTGAATTCAGGCACGGCATCGCTCGAAACGGTGCTTTTGGGCACGCCGCAGGTGGTGGGCTTCATTATGGGCAGCTCCCTCACCTATGCCATCGCAAAACTCATAGTGAAAGTCAAATACATCAGCCTCGGCAATCTCTGCGTAGGCCGCTATGTGTTCAAGGAATTCATCCAGGGCGACTGCAACCCGGCCGCACTCACCAAGGAAGTTCGCAGGCTGATTGAAGACAAGGAGTACAGACAGACGATGCTTTGTGGCTATGCCGAAATCCGCTCCCTCCTCGGAGGAGTTGGCGCCTCGCAGAAGGTCGCCGCTGACATTGTCTCCGCCATAGAGGCCGACTAAAAAGCGGTCAACTGCGTTCCTCTCCTAGCCCAAATCCTCTGGGCCAACAGGTTGCTCCGGTATTGGGCGTCGTAGAGAGCCTTGTATCCCATCTTTTTATTCTACCTCTTTCCCACAGGATGACTTTTTGGTCACCCCCTTTTCAATAATTCCTCGCGCCGAAGATGGCGGTGCCGATGCGGACGAGTGTGGCTCCCATTGTGAGGGCTATTTTGTAGTCCTCGGACATTCCGATGGACATCTCGCGGAAGTCCTGCGTCAGGTTCGGGAAGTTTCCGCGAAGCGGAGAGAGAGCGGCGAAAAGCGAGGTCAGTTTCCCGAAGTCAGAGCGGATGAGGGACTCGTCGTCCGTGAAAGTTGCCATTCCCATAAGACCGCAGAAGCGAATGTGTGGCCAGCGCGCAGGGCCCTTGAGCACAGCGGCTGCCTCCTCGGGGCTGAATCCCTGCTTGGACTCTTCCCCCGCGATGTGAAGTTCAAGAAGGACGCTGACTTTGTCCGCCTCGGCAACATTCACTCCGGCCGCTAAATCCGCCCCATCAGTCTCACCGAATGCAACAGAACTCAACTTCCTAAATCCCGGATGCGCGGCAGCCCAAGCTTCTATGGCGTCAAGAAGTTCAAAACTGTCCACCGACTCCACCACTGCGGCATACGGAAGAACCATCTTCAGTTTGTTTTTCTGAAGGTGGCCTATGAAATGCCACTCAATGTCGGAAGGAAGCGCTTCGGCCTTTAGCGCAAGCTCCTGCGGACGGCTTTCACCGAAGACCCTCTGACCGCAGTCGTAAGCCTTCCGCACCGCCTCGACGGGGTGGAATTTGGAAACTGCCACCAGTTTCACTTCTGATGGCAGTTCCGACTTAATCTCAAGTATGTTGCTTTCTATACTCATACTAAATTGCAAAGCTTAGAGTAAAAGGTGGTACCCTTTACTTCTTTTTGGAGCGCTGAGCCTGCTGCTGCGCCTTCATCTGCGCCTGCTGCATCTTCTGCGCCTCCTCCAGCCTCTGCTGCCACTTTGACTTTGGCAGCGGCTTGCCCTTGGAAGCCTCAATCTGCGCGAGAATCTTCTCAGGTTTTACCACCCACTTCTTGATGACGAAAGTCTGCGCCATCGTAAGGAGGTTGGAGATGAAGTAGTAGTAAGAAAGACCTGAAGAAAGGTTGTTACAGATGAAGAGCATCATAATCGGCATCAGCCATACGCTCATAAACTTCATTCCGGCCATCTGCGGGTCATTGCCCATCTGGGAGGAAGTCATCTTGGAGTAGACGAACATCGTCACGGCCATCAGAAGAGCGAAGAGCGAAAGGTGGTCTCCGAAAAGCGGGATATTGAACCCGAAATCGAGAACCGAGTCGTATGCGCTGAGGTCATCGGCCCAGAGGAAACCTTTCTGACGAAGCTCGATGGATGCCGGGAAGAAGCGGAACATCGCCCAGAGGATAGGGAACTGGAGCAGCATCGGAAGGCAGCCGCCCATAGGTTTCACGCCTGCCCGCTGATAGAGCTCCATCGTGGCCTGCTGCTTTTTCATCGCGTCTTCAGGCTTAGGATATTTCTCGGTGAGCTTGTCCATCTCAGGTTTGAGAGCGGACATCTTTGCCGAAGACATATAGGACTTGATTGTGAGCGGAGAGATTACGATCTTCAAAAGAACGGTCATAATGAGGATGATGAGGCCGTAGTTGCTGATGAAGCGGCCAAGGAAGTCGAAGCAAGGGATGATGATGAAACGGGAAATCCAGCCCACAAGCCATCCGCCGAGAGGGATGATTTTCTCATATTTGCGGTCGTAGCTCTGAAGGGTGTGGTAGTGGTTCGGTCCGAAATAGAACTGGAGAGGAATGGTCTTATCCCCTTCCTGCATCATATCCACGCCGGCCCTCATATGGGAGGTGCAGGACATAAGATTGCGGTCAGCATCACTCTCGTCGGCGAAAGTCACGCTGAACTCCCCGCTTTCAAAACCCTTCGGGGCAGTGAGAATTGAGGAGAAGAACTGCTGGCGGAACGCGATCCACTCGAACTTGGAGTTGAGAGACTTGGAGTCGTTCTTGCCCTTGCCCATCTCTTCAGGAGATTTCTCGTCAGGGATGTAGTATGCAAGTCCGGAGTACTGCTTCTCGTTCTTGTAACCCTTCTCAAGGCGAGGAATGGTGTTGTTCCAGTTGATGTCGACTGAGGAAACCTTCCTCGGGATTACATTGTCCATTCCGATGAAGGAGACGGCGGCGTCAACCATATAACTTCCCTCGGTGAGCTTATAAGAGTGCTGAATATATCCTCCCTGGGCAAACGGCAGACGCATAACCAACGAAGAATCAGTGGATTCGGCAACTTCGAAAACAAAATCCCGCGTATCGACAGTTTCGCCCGCATAGACATTCACATTGAACTCTGATCCGCCCTCCGGGATAAGGTAAAGTGCTGTGCTGTCATATTTCACATAATCCTTCAGACGGACGCTGAGGGGCTGGGCTCCGCGGGTCTTAATGGTGAGTTCCATTTTGTCGTTGGAGAGCGTCAGCACAGAATCCGATGCCTCATAATAGTAGTAGGAGAGGTTCGCGTCCTTAAAGTGACGGCGAGAGGGGCCCGGGGCGAGAGCGAGTTTCTCCTTCACTGCACGGCCTTCAGCCACGGCGGCAGAATCCTCCGCAGCGGCGAGAATCGAGTCCTGAGCCATTGCCGCGAGCCTTTCCACACGGGCGATGGAGTCAAGCTGCGCCTGATATTCCATCTGCTTCTTGTACTGGCGGGACTGATACCAGGTGAAGGCGAACATAATCACTCCGATCAGCACAAAGCCGATGATAGTATTTTTTCTTTCTGATGTCATTTATTTTCCTTTTAACTGCCCTGCGGGTTTATGAAATCCGTTGACCCTCGGGAAGCTTGAATTACACTACACATTCAAGGGGCTGAATAAAATCGCTTTAGTCAGCCCCCCTTGATTATTCTTCAGTTTTAAGATTGCGTATCTGCTCGGCAAGTTTTCCGAGCTCAGCCTTGCCGTCGTCAATCTTCTTCTGCATCTGCTCCACAAGAGACCCGGAGTTCTTTCCGAAGAATCCGATGTTGTTTTCATATGTGGAGATTTCCTGCTGGAGACGGTTGAACTTGTCGATGAGGATGTCCTTCTGGCTCTTCTGAGGGCGGGCGCTGCGGGAAGCAGCAGATGCGCCGCCGCGTCTTGGAGCCGCTGACGGCTCGGCGCCGAACTTAGCCTTGAAGGCAACCTTGTAGGCCTCGGCGATTTTCTCCTTTTCCTTGAACGGCACGAAGCCTATCGCCTGCCATCTCTGCTGGAAAGAAGCCTTTGCCTCTGCGTCTGAAGCTGCATCAACGCTTTCATACTCATTGATTTCGCGGATAATCGCCTGCTTTGCCTTGAGGTTGCGGTAGTAGTCGTTCTCCGGAGAGGAGCTCTTGTCGCGGGCGTCGAAGAACTCGTCGCAGGCTGCTCTGAACCTCTTCCAGAGCTGGTCGGATTTCTTGCGCGGAATGGCTCCTATTTCCTTCCACTGCTTCTGAAGGTCGATGAACTGCTCTGTGGCCTTCTTCCATTCGGTGCTTGACTTCAGAGCCTCCGCAGCCTCGCAGATTGCCGTCTTTTTCTCAAGATTTGCGTTCAGATTGTCCTTAAAATCGGTGTAGAACGCTCTCTTTCGTGCATAGAATGCGTCGCAGGCAGCTCTGAACCGGTCATATATCTTCTGATTCTCCTTCTTGGAAGCGAACCCTATCTTACGCCACTCCTCCTGCACCTGTTCGATTTCCTTGGAGAAAGCATTCCAGTCGTTGGAAGAGGTGACTTCGCGGGCGGCGATTTCCTCAACCTTCTCGCAAAGAGCGGTCTTCGCTGCAAGATTCTCCTCCTGCTGCTTCTTCACATCCTCGTAGAAGCCCTGATATTTCTTGTTGATTACGCTTGTAGCCGCCTTGAAACGGTTCCAGATGTCGTCACGGTATTCTTTAGCGACAGGGCCGAACTCCTTCCACTGCTCGTGCAGTTTCTGAAGTTCCTTGAACGCTTCCACAACGTTCTCATTCTCGGCGAGTTTTTCAGCAGCTTCGCAGAATTTCTCCTTCACCTCAAGGTTCTTCTTGAAGTCAAGGTCGCGAAGCTCGCGGTTAATCTGCACCTTGTCGTAGAACTGCTCCACATAGAGCTGGTAGGTCTCGTTTATGTTGCGGAAAGCTGAAACCGGCACCGGACCGATTTCCCTCCAGCGGTTCTGAATCTCTCTGAAGGCCGGGAAGGTGGCATTGACGTCCTCCTGCTTTTCAAGCAGAGCCTTCAGGTCCTCGATTACCTGTTTCTTAAGTTCAAGGTTATGCTCCCGCTCCTTTTCCTGCTTCTCGTTGAATTCGGCCCTTTCCTTCTTGTACTGGGCATAAACGGATTTGAATCCCTCCTCCACGACGGTGAACGGGCTTTCCAGGGCATCCGCTGCAGAGTCCTTCAATTCTTCAAATTTCTGCATAGCCTCAGCCTTTTCCTTGTTCAGGCGCTTGTAGAACGCGGTTTTGAGAGAATCGACCTCTTTGGTGAGGGCAGATTTCATCCCTACGGTGACGATTTTCTGCATTTCATCGACAAGTTCCGCAAGGGTCTTGTCCTGATAGTCCGAAGCACCGGGCTCAGTACTTTCCTCAGCAGCTTCAGCACTCTCAGTCTCAGGCTGTTCTGAAGGGGTTTCAACTTTTTCCGTCTGGGGAGCGACACTCTCCTGGGGAGCGGCATTTTCCGCTGCGGCGTTTTCTCCAGCCGCAGTCTCTTCTACATCTGAAGCCTCAGGGAGAACTTCAGGAATGATTTCTTCACTCATAATTTCGAGTCTAGTAAATATAAATTTATATTCTTGAGAGGGGTAGAAGAAGCGCAACCCATCCCAACCAAACTGCAAATATATTAAATAATTGGCAAACATTGAAAATTAACTCGTTCTTTATCACTAAATTTGCGGGGCAAACGGAGTCAAAGCTTTCGGCTGTTTTGCGAGCGAACCCGGGAGCCTCCAGTAGGCAGCAGAAAAAAACGGCGTCAGCCTCAACAACATACACCTTATAATATATATGAGAATAGACATCATTACCGTTGTTCCGGAGCTTCTTGACAGCCCGCTAAGCCACTCCATCGTGGGCCGCGCGCGGAAAAAGGGACTCGTGGAGATATATATTCATAACCCCCGCAAATACGGGAAGGGGCCTCACCGGCAGGTGGACGACTACAACTACGGGCCGGACGCAGGGATGGTGATGATGGTGGAGCCGCTCTACCGGATGATTGAGGAACTTAAAAGCCAGAGGGAATACGACGAGGTCATCTATATGTCCCCCGATGGGGAAATCCTCACGCAGGCAATCGCCAACGAGCTGTCGCTAAAGGGAAACATAATCCTTCTGTGCGGCCACTACAAGGGCATCGACCAGAGGGTGAGGGATCATCTTATTACGAGGGAGATTTCTGTCGGGGACTATGTCCTGAGCGGAGGAGAAATCCCGGCTGCAATCGTTGCGGATGCCATCGTAAGGCTCATTCCCGGAGCGATCGGCGACGGAACTTCTGCTCTTAGCGACTGCTTTCAGGACGACCTACTCTCCCCTCCCATCTACAGCCGCCCGGCGGAGTTCAACGGTTGGAAAGTTCCGGATGTGCTTCTTGGAGGGGACCCGCTGAAAATTCAGGCCTGGCAGGACGAGCAGGCTCTCGAGAGGACCCGCCGCCTCCGCCCTGCTCTGCTGGAGAAAAAACCGCAATAGTTAGAATATAAATTTACACACGATGACACTTGACAGGATCTCACCGGAGCTGGTTGCCGAGGACATCCTGGGAAGCATACGATTGATTTAACGGGACAAGAATATGATTTCGCTTGAACAGATAAACGCCCTTAGGGAAAGAGTAGAGACGCTCGGACGCTGCGTCGATGTGGAAGGGAAACGCGCGAAGGTAGCTTCGCGGCAGGAAGAAGCCGCCGCGCCCACTTTCTGGGACGACCCCAAGAAGGCGGAGGCCTTTCTCAAGGAGACCGCAGCGCTGAAATTCTGGGTTGACGGCTGCGACAAGGCGCTTTCCGATGTGGATGATCTTGAGGTGCTCTATGAGTTTGCGAAAGAAAGCCTTGGCGCTGCAAAAGAGGCCGGAGCCTCTTCTGAAGACCCGGCGGCCTCCAAAACCAGCGAAGAAAAGGAACTTGAAGGTGCGTTCAAGACGGCAGCGGAGAAAATTGAGGAACTGGAGATGCGCAATATGCTCGGAGAGGAGGGCGACTCGCTCGGAGCGGTGCTCACTATAAACTCCGGAGCCGGAGGCACGGAGGCGAACGACTGGAGCGCAATGCTGATGAGGATGTATCTCCGCTGGGCGGAGCGCAACGGCTACAAGACCACCGTCACCGATCTTCTGGAGGGCGAGGACGCAGGGATAAAGTCCGCCACAATCCAGGTGGAGGGCGACTATGCCTTCGGCTACCTCAAGGCCGAAAGCGGAGTGCACCGCCTTGTGCGCATATCCCCGTTCAATGCTCAGGGCAAGAGGCAGACTACTTTCTCTTCAGTCTTTGTCTATCCCCTTGTGGACGAAACTATAGAAATTGAAATCAACCCGGGCGACCTTGAGTGGGACACCTACCGTTCAAGCGGCGCGGGCGGACAGAATGTGAACAAGGTGGAGACCGGAGTGAGGGTGCGACACATCCCGACAGGCATCACGGTGGAGAACACCGAGACGCGCTCCCAACTGGACAACAGACAGAACGCACTGAGAATCCTGAAGTCCAGACTCTACGACCTGGAGCTCAAAAAGCGCCAGGAGAAGCAGGCCGAGCTGGAGGGACAGAAGAAGAAAATCGAGTGGGGCTCACAAATCCGCAGCTATGTCCTGCACCCGTACAAGATGGTGAAGGACCTGCGCACAGGCCACGAGACTTCTGACACCCAGGGCGTGCTGGACGGCGACCTGAATGACTTTATGAAATCTTTCTTAATGTCAAACTAAGAGCAGAAATATAAGAAAGGGGATGCATAAAAAGATGGGATGCAAGGCTCGCGACAACGCGAAAACCGCAGCAACTTGTCGGCCCAGAGGATTTTCGCTAGGAGTACAACGCAGCAGACCGCCTTTTAGGCGCCCCGCTATTCAACAAGTTTCTTATACTTAAAGCGTTTAGGTTCATCATTGCCTAGACGCCTCTTTTTGTTCTCCTCGTACTCGGAGTAGGACCCCTCGAAGAAATAAACCTGGGAGTCGCCCTCGAAGGCAAGAATGTGGGTGGCGATGCGGTCGAGGAACCATCGGTCGTGCGAGATGACGACAGCGCAGCCCGCGAAATTCTCAAGTCCCTCCTCCAGAGCGCGTATCGTGTTGACATCCACGTCGTTGGTCGGCTCGTCAAGAAGCAGGACATTGCCCTCGTCCTTGAGAGTGAGCGCCAGATGGAGACGGTTTCTTTCGCCTCCCGAGAGCACTCCGCAGAGTTTCTCCTGGTCCGCGCCCGCGAAATTGAACCTTGAGACATACGCCCTTGCAGGCACTTCCCTGCGGCCGAGTTTTACGAAATCCGAGTTCTCGGCTATGGTTTCGTACACGGTCTTATCCGGATCTATGCTCTTGTGCTGCTGGTCAATGTAGGCAAGTTTCACTGTCTCGCCGATGGAGATTGTTCCCGCCTCAGGTTTCTCCAGCCCCATTATGAGGCGAAAAAGGGTGGTCTTTCCGGCTCCGTTCGGGCCAATCACGCCCACAATTCCCGCAGGCGGCAGAACGAAGGAAAGATGTTCGAAAAGAAGTTTGTCGCCGTAGGCCTTGGAAACATCGCGAAACTCGATGACCCTTTCCCCAAGCCTCGGACCGTTCGGGATGTAGATTTCAAGATTAGCCTCCTTCTCCTTTCCGTCCTCGGAAGAAAGCTTCTCGTAGGCTCCAAGACGGGCCTTAGACTTCGCGTGGCGGGCTTTCGGGGCCATCCTGACCCACTCGAGTTCCCTCTCAAGTGTCTTGCGGCGTTTGCTCTCCTGCTTTTCCTCCATCTGCAGACGGCGGCTTTTCTGCTCCAGCCAGGAAGAGTAGTTACCCTTCCACGGGATGCCCTCTCCGCGGTCAAGTTCAAGAATCCACCCGGCCACATTGTCAAGGAAATAGCGGTCGTGGGTCACGGCGATGACCGTTCCCTTATACTGCTGAAGGTGCGCTTCAAGCCACTGGATGGACTCGGTGTCGAGGTGGTTCGTGGGCTCGTCGAGAAGAAGCACGTCCGGCTGCCTGAGAAGAAGGCGGCAAAGGGCCACGCGGCGGCGTTCTCCTCCTGAAAGGTTCTTTACCAGCGCGTCAGAAGGCGGGCACTGGAGAGCGTCCATAGCCCTTTCGAGCTTGGCGTCGATTTCCCAGCCGCCGAGATGCTCTATTTTTTCGGTCAGCTCACCCTGACGCTCGATGAGGGCGGTCATTTCGTCGTCAGAAAGGGGCTCGCAGAACTTCATATTCACCTGTTCATACTCCTTCAGCACATCCATCACTTCCTGAACTCCCTCCTGCACTACCTCGAGGACGGTTTTCTCCGGGTCCATCTGCGGTTCCTGCTCAAGGTAGCCCACCGAGTAGCCGGGAGCCCACACGACTTCGCCCTGATACTGTTTCTCCACCCCGGCGATGATTTTCATCAGCGTGGATTTTCCCGATCCGTTGAGACCGATGATGCCGATTTTCGCGCCGTAGAAAAAGGAGAGGTAGATGTCCTTGAGAATAACGCGGTTGTTCTGCGGGAGGGTCTTCCCCACCCCGTTCATTGAGAAGATGATCTTTTCGTCTGCCATACTGTGTGTGTTCCTTAAGGTGAACCTGCGTCTAAGGCAGCAAAGAAAGCTACCCCGCAAGCGGGTGCAAAGTTAAGCCTAATCCACTAAAGTTGCAAGAGGGGAGGTACGCGCCCCCCCCTCGAGGCAGGCACTCGCAACACCTACACGGTCGCAGCCGGCAGCGGAGCACCGTTTCTTCTCGCGGCTTTCACCGTCGTCTGCCTCATCCACTCCGACGGGATGAGCCCGGTGAGTTTCTTGTACCAGCTGATGAACGAGGCGGTGGTGCTGAAGCCGGACATATCCGAGAGTTCCACCACTTTCAGATCAGGATTTGCTCTGAAACACTCCATCGAGTAACGCACCCTCCAGGTATTGACATAGTAGCTGAAATTGCCTCCGGAGTACTCCTTGATGGCTTTGGAGACATAGAGTTTGTTGGTAAAAATCCTCTTGCCCACATCATCCAGGCAGAAATCCGGGTTCAGGAAAGGCTGTTCGGTGCGGAAGTACTCGTCAATGCGGTTGAAAAGGTTGCCGTAGAGGTTTTCCTTGGCGGCACGGGAGGCCTCGCTGCTTATGATGTAATGCCCGATGAGGCGGTTTGTAATCTGTTCGTATTTTCCAAGGAGTATGAAATTCCGCCGGAATGCCCTCCGCAGAAGGCTGCAGACAAAGCCGAAGGCCGCCAGGGCGAAGGCGAGAAGATGCATAGCCGAGGAGAAGCCCGACTCCCCGCCGGCCACAGCAACCGAGACGCTGTTCATCCCCGCCCACAAAAGCAGGAAGCCCATCAGGCAGACGTAGATGAAGTCTGACGAAAGCGTCGAAATGCAGATGGGGGCGAATTTGGAGGGAGCCGCATCGAAATCGACGAAATTCTTTCTGAAAAGAAGAAGAAAACCTACGAGAGAGGCACCGAAAACAGAGAGCGGATAGGCGGCGGCAAGAAGCGGGGAGAGTTCTATAATTCCGAACCCGCAAAGAAGCGAGAAGAGGATGGAAAGGCACTCGGCGGAGATTGTAAGGATGCAGACAAGCCTGCGCACAGAGGCTCTGGACGCCACCGGAACAACAAAAAGCGGGAAAGCGGCAAGGACAGCATCGGCGGCAAGCCTTTGGGAAAGACCGGCAAATGCGTCGCAGAAAACCAGCAGCACCCCGAGCGCAAGGCTCGCGCAAAGGCGGCTCTCCTGCCTTAAGAGAGGAATGGCACGCGAAGATTTCAAAAAGAAGTTCGGACACCAGAAAAGAATTGCTACCGAGGCCGCAAGGGCGAGGGAGACACCGAGAGAAAGGAATAACTCAACCATAAGCCGTTAATTTTAGTGTTTCGGAGTTCCCCGGAGAAGGTTAAGTACCCAAGAAGAGGCGCTCCGGAAAAAATCCAACGGCAAAGGTAAAGCGAAGTTTCCCCCGTTATGTGCAAGTTTTTCTTGCGATTTTGCAAGAAAAACAACTTTTATTTCTCGATTTTTTTGTTATTGGCGGCTTTCCCTTTGAGAGAGTCGAAGCCAAGTCCGAAAACACCCATCACGCTCGAAACCGACAGGAAAGCATCCGGGTCGATGGCCTTGATCTGCCTGAGCAACATACTTAGGTCGGTCTTCCTCGCCACCACCATCAGGACATTGCTCTCCTCCTTGCGGTACCAGCCCATAGAATGGAAAAGGGTCACTCCCCTCTTGAGGTCGTAGGCGATGGAGTCGGCAATCTCATTGTATTTCTGCGAAAAGATGAAAACCTGCACCGACTGCTTCATACCCGCAAGAACAAGGTCGATCGTGTAGCTGTTCACGGTTATAAGGATGAGTCCGTATGCGGCGTTCGCCACCTTGGTGACAGGCTCCACCAGACTTCCGTCCGGCTTGTAGGAAGGAAAGAAGAGAGACGAAAGGATTATGACAACATCCATCGCAAGGATGAGCTTGCCCGGAGAGACATTGCGGTACTTGCAGATAATCAGCGCGATGATGTCGGTTCCGCCGCTTGACCCTCCCTGGGAGATGCTGGCTCCGATGCCGATACCCGCGAACACGCCGCCGAGCACTGTGCACAGAAGCGGCCCGAGAGTCTGGGCAAGTTCAGTCACGAATTCCGTCGGAAGGATTTTCGGCAGCACATTGAGAAGAACGGAGGTGTAGGCTATTGCATAGACTGTTTTCCACCCGAATCCCTTGCCGAGAATAGCCACTCCGATTATAAGCAGTACCACATTGATTACAAGGTAGCTCCAACCCATAGGGATGAGTCCGCCGGTCGCATACTGGATAATCGCGGATATACCCGAAACTCCACCGCCCACAAGATTGCTCGAAAGAAGGAACGTAGTCCATCCGAACGCATACACAAGCAGGCCCAGGGACATAATCCCGTATTCCTTGAATATCCTCCAGCCCCTGCTTTCTTTTTTCAAACTTACTGTCATTTTACACTACTATACTAATTCTTCAACTTTGCAAGTATCTAACTCATTTATATATAAACAATTTCTCTCTAATCACCCTCTCTAAGTCCCACGCACTTTTTCCCTCACACTTTCCTCCCCTCTTTTTTATCTGAACCCCCTGCACCTTTATATTAACCCCTCCCGTCCCCTTTATAGGGGAAGTGGTGCTCCATCTTCCCTATCATCACATCCCCTCCCCTCCCTTCAAAGACTCCGCACGGCTCTCTTGAGCCTAGGGATTTTTTACGGCCCATAGGGCCGGCGGGCAGAAGCCCTTGTCAAGTTTCGGCGAAACTTGAGTAACCTATATAAAATTAACCGCCACTATTCTTTTTCTGACGCGCTTTCAATTTCCTCTGGAGGGGCAGCGGCCCTCTTTTTCCCCCAAAGCGTCCAGCCTCCCTTCTTGGGCTTTACGCCCGACTTTATTTCCTCGAAGCCCTCGCCAAAGACGCTCGAAGCCTTCGAAACCGAAACGAAAGCTTTGTCATCCAGCGATTTGACAAGATTCACGACCTCCTGATAGTTGGACTTGCGGACAATCACGAGAAGCACCTTGCTGTCCTGCCCGCTGTACCAGCCCACGGAATTCAGCGCCGTCACTCCCCTGTCCATCTTGATGAGAGCGTCCGCGATCTCCTCATATTTTTTCGAGAATATGAGCACCTGCACTGTGGATTTCGGCCCGAGGGTGAAATAATCCACTCCGAAGGAGAAGGCAATCATCGCAAGGTAGCCGTACAGCACATCCGGCACTCCCATATCCGGAAGGAAAACTACAGTGAAGATTATGAAAAGGTCCGCGCACAGATATACCTTTCCGAGCGAAATGGGCCAGAACTTGTTGATACACACCGCAATTATGTCCGTTCCTCCGGTGCTTCCGCCCCTGTTCAGGACGAAACTGATGCCGAACGCCTCAAGGAATCCTCCCAGAAGTGCCGCGAACATCTTTTCGTCAAGCGGAATTGAGAGCCACTGGTCGAAATAGGGCAGGATGTAGAAAAAGAACGAGGACAGAAGATAGACATAAATAGTTCTGAATCCGAAGCCCTTTCCCATAATGAGCGAGCCCAGAATTATGAGCAGCGCATTGATGGAGAAGAAAAAGTAGGACATAGGGATGCCGGTGGCATATTGGAGGATGGCGCAGGCACCGGTGAGTCCTCCGCTCGCAATTTTGTTCGGGAGCAGTATTGAGGTCCACGCCGCGCAGTAAACCAGCGTGCCGAGGCTAAGCACCACATAATCCCAAAGGATTTTGAGAGCCTTGTTTTTATCTATCCGAGGCATAATCAATTACGATTAAATTGCTCATAAAAGCAGGGAAAAATCGTCTATTTCACGACGATGTTCACAATCTTCCCCGGCACCACAATCACCTTCACGATGTTCCCGCCGCCGACATATTTCGCAGTAAGGTCGTTTGCACGAACGGTTGCCTCAACTTCCTCCTTAGGCATACTCTTCGGCAAGTCAAGGGTGAAGCGGGTCTTTCCGTTGAAGGAAACGGCGTAGGTGCAGCTGTTCTCCACCGTGAGCGACTCGTCGAACTCCGGCCACGGGGCGTAGGTGATTGTGTCGATGTGACCTGAAGCCCTCCAGAGTTCCTCTGCGATGTGAGGTGCGAACGGGCTGAGCATAATAATCAGAGGCTCAAGCACTTCCCTCTTGTTGCAGTGAAGATCCGTAAGCTCGTTCACGGCAATCATAAAGGCCGAAACTGCGGTGTTGTAGGAGAAAGCCTCGATGTCGGATGTCACTTTCCCGATGAGTTTGTGAAGGGTCTTGAGCTCTGCCGGGGTGGCCTTTTCGTCGGTGAGGATGAGGCCGTCGCGGTCGTAGAAGAGCCTCCAGACCTTCCTCAGGAAGCGGTGCACACCGTCGATTCCCTTGGTGTCCCACGGCTTGCTCTGCTCCAGAGGGCCCAGGAACATCTCGTAAAGTCTCAGCGTATCAGCGCCGTAGGTGTCGCAGACCTGGTCCGGGTTCACGACATTGAACATAGACTTGCTCATCTTCTCGATTGCCCATCCGCAGATGTACTCGCCGTTTTCAAGGATGAACTCAGCGCTGGCGTAGTCAGGCATCCACCTCTTGAAAGCCTCGGTGTCAAGACGGTCGTTGTTCACTATGTTCACGTCAACGTGAATTTCGGTGGTCTGATACTGGTCCTTGAGGCCGTAGGAGACGAAGGTGTTGGTGCCGATGATGCGGTAAACGAAGTTCGAGCGGCCCTGAATCATTCCCTGGTTGATGAGTTTGTGGAACGGCTCCTTCTCGCAGACATATCCTATGTCATAGAGGAACTTGTTCCAGAAACGGGAGTAGATAAGGTGGCCGGTGGCGTGCTCGGTGCCGCCGATGTAAAGGTCCACGTTGCGCCAGTAGGAGTCAGCTTCCTTGCCAACGAGAGCCTCGCTGTTGTGCGGGTCCATATAGCGGAGATAGTAGGCGCTGCTGCCTGCAAATCCCGGCATCGTGCTTACTTCCAACGGGTTACCCTCATAGTTCCAGTCTTTTGCCCTTGCAAGAGGCGGTTCGCCGCTCTCTGTCGGGAGGTATTTGTCCACCTCCGGAAGAGTAAGCGGAAGCTTGTCCTCCGGAAGCGGAGTCGGTTCGCCGTCTTTGTAACAAATCGGGAACGGTTCGCCCCAGTATCTCTGACGAGAGAAAATGGCGTCGCGAAGCCTGTAGTTCACTTTTCTGTGTCCGAGGCCGTGGCTTTCCACATACTCGATTGCGGCAGGAATGGCCTCTTTCACGGTCTTTCCGTTAAGGAAACCGGAGTTGCACATAATTCCTTCCTTCGCGTCAAAACTCTCGGTGGAGACGTCGCAACCTTCGATAAGAGGTATGATAGGCAGATTGAATGCCTTTGCGAAGGCGTAATCTCTGCTGTCGTGTGCAGGAACGGCCATAATAGCGCCTGTTCCATATCCTGCAAGCACATACTCGGAAATCCACACCGGCACTTTCTCTCCGGTGAGAGGGTTCACGGCGTAGGAGCCGGAGAACACGCCTGCAACGGTCTTGGTCTGGGAAATGCGCTCGCGCTCGGTCTTTTTGCGGGCCTGGGCGAGATATGCCTCAACCTCTGCCTTGCGCTCCGGTGCTGTAAGTTTTTCCACCCAGTCGCTCTCAGGTGCGAGAACGAGGAAGGTCACGCCGAAAACGGTGTCGGCACGGGTGGTGAAAATCGTGACGTCGTATTCCTTATCGCCGTTGAAGGTCTTGAAAACCATCTCGCAGCCCTGGCTTTTTCCAATCCAGTTGCGCTGCATATCTTTCAGAGAGTCAGTCCAGTCGAGTTCCTCAAGGTCAGAAAGAAGCCTTCCTGCGTATGCTGAAACCCTGAGCTGCCACTGGGTCATCTTCTTCTGCTCCACAGGGTGGCCGCCACGCACGGAGTAGCCTTCCTTCACCTCGTCGTTGGCGAGAACAGTACCGAGTTTCGGGCACCAGTTCACAGAGGTTTCTCCCTGATAGGCAATGCGATAGTTCATAAGCATCGCATTCTTTTCCTTCTGTGTGAACTTATTCCACTGCTCAGCCGTGAATGGTTCGTGCTCAGAGCAGGCAGCCTGAACGGCCTCACTTCCGCCCTTTTCGAAGGCGGCTACAAGTTCCTCAATCGGGCGCGCCTTTTCAGCCTTGGAGTCGTACCACGAGCCGAACATCTTCAGGAATGCCCACTGAGTCCACTTGTAATACTCAGGGTCGCAAGTTCTCAGTTCCCTCTCCCAGTCGTATGAAAAGCCGATGCGGTCGAGCTGGCTGCGATAACGGCGAATGTTGTCGTCAGTGGTCTTTGCAGGGTGCTGACCTGTCTGGATGGCGTACTGTTCGGCAGGAAGTCCGAACGCATCGTAACCCATCGGATGGAGCACATTGAATCCGCAAAGGCGTTTGTAGCGGCTGTAGATGTCGCTTGCGATGTAGCCGAGAGGGTGTCCCACGTGAAGACCCGCGCCGGATGGGTACGGGAACATATCGAGGACGTAGTATTTAGGCTTCGAGGAGTCTATCTGAGCCTTGAATGTATGGTTTTTGGCCCAATAGGCCTGCCATTTAGCTTCAATTTCATTAAAGTTGTAATCCATATCGTATTCTATATTATATATTCATCTATGTTCTGTAGCGTTGCATTCCCTGCCGGGAATGCCGTGGCGCCAAAGTTTTATTTGACGCGGATATTGTTTACTCCGAAGCCGCCCTTGCCGCCCTTAGTGAGCCGGAACTCAACCGGGACGGTCATCGAACAGCGAACCTTGTTGCCGTCAACCCTTGCCGGTTTCCATTTAGGAGAAGCCGCGACCACCTTAAGCGCCTCTGCATCAAGTTCTTCGCTCACTCCGCGGACCACCTTCGCATCCGTCACCTTCCCGCTCTTGTCGATAATGAAATCCACCATCACAGTGCCCTGCACCCCGTCGCGAACAGCCGCTGCCGGGTATTTAAGGTAGGAATATACCCATTTGGAAAGGAAGGTCCGAGGGTCGCTGCTATTGAGGAACGTCGGCTTCTGGTCGCACTCATAGTAAGGAATCACATCGTCGTAGGACGGTCCCCTCTTCACGGTCACAGGGACATTGGAGAAAGACGGTGCTGCGCCCGTGTTGGCAAGCCTGAGGGAGAAGTCATACAGGTATTCGAGTATCCTTTCCATTGAAGGATAGTCGATTATGCTTTCGGTGTCGCGGGAAGTGTCGTGTTCGGGATATTTCCCGGTGGAAAAGCTCACTGACGGGATTTCCTTCGCATAGAAGGCGCGGTGGTCGGAAGGATAGACCTCGGCGGAGGTAAGCTGCGGGAAAATCGGAAGCAGGTCGCCCTCCAGGGAACGCAGAACGGTGTTCATATCCACATTGGACGAAGTGAATGCGTAAAAGCCGTCGCTTCCGCAGCCGATGCAGTCGAGATTTATCATCGCGTCAATTTTGTCCGAGTCGCCAAAAGCCCGGTTAAGGAAATACCAGGCCCCGGCATAGGAGGAGTTCGACGCTCCGAATCCCACCAGAAGCACAGAGCGCTTCAGAGAGAAGGCATTGGTTTCCAGCATTCTGGCAAGTTCAATCAGCATCGCCACTCCTGAGGCGTTGTCGTTCGCCCCATAATAGACCCGCTCGGCCTTCTGGCCGTCAACGGTGTAGGTGTCGCTCCCGCGATTGTCAAGATGCGCACCAATCAGGATGTAGTGCTCGCGCAGTTTCGGGTCGCTGCCCTGAATGAAGCCCACCACATTGCGCGAAGTGAGAGTGTCGGAGCCTTCGAGTATTCCGAAAGTATTTCCGGTGGGAAGTTCCAAAAGGTCCACTCCGGCAGCGGAAAGTTCCCCTGCAAGATACTCCGCAGCCGCTTTTTCACCCTCGGAGCCGGCAGCCCTGCCCTCCATTTCGGCGGACGAAAGCGCTCTGATGTGCGAGCGGAGAGCCGCAGCGGTCTCGCTGTCGTAGAGTTCCTGATATTGGGCGTCGCTGACAAACTGTGCGGAAGAAGTCACCTCCCCCGCAAAAAAAGCCACCGCCCCAAGAAGCAGCGCCAGACTAGTCGTTGAATAAAATCCACGCATCCTTTGGACAGAATTTTTCATCTTTAATTTTTTCAAACGCAAGCGCAATTTCAGAAATAGTGCCGCACGGACAGATGGAAACGGCGCACATCCCGCTACCCAGGTGAAGGACCACAGGAGGGAAGCCGTAACTGCGGGCTTTCTCGGCCATTCTCTCAGCATTCGGAAGAGACTTGAACGACCCCACTATTACGCTGTAGCCTTTCGCCACATTCTCCGGAGTCTTAACTCCACCCAGAGAGCTGGAAGGAATCACTTTTACAGAGAGCTGAGCAAGGCTCTGGAGAGCTGCGAGCGAGTCCTTTTCTCTTTTTCGGGCTGCAGCGACTGCTTTCAGAGAGTCGGCTCTATGTTGCGCCCTCTGAGCCTCGACAGCCTCAATCAGAGCACGTTTTTTAGCAATATCCTCGCTTGTCGGACGTCCTGCGATGGAGCGTAAAAAGTCGCATCCGCTGCAAAGCAAAGCCGCAGCGAAAAGGACAAGAATTATTCTGACACTGTTTTTCATATTAATCCCAAAGGTAATTTCAGTTTCTGCAGTCCGGCTCTCCGTCCAGGTAACACCGCCCTCCGCCGGCCACAAAAAGATGCAACCTGCAAATTTAGTAAAAAAGAGCGACAGCTCTCTCAAATAAGAAAAAATCTTAATATTTGGGGTTGTG
The DNA here is from genome assembly GCA_963640535.1 of bacterium. Taxonomy (GTDB): domain Bacteria; phylum Bacteroidota; class Bacteroidia; order Bacteroidales; family UBA932; genus Cryptobacteroides. The sequence continues at coordinate 35,100 of CAVHYU010000011.1, read as the reverse complement.
TGAGTCAATATAAGTATCTTTGCAGGCGGATTTTGGCGCTATGCCTTCCGCGGCATTTTGCCTCTCCCTCGGACTTTAGACGATGAAAACTCGATATCTTGGAATACTTCTCTCTCTCCCGACGCTTCTGTACGGGTGGGAACGGCCTGTGCCAAAGCCCGCTCCGCTGGAGAGACCGGACAGCGCAACTGTCTGCATCATAGGGGATTTGATGATGCACCGGGGGCAGATTGAAGAGGGACATTGGGATGAAAGTCTTCGGCTCATTGCTCCGCTTTTGGAGAATGCCACCGTCAGCATCGCTAATATGGAATTTACCCTTGCAGGCGAGCCCTACACGGGGTATCCCTGCTTCAGTGCGCCGGATGGCTATGCCCTTACGGCGGCCCGAAGCGGAGTGGATGTGTTTCTTACAGCCAACAACCACATTCTCGACAAGGGAGCGAAGGGATGGCGGCGGACTATGGAGGTTTATTCCCGCCTTCACGACAGCCTCGGGATTTTCACCACCGGCTGCGACGGCCTTGAGAGCCCGCTTTATATCCGCGCCGACAACATCCGCATTGCCCTTGTGAACGCCACCTACGGAACCAACTGCGGGGCGGAAGGGACTGTTGTAAACAGGCTTTCAGACAAGAAGAAACTGCTTGGAGCCGTCCGGGAGGGAGCCGAACGGGCGGATTTCTGCATAGTGCTGCCCCATTGGGGAGAGGAGTACAAACTGCATCACAATACCGCACAGGAGACCCTCGCGCGGGAAATGGCCCTTGCCGGGGCGGACCTTATCGTCGGAGCGCATCCGCACGTAGTCCAGGACACCGCGAGCATTTTTGTCGCGGGGCAAAGGGACGGTGCTAAGCAGGTTGGGGCGGATAGCACGGCTCTTGAACAAAAAGGCCATCAGCCCCGCAGCAGAAGAGTCCCGGTGGTGTATTCTCTGGGGAACGCACTGTCGAATATGAGCGCCCCCAATACACAGCTGGAGTTTCTCGCAAGGCTCACCCTCGTTCGGGACCGCTGCGGCACAAGGCTCACCTCCCTCGAACTCATCCCGCTCTGGTGTTCGCGCCCTGGAGGATTTGACTCGCACTACACCGTGATTCCGATTGCGGAGTATGCTGGGAAACGGGGACTCTGGGAAAATCCCGCCGACTACGACAAGATGATGGCCACTCTAAAAAGGCTATGTCCAAACTTTCCTGAAGCAGCCCGATAACCTCACTTTAAGCTACTTCCTGCGAAGATTACACGAAAATTCACTACTTTTGCCCCTATGAAGAAAAACATTAAACTCGAAGCTATAGACCCCATTGAAATATATGGGCCGGCAAATCGCATTCTGGAGGCACTCTGCGCCTATTTCCCAAAGTTAAAAGTGGTCGCACGGGGAAACGAACTGCTGCTTGACGGGCGGCAGGACGACATAATCCAGTTCAACGAGAAACTCAGCCGCCTGGTTGAGAAACGGCTTCACAAGCGCAACCTTACCCCCTACGACGTGGAGGAACTTTTCGAGACGGAGACCACCGCGGTGGATTTTGCAGCAAACGCCTCAGCTCCGATAGTTTACGGCAACGACGGCAAGCCCATTTCCGCCCGCAACGCCACCCAGGAAAAGATGGTCCGCGCTTATTTCGAGAATGACCTGATTTTCGCCGTGGGGCCTGCCGGAACTGGAAAGACCTACATCGCAATAGCCCTTGCGGTACGGGCCCTTAAAAATCGCGAGGTCAAAAGAATCATCCTCACCCGCCCTGCCGTGGAGGCCGGCGAAAGGCTCGGATTTCTTCCCGGAGACCTCAAGGACAAACTCGACCCCTACCTCCAGCCGCTCTACGACGCGCTTGGGGATATGATTCCGCCGAAAAAGCTTCAGGAATTCATCGAGGAAGGCACAATCCAGATTGCCCCGCTCGCCTATATGAGAGGCCGCACACTCGACCGCGCCTGCGTAATCCTTGATGAAGCCCAGAACACGAACCTCGGGCAGCTGAAGATGTTCCTGACCCGAATGGGCCGCGACGCAAAGTTCATCGTCACCGGCGACGCCTCTCAGGTGGACCTCCCCAACAAGGCCGACAGCGGCCTTCTCAGGGGAATGAAGCTGGTGGAAAACATCAAGGGCATATCCGCCATCACCTTCACCAACGCCGACATAGTCCGCCACCCGCTAGTCACAAAAATCGTCAAAGCCTTCGACAAAGCGGAGACCGACAAATAGGCTATTGACCTTCGGTGAAGGGCTTTTGCACAAAATAATTTTCAAGAGCTACAAGGCTTCGATGGCTTTGATTTTCTCGGTGAAGAAATTTTTGGAGGTGCCGAGGAGTTTGTAGTCTACGTTGCTCCAGGAGGCTGGTTTGTCCTCGATTTTGCAGTCCTGGCCCGTGTCATTGTCCACATAGCCGGAAATGCGGGACTGATAGTCCCTGACCCTTGCGGTGGCTGACTCATAGTCCATCAGAGCGCTGCCGGAGACGACAAGGCTCTTCAACTCTTTGACATACATCTGCTTGAACTCAGGGATGGCGATGATTCTCGTCATCAGCTTGCCCATATTTCCCCACTGAAGAGGATTCTGCTTTGCCGGGTCGTAGGTATTGGAGGTCCCGAGGGTGTTGTCGTAGTCGAACGGGAGGAAATAGACCTTGTAATCAAGCTTGTCCTGGGAATTGAAGTAGAGGTAGTAGTTGTTGCCGTTGTTCCAGTGGTCATCCCACATCCCCACAGCCACATTCACCGCATAGGTCCTGAGCAACAAGTCCACATCGCACACCTGTTTAATCCACTTAACAAAACTCTCGTCACTCTTTCCGTTGAGCTTCGCGATGAAATCTTTCAGTTGGGCGAGAGCCGTCTGGTAGTCGGAACCGGTTTCCTTCAGTTCGTAAGTGAACTCGCTGGAATTGTTGTCTTCTCCGAAATTGGCGTTCACCGACTTAAGGTCCGCCGGACCGTTGGATGTGTAACAGCACTTCCAAAGATTGCCTCCCGCAGAGGAAAAGTCGCTTTCACGCCTTTCAAGGTACTTGTTGTCGTAGGGTTCAATCATCGTATAGACCCCGTAATAGGCAGGAGAGTCGTCCCCCTCCACCTTTACCCAGACCCTGCAATAGACCGCTTTCCCCATTGTCCAGACGCCGGCGCGGGAGAAAAGGTCATAGCAGAAAGGTTCACGGACATATGTCGGGTCATTATTGAACCATTTGAGGGTCATCTTGCTGATTCCGTGAATCTTGTGGTCCTTGCCCTTGGTGAATTTCCGAAGGTTCACACCCCAGTGACAATGCTGCCACTGCGCAGAATTCTTCTGATGCTTTCCGTCTCCGGCCTTCTTTTCCGGACGGCGTCTGGAGGTGTTTCCGCGAAGCCTTGCCCCGGCATCCTTAATCTCATAGACATCGTCTCCTTTGCGGTAGGTAACGTCACAATGGACATACTCCTTGGTTTTCTCGTTTTTGTCGTAATAGGAAAGAAGCGTATTCCACTCGCTGAGAGAGAAACTGAGAGTTATTTCGGGAATTACTGACGAATCCCAGACATATTCGAGACCGTCCGATGAATCGGTGTCCCCAGAAGGGGTGTTTCCTCCGGACTCTTCGGATGGTGTATCCGGTGTTCCGGGGGTCAAGGGTCCCACATCGTCTTTTCGGCAGCCCCCCAGAAGAAGCGCCAGAGCCGCAAAGGCAAAAATCAGATTTCTTATTTTCATTATTTTGTTTTAGTGCCAGTGGTTTTAGCTGTAGTTTCAGGCACAAATATAAGAACTTTTAATTAACTTTGTAAGTTATTCGGACGTCGCCTTTTCACCGTGTGCAAGGCGGCCCGACAGAGGGAAGAATCGGATGAAAAAGGCTCTGCATATTCTAAAAATTGTTGTCGTTGTAATCGTGGTCCTCATCGGGACTGCGCTCATAACGGTGCAGTCTTCAGCGGTGCAGACGGCGGTGGCGAAAAAAGCCGTAGAATGGCTCGGGAGCATCACCGATGCCGACATCCGCTTCGGAAAAATCCACTTGAGGCCCTTCAACACGCTCATTATTGACGACCTTGTGGTCCTGGACTCCCGCCCCTACGTCTGCCCAGGCTTCAACGACACTCCGGTCGACACTCTTTTCAAGGCGGGGAACATAATGGCCTCCTTCACCCTCAAGAGCCTTATCGGCGGCGAAGGCTTCCATTTCTCGCAGGCCCGGGTGAAGGACGCGCGGATGAACCTTGTGATTGAGGAGGGAATTGACGTGAACCTCACAAGGATGTTCGGCCTCAACAAAGAGACGGAGCCATCTCCACAAAACGACAAGGACATATTCTCCATCCGCGACGTTCAAATAGAGAATATGGATTTCAGGATGATAAGCCACCGTTCCGACCGCGAGGAGACTCCGGGAGCCTACACCGTCGGGAAAGACGGCTCCATCACCCAGGAGGGAATCGACTGGCTGGACCTTGACGTGAGGGACATCAACCTCAGGATAAAAAATATGCACTTCAAAGGCGGAGTTATGACCGGAGAAGTTCTGAGGATGGCATTTTGGGAGAGGAGCGGATTTGTCTGCGAGGACATAAACGGAGAAGTCCGGGTGGGACGCGGCAAGGTGATAATCAAGGACTTGGACATCGCTGACACCTATTCCTCACTTCATCTGCCGCTTTTTATGATGAGTTTCAACTCATCCAAGGATTTCAGCGATTTTCTCAATCTCATCAAACTTGACGGAATCATAGACGAGTCGCTTCTGGACTTCAGGACTCTGAGGTATTTCGCCCCGACACTTCCCGAAACCGGGCTCATCGCAAAGGTGTCCGGCGTCGTGAGCGGCCCTGTGTGCGCCCTTGACCTCAAGGGGATAAAGATACGCCTGCACGACGGAAGTTTCGCCGGGACTGTGAACGGGCAGATTCTCAACATACCGGATGTGGACAGGATGAGGATAGAGGCGAGAGTTTCCTCCTGCTACTTCACTTCACGGGGAGTGGACAGGATGGTGAACGCCTGGACAGAGGAAAGTTTCCGTTTCGACTCCTACGCCCGGGGGATGTCGTTTATGATGAACTGCGAGGTCAGCGGGCTGCTCAACACACTGAGAATCAAGCCTTCCATCCGTTCGCTCAACGGAAACCTGGATGCGGACCTGAGGTTCAGCGAACTGATAAAATTGGACAAACCCATACGCCTCAAAGGACACCTGGTGACAAAAGACCTTGACGCGGGGAAAATCATCGGAAACGACCTTCTGGGCTGCTGCAGCATAGAAACCGCCGTGGATATGCAGCTTCCGGACGAGGGCGGAGCCAAGATGGAGGTAAAGGTGGATTCTCTCATAGCCCGCAGGCTTGGGATTCTGGGCTATGACTACCGGGGGATCGCCGCCAAGGTGGAGTACCGGCCGGACTATTTCGACGGGAAACTCGTCTGCAACGACCCTAACCTCAACTTCCTCTTTCAAGGCACATACGCCTGCGCGGAAGAAAACGACAATTCCGTCTATAAGATGTATGCGAACGTGGGACACGCCGACCTCGGCGCCCTGAACATAGACAAGAGGGGCGTTTCGAGGGTAAGATTCCGAGCCAGTGCAGATGTGGCCCGCACCGCAGGAAAATCCCTCATAGGCACGGCAAGCGTCGGGGGCATAGAACTCGAAAACGACGAGGGAGTGAAGAACATCGGGGACATATCTCTCACGGCAATCACCAAAGACGATGTTTTCAGGATAAAACTCAAATCTGATTTTCTCGACGGGCTCTATGTCGCAACGGGCACTCCGACGGAGTTTATTGACGATATTCAGACTATTACAACCCGCCGCGACCTTCCGGTGCTCTACACCTCCGCCAAAGATGTCCACGAGTGGAAAGGCAGAAGATACGATGTGAGCCTTAATTTCCACGACTCCCGCAAACTCCTTTCATTCCTTTCGCCGGGTCTTTATGTTGCCGACAGCACCAGGATGAACTTGAAAATCACCGAGAAAGGACGATTCAAGGCCTCCCTCGCCTCTCCACGCGTAGCCTTCGGGGACAAATATCTGAGGGCACTGGACGCGGATTTTGACAACGACGAGAACAACCTCAGCGGCTCCCTCGAGTGCGAGAGGGTGCAACTCGGACAGACAGGCTCGCTTCAGAACTGTCTTCTGAAACTCTACGCCGACTCCGACAACCTCGGAGTGGGACTTCAGTACGCAAACGAGGGCGAGAGCGAAAACAGCGGAGAGATTTACGCTCTCGGGGAGCTGAGCCGCGACGATTCCGACCGTCTGCTTGCCTGCGTACGCCTGCTTCCGTCCTCCGTATCGCTCAACTCGCGGCAGTGGAGCATCAGGGAGGGCGAAGTTCGCCTTATCGGCAACGAAGCCCTGAAAGTGGACAAATTCGCCCTTTCGAGCGACGACCAGCAGGTGAGCCTCTGGGGCGGAGTGTCCAAGACGGATGTGGACACTTTGGAACTCAGACTCGAACGTTTCGACCTTTCGGTTATGAATCCTCTAATAACTCCGGATATTGCTTTGAGGGGTTCCGCAACGGGTTTTGCCCGCATCACATCCCCGCTTGACGACAAAAGCATACTTCTTGACATTCTCAGCGACTCCACAGCCGTTGCGGGAGAAAGAGTCGGGGAACTCGCACTCAAATGCGACTGGGACAAGACTTTCAGACGATTTGACCTCAGCGCCCGCAACAATCTCGACGGACGCACTTCCCTCAACCTGACCGGGCACTACACCCCGTTCAGCCGCGGCCTTGAGGCCTGCGCGGAGCTGGACGGCTTCGACATCGGCTACGCCACCCCGTTCGTCAAGGACGTTTTCGACAGGATGACGGGCGAACTCTCGGGGAGGATCTATGTTGACGGACCTCTGAGTTCGCTTTCCATCCGCTCGGAGGACGTTATGCTAAGGGGCGGAATGCTCAATCTTCTCTTCACGAATGTTCCCTATTATGTCGACGGCCCCGTGCATCTGGACAACTTCGGGGCATATTTCGACAATGTCACTGTGCGGGACCGCTTCGGGGCGGAAGGTCGCGTAAACGGATGTATAAACTACTACAACAATTTCACATCCCTTGGGCTCGACCTCGGAATCAGTGTCAAGGATATGGAGTGCATCAACACCACCGAGGCGATGAGCCCTGACTTCTACGGACAGATTTTCGGAACGGGAAACGTGAAAATCTACGGTCCGCTGGAGAAACTTCAGCTTGATATAGATGCGGTTACTACCAAAACAGGAAACATTCACATCCCTATTCCGAACACGACCAACGCCGGCAACGCGAGCCTTCTGAAGTTCAAGGAGAGGGAGAAATTCGTCTGGGTGGACCCGTACGAGGAGATGATGAGCAGCCTCCGCAGGAACAAGGTCGCCTCTTCCGACATCGGCGTGAAGCTCAAGGTGGGCGCGACCCCGGGAGTCACCGCTTTCATCGAGGTGGACAAGGCGAGCGGCAATGTTCTGAGCGCCAACGGAAACGGAGTCATAGAACTCAATATAACCCCGGATGTTTTCGACATCAACGGAAACTACGACATCAGCGGCGGAAACTACAAATTCGTGGCTCTGGGGCTGGCCTCACGCGATTTCAGCATTAGCGACGGCAGCACAATCCGCTTCAACGGAGACATTATGGACAGCGACCTGAACATCGGGGCGCTCTACAAGACGAAGGCTTCTCTCTCGACGCTCATTTCCGACACCACCTCCGTAAGTAACAGAAGGACAGTGGAATGCGGCATTCAGATCGGAGGAAAGCTCAAGAACCCGCGGCTCGGCTTCTCAATCAACATCCCGGAAATCGACGCCACGGTGAAGTCCAAGGTGGAGAGCGCGCTGAGCACAGAGGACAAGATTCAGAAGCAGTTCCTTTCGCTCATAATTTCCAACAGTTTCCTTCCGGACGAGCAGAGCGGCATCGTGAACAACTCAACCCTGCTCTACTCCAATGTTTCAGAGGTTATGGCGAACCAGCTGAACAACATTCTGCAGAAACTGAACATCCCGCTGGACTTCGGGCTTAACTACCAGCCGAACTCGAAGGGAAACGACGTATTCGATGTGGCGGTGTCCACCCAGCTGTTCAACAACCGCTTGATAGTCAACGGAAACATCGGCAACAAGCAATACAAGACCAGCAGTTCGAACTCAGATGTCGTGGGCGACATCGACATCGAAATCAAGCTCAACAAGTCGGGCTCGCTCCGCCTGAACCTGTTCTCGCACTCGGCCGACCAGTACTCGAACTATCTGGACAATTCGCAGAGAAACGGAGTGGGTATGGCCTATCAGATTGAGTTCAACGGCATCAAGGACGAGGACAGGGACAGTCTGAAGAGTTTCAGCGTGCCTGCGGTGGAGAAAAAGAAGAAAAAAGATGATGGAAAATAAACAATACTGCCTTTATCTGGTACCCTCCCCTCTTGGGGACTGCGATCCGGGGATGGTCATTCCCGCTCCTGTGCTGGAGAAATTGAAGGGGATAAAGATATATGTCGTGGAGGAGGAGCGGACTATTCGCCGCTACCTTTCCCGCGCGGGGCTTCGCGGAAGCATCGAAAATCTTGAGTTTCACACACTTAACGAACACACGAGCGCAGAGGAAGTGGAGTCCTACGCTTCCCTATTCGACCGCGGGGACGTTGCGTTAATCTCGGAGGCGGGGCTTCCCGCAGTGGCCGACCCGGGTGCACAGCTGGTAGCCCTCTGTCACCGGAAAGGAATCAGGGTTGTGCCTTTTGCGGGCCCGTCATCCCTGATGCTCGCCCTTATGGGGTCCGGGCTGAACGGCCAGAGTTTCGAGTTCTGCGGCTACCTTCCGGCAAAGACTCCCGAGCGGAGGGCAAAGCTCGCGACAATCGAAAAGGCTGTCGCCGCAACGGGCAGGAGCCATATTTTCATCGAGACCCCCTACCGCAACGATGCGATGCTTTCGGACATTCTTTCCGTCTGCAGCGCTCAGACGCTTCTTTGCGTCGCCTCCGACATCACCCTCGGCACGGAGCTCATCCGCACTCTGCCGGTTTCGCAGTGGAAGAAGGAGGTCGCTAAAGGTTTCAGCATCGGGAAACGGCCCTGCGTGTTCATAATCGGGGTGGAGCCCGGGTGCGGTGCCGCCCAAAAGACTGTCGGCAACATTGAGAGGCGACGTCCAGAAGATGGGCACAGAGAGCAAAAGAGAAGATAATTACATATAAATCAATACGATATGACAAGTTTACTTGAACTGGAAGGGATGGAATTCCACTCCAACCACGGCTGTCTCGAGAGCGAGAGGAAAAACGGGAACAGGTTTCTCGTGGATTTTATGTCCGAGTTGGATGCGACGAAGGCCGCAAAAAGCGACAATCTCGCCGACACGGTGGACCTTGCCGAGATTTATGCCCTTGTGGCTAAGGAGATGAGCAGGCCTTCGAACCTCATTGAGGCTGTGGCCGCAAGGATTGTGAAGGCTGTGGAAAAGAGATACCCTCGTCTGGAGCATTTTTCAATCCGGGTTTCAAAGCAGAATCCGCCTATTGACGGGGCTAAGGTTTCGTGGGCGCGCATCACTATGGACGGCGGCTACGGGTGTGAATAGAGGCGAATTGCTGTAGATTATGCGAATAGCTTTCGTTACGCTGGGCTGCAAGCTCAACTATGCCGAAACCTCCACATACGAGAGGCGGCTGCTTTCCTCCTTCGGGGACGGAGAGATGGAAGTCGTTCCCTGGTCCCGGGGAGCGGACGCGTTCCTTGTGAACACCTGCTCAGTGACCGAACACTCCGACAAAAAATGCAGGAATATAATCCGCAAACTTCACAGGACTTCCCCCGGAGCGGCGATTTTTGTCACCGGGTGCTATGCCGAGCTTAAAAGAGATGAAATCCTCGCTCTTGATGGTGTTAGGGAGGTTTTCGGAGCAAAGGAGAAGAACAGGGTCGTTCCGGCGCTGCTCTCTTTCGCGAAGGACGGAGTTTCAGTGCAGAGCCAGCCTGAGAATCTCCCCGTGGACCCTTCGCAAGGGCTGGAAGAAAGCCCCACTCAGGCTCCTTCAGAAGGGCTCAAGGACTCAAAGAAGTGCCCTGAGGATTTTCTCGGCGCCTATTCCAGCGGAGAGCGCACCCGTTCGTTCCTCAAAGTCCAGGACGGCTGCGACTTCAAATGCAACTACTGCACAGTGCCTTACGCCCGCGGAGAGAGCCGCAACGAGAGCATAGCGGAAATAGTTGAGAAGGCCCGAGAAATTGCGCGTCTGGGCTGCCGGGAGATTGTACTCACGGGAGTCAACACTGGGGATTTCGGGAAAAGCACGGGAGAGAATTTCTTCGACCTCATCAGGGCTCTTAATGCTGTGGAGGGCATAGAAAGGTACAGGATTTCCTCCATCGAGCCGAATCTTCTCACGGAGCCGATGGTGGACTGGATTGTGGGCGGGACAAAGTTTCTTCCACATTTCCACATTCCCCTTCAAAGCGGAAGCGACACTGTCCTTAGGGAAATGGGCCGGAGATACGACACGGAGGCGTTCGCACATAAAATCGAATATATCCGCAGGGCCTTTGCTCCCCGGAAGGTATTTTTCGGCATCGACGTTATTGTTGGCTTCCCGGGCGAAACCGATTCTCTCTTTGAGGAGACATACAAGTTCCTCAGCGAGACCGTCCGGCCCGCCTTCATCCACATATTCCCCTATTCCCGCAGAGCCGGGACTCCGGCAGCCGTGCGAAAAGACCAGGTGCAGGACAGCGTAAAGACTCAGAGGGTCGAGCGCCTTGAGGCTCTTTGCCGGAGCCTTCACCTGGAATTTGTCGAAAGTTGCCTCGGGGACAGCTGCAAGGTGCTTTTCGAAGGAAAGGACAAGAACGGGATGATGTCGGGGTACACGGAGAATTATATCAAGGTGTGGATGCCTTACGAGAAGCAGTTCATCGGAGCCACAACCGAAGTAGTTCTAACAGAGGAAAATACTAAATTACGCGCCCTTAACGAGGGAGATGGAGCCCTCAACTCATAAAAAATCACTCAATACAAACCTTGATATAACTCTCTACGATGGAAACGGAAGGTAGGAATAAACGGGTAAGACTTACATTTTTTGGGAGCGGGACTTCGCAGGGCGTGCCTGTAATCGGGTGCGACTGCCCCGTCTGCCGGAGCACGGACCCTCACGACAAGAGGCTGCGCTCAAGCGTTTTCGTGGAATATGACGGGCTGCAGATTCTCGTGGACGCTGGCCCCGATTTCCGCACTCAGATGCTTCGCGCAGGGGTGCGTCACCTTGACGCCATCCTTCTGACCCACAATCACAAGGACCACACGGGCGGGCTTGACGACGTGCGCGCGCTCAACTACACCGAGGGCCGCGCCTGCGACATCTACTGCGAAAGCTATGTAGAGGAGTCGCTTCGCAGGGAATACTCCTACGCCTTTGCCGCACACAAATACCCAGGGGTCCCGGAGTGGCACATCCACAACATAACGAACGAGCCGTTCAAGGTCCGCCGCAACGACTCCGCGCCCAACTTGGAGTGGATTTCCGGAGTGGGTTACAGGGAGATAACCCCCGCGCCCGAGACCAATGAACCGAAGCAGGTGCGCGAGACGACGATTATCCCGATCCGCGGGCTTCACGGGGCGCTCCCGGTGCTCGGATTCCGTTTCGGAGACATAGCCTACTGCACCGATATGAACTATATCCCGGAGGAAGAATTCGAGAAACTTCAAGGGCTCGAACACTTTATAATCAACACTGTAAAACGCGGCATGCACAATTCACACTGGGGTCTGGAGCAGGCGGAGGAGGTCTGCCGGAGGGTGGGTGCAAAGCACTCTTGGCTCACGCATCTGAGCGATCGGCTGCCGCGCTACCTGGATTTTGTGACGGAGCTCCAGGCGCTGCCCTCCAATCCGGATGGCTCCTGCCCGAATATACTTCCTGCCTACGACGGCCTCGTTCTCGAAGCGTAATAGGGGCGGATTGCCGCGTTACTCGTCTTGCCAAAATCCTCACAACCTTCAGGTTGCTCCGGTATTTGGCTTCGCCGTGCGCCTTGCACTCCATCCCCTATTACGCTTCGAGCGGTTTATTTGGGGGCGGATTGCCGCGTTACTCGTCTTGCCAAAATCCTCACAACCTTCAGGTTGCTCCGGTATTTGGCTTCGCCGTGCGCCTTGCACTCCATCCCCTATTACGCTTCGAGCGGTTTATTTGGGGGCGGATTGCCGCGTTACTCGTCTTGCCAAAATCCTCACAACCTTCAGGTTGCTCCGGTATTTGGCTTCGCCGTGCGCCTTGCACTCCATCCCCTATTACGCTTCGAGCGGTTTATTTGGGGGCGGATTGCCGCGTTACTCGTCTTGCCAAAATCCTCACAACCTTCAGGTTGCTCCGGTATTTGGCTTCGCCGTGCGCCTTGCACTCCATCCCCTATTACGCTTCGAGCGGTTTATTTGGGGGCGGATTGCCGCGCCAAAATCTATCCGACAAAATGGCAGGCAGAGCTAGTTTTGGCTTGTATTTTGCGTTTTAATCTCCCGGAGGAAACCCTCCTTAATTGAAATTTGGTATATAACTATAAATTAAAGCATCAAAAGATGGAAGATTACGAAATTATCGCTGTGAGCGCGAGGGAGATCCTCGACTCCAGAGGAAACCCTACGATTGAAGCTGAAGTAAGGCTTGCCTGCGGCGTAGTGGGCACTGCGGCTGTTCCTTCAGGAGCATCAACAGGCGAAAACGAGGCCATTGAGCTTCGTGACGGCGACAAGAGCCGCTACTGCGGAAAAGGCGTTCTCAAAGCAGTGAAGAACGTGAACGAGGTCATCGCACCCGCACTTATCGGAATGTCCTGCTTCGAGCAGAGGGCAATCGACAAGACTATGATTGAGCTTGACGGAACGAAGAACAAGGCAAAACTCGGCGCAAACGCAATTCTCGGCGTATCACTCGCCACTGCGAAGGCCGCTGCCGCATATCTCGGTCAGCCGCTCTACCGCTATCTCGGCGGTCCTAACGCATACATTCTCCCTGTCCCTATGATGAACATCATCAACGGCGGTGCACACTCAGACGCTCCTATCGCATTCCAGGAGTTTATGATCCGTCCGGTTGGTGCGAAGAGCATCGCTGAGGGCGTAAGAGTCGGCGCAGAAGTTTTCCACGCTCTCCAGAAAGTGCTCAAGGGAAGAGGTCTCTCAACTGCAGTTGGTGACGAAGGCGGATTCGCTCCTGCACTTAACGGCATTGACGACGCACTTGACTGCATCGTGGAGGCAATCAAGAAGGCAGGTTACGAGCCGGGCAAGGATGTCACAATTGCAATGGACTGCGCGGCATCCGAGTTCAGCGTTCAGGAGAACGGCAAGTTCTACTACGACTACAAGCAGCTCAGCAACGGTCTCCCTAAAGACCCTAACGGAAAGAAACTTTCAGACGACGAGCAGATCGAATACCTCAAGACTCTCGTCGAGAAATACCCTATCGACTCCATCGAGGACGGTCTCGACGAGAACGACTGGGAAGGCTGGGTAAAACTCACCAAGGCTATCGGCGACAAGTGCCAGCTCGTGGGTGACGACCTCTTCGTAACCAACGTGGAGTACCTCAAGAAGGGTATCAAACTCGGCGCAGCCAACTCTATCCTCATCAAGGTCAACCAGATCGGTTCACTCACCGAGACTCTCGATGCCATCGAGATGGCACACCGCAACGGCTACACCACAGTCACCTCCCACCGCTCAGGCGAGACCGAGGACACAACAATCGCCGACATCGCGGTAGCAACCAACAGCGGCCAGATCAAGACCGGCTCGCTCAGCCGTACCGACCGCATCGCGAAGTACAACCGCCTGATGAAGATTGAACTTGAACTCGGCGACACCTCCGCCTACGGTTACAACAAGATTAAGTAAGTCAATCTCTTACAAACGAAAAAGGATGACCCAAAAAGTCATCCTTTTTTTATGCGATGAGAAAGAGGTGACCGCATTTTATTCGGCCCCTTTTATCCTATTTGGACTCGTCTGAAGACTCCTGCTCAGGTTTAGATTTCGTGGCCTTCGGGTCGGCGGATTTGTATTTGAAGCGGCGGATTTTGTGGGTGGCGGTTTTCTCGAACGGCTCCTTCACCACCTCTATGTCGTTGACCTTGGACGAACGGTTCACTTTCTTGTTCACGTAGCTCAGGATGGCCTTTTTGCTGGATTCGATTTTCTCAAAGAGCTGGTCCTCGCTGTCTTGATTCCAGTCCAGGACATTGCTGCTCAACTGCACGAGAGCCACAAGTTTGCCGTCCCTCTCCACCACGAGCGACTCATCCACGCCCTCGAAGTCGTTGATGACCTTTTCTATTTCCTCCGGGTAGATGTTTTCGCCGGACGGGCCCAGAATCATATTGTTCAGGCGTCCCCTGATGCTGTAGCGGCCCTTTGAGTCCACCGTTGCGAGGTCGTTGGTACGGAACCAGCCGTCTTCGGTGAATGCCGCCTTGGTGCGCTCAGGGTCCTTGTAGTAGCCCAGCATCACATTGTCTCCCTTCACCACAATCTCACCCTCACCTGTCTCAGGGTTCACATTTATTAGTTTCACGTCCACTCCGTAAGCAGCCCCGCCGGTGGTGCCGACATAGGTCTGTTTCACCCCGGCCGTGCAGATGAGCGGTGCGCACTCGGTCATTCCGTAGCCGATTGCGTAGTTGAAGCGGGCTTTCTTGAGGAATTTCTCAACGGCAGGGTTGAGTTTCGCACCGCCGATGCCGAAGAATTTTATGCGGCCGCCGAAGGTTCTCTTCAGCCTCAGGCCCACGAACCAATAGAGAACCGGAGCCATCTTGCGGTGCATCCACTTGAGGATTCGGCTCTTCTGGATGGTCGGAAGTATGCTCGCCTTGTACATTTTCTCTATGATGAGCGGCACGGATAGCATTATCGTCGGCCGGACTTTTTTCAGAGCAGCCATCAGCACAGTCGCTGTAGGGGGTTTCTGGAGATATACGACTTTTCCGCCCACAAACATCGGGTAGAGCACTCCGATGCTCATTTCGTAGGTGTGCGCCATCGGAAGGATGGACAGCCAGACGTCTTTTTCGCTGGTTTTATGAGCGTGATAGGAAATCACGATGTTGGTGCAGAGGTTACGGTGGCTTAGCATCACTCCCTTCGCGTTTCCGGTGGTGCCGGAAGTGTAGATAATTGTAGCGAGGTCGTCAGGCTGAGGGGCTATGGTGCGGCCGTCGCAGGTGAAGGCTTCTTCGTCCCTCTTGATTAGTGAAAAGTCCTCTATGTCAATTACAAGCGTAAGGCGGTCAATACACTCCTTAGAGATTTTTCCCAGATAGCGTTTTGAGACATAAATGGCCTTGCAGCCGGAATGGGTGAGAATGTTGGTGATTTCGTTCTCGGAAGAGTCCGGAAGAATCGGCACCATCACCCTGCCGAAAGGCACGAGGGAGAACATCGCCACTGTCCAGTTCGGGGTGTTTTGCGAGAGCACGGCTACACGGTCCCCCGCCCCGATTCCATACTGGGAAAGTTTGCGGGAAAGAGCGTCGCATTGGCGTTTGAAACTGCCGTAGGTGTATTTCAACTCTGTACCGAGCAGTTCCGACATAGGACGTTTGTCGTAGAATGTCGTGGCGTAGTCATAGAGTTTTGCGAGAGTGTCAACGTATTTCTCCCGGAAGCCTGTAAGTTTCTTATAAAGTTTCATAAATTATCAGATTTAGTTGATTCACAAAATCTCACAAATTTACGATTTTATTTCAACATAAAAATAGCCGCCCGGGTTGGGCGGCTACAATAACAAAGAAAGGAGGACAACGCGGCAGACCGCCCTTTCTTCGCCTGCGATTGGCTAAAACGAGAACTTGAACATAGCCTGCACACGATGGTTGTACACCCAGTGCAGTCCTTCCAGCGCAAGACCGTGAACATCATAGACATTCACCTTCTGTTTTCCAACAGTCACGGTTCCAGGTTTTCCGTACTGAGCACCGCTGAACTCGTAGTTGAGTCCTATGCTGAAACGTCCGAGAGTGCAGACAAGCGACGGTGAAATGCGGTAGAGCTGGTTGAGGTTGCGGTAGCTGTTCTTGGCGAAATAGAAATCGCTTTCGAGAACCTTCCCGTCAGTGTTCACAAGATCCTCGGTGGTGCCGAAATTCTTGTAATACCCAGCCATAATCATCGGTTTCCAGATTTTCTTAAACGTGTAAGCGACTGTGGCCCAAGTGGATGAGGTGTGAATAGGGGCATATTCATAGTGGCCGTCCTCACCTTCACCGGTGTATTTTTTCGTGATACCGTAGCCGCCCTGAATGTTCATATGCTCTCCTGCTGAGGCATAGATGGTCTTCGCCTTGAACTCGAAGCCTCCTTTTACATATTGCATATAGACAAACGGAGAGAGTGTAGTGATGCGGTCCGAGACTTTCACCTGAACGGTGTCTATCTTTGGCGCAGCAACATCTTCCGTGTTGTTTTTTCTGTATGAAGGGCCACTCGTGCGGGGTTTGATGCTCAAAACATCCGCGCCGATCCTTGCGAGAAATCCTCCGGTTTTGTAGGTAAGACCAAGGTAGCCCTCAGGAGTGCAAGAATACTTGATGTAGTTTGCAGACGCCCCGTCAGGACCTGTGGAGGTGTACTGCATCTGCCAGAGAGCTGAAGCCGTGAGGGTGAAATGGTCGCCGAGGTTGGCGTCGAGTGTAATCTGCGGCGAGCGATTGAAGGGTCCGAACGGCACGCCCGACTCAAGGGTGAACACCGGGCAAAGGTCGGCTGCCATCGGGTGCCAGGCCTGACCAATCTTAAGATTTACCGAAGCGGCGCTGCTTCCCATCGGAAGGTCCTTCCAGGCAGCGGTGAGGTAGGCCTGACGAAGGCGGAAAGTTGCCGTACCTGTCACCCCGGATAGTCCGGCATAGAAATCGGCCTCTATCTTGCCTCCGAAAGTGGTCTTTCCCCACTGGTAGCCAAGGACATCCACTCCGAGGCGCGATGTGATGGAAAGGAACCTGAACTGATTCTTCTGATTGAGGTCCTCACCCATCTCATTGAGATTCCGGTCTTTCGGGAGATAGTAGAAAAGGTCACCTGTTCCCGCGAGGCTCTCCCTTGAGTCGTAGGCCATGTAATTTCGGATAAAACCGTAAAACTTGATGTTGTCCTTCCAATCCGCAGCAATGGCACTTGCTGAACAAGTCAGAAGTGCCATCGCCGCAATCATAAGATTATGATATACTTTCATAAAATTCAGTTCAAAAAGAGAACTTCTTGTTCCACAAAAACTCTACCATTGGGGTTCCGCTGTTAAAATTTCGGAAGTCCGATGAGAGTCATAACCAAGTACAGCAGCACGATTCCGGTAACTCCGATGATTGCGCCGGTGAGCGCCATATCCTTGGTCTTGATGAGACCGGTGGAGTGCGCGATGGCGTTCGGCGGAGTGGAAATCGGGAAGAGCATAGCGAGGGAGCAGGTCACAGCCACGGTCACGATGAGGGTGGAAGCACCGCCGATGGCCTCGAATGCAGGAGTGCCGGCCATTCCGGTTGCAACAGCAGCGAGGATAGGCACGAGAAGCGCCGAAGCCGCAGAGTGCGAGATGAAGTTTGAAAGGAAGTATGCGAGCAGACCTGCGACAACAAGAACGAGGAGCGGCATCCACTCTCCGAACGGAATTGCCGTAACAAGGTGAGTTGCAAGACCTGTCTTGTTAAGCGCAAGACCGAGGGCGAATCCGCCGGCAACCATCCAGAGCACATCCCAGTCGAGGGCCTTGAGCTCCTTCTTGCCGAGGACGCCGGTTGTTGCGAAGACTCCCACCGGGATCATTGCGACAACGTATGAGTTAAGTCCGTGGATATTCTCGGTCATCCAGAGAATCACCGTAATGATGAAGGTGACGACCACAATCCAATAGTTCTTGTCCTTCTTCGGGTTGCTCTCAATCTTGAGCTCTATCTCCTTGACCTTGAACGGGAAAAGCAGAAGAAGCACAATCCAGGAGAAAAGGAGCATAACGATGGCGAAAGGAACCATCACAGCGCACCACTCAGGGAATCCGATGCGGGCAATCGGCTCGAAAGTGACTCCGAGGCTCTCACCTGCGGAAGCGAGGCGGGAGTTGATGTCCTCGATGAACGAAGGCTCGTTGAGATATTTAAGTGCGATGGTGTTAGGCGGAGTTCCGATAGGGGTGCCGATTCCGCCGATGTTTGCTGCGATAGGAATTGCGAGCGCAAGTCCGATTTTGCCTTTTCCGTCATCCGGCAGGCTCCTCAGCACAGGGGCGAGGAAGGCGAGCATCATTGCTGCAGTGGCGGTGTTGCTCATAAACATTGAGAAGAGTCCGATCACGAACAGGAAGCCCAGAAGCACCATCTTAGGGTTCTTTCCGAACGGCGCCATAAGGATGCGGGCGAGCTGTGCGTCAAGGCCGACCTTGGTTGCGCAGAGGGCGAGGGCGAATCCGCCGAGGAAAAGCATCACAGTAGGCTCCGCGAAAGTGGCGAGGATGGACTTGTAGCTTACCAGAGAACCGACATTGGAATCGGATGCGAAGGTAAAAGCCGCCTGGTCTGAAACCGTGAGGAGCATCAGGACGATAATCATCGTGGAGGTGCACCAGGTAGGGACAATTTCAAAGATCCAGAACATTGCGGCAAGCGCGAAGAGGGCGATGACTCTGGCCTCCACCTGAGAGAGGACGCCTTCTCCGAAGAAAAGGTCATAGCCGAAAGTAAGGTTTCCGATGGTTACCGGTTCAATCGGAAAAAACCAAAGGAGCAGAAAAAGAAGCAGGGCTATAGGAAGAGAAACCGCATACTTCAGATTGAGTTTTTTTTCACTCATTTTGTTTTATTTTATTATTATTGTATTCTAAATCAAGAACTTAGAAAGTTTCTTCAGGCCTCTGTCCACCCCCCTATCGAACTCCCTCCGAAAGAAGCGGCGCAAATTTAGTGATTTTTCCCATAACTGCAATCGTTGCTGCCGATAATGTTGCTTCCCCCGTAAACAATCTAAAAATCAACAGCCGGAGCAAGGCATTGCCGAACTTGACTCAAAAAATCAAAAAAAAATTTGCAGGGAATGAAATAATGACTACCTTTGCAATCCCTTTGAGAAAAGCCGGTTCAATCGGCGTCAAAGTTTGGAGAGTTGGCCGAGTGGTTTAAGGCGGCAGTCTTGAAAACTGTTGAGGTGAAAGCCTCCGGGGGTTCGAATCCCTCACTCTCCGCGACTGAACGAAAGCAATCAGAGAGCCGCCCTCGCCAAAAGCGAGGGCGGTTTTGTGTATAAAAAAACTCGTGGAGAGCGTGCTCTCCTAAGAGTTTTTTTATACACAAAACCAAGCAAGGCCAAAGGCCGTGCGGCTCTCTGATTGCGTGCCAAGTAAAGTCGCAAGGACCCGCCGGGAGGCCCAGGGATCTGTTGAGGATAAAATGGCCCACCATTTTATCCTCAACGAATCCCTCACGTCAAATAAATTCCAAGTATTTTCCCCCAGGCACAAGCGAAGCGCAGTGCCGCCACTCGCCAGCGAAGCGCCGCGATAAACTCCCAGCCAGCGAAGCGCCGCGATAAACTCCCAGCCAGCGAAGCGCCGCGACCGTTAAAGCGCCAAGTACTCCGCGTCTCCGACAGGCTCCAGCCACTCATTCGCCGGCGCCCCAGGGCAGCTGTTCTCCACAGCCACGTGCGTAGCCAGATGCTGGAACCAACAGTCCTTCTGCGCCCCGTGCCAGTGCTTCACGCCCTCCGGGATATCAACGACATCGCCGGCCTTCAGGGCCACCGCCTTCTTCCCCCATTCTTGATACCAGCCGCGTCCGCTGACGCAGATAAGAATCTGACGGGCCCCGTGATGGATGTGCCAGTTGTTGCGGCAGCCAGGCTCGAAAGTCACGTTAGACAAGGGCAGAGCGCCCTCACCAGCACTCCCGAGGTTCACCGGAACCACCGGATTAAGGTAGCTGTTGCCGACGAAGTACTGGGCATAACCGGTGTTCGGACTCCCCTGCGGCCAGTCTCCTGCGGCAGCATCCGCCGCACAGTCACACTGGCTCAGTCCGTTGTCGCTCAGGAATTTGCAAAGCTCGTCAATCTGCTCCTGCGTATTTCCCAGCCGCACTGCCCCGGCCTTGTGGGAGGCGAGCTGAGGGGCAACGCCCTTCAAAGCCGAAAGCGCCGCCACTGTAACGATTTCCCTGTCTGAGGGAGAGAGTTGGTCGCCGGCGAAGATGTCGCCGAAAAGGTGGGATTTGAGGTAGTAGTCGTCCTGCGGGCAGAACGTGTAGTTGAACGGCCGGCCGGAGAGACTGGTCTGCACCTCCGTTCCCGTTTTAAGAGCAGCGGAAGCATCATCCCAAAGGGCGGGACGCGTCCAAGGTTTTCCCTCCTGCCAGCCCACGCCAGGGTTTTCAAGCACTTTGCCGAGCACTCCCAGGGCATTGAGAGAACGCGGGAAACCAGTGTAGGCATAAAGCTGTGAAAAAGCTTCCTTGAGTTCATTGACGGTGACTCCCCCGTCCAGAGCGCTGCGTACGGCAGTTTCCAGACGTACCAGGTCTCCCTGAGCCTCGAGAGCGGCGCAGGTCGCAAGATGCAGCTGACGCTCGGAAAGACTCCGGGCACTGATGTTAATTGACATAACAGAAGTAATTATCATTAAAAATATTATTCGTTTCATACCATAATTTTAATACTTAGGGTGATGCGAGAGAACGTCCCTCTGCCAGGTGGATGTTTCGATGTGGGTGTAGATTTCGGTGGTTAGGATGCTTTCGTGGCCCAGCATTTCCTGGACTGCGCGAAGGTCGGCGCCGTTTTCGACCAGGTGGGTCGCAAAAGAGTGCCTGAGGGTGTGGGGGGAGATTTCCTTGGTGATTCCAGCCTTTTGGGCATACGACTTTATGAGTTTGAACACCGCCACGCGGGAAAGCGCACGGCCGAAACGGCTGAGGAACAGAATGTCCGCGCTCTGGTGGTCGGCGGGAGCCTCACGGACCTCGAGATATGCCTCTATCGCGTCCCTTGCCATATCGCCAAGGGGAACTAACCGTTGTTTGTTTCCTTTTCCAATGATGCTGACGCAGCCATCGTCGAAATAGATGTTGGAAATCCTGAGGCTCACCGCTTCCGAAACCCTAAGCCCGAGCCCGTACATAGTTTCGAGGATTGCCCTGTCCCTCTTCCCGAACCTCTCCCCTTCTGTGTCCACCGCATCTATGAGCCGTTCCACTTCCTCCACCGAGAGCACCGCCGGGAGGTATTTTCCCATTTTCGGCGTGTCCACGGCATCTGAGGGATTTTCGTCCACCTCCCCCTCGGCGATGAGGTAGCCGTAGAAGGAGTGCAGGGAACTCAGAAGCCGGGCCTGCGAGCGCTTGGAAAGATGGGCGCTGCAGGTAGCGAGATAATTGATTATATCCTCCGGGGTTACATCCACCGGGTCTTTTCCCACTGCCGAGAAAAACAGGGACAGGTCGCTCAAGTACGACGAGACCGTGTTGGGCGACATCGCACACTCTATCTTCAGATAGTACCCGTAATCCTGCTGAAACCTGAAAGCGTCCATAGGCAAACCCCGCAAAGACCAGCGCCGCTTTTACAGAGTACGATACTTGCGACCGTACTCCAGCATCTGCTCCAGATAGCCGTCAGTGTAGGAAATAGCGTAGTCCACAATCTTGCCGCCTTTCACCACCGGTTCAATCCTCGGGTTGACGAAACCGCCGTAAGGTTTGAGGCCGAGAGAAGCGTATCTTTCGAGCACTTCCTTATGTATCTGAGGGTCTATGTTCACCGCGTAATTTTCCACGAGAGCCTTTCCGGCGGCATAGTCGCCTTCGGACTTAATTCGCTGAACTTCAGCGAGAAGCTCTCCGAAGAGACCGCGAAGAGCAGGATAGTCATTCACAACGAAATAGGTCTTGCCGTCGCGAACCTTTTTCTCTATTACGTTGCCTTCCAGACCCCTTTCGTAGCACCACTGGGCAATCAGCTTGCGGTTCTGCATATGCGCCTCGGTGTTTTTCTTTCCTAGTTCGACACGGGAGAACTGAACCATCAGACCGTTGCGTATGTAGTTGGAATACATTGCTTTGTAAGCCTCGCCGTCCGGAAGGATGCCGAGTTCCAGGAGTTTTGCGTCAGCCATATAATAGAGGCCGAAAAGATCGGCGCGGGTCTCCTCAAGAGTGGAACTGTACTCGCCGAGGGCGCCAGGCGAAGTGCCCGGAAGAAGTTGTCCGCTGCCGTGTCCAAGGCACTCGTGAAGGTCGGTGTGGATTTCGTCCGTGAGGGCGAGATATTTCTTCGCGAGAGCTATTTCAGCCTCATCGTAGGCAAACTCGGTGAGAGTGCTCTTGGGCGACTCCTGGGCAGCATAGTCGTAGGCGTGTGTTATATTCGCAATCGTGACGGACTTGGAGCCGTGCTCCTTGCGGATCCAGTCGGCGTTCGGGAGGTTGATTCCGATTGGTGTGGCAGGGTAGCAGTCGCCCGCAAGCGTCACTGCATCAATCACTTTCGCAGAGACACCCTTCACGGTCGGCTTCTTGAACTGAGGCGCCACCGGAGAATGATCCTCGAACCACTGGGCGTTCTCGGAAAGTTTCGCGGTGCGCTCCGAAGCCCGGGCGTCACGAATGTTCACAAGGGCCTCCCAGGTCGCCTTGCGGCCGAGCGGGTCGTTGTAGTCCTCGATAAACCCGTTCACAAAATCCACCGTTCCGAGCGTGTCCTGCACCCATTCGATGTTGTATTTGTCCCAGAGGCGAAGGTCCCCGCTGCGGTAGTAGTCGATAAGAGTGGAGATATACTGCTTCTGAAGCGGGCTCTCAGCCACCTCAGATGCCTTTTCAAGTTCAGAGACTATCTTTTCGATGGCAGCGGAATAACGCCCTCCGACCTTATAGACTTCTTCCCGGATAACCCCGTCCGGGCCCTTTACAAGGCGGCTGTTGAGACCGTATGAAATCGGAGCGGGGTCTGAAGGGTCTGCCATAGCCTCATAAAACGCGTCCACCTCCCCACGGCTCACTCCCTCGTAGAAGTTCACGGAAGAGCCCTTCACGATGTCCCCCTCGTCGGTTTTTCTCCAGCGGTAGAGACTCGGGGAATATATCGCTTCCAGGAGCTCCGGGTCCTCTTGTCCCACAGAGGCCATCAACGAAGCGAAATACTCCCTTGAGCACGCGGGGAAGAACTTTTCCTCGGCATAGTGGTGGTGGATGCCATTGGAGAAGAACACTCTCTTTGCATAGACCACAAAGTCTTTGTATTCAGCGCATTCCTTATCCCCGGTGTAGTTTTCGAGAATGTTTTCCAGAAGATGCCGCACAGGAAGATTCACCTTGCAGTTCTGGTCCCAGAGGATGTCTCGGCCATATTTTGCCGCCTCGCCCAGGTGATAGACATACTCCTTCTGCTGCAGGCTCAACTCGTCCCAGCCCGGAACGGTGTAGCGCATAATTTTCAGGTCGGCAAACTCATCGATAAGGTATTTGAAGTCTGACGGGACTTTGTCTTTGGGAGCGGCGCAGGAGGCGGCGCAACCGGCAATTGTTACTGCTGAGAGCATTTTCAAGATTTTATTCATATTTTAATACGTTATTTCTCAATGGATATTCCCAAAGCCTCTTTTTTAATTTGCAGAAGCCAAGTTTCGCGAAAAAGGCATATCTTTGCAAAATTAGTGAAATTTCGAAAAGATTATGCGTCTGCGCCACAAATATATTCTTGCATTTCTCTCCCTCTCCATTCTCACGGTGGGGCTCTGCTCCTGCGACAAGGAGGGCTCGAGGGATGTGAGGGCGTTCGTGATGATGTCCTTCGGCTTCAACAATCTCAACAGCTACCTCTCCGAAGACATTTCCGAGGTGCAGACGGGCTACATCCCGGGCGACTCGAAAAAGGACAATCTTTTCTTCATCTACAGCCACAGTCTTTCAAAAGGCTACTCTACCCCCACTTCCCCGGTGCTTTTTCGGGTCTATAAGGACCGCCACGGCGTCATAGTGAGGGACACCCTCCTCACTCTCACGGCTGGCTCCATTCCGAACTCGGCAGAAAATATGGCGAGAGTCCTTAATTATATAAAGGACAACTACAGCCCGGGCTCAGTCGGAGTGCTGATGTCTTCGCACGGGACAGGGTGGGCTCCCCCGGGCTATTGCGACTCTCCGGACAGTTACGAAAAAGGGACTTCCACCTCCTCCGGAAGCTCCTCAGACGGAATTTCGCTTTTCGGAGGGAACGAAGCGGAACGCAAAACCGTCTCAGGCGCCGGTAACGGTCACATAACGGGCTCAGAGGCTGCCGGGGAGAACTGGAAGGAAGGCGAAAACATCGTTCCCTACTCCCCTTCGGAGAACTTCCCGCCGGTAAAAGGCGCCGCAAAGCCTTACTCTGAAGACTCCTTCACCCCGATGGTAAAAAGTTTTGCCGCCACCGTCACCGACGGCAAAGGAAAGGAAGCCTATCAGACTGAGATGAAGGAACTTGCGAAGGGAATTCCATATAAGTTGAGCTACCTCATTTTCGACGCCTGCTATATGGGCGGGGTGGAAGTTGCGTACGAGCTGCGGGACCGCTGCCGGTGGCTGTGTTTTTCACAGACTGAAATTCTCGCCTACGGGATGGTCTATTCCAAGATGATTTCCCAGCTTCTCGGGGGCGGAACGCCCGATGTGGAGGCCGTGTGCCGGAGCTATTTCGAGCAGTATAATTCCCAGACCGGGTATATGCAGTCGGCGACGATTTCTCTTGTCGACTGCTCGAAGATATATCTTCTCGCAAGGCTGTGCAGAGAGTTCTTCTCTTCTTATGAAGTCAATATAAACACCTGTAACTCAGAGCTTTTGCAGAGATATTTCAGGGACACTACGGACGGACACAAGCAGAGGTGGTTCTATGATCTTCTGAGCATCGTGAAGGCCGCGGGTGCGAGCGAGGAGGAATTGGAGACATTTCAGGCTGTGCTGGATGTTTGCGTTCCATATAAGGCGGCGACGCCGGAGTTTATGAAGGGCTGGGGCGGATTCGAGATAGACTGTCACAGCGGCCTGAGTATGTATCTTCCCTACACCGACAGGAACTATCTCAACACCTATTACAAGACTCTGGGCTGGAACACGGCGACCGATTTGGTGAAATAAAAAAAAGTTGTATCTTTGCAGCCCCTAAAAGCGCAGCTTTTGGTGCAATGGGGACTGGCCCCGGGCGGCCGGTCTGAGTAACACATTTTAACAAACAAAACAAATGAAACATTTTGAACTTAAAGGTCAGCTTCGCGAAGCTACCGGCAAGAAAGCGCTCAAAGCGCTCCGCAAAGAAGGTCTCGTACCTTGCAACCTCTATGGTCTCGGACTTGAGAACATCCTTTTCACAGTTGAAGCAAAAGATCTCAAAGGTCTTACCCACACCCCTTCCTCATACATCATTGACCTCGAGCTCAGCAACGGTCAGAAGCTTAATGCAGTTCTCCACGAGCTTCAGTGGCATCCGGTAGAGGACCAGTGCCTCCACATCGACTTCCTCGCAGTCAACGACACCAAGCCTGTCGTAATCGACGTTCCTGTTGTCGTAACCGGACACGCAGAGGGTGTTAAAGCCGGCGGTAAACTTCTCGTTTCCACCCGCAAACTCAAAATCAGCGCAATGCTTGCCGACCTTCCTGACACTCTCGAGGTTGACTCCACTCCGCTCCAGATCGGAAAGCAGATTGTTGCCGGCGACCTTCACTATGAGGGTGTGACCATCGTGTCTCCGAAAGCAACCATCATCTGCTCCGTTCGTCCTACCCGTGCTTCCGCTCAGGCCGCTCAGGCTGAGTAATCCTTGCTGGATTAGAACACAATTTTTATGAGCAATTTCCTTGTTGTCGGGCTCGGGAACATAGGTTCCGAATATGAAAATACCCGTCACAATATGGGTTTTATAGCGTTGGATGCCTTTGCAAAGGCATCCAATGCCGTTTTTCACACCGAGCGTTACGGCGACACGGCTGAAGTGAGTTTCAAGGGACACAAATTCCTCCTTCTGAAGCCTTCCACCTATATGAACCTCAGCGGCAAGGCCGTACGGTACTGGATGGGAGAAAAGAGGATTCCGCTTGAAAACCTCGTTGTAATCTGCGACGACCTCAACCTTCCGTACGGGACGGTGAGGATGAGGAAAAACGGCAGCGACGGCGGTCACAACGGTCTGAAGAGCATCAACGAACTGCTTGGGAGTCAGGAATATGCAAGGATACGCCTCGGAATCGGGAACGATTTCAGCAGAGGGCATCAGGTGGATTTCGTTCTGGGAAAACTCAGCGAAGAGGAGCTCAAGTTGATGGAAAAAATCAGCGAAAAGGTCATTGGCGGAGTGAAAGCCTTCGCCACCGTCGGGGTGGACAGGGCAATGAACTGCACCAACTGCAGGGTGAGCCTATCTGAAGATGGGGATGCGGCGAAGAACTCCGATAAAAAGTCTTCGCAGGAGGTAGGCAGAGGGCCAGAGCCTAGAGAATAACTTCCACGAAAAAGAACTGCAGCTCCATTCCTTGCCGGATGGAGCTATTTTTTTCTCTACAACGGCATATACCTCCTCCGCCGGGGCATATTCCACTCCGCGGGGGTTTCCGTCCCCCCGGAAAACATATACGGGAGTCGGAGAGGCGGGAAGAGACGTCCAATGCCTGACAAAATTCAGTTTACTGCCGGAAAGCATAACGATCTGCCCCTCGGGGGAAATAAAGCCGCAGCCAGTGCAGCGGTGAAGAATGTATTTTCCCCTGTAACGGAAAAGGGCGACGTCCCCCTTCGCAAGGCCTGCGGACGGGTTGAAGGGGCGCAGGAGCACGGCATCCTTCTCGTTTCGGAAAAACGGGAACATACTCCAGCCTTTCACCGTGAGAAGAACGCTTCCGCTGGTGGAAAGTTCATCGATGAGATTTTCGAAGAAAACGTCGTTCGGGATGACTATACTGGGCATAAACTCTCTGAGTTTTTAGTCTCTTGCGGGCATTGGTCAAGCCTGGTTAAGGAAAAACTGCCGCCTCAGGCCCCAAGAGAGTTTGCGAATTTCAATAAAAATCCGTAAATATGCAAATTATTTGTCTATGCGTACCGAAGGGGCGGCTGAAAGTCTTTTGTGGCTTTGGGGTCAGCCTCCACAATAAATGAACGGAATTTATGAAATTAAAGCATATTTTCTATGCCACACTGTTTGCGGCGGCCCTGCTTCTGCCTCAACGTCAAGGCTTTGCAATCCCCGCCCAAAGGGGCGTAGTAGTTTTTGAGCAGCCCGACGGTTCCTCTTTCAAGGGCTACATCCGGGGCGACGAATTTTCCCACATCAGCACAACTCTCGGCGGCGAGGCCATTCTTCAGGACAGCGAAGGCTGGTGGTGCTACGCCCTTTTCGACGCCGAAGGAAGGCGGCACTGCAGCGGTGTGAGAGTTGGCGGAGCGGCCTCAGAAACGAGCCTTAGCGGCTCACCCGCAAGTCTTTACGGCGCATCCAGGGCCTCAATAATTGCCCGGAGCCGCGACATTCCATACGAAAAAATCGGAATGGCCGCCAGGCAAAGAAGGCAGGCGGTAAGTTTCCTCTGCCCCGACGGCGAGACCCCGATGAAAAAGTTTCTTCGCGAAAAAGGGGCGAGGGCAAAAGAGACTTCCGCCACGAAATCGTCAGCCGGGACGAAAGCGACCACAAAAGTGCAGAAAAACGGAATCATAATCCTTGCGGCGTTCAAGGATGTCCCTTTCACCTACACGAGGGAGGATTTTGTAAAACTCATCACTCAGGAGGGATATTCGCTTAACGGAGCGGACGGAAGCGCGGTGGACTACTTCAACGATATGTTCTCCTCGCAGATTGATTTCAATTTCGATATTTCCGAGATTGTAACTCTCCCAAAGAACCGCAAATACTACGGTGGGAACGACGACGACGGTCAGGATCTCCATCCCGAAGAGATGATTAAGGACGCCTGCATCGGGGCAGACGAAGCCGGTGTGGATTTCTCCAAATATGACGACGACTCCGACGGATATGTGGACAATGTGTTCGTATTCTACTCGGGCGGCGACGCTGCCGAAGGAGCCGGAGATGACTGCATCTGGGCGCACGCCTACTACATCCACAGCGGCTCGGCAAGGATAGACCTGGTTCTGGACGACAAAAGAATCGACCGCTACGCCTGCAGCGCAGAGCTCAAAAAGACCGGAGACAAAGAATTCCAGATAGCACGCATCGGCACATTCTGCCACGAATACACCCACACCTTCGGGCTTATGGACCTGTATGACACCGATTACGAGAAAAGCGGAGGAAAGGCAGAGGCCCTATGGCACGTAACGGCCCTTATGGACGGGGGCAACGCCAACAACTCGGCGAACACCCCGCCCTACTACAACGCCCTCGAAAGGGAGGACCTTGGGATAGGCACCGCAATTCCCCTCACGAACGGCACCCATACACTCCGCCCCATCAACGAGAGCGGGGAATATTACCGCCTGGACGGCCCTGTAGAGGGTGAATATTTTATCTTCGAATGCAGGGACAATTCCTCAAAGTGGGACAAATACATTGGAGGGAGCGGCCTTCTGGTCTATCACATCGACAAGTCCGAGAGCGACGCCGGAAAATCTGACAACTACGCCAAGTCGTTCACCGCCGCCGAAAGGTGGTTGTACAACGAGGTGAACTGCCGGCCCAAGAGGCAGTGCGCTGACCTTATCGAGGCCGACCCTTCGACAGTTACGGAGTTCAACGGCGAAGGATATGAGCTGAACTACTCCACAATATCCCGCATTTATTTCCCGTCCACCAAGACCCCTGTTCTCGACAACAGCTGCGGCCTGGAATTCACAGGAGGGGGCTCCTGCACGGTGAGCATCAGCGACATTTCGCTGAACTCCGACAAGAGCGTCACCTTCACGGTGAAAGGAGTCGGGGCGGTGGTAAAGACCGATGTGTTCCAGACCTCGGCCATCGTGAACATAACTGACGATTCGCTGAAAGAGAATGTGAGGATGAAATACTGGGCGAAGAACGCGAAGGACACCGTAGAACTTAAACTCACTCCCCTTTCCGACGGAAGAGTGGCGGCGCTGCTTGACAGCCTTTCGACGAGCACTACCTACAATGTCGAAGTCAGGGGGATCATCGACGGAAAGGACAGCCTCAGAACTACGCTGAGTCTGAAGACGCTCGCCATCGAGAGCAAACATCCGGTTATCGCCTTCAGCAGCACAGGAAGGGGATTTGACGGAAGTTTCAACCCTGGAGCAAAACTTCCTCTGCGTCTTTACAACGCTTCGGATGCGGTGGAAGTTAAATGGTATTTCAACGGAAAGGAAATCAATGTGGGGGAAGACTTTTACTGGAACGTCACCGGAAGCGGAGTTCTGAAAGCCGTCGTCTTCTATGAGGACGGGCGGAAAATCGCCGTTATGAAGGCCATTACAGTAAGGTAGGAATAAGGCGGTCCACACGGAAGATGTCACCTTGCACGGACGAGAACTTTACGGGCGGAATCCTGCTGAGAGGACCTTTGTTAAATTCTGAAAAATTGGAAAGAATATGAAAAATATATTTGAACCGGCACTGACCTGTATCGCAGTCGCCTCCCTTGCACTCGGGATTCTATGCTCCTGCGACCGGACGAAGGAATATCCGGACCCGACTTTCGACACTGACGCGGTCGCTCTTTCAGTGGAAGGCGAAACGATTTTCGAGTGTGACGACATTCACACCCAGAAGGGACAGAGCAGCGACAACGAGTTCTATGTGGCAAACGACGGCCTCGGCACTTGGTACAGCGTCAGCCTCAACACCCTTCCGACTGCAGAAGGAGAGGAGGTCAGCGGAAAGGTGGTCTGGAGACTTGACCACGACAGCGCAAGCTCCAAGCGGGAGAATGTGGTGTTCACCGTGAAAGGGCTCGACTCCACAACCGGGGCGATCAAACTATGGAGCAAAGGGAGCGGCATCTGGGCGATAGTCTATAACGTGCTTTAATTACATATTGATTTCCAGTACTTTAGACAATTATACACTTAAGAAACTTAGGTCAGGTTATGGAATATACAGATTACGGTTTTATCAGGGTTGCGGCGGCTGTGCCGGTTGTGGCGCTCGCTGACCCGCAGAAAAATGCCGAGAGGATTTGCGCCCTTATGGACAAGGCCGAAAAAAAGAGAGTTTCGCTTCTGGTGTTTCCGGAGCTTTGCGTCACCGGGTACAGCTGCGCGGACCTTTTCAGCCAGGATCTTCTCATCGGCGCTGCTGAAGAGGCTGTCGCGGAGATAGTCTCCCACAGCGCAGGCGGTTCAATGGCAGTTGTCGTCGGAGCACCGATAAGGCTTAACGGCCACCTGTACAACTGCGCCGTCGTAATCTATGACGGAGAGATTCACGGCATTGTGCCGAAAGTCTATCTTCCTTCCACCGCGGAATTTTACGAAGCGAGGTGGTTCACCAGCGGAAAGGCATTTATGGGCGATGTCCACGAAATTTTCTATGCCGACGAAGCTGTGAACTTCGGAGTGAACCAGATTTTCGCACTCGGAGGCACATCATTCGCCGTTGAAATCTGCGAAGACCTCTGGGCCGCCCTACCTCCGTCCACCTTCCACAGCACGGGGGGAGCGCTCCTCACTGTGAACCTCTCCGCCAGCAACGAAGTCATAGGAAAAGAAAATTACAGAAAGAGCCTTGTCTGCCAGCAGTCGGCCCGTACGCACAGCGGATATATCTACTGCTCAGCAGGTTACGGAGAATCCAGCCAGGACCTTGTTTACAGCGGAGCGGCGCTTGTCGCGGAAGACGGGGTTCTCCTTGGAGAAAACAAGAAATTTCAGTTGGAAGAGTCGCTTCTTATCGCTGACATAGACTGCCAGAGACTTGAAAACGCAAGACGAACCAGCAGCAGCTTCGCCTCCACAGCCCCGGACGGAAACTCAGACTGGGCAAGAAACTACTCGATTGTCGAGGTGGGAGAGGCGGACGAGACTCCTTTTGAAACAAGGCTCTACCATCCGGTTGACCCGCATCCGTTCGTGCCTTCGGACACGGGAAGGGCACTTGATGAGCGCTGCCAGGAAGTGCTTGACATTCAGGTGCAGGGGCTGCTGACGCGCCTTGGTCACATCGGCTGCAAGAGCGCGGTCATCGGCATCTCCGGAGGACTTGACAGCACGCTGGCACTCCTTGTCACCGTTCTCGCCTTCGACCGTCTGGGCTGGGACCGAAAGAGGGTTATCGGTATCACGATGCCGGGCTACGGCACTACAGACCGCACCTACCGCAACGCGCTCGACCTTATGGCGGCGCTCGGAGTGAGTTCGCGCGAAATCCCGATTGCAGCGGCCTGTGATCAGCATTTCAAGGACATCGGTCACGACAAGGCCGTGCACGACACCACCTACGAGAACTCCCAGGCAAGGGAGCGGACCCAGATTCTGATGGACATCGCAAACCAGAGCGGCGGCATCGTGGTGGGCACAGGAGACCTTTCGGAGCTCGCTCTCGGCTGGGCCACCTACAACGGCGACCATATGTCGATGTACGCCGTGAACGCCAGCATCCCGAAGACCCTCGTAAAACACCTCGTTCGCTGGGCCGCCGGCAACCGCTTCGCCGAAAAGAAGGCCGCCGGAGCCTCTGCAAAGGGGGCGGCTCGCAGCGCGAAGGAGATTCTGCTTGACATAATCGACACCCCCGTAAGTCCCGAGCTTCTTCCAGCCGGAAAGGACGGACAGATACTTCAGGTCACCGAGGACCTCGTGGGGCCGTATGAGCTGCACGACTTTTTCCTCTACAATTTCTTCCGCTTCGGCTTCCCGCCCAAGAAAATCCTTTTCCTCGCCCGCAAGGCCTTCAAGGGAGTGTATGACAATAAGACCATAGAAAAGTGGCTCAAGACATTCATTCGCCGCTTTTTCTCCCAGCAATTCAAGCGCTCCTGCCTGCCGGACGGTCCGAAAGTGGGAAGCGTAACCCTCTCGCCTCGCGGCGACTGGAGGATGCCTTCCGATGCCCTGTCTGCGCTCTGGCTTAGAGATCTGGAAAGCCCTGTGGAGTTTCCTCTCTCAAGGGGAGACAACAGGATGCTGAACTAAGTCAACACGAATTATTATGAATCAGGAAATTGAGAGGAAATTTCTGGTGAGCGGCGATACTTTCCGGAGGGAAGCTTTCCAGACGGTCAGAATAACACAGGGCTATCTCAACTCCGATCCAGCCCGCACCGTGAGGGTGCGCCTTTGGGGCGAAGAGGGCTTTCTTACGGTCAAAGGCCTCGGGAGCACCTCGGGGATGAGCCGCTTCGAGTGGGAAAAGCCCATTTCAAGGGAAGATGCACTTGCGCTGCTGCCGCTTTGCGAAAAGGGAGTAATTGACAAGACCAGGCATCTTGTCAAAGTCGGCGCACACACCTTCGAGGTGGACGTTTTTCACGGGGATAACGAAGGACTCGTCCTTGCCGAAGTAGAACTCGGGAGCGAAGACGAGAGCTTTGAAAAGCCTTCCTGGCTCGGAGAAGAGGTTACAGGCGACAAGCGCTACTACAACTCCTACCTCGCGAGCCATCCATATTGCCAGTGGTAAAGAACAGTGTAGCCGAGATTGCAGGCCGCACAACGCTGCAGACCGCTTCTTAATTCAATTTTAGTCCGATTCGGCCTCGATCCAAATCCACGGACACAACAGTAACGCTGACCTTTTGGTGAAGCTTCACCACCTTCGACGGGTCATCCACCCTCTGGCGTTTTCCGCCTGCGGAAGCACCCGGAAGGCTCATCTGCGAGACGTGGATGAGGCCGTTCTGCTTGATGCCGATGTCCACGAACGCTCCGAAAGCAGTTATGTTGGTGACTATTCCAGGAAGCTGCATCCCGGTCTTGAGGTCTTCTATGGTGTGGATGTCAGAGGCAAATTCAAACTCCTGAGCCTCGGAGCGCGGGTCGCGGCCCGGTTTTGCAAGTTCCTTAAGGATGTCGTTGATTGTCGGAAGTCCGAACGACTCCTCCACAAAATCCTCGGGCCGTATCTTAGAGATGAGTTCAGCATTGCCCACAAGTTCCGCTGTTCCAACACCGAGCGAGGCGGCCATTCTGTCCACAATGTGATAGGCTTCCGGATGCACGGCCGAGTTGTCCAGCGGGTTCTCAGCATCCGAAATGCGCAGAAAGCCGGCGCACTGTTGGAAAGCCTTGTCTCCCAGCCTCTTGACATTCAGAAGTTCGCTTCTTGAAGAGTAGGCGCCGTGCTCAGTGCGATACTCCACTATGTTCTCCGCAAGGGCCGGTCCCACTCCCGAAACGTAGGCGAGAAGATGCCGGGAAGCGGTGTTAAGATTCACTCCCACGCTGTTCACGCAGGACTCCACAGTGTCGTCGAGTTTCTCCCTAAGGAGTTTCTGGTCCACATCGTATTGATACTGACCCACTCCGAGAGATTTCGGGTCAATTTTCACAAGTTCCGCGAGAGGGTCCATAAGACGTCTTCCGATTGAAACCGCTCCTCTAACCGTCACATCCTTGTCCGGGAACTCCTCCCTCGCCACATCGGAGGCCGAATAAATCGAAGCTCCGTCCTCGCTCACTGAATAGACCCTCACAGATGAAGGCTTCGGCACCCTTTTTACAAATTCCTCGGTCTCACGGGCTGCAGTGCCGTTTCCGATTGCGATTACCTCGATTCCGTACTGGGAAATCATAGTTGAAAGCGCCTTGATCGCCCCGATTTTGTCGCTGGAAGGGGGATGCGGGAATATGGCCTCGTGGTGTAGAAGATTCCCCTGGGCGTCGAGACATACGACCTTGCAGCCAGTTCTGAAGCCCGGGTCGATTGCTAGAGTGCGCTTCTGCCCCACAGGTGCCGCCAGAAGCAGCTGACGCAGGTTTTCGCCGAAAATCCTGATGGACTCAAGGTCGGCCTTCTCCTTCGCTTCGCGAATAACCTCTCCGCTCACTGAAGGCTCAAGCAGCCGCGAGAAAGCGTCCTCCACGGCAAGGTTAATTTGCTCCGCAAGAGCTTTCGACGGGTAGCGGTGAGCCTGGCAGAACTCGTAATAGATTTTCTTGCAGCACTTTTCGCTGTCGCTGTCAATCCCCACAGAAAGCACTCCCTCGTCACTGGCGCGCAGCATCGCAAGGAGGCGGTGAGGTGCTATGTGGGCGAGAGACTCGCTATAGTCGAGGTAGTTGCGGTATTTGTCAGTCTTTTCTTGAGCTGCTCCGCGGGACTTGCGGGAAACAATCCTGCGAGTGCGAAAAATTTGCCTCAGAGCCTCACGGATTGAGGCAGTTTCGCTAAGACGCTCGGCGACAATGTCCCTTGCTCCGGCAAGAGCGGCCTCCGGGTCAGGGAATTTACTGGCCTCGGCCATAGGCTCCGCCACCGCGACGTTCCACATCAGGTCGGCAAGAGGCTCATAACCGGCCTCCTTTGCGGCCGTCGCGCGTGTGCGTCTTTTCGGACGAAAAGGAAGGTAGAGGTCCTCAAGGGCAGTGAAGTCGATGCAGGACTCAATCTCTTTCCGGAGCTCATCCGTCAGGGCACCGGCCTCGGAAATGGTCTCCAAGATGGTTCCCTTGCGTTTTTCCATCGTCTCGAAGTCCTCGGTGAAGTGCTTTATTGCAGCAATCGCCACTTCGTCCAGCGAGCCCGTCCTCTCCTTGCGGTAACGGGAGATGAACGGTACGGTGGCTCCGTCCCCGATGAGGTCAACGGTGTTCTCCACCTGCCACTCCTTAACTCCAAGGTCCGATGCTATCTTCTTGATATATATTTCTTTCATCTTATGTAACTTAACTTTCGCAAGTATCTAACTTATTTATATATAACCCTTTTCTCTCTAATCTCCCTCTCAAAGTCCCACGCACTTTTTCCCTCACACAGTCCTCCCCTCTTTTACTTCTGAACCCCCTGCACCCCCTGTCAGGGGGATTTTTTACGGCCCAAGGGGCCGGCGGGCAGAAGCCCTTGTCAAGTTTCGCATTGCGAAACTTGAGTTAGGTATTCCATTTTCGCAAGCATCGAACTCATTTATATATAACCCTTTTCTCTCTAATCTCCCTCTCAAAGTCCCACGCACTTTTTCCCTCACACTTT
>CAVHYU010000010.1:53543-55757 GCA_963640535.1 bacterium | reverse complement strand
AAAGTGTGAGGGAAAAAGTGCGTGGGACTTTGAGAGGGAGATTAGAGAGAAAAGGGTTATATATAAATAAGTTAGATACTTGCGAAAGTTAAGTTTTTAATTGATGGCTCTGATGGCTTTGCGGTGGAACAAAGGCGGCTGTCCCGGTTTGCATTATTGACGTTAAAAGCGTAAATTTGCAGGATTTTGTTAGCGGAAAAAACAAAAAAACAATATAAGATGAAAAAAACATTGATTGCAGCCGCTCTCCTTCTTCTTGGAAGCAGTTTTGCGGCCTTCTCTCAGGACAAGCCGAAAGAGGCTGAGTATCAGTTCACTACAGTGAAGGAGAACCCGATTACGAGCATCAAGAACCAGTACCGTTCAGGCACCTGCTGGTGCTACTCCGCACTTTCATTCGTTGAATCCGAAATTCTCCGCCAGAAGGGCATCGAGACCGATCTTTCCGAGATGTTCGTAGTGAACAGGTCCTATTTTGACAGGGGAGTTAAATATGTGCGCCTTGACGGCAAACTCGGTTTCTCCGCCGGCAGTTCATTCGGCGATGTTTTCGAAGTCATCAAAACCTACGGAATCGTGCCTCAGAACGTCTATACCGGAATGAACTATGGCACTGAGCTTCCGGAGCAGGCAGAGATGGATGCCGTCCTCGAAGGCTTCATCAAGGCAATTGCCACCGTTCCCAACAGAAAGCTTACCCCGGCTTGGAAAAACGCCTACAACGGCATCCTCACGGCATATCTCGGGGAACTCCCGACAAGTTTCGAGGCTGACGGAAAGACCTACACTCCGGAAAGTTACCGCGACTATCTCGGAATCAACACCTCCGACTACATCAACCTCACTTCATTCACCCATCATCCGTTCTATGAGCCGTTCATAATCGAGGTTTGCGACAACTGGAGGTGGGGAAGCGCCTACAACCTTCCGATCGACGAACTGATGGAGGTTATGTACAACGCAATCGACAAGGGATTCACTCTTGCCTGGGGCGCTGACGTTAGCGAGAAGGGCTTTACGAGAAACGGTACCGCAGTCGTTCCGGACTATGACGAGAAGCCGACCGCCGGCTCTGACCAGGAGCATTGGGTTGGAAAGAGCGAGGAGAAGGCCGCTGAACCCGAGTCTAACTCCGAGAAGACTATCACTCAGGAGATGCGCCAGATTGCTTACGACAACAAAGAGACCACCGACGACCACGGAATGCAGATTTACGGCTTGGCCGAGGATCAGAACGGTAACAAGTTCTTTATGGTGAAGAATTCCTGGGGCGAGGCCGGAAAATACAAGGGAATCTGGTATGCTTCAGACGCTTTCGTGCGCTACAAGACTCTTAATGTCGTTGTTCACAAGGATGCGCTGCCTAAGTCTATCAAGAAAAAACTTGGTATAAAATAACGCCAGATTTTTATTGTACCTCTTACTCCTCATTTTTTGAATTGGTCAATTCAGAATGTCTAAAATCGTTAAACATATCCCCAACAGCATCACGGCAATGAATCTTCTTTGCGGTGTGCTGGGGATTTTGTCCTGTTTCGCTGGGAATCTTCCGCTCTCCTTCGTCTTTATGCTCGCGGGATCGGTTTTCGATTTCTGCGACGGGCTTGCGGCCAGGGCTCTGCACGCCTATTCCCCTATGGGAAAGGAACTTGACTCGCTTGCAGATGTAGTGAGTTTCGGAGTGCTTCCTTCTGTGATGCTGGTCTGCTTTGCGAAAAACTCGTTTGACGGGGGACTTGACCTCGCTTTCAACACCGAGGCGACCGAAAGGATAATTGTAACTTACATTCCGGTTTTTGTCGCTGTCTTTTCCGGTCTAAGACTTGCCAAATTCAACATTGACGAGCGTCAGGGAGAGAATTTCATCGGCCTTGCAACTCCTGCCTGCGCTATGATGCTGGGCTCGCTTGTCTGCTTCGCCGCTGTTTCCGACAGTTCGCTCTCCCGTTGGATTTCGGACTGGAGAGTGGTGCGGATCCTTGTTCCGACTCTTTCAGTTGCACTTTCGGCTCTGCTTGTGAGCGAAGTGCCGATGTTCGCGATGAAAATCAAGAAGGGAAGCAATCTTTTCGCAGGGCTCTATGGAAAACTGCGCATAGCGTTTTTTGCCGGTGCGATTGCAATCCTTCTTGCGGTAGTGCTTGCAGGACTTCATATTTCCATTACGATATTTTTCATATTTCTTTATTATATCCTTCTGAATATCATAGCGTT
>CAVHYU010000010.1:37566-53510 GCA_963640535.1 bacterium | reverse complement strand
GGAAAATAAATAGGATTTCCACCCTAGCAGGGACGCCCCTGCCTCTAAAGTCAGAGTTTTTGTGTCAGAGAACGATTTTATTGAAAATATAGCAGCCGAAGTGATTGAAAGTCTGCCGCTTGGCTCCTTTCAGGGGGAGATTGTGGTGATTGACTCGGTGGAGGAGGACTATCGCGCTGCCATTCGCTACCTCAGGCGTCAACGGGTCATCGGTTTCGACACCGAGACCAAGCCTTGTTTTACTCCTCACGCGCCCCAGAACAAGGTGGCGCTGCTTCAGCTCTCGGGCCCCGGAAAGGCTTTTCTCTTCAGACTTATGAATCTGGGGATGCAGAAGGAACTGATTAACTTGCTTGCGGACCCGCGCATCATCAAGGTGGGAGCCTCCACCGATGACGACATCCGAGCTCTTCACCGCCGCTATCATTTCCGCCCCCAGTCCTTTGTGGACCTTCAGAAGATTGCCCCGGTTTGGGGAATCAGGGACAAGAGCGTTAAAAAAATGGCTGCAATCATCCTCGGGGTGAAAATTTCCAAGACCCAGCAGCTTTCGAACTGGGAGGCGGAGGAACTCTCCGAGCCGCAGCAGAGATATGCCGCAACGGACGCCTGGGTGTGCAGGGAGATGTATTTCAAACTCCTCGGGACCGAGAAGAAACCTCTGTCACCAACAACGATTACAATTGAGGCTCCTTCCCCGGAGGCTCAGCTGGTTCTTCCTGTCGAGGAGGGGCTTGCGCTTCAGGCTGAGGCTGATGCCGAAATTATCGCGCACAGGGAGGCTCAGGCGAAGGCGAAAAACGCAGCGAAGGCAGTGCGCAGAAAATCTGCCCGCAGGCGGAACGCAAAAAAGGTGACGAACGATTAAGAAATCATAATTTATGGTAAAAATCATATTGCGCAAAGGCCGCGATGAGTCAGTGCGCCGCTTCCATCCGTGGGTGTTCTCCGGCTCCATCGCACAGATTCAGGGCAGCCCCGCCGAGGGCGACATCGTGGGTGTGTATGCCGCAGACGGCACATTTCTCGCCGCCGGCCACTACCAGATCGGCTCCATAGCCGTGCGCATCCTAAGTTTCGACTCTCTTTCTCTCGCGCCCGATTTCTGGGAGGTTATGCTCTCAAGGGCTCTCTCCGTGAGGATTGCGGCAGGTCTTGCCCGGAGTCCCGAAACCTCAGCCGAAATCGATTCCAAGGCTCAGGCAGCGTCAAAAGAGGCCCCGTTCTCTTCAAGAGAGACCAACTGCTACCGTCTCGTTCACGGCGAGGGCGACAGTCTCCCTGGACTTATAATCGACTATTACGACGGCGTTTGCGTGCTCCAGGCCCACTCTGTTGGTATGTTCCGCTCCCGCAAGCAGATTTGCGCCGCTCTTCGAAAGGTCTATGGTGACTCGCTGAAGGCGGTTTATGACAAAAGTTCCGGCACAGCTCCGTTCAAGGCGGGACTCGACCTCGTTGACGGGTATATGTACCGCCGCGAGGGCTTCACGGACAACTCCCAAATGGTCCTTGAAAACGGCCACAAGTTCATCGTGAACTGGACCGAGGGTCAGAAAACCGGCTTTTTCCTCGACCAGAGGGAGAATCGCGCACTGGTGGAGCGTTACTCCAGGGGCCGCCGTGTACTGAACCTTTTCTGCTACACGGGAGGTTTTTCCGTCTATGCACTCTCGGGGGGCGCGCTTCACGTCGACTCTGTGGACAGCTCCGCAAGGGCTATGGAACTGGTGGAGAAGAACATTCAGCTCAACGGATTCACAACAGGAAGCGCTGAGGCGCAGCATCAGGGACTTTGCTGCGATGCAATTGACTATGTGAAGGGCATCCCCGAGGGCAAATACGACCTGATAATCGTGGATCCGCCGGCATTTGCAAAGCACAGAGGGGCAATCAACAATGCCCTCAGGGCCTACCAGAGGCTCAATGCTGCCGCCATCGCGAAGGTCGCCCCTGGCGGACTGGTGTTCACTTACAGCTGCTCGCAGGTGGTGGACAAGGAAGCCTTCGCCCTCGCAGTATTTTCTGCCGCGGCACAGACGGGCCGCAGCGTGCGCATTCTCGACCGTCTCAACCAGCCTGCCGACCACGCGGTGAACATCTACCATCCGGAAGGGGAGTATCTGAAGGGACTCCTCTTATACGTTGAGTAGGAGTTTGCGGGTATTTTTGAGAAGAAAAATTTGCAGAAACGAAAAAATGCCTTAACTTTGCATTCTCAAACCGAATGGTGCTATGGCCGAGGGGCTAGGCACAGGTCTGCAAAACCTGCTACAGCAGTTCGAATCTGCTTGGCACCTCCAAAAAGGGGATGACTTTTGGGTCATCCCCTTTTTTGTGCTGTGGGAAAGAGGTTGGATTTCCCGAGGACATTCTATGCCGTTGCATCTTCAGGTGACAAATGCCAAGATGAAAAAGGCGGCATCAGCCGCCGCGATGGAAGGACGGAGTGTAACGTAGGACTGGAGTCGCCGACCGGAATGAAATGAAGGTCGCGTGCCCCTAAAGGGGCTGTCGCATAGCGACTGGGGTTAAGGAAGCACGAACCCAAGGGGTTCGTAGCTCATTTTTTGCGTAAGACGCAAAAAAAAATGAGTTGTCGTCGCTCCCGCGAGGACACCTCATACTAACCACATAATTAATAACACTAAAACTAATAACCAATGAGTTAATAAAGAACTAAGAAGCGTTTTTCCTTAACTCGGGCGCAAAGGTACGCACTTTTTTCGAACTTGCAAATTTTTTAGCGCTTTTTTTACAAAAATTTCTTCAATTCTTGATAGACCCGGTGCACCGGTAGGCCCATAACAGTGAAATAAGAGCCAGTGAGGCCTGTCATTGCGGCGTAGCCAATCCATTCCTGAACTCCGTAGGAACCGGCTTTGTCGTAGGGCTTGTATTTTTCTATGTAATATTCGATTTCTTCGTCGGAAAGGGGAGCGAAGTGCACGAGGCAGCTGTCTGAGAAGGACTCTTCCTTCCGTGCGTCGCGGATGGTCACTCCCGTAATCACTTCGTGCGTGCGTCCCGAAAGAAGGCGTAACATCCTCACCGCGTCTTCTTTGCTGTGGGGCTTGCCGAGCACCTCGTCGCCGCACAGCACCAGCGTGTCGGCCGTGATGAGGATTTCGTCAGGGGTGAGCGGGCGGTGGAAGCCGTGGGATTTGCCCCGGGAGAGCAGCAGGGGAATGTCGCGGTGGGGAGTCTCCGGGGCGTACTGCTCCGTGAAACTGTTCCGCGTGTCCACTTCGAAGTCCAAGTCAAGGCCGGAGAGAAGCTCCCGTCGCCGCGGCGAAGCGCTTCCCAAAATGATATGTTTGCTCATAATGTTCTGTATAGGGGCTAAAAGTCTGAAAAGTGTAGCACAACGCAGCAGACTGCCTTTTTAGACTTTTAGTAAGTTTTCTCGTATTTGCTGACATCAAAATTCCACTTTCCCTGTGCCCGCAGCACAATCTCGATAATCTCCCGCACGAACCTCTTTCCAGCAGGGAAAACTGAAACATAGTCGGCGCATAGTTTTGCCTCCTCCATCGCGTCGGCAGGGCACACCCCGAGGCCGCAGGCGGAGAGGACCGGCGCGTCCGGAACATCGTCTCCGCAGTAGATCACCTCTTCAGGGGCGAGAGAATACTTGTTGCAGAAATCCTTGAAGTCGGCAATCTTATCTTTCGATGACAGATAGATATCCGGGCCGGAGAAACCGAAGAATTTGAAGCGTTTTTCCACCGTGTCGGAGTGCGCCCCTGTGATAATTCCGAGCTTGTAGCCGGCCATCGATGCCATCCTCAGACCGAAGCCGTCCTTGGCGTTGTAGGTGCGGAGAAAATCCCCGTCGCCTGCAACGAAAATGCTCCCATCGGTCATCACCCCGTCGATGTCGAAGGTGAACGCCTTGATTTTCAGGATTTTATTGTAAACTTCCTCGCTGACTTCCAGCTCCTTGAGCTGGGAATTGGTAACCTTCACCATCTCCCTTATGACTTTGCTCCGCCGCTGAAATTGCCACCGAAACCTCCCATCGGGTAGGTGTTGCCTGAGGACGGGTTGCCGCCGAGGGAAATCTGTCCGAACTGGGCTTCATATTTCTGGACATTGTCCTGGAGTGCGAGCAGAAGTCTTTTGGCGTGCTCCGGAGTCATTATGATGCGGCTTCCCACCTGCGCCTTCTTCAGAAGAGGGAGAGATGCCACGAAGTCGAGGATGAACTCGCTGTGGGAGTGGGAGATGATGGCGAGGTTTGAATATGTCCCCTTCGCAATCTCCGGGGAAATCTCGATTTCAAGTTTGTTTTCGTCTGTATTGGCCATTTTGTATAGATGTTAAATGTATTATCTTCCGCGCTAGTCAATTTAATGATTTCGCCCCGCGAAGATAGTGAAAAAATATGTATCTTTGCAGGATTGTGCGCAAATAGAATAAAATACAACATTATATATGGAACAGTCACAGCAGCAATTGCAGTCGAAGTACGACCCGGCGCAGACCGAAGACAAATGGTACGCCTATTGGCTCAAAAACAAGTTCTTTCATTCCGAGCCGGATGAAAGGGAACCATATACGATTGTGATTCCGCCACCAAATGTGACGGGAATCCTCCATATGGGACACGTTTTGAACAACACAATCAACGACGTGCTCATCCGCAAGGCCCGTATGGACGGGAAGAATGCCTGCTGGATTCCGGGGACCGACCACGCCTCCATCGCCACCGAAAGCAAGGTTGTGGCAAAGCTTAAGGCTGAGGGAATCAACAAGGAAGACCTCACAAGAGAGGAATTCCTCAAGCACGCCTGGGAGTGGAAGGAGAAGCACGGAGGAATCATCCTCAGCCAGCTCCGCAAGCTCGGCGCTTCCTGCGACTGGGACAGGACCAAGTTCACTATGGACCCGGACCTGAGCGAGGCCGTAATCAACACCTTTGTTTATTTCTATAATAAGGGATTGATTTACAGGGGAGTAAGGATGGTCAACTGGGACCCTGTCGGACTTACGGCGGTCAGTGACGAGGAAGTAGTCCACAAGGATACAGCCAGCAAATTCTATCATATGCGGTACTTCATTTCCGACGGCCACGGCAATCCGACCGACAAATACATCGTCGTTGCCACCACCCGTCCTGAGACCATTATGGCCGACGCCGCTGTCTGCATAAACCCTGCGGACACAAGGTATGAGTGGCTGCGCGGAAAGAAAGTGCTCATTCCTTTGATTAACAAGGAGATACCTATCATCGAAGACTCATATGTCGAGATGGACTTCGGAACGGGCTGCCTTAAGGTGACTCCGGCTCACGATGTGAACGACTACGCCATCGGTCTGAGGCACAACCTCCCGGTTCTCGACATAATCGACGACCACGGACGTCTGAACGAAAAGGCCCAGATTCTTGTGGGCGAGGACAGATTCGTGGCAAGAAAGAAAATCGCGCAGATGCTTGAAGAAGCCGGAAATCTCGAAAAAACAGAGGATTACACTTCGCCTATCGGGTACTCTGAGAGAACTAACGCTGTCATTGAGCCTAAGCTCTCCCAGCAGTGGTTCCTCAAGATGGACGACCTTGCAAAGGCTGCGCTCGAAAGCGTGGAGAGTGGAAAAATAAAGCTCATCCCGGAGAAATACCGCAACACCTACCGTCACTGGATGGAAACTGCTCACGACTGGTGCATTTCCCGTCAGCTCTGGTGGGGACAGAGGATTCCGGCCTACTACCTTCCGGACGGAAGTTTCGTAGTGGCCCCTTCGGCTGAAGAGGCGCTCGTTCTTGCTCAGAAGAAGAACCCGTCACTCACGGCCGCAGACCTTCATCAGGACGACGACGTGCTCGACACCTGGTTCTCTTCCTGGCTCTGGCCGATTTCCGTTTTCGATCCTAAGATGCCGGGCCATCCGGACCACACTCCGAACCGCGACCTTGCATACTACTATCCTACCAACGACCTTGTGACCGGCCCTGACATCATTTTCTTCTGGGTAGCCAGAATGGTGATGGCCGGAGACGAGTTTATGAAGGAGGAGCCGTTCCACAATGTCTATTTCACCGGCATCGTGCGCGACAAGCTCGGAAGGAAGATGAGCAAGACTCTCGGAAACTCTCCGGACCCGCTTGACCTCATCGCAAAATACGGTGCTGACGCTGTCCGTTTGGGTATGCTTCTGTGCAGTTCTGCCGGAAACGACATCCTCTACGACGAGTCTCAGGTGGAGCAGGGCAGGAATTTCTGCAACAAAATCTGGAACGCCTACAGGCTCATAACCGGATGGAGTGTTGACGAGTCTCTCCCTCAGAACGAGGCTTGTGCCGTGACTGTCAAGTGGTTTGAGAATAAACTTAACGCAGTCGCCGCAGAAGTGAACGACCATTTCTCCAAATTCAGGATTTCAGACGCCCTGATGGCTGTTTACAAACTCTTCTGGGACGATTTCTGCGCCTGGTATCTTGAGGCTGTGAAGCCTGCATACGGCTCGCCTGTGGACGGAGCGACATACGCAGCCACGCTGGATTTCTTCGAGGCGCTTCTGAAGATGATTCATCCGATTATGCCTTTCATCACCGAGGAACTTTGGAATGCAATCCGTCCGCGCAAAGACGGGGAGACCATTATGTTCGAGAGATATCCTGTCGGCGGAGAGGTTGACGGGGAGTATATCGCGGGCTACGCCCTCAGCGAGGAAGTTGTCGCGGGAGTGAGGAATATCCGTCAGCAGAAGGGGCTTTCGCCTCGTGAGGCTCTGCGGCTCAATCTTGTGGGAGATTTTCCTCGGGAGTTCTGTCCGATTGTTGCCAAACTTGCGAATATCAGCGAGATAGCTTTTGCTACTTCAATAAACGAATCTGGTGCCGGAGTGTCCTTTATGGCAGGCACTCTCAAGGTGTTCGTTCCGCTTGAGGGACTTGTGAATGCCGAGGAGGAGATACTTAAACTCGAGGCTGACCTTAAATACTACGAAGGGTTCCTGAGGTCTGTCCGGGGCAAGCTTTCAAACGAGAAGTTCGTTTCGCACGCCCCTGAGGCTGTTGTCGCTGCTGAAAGGAAGAAGGAAGCCGACACGCTCTCGAAGATTGAGGGAATCAAAGTTTCGCTGAAAGCTCTTGGCAGGTAGCGGCGGCGGGAGACAGAATCTTCCGTCAAGGCTTAAATCTATATGTATTTGATAATTACACATAAATAATCACATAAACTTTTATTATTATGATTACTGTTTTACCACTTGGAGTATTCGGCCCCTGGCAGGTTGTTCTTATCGTTCTCGTAATTCTTCTTCTTTTCGGAGGCAAGAAGATTCCTGAGCTTATGAGGGGACTCGGACACGGAATGAAGAGTTTCAAGCAGGGTATGAAGGACGCGGACAAGGAGATTGACGAGATAAAGAAGGAGATTGAGACTACGCCGGAGGATATCAAGCCTGCTGACAAGAAGTAGTGAGAGAGGTTGAATAAAAAGCGGTCTACTGCGTTGTTCTCCTTGCCC
This sequence comes from bacterium, assembly GCA_963640535.1. GTDB lineage: Bacteria > Bacteroidota > Bacteroidia > Bacteroidales > UBA932 > Cryptobacteroides. The sequence continues at coordinate 46,038 of CAVHYU010000010.1, read as the reverse complement.
AAATCCTCACAACCAACAGGTTGCTCCGGTATTGGGCGTGTCGAGAGCCTTGTATCCCATCTTTTTATTCAACCTCTCCTCAAAAGTTACTTTAGCATAGATTCAGAATGTCAAAAAAAGACGGCACCGAGTCATCGGAAATGTCCTTCTGGGACCATCTTGACGCGCTGAGAGGGACTTTGCTCCGCTCGGCCGGTGTCGTGCTGGTCATCGCTCTGGTCCTTTTCATCGTTAAGGACTACTTTTTTGACATTGTGGTGCTCGCGCCGACTCAGCCTGACTTTTTCATCTACAGGCTGTTCGGGATGAGTCCGAAAATTTCGCTCGTCAACTACGATCTAACAGCACAGTTTATGGTGCATCTGGAGACCTCCCTCCTTGGGGCGCTGGTCTTCGGTGCGCCATATATTTGTTTCGAATTGTGGAAATTCATCGCTCCGGCGCTCTACGAAAAGGAGAAACCTGCCGTGCGCAAGGCCTTTCTCTTCGCCGGCTGTCTTTTTTATGTGGGGCTTGCGGTGGGATATTTCATCCTTCTGCCGTTCATCGTGGATTTCTTCCAGGGCTACACGGTAAGTTCCCTTGTAACCAACACGATATCACTTAGTTCCTACATTTCCACCTTTTTCTCTACGGTGTTTTCGATGGGGCTTGCATTTGAGTTCCCCTCGGTGATTATGGTGCTTTCCAACCTCGGTCTGCTCCACAAGAGCACTCTGAAAAAGTACCGTAAGCACGCTCTCGTTGTGCTGATGATAATCGCGGCGGCTATCACTCCTGCCGACCTTATGTCGATGATTGTGGTGACCATTCCGCTCTACCTTCTCTATGAATTCAGCATTCTGATCTGTCGCAAGGACGAGCCTGAGGATGACTATGACGATGAGTCCGAGGATGACTCAAAGGGGACCGGGGAGAGTCCAAAGGGTGCTTCTTCTGCGGCTCCGGCGGGGACACTATCCGGCGCCGAAAACGCGGGAGAGGTGGTGACTGGGGAGGGGGATGCCCCGGCAGCGTCATCCGCCCCGGCAGCGCCATCCGCTCCGGCTGCACCTGGGGATGAGTATGAGGATGACGGAGAGGGGATACCCCGGATATTTATTGACGATGCGGACTAAAAACTATGATTTCAATTAATTCTCTTACAGTCGCTTACGGCGGATTTACTCTGCTTTCTGACATAAATTTCCACATCAGCGAACAGGACAAAATCGGTCTTGTGGGAAAGAACGGAGCAGGGAAGTCCACCATTCTGAAACTCATCTGCGGTCTGCAGAGACCGACATCCGGCAAGGTCGTGGTGCCTTCCGGAATAAAAATCGGATATCTTCCGCAGATTATGGAGCATCACAAGGGACGCTCGGTCATTGACGAAACGATGACGGCCTTCCAGGAGATGTTCGATATGGAGGCGGAGCTTGAAAAGATTACTGCAGAACTTTCCGAAAGGACGGATTACGAGTCTGACGCCTACCAGAGGCTGATTGAAAGGCTGAATGAAGTCAATGACAGGCTCTCCATAATGAAAAATGACTCGCCCCAGGTTCAGGCGGAGCGTACGCTGATGGGACTCGGATTCAAATACGACGAGATGAGGAACTCCAGAGGGCTACGGAAACGTTCAGTCAGGGCTGGAATATGCGAATCGAGCTTGCCAAGATCCTGCTTGGAAGCCCAGATGTTCTGCTTCTCGACGAGCCGACGAACCATCTGGACATTGAGTCCATAGAGTGGCTGGAGGGTTACTTGAAGGAATACAAGGGCTCTCTGGTGCTGATTTCCCACGACAGGAAGTTCCTCGACAATGTGACGAACCGCACCGTGGAGATTATGCTGGGGCATATTCACGACTACAAGGTTCCGTACAGCAAGTACTTGGAACTCAGAAAGGAACGCATCGCCCAGCAGAAGGCAGCCTACGAGAACCAGCAGAGGATGATTGAAAAGACTGAGGACTTCATCGAGAGGTTCCGCTACAAGCCAACGAAGTCCAATCAGGTCCAGTCCCGTGTGAAGCAGCTCGAAAAACTCGAAAGAATTGAAGTGGACTTGGAGGACAAGTCCGCTCTCGCCGTGAAATTCCCTCCTGCGCCGCGTTCGGGAGACATTGCCTACAAGGCTGTGAACCTGTCGCTTGGCTATGGCGAGAAGGTGGTTTTCTCGGGGGCGGACATAGAGGTAAAAAGAGGTGAGAAGGTGGCTCTCGTGGGACGAAATGGTGAAGGAAAGACCACTCTTATGAGGGCGATTATGGGAGAGTTGGAGCCGCTGAAGGGGGAGTCCCGCACGGGATATAATGTCAACATCGGCTATTATGCTCAGAATCAGGAAGATGTGCTAGACAAGAACGACACGGTCTTCGAAACTCTGGACAGGATTGCGGTGGGGGACATCAGAACGAAACTTCGCGACATACTCGCGGCTTTCCTTTTCAAGGGGGAAGATATAGACAAGAAGGTCGGGGTGCTTTCTGGAGGTGAGAGGGCGAGACTTGCGATGGCGAAGCTTATGTTGCGGCCATACAATCTTCTTGCGCTCGATGAGCCGACAAACCATATGGACATTCTCTCCAAGGACATCCTGAAGCAGGCCCTGAAGTCATACGACGGCACACTTATCATCGTTTCCCACGACAGGGACTTCCTTGACGGCCTTGTGGACAAACTCTATGAGTTCAGGGACGGACGCGTCAGAGAGCACCTCGGAGGCGTTGCTGAGTTCCTGGAAAGGCGCAGGATTGAGAACCTGAATGAACTTGAGAGGCACTCTAAGCCGTCTGTTCCGGAAGCAGTTGCCGAGGAGGCTGCGGCAAAGAAGGCGGCATCAGTGCAGGAGTATCAGCAGAAGAAGTTCGTTTCCAAGGAGGAGAGAAAAGTGCGTAACCGTATTTCTTTCCTGGAGAAGAAGATTGACGAAGTGCAGGCGAGGATGAAGGAGATTGAAACTGTGCTTGCAAATCCGTCGCCATCAGACGATTATATGGATTTGACTCGGGAGTTCCTTGAACTTAAACGTGACCTGGATGCTAAAACCGACGAGTGGGCCGAACTGAGTGACGGACTGTCTTAAAAAGCGGATTGCTGTTCAGTCCTAATAATGATATTCATTAAAACTTTAGATTAACATTTGTAAATAATTGTACTTCAGATATATGGAAGAAGAGAAAATGCAGTTTCTATATGGCATTCACCCTGTTATGGAGGCGGTGAAGGCGGGCAGGAAGTTCGACAAGGTGCTCCTCAAGCAGGGAATGGAAGGACAGCAGTTCCGCGAGCTTTACGGCCTTTTGGCGGAGAAAGACATTCCCTATCAGTTTGTGCCCATTGACAGGCTCAACAGGGCTGTGCGCGGGGCTCATCAAGGTGTTGTCGCCTACATTTCCCAGATTGACTATGTGGAGCTGGAAGATATGGTGAATACCGCGCTCTCGGTGAGCGAGGCGCCGATATTGGTCATTCTTGACGGAGTAAGTGATGTGAGGAACCTCGGGGCGATTTCCCGTACGCTCGAATGTGTCGGCGGACAGGGTATTATCGTGCCGGCAAAGGGTGGAGCTGCCATCAATGCCGAGGCTGTGAAGGCTTCTGCAGGGGCTCTGATGAGGATTGACACCTGCAAAGTGCCGAATCTCCGCTATGCGGCTTACTATCTGAAACAGAGCGGATTCAAGATTGTCGCCGCCACTGAGAAGGTGGACAACTACATCTATGACATAGACTTGACCGGTCCCATAGCGATTGTGATGGGCTCCGAGGGCAAGGGCATCTCTCAGACTATGCTGGACCTGGCTGACTCCAAGGCCGCCATTCCTATGGCGGGGGAGATCGGTTCGCTGAATGTTTCGATTGCCTCTGCGGTGGTTCTTTATGAGGCAGTAAGGCAAAGAAGAGCCGTCGCAATTAAATAAGGAGCGGTTTGCCGTGCCCGGCTTCCCGGTGAAATTCTGTGTTTTATGTTCGTCTTGGATTCTCATTGTGATACGCCTTCGCAGATTTATCGTCTGCGGGACATCGGTGTGGAGGATTCACACGCTCAGGTGGATTTTCCGAAACTTCGCCGCGGGGGAGTCGACGCGTCTTTCTTTGCGGCATACGTTCCCGCTTCGCTTTCTCCGGATGCGGCCACCCGCTATGCTCTGGAACTGATTTCCTGCACTCGGGATGCTGTGGAGGCCAACTCTGAAGTGGCGGCTCTGGCAACCTCGGCCGCCGAGGCTCTCTCTAACAAGGCTGCGGGGAAGGTTTCCGTTTTTCTCGGTCTTGAGAATGCCTCTCCAATCCAGAACAATCTTGGCCTACTGAGAATTTTCCATTCTCTGGGCGTACGCTATGTCACTCTCTGTCACAGCCGCGACAACGATGTCTGCGACTCCTGCACAAGCACAGACGGCGGAAGGTGGGGCGGTCTCAGCCCTTTCGGACGGAGTGTCGTAAGGGAAATGGGGCGTCTGGGGATGCTGGTGGATGTGTCCCACATTTCTGGCAGGTCCTTTTGGGACGTTTTGAAATATAGTGAAGGTCCCGTCGTAGCGACCCATTCGTGCTGCCGTGCGCTTGCCCCTCATCCGAGGAATATGACCGACGATATGATCCGCGCCCTTGCCGCCCGGGGGGGAGTTATTCAGATAAATTTCTATCCTGCCTTTCTTGACGAGGACTTCGCAAAAATAATAGGCGGGGTTTACAATAGGTGCAGCGACATTGAAGACGCCTTCATTGCCGACCCTTCATCGGCTCGGAAGAGGGCGGCCTGGTATGATTGTATGGACCAGCTAAAGAAGCTTCCGCGACCAAGCTACAAAAGGGTAGTCGATCACATCGACCACGCCGTATCCCTGGTGGGAGCAGAGCACGTCGGACTGGGCTCCGATTTTGACGGAATTGCCGTCGCTCCCGAGGGCCTTGAGGACTGCAGCCGCTTCGGTCTTATCTTCGACGAGATGAGAGCGAGAGGGTACTCGGAGAATGCGATTGAACTCATCGCGGGAGGCAATTTTCTTAGACTTCTTTAGGGGTTGTATAAACCTGTAAATTCCCCGTAAAAAGTGCCAAAAGTAATGTAACAAAAATGTTATAGATTAAAACAAATTTGTTACACTTGCTGATTTTCAATTATTTAATTTCCTCTTTAAGAGTTTCCCAAAGTAAATGGAGTGCAGCGGCCGCAAAGCGCTCAATGTTGCGGCGACGGTCGTTTTTGTAGGTGAATGATCGTGTTTTCACCCCCTTCGGGGAGGCCACTCCGACCCAGACAAGCCCGACAGGTTTTCCTTCCTCCGCTCCGCCGGGGCCGGCTATGCCGGTTGTGGCGACGGCATAGTCCGTCGCGAGGCAGCGCCTTGCACCTTCGGCCATTGCGGCGGCACATTCGCTGCTCACGACTCCATATTTGTCTATTATTTCAGGTTCGACTCCAAGCACCTTCTCCTTCACCTCCACGGCGTAAGATGTGACCGAACCCTTGTAGTACTCGGAACAGCCGGGGATGGAGGTAATCATCTCGGAAATCTTTCCTCCCGTGCAGGACTCTGCAGCCGAGACGGTTTTGCCGCTGCCGCTAAGAAGACGGGCAATCTCCTCGGGGAGGCTGCTGTCGGAGTCGGCGTAAATCGTGTCGGAGAGTATCTCGTGCAGCTCTTTGCAGAGCCCGTCAAGAGTGGCGGCGTGAGCGGCCTTGTCGCCTCCGTAGATGGAAAGGCGCAGGCGCACTCCGGTGAGGGGATTGGGAAGGTAGGCAAGATGCACATTCTCCGGCAGGGCGTTCTCCCAGTTTTCGATTTTCTTCGACAGTGCCGACTCCGCAAGACCGAAAGTCATCAGAGTGCGGTGGGAGATGTCCGTAAGAGGGAAATTCTTCTTTATGTCCGCTATTACATCCTCAAGGGCGGCCTCTGTCTCGAATGGCACTCCCGGCATCGAATAGAGCCTTGCGCTGTGTCCGAAGCGCTCAGGGGCGAATGGGAATACCATAATGGGGGCTGTGCCGCGGTGATTGAGGATTACTTCGCAGTTTTCCGGCACTTGGGCCTGAGCGAGGTTTTCCGGCAGGGCGTCGAGTCCGCGGGAGTGGAGAATGTCCACCACAATCGCCTTTTGGGCTGCATCTTCGCGGTATCCTTTGCTTTGTGAAAGCTCAGCAAGGGCCGCTTTCGTTATGTCGTCTTTCGTTGGCCCAAGTCCTCCTGTGACCACCACAATGTCGTTTTTACTGAGTTCTTCGCTGAGGGCGTCGAGAATCTGCCTCCGGTCGTCTCCAATCGAGACCATATCCTTGACCCTGACACCGATTTTCCCGAGTTCTCTTGAAATTACGGATGAGTTTGTGTCTACGATCTGACCGATGAGAATCTCGTCGCCGATTGTGCAAATTGAAGCAGTCGTATTCTGATTCATAGTTAGTTATGATTTCTTATCTAAAGCGGTGCTGCTAAGCCCCTTCAACCTCTGAAGTCGTGCTGTCAAGACTCTTAGGCTCAGAAGCCGGGCTGTCAAGACTCTTAGGCTCAGATGCCGTGCTGTCAAGACTCTTCGCCTCAGAAGTCTTCCTGTTGAGACCTTTAACGATGCGTTTTACGATTGACGGGCCTTCGCGGAAAAGCCCGGTATAGACTTCAACAAGAGAGGCGCCCGCCCCGAGCATCGCTGAAGCCTGTTCGGCGTTCATAATACCTCCTACGGCGATGATAGGCAGCAGGCCGCGAGATTTTTCGCTGATGTAGCGGACAAATTCCAGATTGCGGTTAAACAGGTCGCTCCCCGTGAGGTCGTCGGTGGCTCTGAGGGTGCCTCCGGCCACAACGCCGTCCACTCCGCAGGAGAGGCAACAGTCAATCAGCTCGTCTGTCTGGGCGTGGCTCAGGTGGGGCGTAAGTCGCAGAAGGACAGGCTTGTTCTTGTCATAGTAGAGCCTCATCGTGAGGATTCTGTCGATTATGTCCGGGATGTCGGAGATGTCCTCGGCATTCTCGGCTTCGGCCGGTGAGCGGTGGGGGTGGATTACAATCATATCCACGAAGTCGTAGAGCAGCGCAAATGCGTTTTCATAGTCCTTGAGAACCTCAGGACCCTTGCTCTGGGCATTGCGGGTTATGTTTCCGGAAATGATGCAGTCGGGTTTGTCCGTGCGCAGCCGTTCAATGGCTTTCTTCACGCCGAGGTAGTGTTTTGAGCAGATGCTATAACCCTGATCAATGTATGTCAGAGGCCCGATTTCAACGAAACTGAACCCGAAGTCCGAGAGGCTGTTGTAGAACACGCCGTCGGTGTCGATGTAGGCGGCAAGCCCGACAGGATTGGGGAAAGTGAGGCCGAAAAGCTCGGTTTTCGCAGTGGAGGGAATCCGCCTTTTGTAGCAGATGCGAACCCCTGCACGTCCGAAAGGCAGTTTGCTGATTGCTGAAAGAACATCCGTCGCAATTTTGAAGGCCTTTGCGGGAGAGTTGCGCCTCAGGAAATATTTAAGAAGAGTCTTGTACATTGTCGTGACCTCATATTCGGGGCACAAACATAATGAAAAGTTGGGATTTTACCAACGCGAATTAAAAAGTCGCCCTCTTTTTGGGGCGGTAGGTAAGAGGTCTATTTCAGTTCCTGGTAGGAGCCATCGTCGAACAGTGCTACAATCTTTACGATTTTGCGCGCTGAAGCGCCCGTAGCGGCGTTTTGGTCGGGGGCGAAAGGGGAGAGCCGGCTCTGGACTGCGCTCCCAAGGGAAAGGTTGCCACCAAGTCCACTCGCGTCTGCGTCCTGACCTTCGGGAGAGTACGCCGCAGTACCATCTGTGATTTCGCCTGCAACGAGATTCGCATTTTTGCGTTCACCGGTGCCTTCGCCCCCGAATTCTTCAGGGAAAAGCAGATCCGAAGGCGATGTCTGCACCCGTACCGATGGTGCAGATTCAGTGTTTTTAGAACTGGTCTTGTACATTCGTCCCTGGCCCAGAATCAGCCACTCGTAGTTGACCTCGGGGTAGTGGGCCATCATTGCGGAGAGAAATTCATAACTCGGCTTGTTGCGTCCCGACATAATGTGGGAGATGCTGGCTCGACCGACTCCTATGCTGTCGGCAAACTGGGCCTGAGTGAGATTTTCTGCGCTCAAAAACTGCGATAAACGGTTATTCATAGTTGTAAACTAAAAGTTCACAAAGGTAAATAGAATAAATGTAAATTGCAAGAATTTTTTAGGTTACATTTGTTAATAAGTCGTGAATAAAATGTGCAAATAACCTAAAGTAAAAATATATAAAATTAAGGTTAAAACACTGGGCGTTAAATGCTTAAATTATCAAAATAATCCTTATGAACCGCCATAATGGACCGAATAGGGTAGTGGTCACAATTTCGCTAATAGTTCAAGTTTAGAAATGTCGTTATAAATCTTTGGTATTTAACTAAATAGATGATTTCAAAATCTTTAAGAAACAGGTCTGAAAATAATTTTGTAAATAGGTGGAAATTGTGAATAAAAACCT
>CAVHYU010000010.1:0-37556 GCA_963640535.1 bacterium | reverse complement strand
AATAAAAACATATTGAAAGCTGGTTGAAATTTACAAATGTAATCACAAATGTAAATAATTGTAGTTTAATTTTGTAAACTCACAGAAATTCGACTATCTCGAAAAATATGGTTACCTTTGCGCCGCTTTTGGACAAAGAGGCTGCGTGCTGCACGGTAGTACGTCTCCCGGCTCTTCCTGGGCAAATTAACGCACCAATTTTAGATATGATTCCAGAAATTCACATAGAAGATTTCAATTATAATCTCCCAGACGAGCGCATAGCAAAATACCCGCTTGCGCAGAGAGATTCCTCCAAACTCCTCGAATATCGCGACGGTGTGATTTCCCAGCACATTTTCCGCGAACTCCCGGGGCTTCTCCCAAAGGGCTCGCCGATGGTTTTCAACGACACGAAAGTGGTGCCCGCGAGAATGCATTTCAGAAGGGAGAGCGGAGCAATAATCGAAGTTTTCTGTCTTGAACCCTCTCAGCCTGAGGAATATAACCTTATTTTCGCCGAAACGGCACTGTGCCGGTGGAAGTGCATAATAGGAAACGCCAAGAAATGGAAAGGGGACACGCTCAGCGTCCTGAATCCGGAGCAAAATGCTGAAATAGAGGAGATTGGGCTCACGGCGGACCTTGTGGAGAGGGAGGGTCAGACTGCCGTAGTCGAGTTCCGGTGGAAAAACGGAATGCCGTTTTCCCGTGTGCTTGAAATCTGTGGCAACATTCCCATTCCTCCATATCTTAACAGGGAGACTGAAAGCATTGATTTAGAGCGTTATCAGACGCTGTATGCCAAATATCGCGGCTCTGTTGCCGCTCCTACGGCTGGACTGCATTTCACAGAGGAAGTCCTCTCCGGAATAAGGGCGCAAGGCATTGATATTGAGAATGTTTGCCTGCACGTCGGAGCCGGGACGTTCCTTCCGGTGAAGGACAGTCTCGTTTCGCACCACCATATGCACAGGGAGCCGTTTTCAGTGAGCCTTGAGCTTCTGAGAAAGCTCCGGAACAATGCCGACAACATTACGGCCGTGGGCACAACGTCTGTCCGCACGCTTGAATCCCTATATTATATAGGTGTGCATTGCCTGGAAAACGGAGCTCCGGAGGATGTGTCGCAGTGGGAGCCGTATGAGAGAGAGTATCAGTACAGTTATGAGGAGGCTATCGACGCCATAATCGCTTATCTGGAAAAAAGCGGCCTCGATGAGCTGCACTCAGGAACAAGGATCATCATTGTCCCAGGTTTCCGTTTTAGGGTCGTAAAGACTCTGGTGACGAATTTTCACCAGCCACAGAGCACGTTGCTGCTGCTGATTTCTGCATTTGTCGGCGGAAATTGGAAACCGATTTACGATTATGCGCTCGCAAACGGGTTCAGGTTCCTTAGTTACGGCGACAGTTCTTTACTTCATCGAGGCTAAATAAAAAGCGGTTTACCGCGTAGTTCTCCTTGCCCAAATCCTCTGGGCCGAAAGCTCGCTCCGGTATTATTAGGTTTTACTCCCCTTTTTATAAAACCGCTTTTGTTATAAAATCTATATTATGTTAACTTGCGTATATATGGATTTTATTTTGCACTTCCCTCATCTGTTGTTATCTTTGCAACCCGTTTGGAAATTTTAATCTCAAATCTCGCGATTTATGAGTCGGAAGCATCAGGATATCGTTCTTGAAAATGTTGAAATTGAGGCTGTTGCGGCTGAAGGAAAAGCTCTTGCGCACGTTGACGGCGCTGTAGTTTTCGTTCAGTTTGCCGTGCCCGGAGACATAGTTGACATCAAGGTAACAAAAAAGAAGAAAAACTATATGGAGGGCTATATCCTCCGTCTGGTTCAGCCTTCAAAAGACCGTCTGGAACCGTTCTGCAGCCATTTCGGACTTTGCGGAGGGTGCAAATGGCAGCCGCTCCCCTATCCGATGCAGCTTCAGGCCAAGCAGCAGCAGGTCTATGACCAGCTTGTCCGCATCGGGCATCTCGATGTACCTGAAATTCAGCCTATTATAGGCTCAGACAGAACTGAGTTCTACCGCAACAAGCTGGAATTCACCTTCAGTCGCAGAAGATGGATTCTCGAAGGAGAAAACCCAGATGAACTCTCTGATACAGAGAAACTTGGACTTGGATTCCACGTGGGACGCTTCTTCGACAAGGTGCTCGATATCGACCGCTGCTACCTCCAGAGCTCCCCTTCCAACGAAATCCGCAAATTCATCAAGACTTACGCCATTGAGCACGGCCTGAGTTTCTTTGACATCCGTAACCACGAGGGTTTCCTCCGCACTATGGTTGTCAGGACGACGGAAAAGGGCGACGTAATGCTGATTCTCTGCTTCTACTACGATGAACCTGAGGCGCGTGTTGCCCTTTTGGATGCCGTTTCCGAGGCTTTTCCGCAGATTGTTTCGCTTTATTACGTCATAAATTCCAAGGCCAACGACTCCATAAGCGACCAGCAGTGCATCCTCTACAGAGGTGACGAGGCCATTTACGAACAGATGGACGGACTCCGCTTCAAGATCGGTCCGAAATCCTTCTATCAGACAAATACCCTTCAGGCCTACAAACTTTACAGCGCGGCGCGCTCCTTTGCCTCCCTCACCGGCACTGAGACCGTCTATGACCTTTACACAGGCACAGGTACAATCGCCCAGTTCGTTTCCTCCAAGGCAGCGAAAGTCATAGGAATTGAGTATGTTCCGGAGGCAATCGAGGATGCGAAGGTGAATGCCGCCAATAACTCCATCTCCAATTGCGAGTTTTTTGCGGGAGATATGAAAGATGTGCTGACGGAGTCTTTCATCGCGACGCACGGCCGTCCGGATGTGATTATCCTTGACCCGCCCAGGGCCGGGATTCACCCCGATGTGGCGAAGGTCATTCTGGAGGCTGCGCCCGAGAGGATGGTCTATGTGAGCTGCAATCCTGCCTCACAGGCACGTGATTTGGCCATTTTCAGCGAGAAGTACAGGATTACGGCTGTGCAGCCGGTGGATATGTTCCCGCAGACGCACCACGTCGAGAATGTAGTTTCCCTTGTCAGAAAGTCCTAAATGGCGAATTGCCGCGTAACGCTCCTTTCTTTTCTCCATTTATGGCTTTTGAGGCTAAGCCTTACTGTAAGTTTTATGATAGATAATTTATAAAACAGATATGTTTCAGCAGATTTTAATTTTATTGGGAGGATTGATTCTTATCCTTCTTGGAGCCAACTGGCTGGTGGACGGGGCTTCGAGTATCGCCAAGAAGGCCGGCGTCAGTGAATTTGTCATCGGGCTCACTATCGTGGGCATCGGAACTTCAATGCCGGAACTTGTCGTGAGCTGCACCGGAGCTTTTCAGGGCAACGCCGACATCGCCATCGGCAACATCATCGGCTCCAACATCTTTAATGCAATGCTCATCCTGGGTGTCACGGCGCTGATTTGCCCGCTCATCATAACGAAGACCAACCGTCGCGTGGATATGCCTCTGAACCTTCTTGTAACTCTGTTTCTTGTCGGAATGGGCCTCAAACACACCATTTTCGGCGTCGGAGAGGACTCGCTCACGAGGATTGACGGAGCGATTATGCTGGTCGTCTTTGCAATTTACCTTTACTTCTCTTTCCGCAACGGAAAGTCAGGCGAAGACTCTGAGGAGGAAGAAAGCGAAGTGAAACTCTACAAGACTCCGATTGCCATTGTGATGGTTCTCTGCGGTCTTGGCGCGCTTGTTCTGGGCGGACAGTATTTCGTGAACGCGGCGGTCGAGCTTGCGCATATCTTCAATGTCCCGGACAAATTCATCGCTATCACAATTCTTGCGGGCGGCACTTCCCTCCCCGAGCTTGCAACCTGCATCGTGGCGGCGGCAAAAAAGCGTTCCCAGCTTGCTCTGGGCAACATAATCGGCTCCAACATCTCCAACATCCTGCTTATTCTCGGCGCTGCGTCCCTGATTTGCCCGCTCTCATTCGCCAACATAACTGTGGTTGACATCGCGGCGGTCATCGCGTCGGCCCTTTTCCTTGTCGTATGCGGACTTTGCTTCAGAAAAAGGGCGAAACTTGGCATTCCGGAAGGCATCGTGATGCTCCTGATGTATGCGATATATATGTTTTTCCTGGTCAAATCTATAATGTAACCGATTGAGAATCATATAAATATATCAATATTAGAAGAGGCAGTCAAGAAAAACTTGACTGCCTCTTCTATTTATTAACAATTTTTCCCGTTATACGAGCAAATCGCCTTTTGCTCTTATATCTTTCGTCACGATTGGATTCGCGTAGATGGTGAGGAACCTTTCACGCACGCCCTCGCGGCTGAGTTCAGGCTCCAACGTGTCCAGCTGATGCTCCATATAATCCGTGAACTTCTCCTTGTCAGCGGCGTCGTAGCGCTCTGCGAACCTTCCTCCCGGATTCAGGATGTCGTAGGCGATGAAATTGTTCTTCCAGAGCCTGTAGCCGTCCACAACCCTCATATTCACGGCGTGACGGAGGTACTGGTAGCGGTCGTTCTTGTCGCAGAACGATGCGAGAGAAATCTCCTCTATCGTGAGCGGATGGCCGATGTTAAGGTGCACGTCGCCCTTCTGCTGAGTCACGCCCACAAGAATGCTGTTCAGGTCCTCGCCCTTGGCCTTTTCGTAGTGGCCCTGAGTCTTGGTGATGTAGGTTTCGCGCGCCTTGAGGATGTCGCACGGCTCTATTTCGTAGGAAATGCTCATCGGGATGATATTGAGCTGCTCGAAATTGCCCTTGAAATCGTCAGGCTTTCCGCTCATATCCAGCATCTTGAGGATTCCCTGCTCGGTGGTGTCATACCCGTCCTTGGTCCTCCCCTGCCTCTGCGCGAGCCAGACTGAACTATCGCCACTCGTGACGCTGTTGCGGATGTATTTCGAGAGCCTCTGGGATGAAAGATAGAGCTCCCTGGCCGGCACCCCGCGGATGACCTTGATCATCCTGTTGGAGCGGATGAGATACTCGATGAACTTGTTCTGGATGAGGTTGTCTCCCACGGCGATTTCCGTCAGCGGAATGTTGTTCTCCATCAGCACATACTGGGTGAACGCCGGGTCGAGGATTATGTCGCGGTGATTGGAGATGGCGAGGAATTTCTTCTCCGTGTCGATGTTGGAAATTCCGTCGTAGGAAAAGTTGCGGACCGTGCGGTCGATGATCCTGCGGATGATTTTCGCCATCACAAGGTGCTGAAATTCGTCAATGGACTTGGTCTGAAGGATACTTTCCTTCAGGTAGTCCTCACTTTTTTCTGGGAAAAAGTATTTCGAAATCTTTGGAAGCATCGGGTTTGAGGCTATATGCTCGAATGCGTCAATCGCCTCAGCATCAGTCTTGTACGGCCCGATTGAGTCCAAATCGTTATAGTCTTCCATATCTTGAATGTTTCTCAGGGGGAATCACTCCCCTTTTCATAACAATTTGCAAATTTAATAAAAATGAGCACAACGCGGCAATCCGCTTTTAAAGTCGGTCTAAGAAAAGAACAGGTGCTCAACTACGATCTTGATGCCGATGCAGATGAGAATGATTCCTCCCGCGAGTTCAGCCTTTGAAGCCATTTTCTTGCCCACAAAGCTGCCGGCCTTCACTCCGATCATAGAAAGAATGAGGGTGACAACGCCGATTACGGCTACTGAGTACCAGATGTTTACATTGTTCATAGCCGCGAAAGACACACCCACTGCGAGGGCGTCGATGCTGGTGGCGACTGCCGCAATGAACATATCCTTGGGATTGAGGTCACTCTTGTGGTGGGCGTGAGCCTCGGTCTCCTCCTCGTTCTGGAAGGATTCCCTAATCATATTCGCTCCGATAAGAACAAGAAGTCCAAAGGCGAGCCAATGGTCCCAGGTGCTTATGAACCCCATAAACTGGATGCCGACATAGTAGCCCACAAGAGGCATAAGCGCCTGAAAAACACCGAACCAGAGCCCTACGACAATGGCCTGGGCAAGTCCGGCCTTTTTCATCGACAGTCCCTTGCAAACTGAGACCGCGAACGCATCCATCGCCAATCCGACGGAAAGCAGCAACAGTGTTAAAAAATCCATAAACCTGAACGTTTTATCCCCTGTTAAGATGCAGGAAACCAATCCTGTAACTCTTTATCGGGGTACTCTCATTAAAAATGAGCGGCAAATTTAGGAAAAATCTCCTATTTATTTCTTAACTTTGCGATAATTGTGTTTGAATTGCTATGAGAAACCCTGTTAAACTTATCTCGTCGCTTCTTTTGTTCGGGGCCGTTTCCTGCGTGCAGACGGAATACGACCTCAGCAAGCCGGTTGACCTTACGATGAACATCGGCGGCAAAATCGAGATGCCTCTTCTGGGTGACAAAAGTTTTTCATACAAAATCGGCGATGTTCTTTCACCCTCTTCCGACGGACTTATCCGGCAGGATGAGGACGGAACTCTCCGCTTCCGGGTGGCTCCCGACGCGAAATTCTCCGCGCAGTACAGTTTCGAAAATGTGGAAGTCGAAACATTCTCAGACTCAAAGTCATATCCTGACGGTGTATCGATGTCTCCTTGGGTTCTGAGCGCACTCGGGACAAATGAAATGAGCATAGATAACGAGGCCTTCGACGTCAATTTCTCCTACACCGGCATAGACTCCCACATCACCGCCATCAAGGAAGCCTCTCTCGACGCGAAACTTAAGTTTGAGATGAAGGTCTCCGCTTCGGGAATCAACATTTCTCTTAAAAACGGTTTCCAGTTTATGTTGCCTGACTTTGTAACAATCTCTCCGGACAATCTTCCAGAGGGAGTGGAGAGAGTCGGCAGCAGCACGCTTAAACTCACTCAGGACAAGAGTCTTCCTTTTACCCTTGAGTGCCGCCTGTCGAAATTCGACCTCAGCGGCTTTCCCATCCGCGACTCTGAACTTGACATAACGGAAGAGGTCAAACTTTGCGGCACGATTAAACTTGACGGCTATACGGCCGACCCTACCACACAGTTCCAGATCGTGACCGATCTTTCAATTTCCGAAATCGCTCCCCGGTCCGTAAGTGTAAAGGCTTCTCCGGAGCTCGAGTGCGAGGAGCAGATTTTCTCTGTCGGAGACATTCCCGAAATTCTCACTGACGGAAGCCTCACCTTCACTCTCGCCGACCTCGGATTCTTTATGAAGGCCACCAACGGCACTCCGTTCGACTTCAGCCTCACCACCGACCTCAGCTCCCTGGACAAGGAGGGAACGACTCTTGCCCGTGTCAGCGTAGGCGGGGACGGACAACAGATTTCAATCGGAGCGGGAGAGACCCTCAGGCAGTTCTGCCTTTCCCGCAGTGGAAATCTCGGAGGCGACTCGGACACGAAAATCAGCGTTGAAGGCATCCAGAACCTCGTTTCTCCTATCCCTGACAAGATTAAAATCTGCAACACGAAAGTTCAGGGAAGCTGCTCCGACTTCATTACGGTGGAATTCGGCAAGAAGTACGACATCGCTCTCGACTACTGCCTCGACACCAAGTTCTGTTTCACGGACTTTAGGATAAAGACCGACTACAATGTGGCGATAAACACCAGATGGACTGACGTAAGTTTCAGTGACTTGGAGATTTACGCCCGCGTGGAGAACTCAATCCCTCTCGAAGTAGAGCTTTCCTGCGATGTTCTTGATGCGGAAGGAAAGGTTGATGGCAACATAAAGGTCACTCCTGTCGCCGAGGACGGTTCCGCTCTGGAGAAACTCGTTGTTCCTGCCGGAGAAGCTCTCACTCCTGTAAGTCGGGAGATTGCGTTCCGCATCGCCGGCACTTCGCCAATCAGCGAGCTGCACTCCCTCGCTCTGCATCTTGATGCGCACACCCAAGGAAATTCGACGGTGACCCTCAATGCGAATCAGAAGATAACCATCGATGACATTACTTTCGGCACTGAAAACGGAATGATTGTCGATCTTAACTCAAAATAACCGAGGGCTGCTATGAAACAGATATATCGCATAATTATAACGTGTATCGCGGCTCTCGCTCTTTTTGAGGGGGCATCTTCTCTCGGAGCACAGAACCTGCGCTCCGGCTATTTTATGGACGGATACGCATACTCGTTCAAGATGAACCCCGCTCTCGCTCCTTCGAGGGGCTTTGTGAGTTTTCCGGTTCTTGGTAACGTCAATCTTGGCGCGACGACTTCTTTTGGAGTTTCGGACATTCTCTACCCCAAGGCTGACGGAAGCGGCCTCACTACTTTTCTTAATTCTGAGGTGGACGCCTCGACCGCTCTTTCACGCTTCGGAGAAAGAAACACTGCAGCAGTCAGCACTGACCTTCCGGTGATGGCATTCGGCTTCTGGGGCAAGAAGGGCAAACTTTTCCACAGTGTGGACCTTTCCGTGAAGGCGGACGTGAATGCATCTCTCCCCTACGACCTTTTCCGCTTTGCGAAGGAGGGATCGGTGAGCGGAAATGTCTATGACCTAAGCAATACAACCGCCAACGCCAACTCTTATCTGTCACTCGCTTACGGGATTTCAATCCCAATCGGGAAATATGTCCGGCTCGGACTGAGAGCAAAATTCCTCTACGGTGTTGCCAGCGCAGACCTTTCACTCCGGGGCACCACTCTCACTGCAACCGGAGAGCTCTGGACAGCGACCACCGACGGCTACCTTAACGGTTCAGTTCCCGCTATGGGGACTCCTGCAACGGATGCCGACGGCAACATCGATTTCGAGAAGTTCGAAGAAAATTTCAGCGCGGAGAACATTAACGCCACCTCAATGGGCAATTACGGGGCGGCGTTCGACCTCGGGGTCAGCGTGGATTTCCTGCGCTACTTTACGTTTTCGGCCGCAGCGACCGACCTGGGAGCCATCTCCTGGGGCAACTACTTCACCTCGGAGGGCTCGAAAAACGCGGACGGAACGGCAAAGACATATGTAATAATGGACAATTCATCCGCTTCCTCCGCTGATGTTTCCAACATCCGGCAACGCCTTATGGAATGCCTCAAGTTCCAGAGCAAAGGCAGTGCGAGGAAAGTAACCCATCTTTCGCCTATGGTCTATGCTGGACTTGAGTTCAGAATGCCTTTCTACGAGAGACTTTCGCTGGGCGCGCTTTCAACGACCAGGATTTCCTCAGAAAAGGTATATTTTTGGACCGAGGGCCGCTTCTGCGTCAATGTGGAGCCAACCAACTGGTTGAGTATCAATGCAAACTACTCTTATTCCACCTACGGACACTCTGCGGGTTTCGCGATGAGTTTCCACCCGAGGGGGTTCAACTTCTTCCTCGGCACAGATTCATATCTGCCTTTTACTAAAATTACCCCTCAGGGGGTGCCGGTCAGAGCGGTGAACAGTTCCGTCGTTATGGGACTTAATTTTATGATAGGACAGTACCGGGGGAGATTTTCTCAGCGCTAATACAAACAGGAATATAAATCAAAAATCATAATTATGTCAGTAGAAATCAGAAAGGTAAAGACAAAGAAGGAGTTGAAGGACTTTGTATATTTCGCCAACCGGCTGTACAAGGGCGACAAATATTATGCGCCGAGTATGCCGTCGGACGACTACAACACCTTCAATCCCAAGAAGAACGGAGCGATGGATTTTTGCCAGTGGGAGTTTTTCCTCGCCTACAAGGACGGGAAACTTTCCGGAAGGGTACTCGCGATTATTAACCCCCGTGCCAACGAAAGCTGGAATGTGAAGCAGGTACGCTACGGCTGGATTGACTTCATTGAGGACATCGAGGTGGCAAAGGCCCTTCTGGATGCTGTTGCGGCGTGGGGAAAGGAAAGAGGGATGGACGAGATTGCCGGACCTCTCGGATTTACCGATTTCGACCCTGAGGGTATGCTCATCGAGGGTTTTGACCGCCTTGCCACTATGCCGGGCATCTACAACTATCCTTACTACCCCAAGTTCCTCGAGCAGCTTGGCTATTCCAAGGAGACCGACTGGCTTGAGTACAGAATCACCATCCCGGACGAACTCCCGGAGCGTTACTACACCTACGCAAAGCTTGTGATTGACAAATATCACCTGAACGTCCGCAAAGTGACACGCAGGATGATTAACAAGGAGAACTACGGAAGGAAATTTTTCAAGCTCATCAACGAGACCTACTACAAGCTCTACGGCTTTTCTCTTCTGAGCGACAAGCAGATAGACGCCTACACGAAGCTCTACTTGGGCCTCCTGGACGTGAGGATGGTCAGCTTCATCGAGAACGACAAGGGCGAGCTTGTGGCGGCGGGAGTGACTATGCCGGACCTTTCGCTCGCGCTTCAGAAAACCGGCGGCGAACTATTCCCGTTTGGCTGGTACCATCTTCTCAAGGCCATCTTCTGGAAGCCTTGCGACACCCTCGATCTGCTTCTTGTGGGAGTGAGGGAAGATTACCGCGACAAGGGACTTAATGCAGTGATTATCACCGACTTGTTCCCGCGTCTTAAGGAAATGGGCTTCAAGTATGCCGAGACCACTGCCGAGCTGGAGACGAATAACCACGTCCAGCAGATGTGGAAGAACTTCGACAGGGAGCAGCACAAGAGAAGGCGCGTTTACGGGAAAAAGATAGAATAGGATGCCAGCTCCACTTCCGGAAAGAATGCGTCCGCACAGTCTGGACGGCTATGTGGGTCAGAAGCACCTCGTGGGAACGGGGTGCATTCTTCGTAATATGATTGAGAGCGGAAATCTTTCCTCTTTCATCCTTTGGGGGCCTCCGGGAGTGGGCAAGACCACGCTCGCCTACATCGTGGCCAAGTCTGCGGGCAGGGAGTTCTTTACTCTTTCCGCCGTAAGCGCGGGCGTGAAGGAAGTGCGGGAAGTGATTGAGAAGTCGCGTTCGCAGGGCCTTTTTTCCGGCGGGGCGGCTCCGGTGCTTTTCATCGACGAGATTCACCGCTTCAGCAAGAGCCAGCAGGATGCGCTCCTGGGTGCGGTCGAAGACGGAACTGTGGTGCTTATCGGTGCCACGACAGAGAACCCTTCGTTCGAAGTCATCACTCCCCTTCTCTCCCGCTGCCAGGTCTATGTGCTCAAGTCTCTCGAAGATAGCGACCTGCAGGATCTTCTGGACCGCGCTTTGAAGACGGATTCAATTCTCAAGACTCTCAAAATCACTGTAAAGGAAACTGGCGCGCTGTTCCGCTACAGCGGGGGCGATGCCCGCAAGCTTCTCAACATTCTAGACATTCTTGTTGCGGCTCAGCCCGCCGGCGGCGAGATTGTGATTGACAATCAAAGGGTTACTTCCTGCCTTCAGCAGAATATGGCCATCTACGACAAAAGCGGCGAGATGCACTACGACATAATCTCGGCGTTCATCAAGTCGGTGCGCGGCTCAGACCCGAACGCGGCGGTGTATTATCTTGCGAGGATGCTTAGGGGGGGCGAGGATCCGCTTTTCATAGCCCGCCGGCTCTGCATTCTTGCCGCCGAGGACATAGGTCTTGCGAATCCGAACGCGCTTCTGCTGGCGAATTCCTGTTTCCAGATTGTCCACAGCATAGGGATGCCCGAGGCGAGGATTCCGCTTTCGGAGACGACGATTTATCTCGCCAGCTCTCCCAAGAGCAATTCGGCCTATAAGGCAATCAACGCCGCTCTGGAGCTTGCGGACAAGACTCAGACGGCCGGGGTGCCGCTCTATCTTAGGAATGCGCCGACAAAACTGATGGAGGATTTGGGCTACGCTGACGGCTACAAGTACGCCCACGACTACCCGGGGCATTTCACTCCCCTCGAATTTATGCCCGAGAGCCTCCAGGGTACAGTCCTCTACGAGCCCGCCGACAACAGGAAGGAGGCGGAACTTTCCGAGAGGCTCTCCAGTCTTTGGCCTAAGTACTACAAGAAGTAAGGAAGCGGCATTCCCCTAACAGGGGATGTCACGAAGTGACAGGGGTTAAGAGGAACGGGCTATCCGTTTTGATGCAATCAACCAGAAAGGAACTGTTCCGCAAGGCTATACTGCCCCAGGCGGCATCAGCCGCCGCGATGGAGGGACGGAGTGGAACGGAGGACTGGAGTCGCCCGGTTCAGCGTAGCTGAAGCGGCATTCCCCTAACAGGGGATGTCACGAAGTGACAGGGGTTAAGAGGAACGGGCTATCCGTTTTGATGCAATCAACCAGAAAGGAACTGTTCCGCAAGGCTATACTGCCCCAGGCGGCATCAGCCGCCGCGATGGAGGGACGGAGTGGAACGGAGGACTGGAGTCGCCCGGTTCAGCGTAGCTGAAGCGGCATTCCCCTAACAGGGGATGTCACGAAGTGACAGGGGTTAAGAGGAACGGGCTATCCGTTTTGATGCAATCAAAACGGATAGCCGACGCCGAAATGAAGGGCGTAGCCGTCGCGGGTGAACCATTCGCGTGGCTTTAACCAGCACGCGTTCTCCTCGCGGGCGGGATCGTGGAGGCGGAGGCCCCAGTCAACCCTTAGGACGAGGAAATCCATATCCAGCCTGAGACCTATTCCGTAACACAGCGCCATACCCTTCCAGAGGGTGTTCCAGCTCATCTGGCTGTTGTCGGCGACAGTGGATTTCCTTTTCAGATTCCATACGTTGCCGGCGTCGGTGAAGAGTGCTCCGGCGAACTTCCAGAAGAGCGGGAAGCGATATTCGGCGTTTAACTCCAACTTCATATCTCCCGTCTGGTTCGGGATGACGAAGGTCTGATCCTTTGCGGAAAGTCCCGGACCGAGACTGCGGGCCTGCCAGCCCCTCATACTGTTGGAGCCGCCGGCGTAGAAGTGCTTCTCGAACGGAAGCGCCGTGGAGTTTCCGTAGGCCCAGCCTGCCCCGCCGGTGGCCCTCAGGGCAAGAGCCTGCTTGTCGTCCTTGCCGAACCGGAAGGTCTTCCCCAGGGTGAGTTCCGCCCTTACATACTGCGAATACGGTGTGTTCCAAATCATTCCCGCACCATTCCCGTCCTTCTTCATCAGGCCCTTGAACGCGCTCAGGAGGTTACCGGAAATGTCGGCCTGTAGGCGCACATAACCGTAGGTCGTCTTGGGGTTGACATCGGAATTGGTTGTGTAATAGAACGTTCCGCCCGCTCCGAAATCGAAGTGGTCCTGGTAGGCGTTGCGTAGGAACGGATCGTTCGAGAGGGAATTGTAGAACGAAGAGTCGAGTTTGATCAGATGCACTATGTTGACCTGAAGCGGATAGACCTGATAGAATATGCGCGAGCGGGAGTTTCCGCTGTAGCCGAAGGATGTAGAGATTATGTTGCGGGTGTACTCCGGGCGGTTCTGATAGTTGTAGGAAAGGTTTACGTCAGTTCTCGGAATGGGGCCCTTGAACACGCTCACCGGCAAAAAGACGAACCTCGGGAAACTGAGGCTTCCGCTCACTCCCGCCTCGTTTGAACGGACGGAATTGTTGAACTTGAACTGGAAATTGCCCATAAAGCTGAGGTTCAGCCACTCCCCGCCCCGGAAAATGTTCTTGTGGTAGTAGGTGAGCTGCGGGGACACTCCCATCAGCCCGGAAGAGTTCACGGAAACCTCCGCATTGACCTTGATTCCCTGCAGACGCGACGGCATCAGGCTTATGTCGCAGTCGAGCGTGGTGGAGTCCACGGGATTGATGCCGATGTTCACTGTGGAAAACATCCTCAGGGCTGTGAGGCGCGAGTAGGTGTTGTTGATGGCGGTCTCGCTGTAGGTGTCGCCGGGGTGAACGGTGCTGAGCTTGCTGAGGAGATTGTCGCGGACCTTGAATTTCGCGGGGTATGAAATCCCCACATCCTTGATTGTGAATCTTCGTAGCGGAGCGGCTTCCTTGGGGGTCTCGTTGCGGGTGTACTCGTTCAGTTTGACAGTGAGAAGAGCCTTCCCGGGAATGGAAAGCGTGTCGGCCTCGCAGAAGAAATTGTTTTTGCTCAGGGAATAGAAACCTTTGTCGCGAAGAACCGAAGTGGCCCTTGCGCTTTCAGTCTCCAGGGCGCTTTCGCTGAGAAAATCTCCCTTTTTGACGGTGGAGTTCACCGTGTCGCGTACAAACTCGGCGGCAATTTCTCCCCTCTCGGGAAGAACGTAGGTGATGCTCTCAATCGGGTAGCGCTTGCCCAGAGTGATTTCGTAGGTGACGTGGACCTTACGCTTTCGAACCGTCACCTTCGCGTCTATTGTGGAGCCGTAGAAGCCGAGATATTCGATGTGGCGGCCGATATTCTCCACCGACTCGTCCACGAGCGAAGGGTCATAGATGATTGGAGGGGTGCCGATTTTATGGACGAACTTGTCCCAGCCCTTTCCCTTGCCGTTGCTCCAGTTATAGACGCTCACGAAGGGGTTCCACCCGAAAATAAAGTTGGAGTTCGGCTTCTGCTTGATGTAAGGCGTTATGTCAGACTCCTTTACGCCTTTGCCGCTGATACGCACGCGTGTCTGTGACAGACTGTATTCCCCGTCCTGCAACACCTTCGTCGTGCTACAGGAAACTGCGGCAAGGCAAAGAAGCGAGAGTATAAGGGCGTATGTAAGTCGCTGGCCTTTCATCGGCAAAAAATCATAAACTGCAAATTTATGGATTTAAGTCCATATTTTGCTAACTTTGCCGCCATAAATTTGAAATATATCCGTCGATATGCCTCATAACAGACCGCTTTCATCCCGCCCCAACGGGGATATGACTTCCTCCCCCATTTCCCAAAGAGAGATAAAATACCTGAAGTCCCTTTCGCAGAAAAAGTTCCGCGACGAGGAAGGGGTATTCACCGTGGAAGGTGAAAAAATGGTCTCCGAGGCACTCGCTTCGGGGTTTGAGGTTCTGAAGGTTTTCCGAATGGAAGAAATCGGCGAGGAGGCGATGGGAAGAATATCCTCGCTCAGTTCCCCATCTCCGGTGCTCGCCCTCGTGAGGCAGCCTGCGGGGCTGCACCTTTCGGACAGAGCCGGGATTGAGCGTGAAGTGGGCTCCAAAGGGCTTTTCCTTGCGCTTGACACCATCCGGGACCCCGGGAATCTCGGGACAATCCTGAGAATTGCCGACTGGTTCGGCATCGATGCCGTTTTTGCTGAGGAGGACACCGTGGAATGTTTCAATCCGAAAGTCGTACAGGCTACTATGGGAGCGATTTTTAGGGTCAGGTTCCACTATTGCTCTCTCCCAGCTCTCTCGGAGGTCGTAAAGGCGCGCGGCGCTCACATCTACGGCACATTTCTCGACGGCGAGAACATCTACGCCAAGTCTCTTCAGACGGGAGCGGACTCTCCTGCAGTCATTGTAATCGGCAATGAGTCAAACGGAATTTCGCCCCGGATGGCCTCGGAGGTCACTGACAGGCTTTTCATCCCGCCTTATCCTGCCGGGGCGCACACCTCGGAGTCGCTCAATGCTGCGGTGGCTACGGCGATTACAGTCGCAGAATTCAGACGCAGAGGCCTATAAAGGCGAATTACTGCGTTATACTCCTCTCCTAAATACTCACAACCTTCAGATTGCTGCGGTTTAGGCTCGTCGCAAGCCTTGTACTTCATCCTTTATCTGCCTCTGCGCTCCTCATTTTTCTATAATTTTTTCTCATAGATATTTCTTATCGAAATTCTTGGATTGATTTCAAATTATAATTTCTACTTGTCGTTGATTTTGCTTTTGAAAGCGTATTTTCGGTATTGACGCTAAAATATCATTTGCGGCTGTGTGTAATACCGCTTTATGTAGTTGCAAATTATAATTGAAATGCTTATCTTCGCACGCAATTCGCTCCCTGTCGGGGCGGAGCAGTGTAACGGCGCCCGTTGTGTGTGGCGCGATGTAGTGTTTGAATCCTCCCCGTGCGGAGGAAAAGCAGTGTTTTAATTATGAGTGGAAAGCAACTCCTGCAGGCTGCATTTCTTTCCCTTTTCTTGTTTGCATCAGTGCAAACTGTTGGCGCTCAGACTGTTAAAAAGCCATTAGGGGGAGGCAGCTCTAAAAGCATAAGCGGAACGGTGACCGACCGGGACGACGAACCCATCGTGGGCGCGTTCGTTTATTATAAGGGTACGTCGACAGGCGTGAGCACGGACATTGACGGCCACTACTCCATCTCCCTGCCGTCCGCCTCTGCAAAATCACCAGTCCTCGTCTTCCAGTACCTCGGAATGGTCTCCCAGGAATTTGCCGTGGGAAGAGAAGGACGTATACTCAATGTGAAACTCCTTCCCGACAACGAACTGGACGGCTCCTACATCGTCGGGGCATACGGCACGGCGCAGAAAAGGGAAGATATGGTCGGCTCCGCCTTCCAGGTCAACTCCACCTCGCTCATCGATAAGCCGAAAACCCGCGTGGAGAACCTCTTGCAAGGGCTTGTGCCGGGACTCAGCGTCTCTCCCAATACCGACTACGCCTCCACCGTCCGTTCCCGCTACGAAACCCGCGTGAGGGGCGACGCTTCCCTTTCCGCCTCCAGCGAACCGCTCTGGATCATTGACGGAGTGCAGTTCTACACCGGCAACAGGACCAACCAGATGACAGGAATGTCGAGCACTGTGGGCCCGCTTTCATTCCTCGACCCCGATGATATCGAATCCATCACAGTCCTCAAGGACGCCGACCAGACCACAATTTACGGCTCCAACGGCTCCAACGGCGTCATACTCATAACCACCAAATCAGGCGGTAGGAATCAGCCTCTTAGCGTCAGTGCAAAGGTTAATTTCGGCGTCGTGGCCCCGGACAAGACCACGATGTTCAAAATGATGAATGCCGAGCAGTATATGGAAGTCGCAAAGGAAGCGTGGACCAATTCTGGCTACACTATGGCGAATTTCCCCCTGCAGGACAATGAATTGAACACCTACAGCACCACTTCCACATCGTGGTATGACGAGTGCATAGGCCTGGGAAACAACCTCTATGCGAACGTTTCTCTCAACAGCGGCGGCAAAAAAGTGTCCACCTACACTTCATTCTCCTACTACCGTGAGCAGCACACCGTGAAAAAGGACAACCAGCAGAGGTTCACATTCAGCACCAAGAACAAGTTCAACATCGCCAGCTGGCTGGATTTTACGGCGGATATTAACGGCTCCTACAACATCAACGACATCGTCAGCATAAGCGATTCGTACCTTGAACTCTCCCCTGTCCTGAGCCCCTACAACGACGACGGAAGCTATCGTCTCTACTATCAAATCTGGGATCAGACCAAGACCGGAGGCGCCGGATGGGTCACGCGGCGGTTCACCTACAACAAAATCCCCAATCGCGACGAGGGTGACGACACCCAGACTTCGCTCTACCTCAAGGCAAACGGACTCCTTTCCTTCCACATTCTGAAGGGATTGGATTTCACTTCCCAGTTCGCCCTTGACATAATCCACTCTCACGAGGATGTTTACTATTCGCGTAAGACACTCGAAGGTCAGAACAGCGCGGGCGAGGCTGTGGGATATTCCACCAGAGGCGACGCCAATTACCTTTCGTGGCAGAATGTGAACAGACTCAATTTCAGCCGTAAATTCGGGAAACACAGCCTCGGGGCTCTTGCGGTTTTGGAACTCTACAGCCACACCAACAAGTATCTTAGCGCCAGCGCACAGGGCTTTATGACCGACAACATAAAGGAACTCTCCTATGCTGACAAGTCCACTGTGACGGCCTCCAGCAACACCACTCCAGACCGCCGGCTCTCGATGGTTGGCAGGGTCTCCTACTCCTACGACTCCCGCTATTACCTGAGCGCCAACTATCGCCGTGACGGCAACTCCAACTTCGGAAAGTACGCGAGGTGGGCTAATTTCTGGTCTGTGGGCGCATCCTGGAACATCCACAACGAGTCTTTCTTCCGCTCTGACCTCATTCAGATGCTCAAGCTCAAGACTTCCTATGGAATCGACGGAAACTCCCGCATAGACACTTCCGTCGCAAAGGGAACTTACACTTACTCAGATTCTTACTCCTATGGGAAGGACTCCGGAGCGACTATTTCCTCGGTTCCGAACCCGGGGCTTTCGTGGGAGACGACGGCAAAATTCAATGTAGGCGCAAGGATTGAACTCAAGGATATCATCGACTTCGAAATCGAATACTACAACAACACCACGAGCAACCTTCTTTCACAGGTCTATGTTTCCTGGGCTGTATCTTCGGACAAGGTTTATGCGAATATAGGCAAGGTAAGGAATCAGGGCGTGGAGATAGACCTGAGGACCACGAACATCAAACGCGGGGATTTCTCCTGGTACACCACACTCAATATGTCGCACAATCGCAACCGCATCCTTGAACTCTACAACGATATGCTCACCAGCTACGGCGACACCGCAAACAAGGCCGGCTACGAAAAAGGGGTGTTCTACCTTGTGGAATGGGCTGGAGTTGACCCTGCGGACGGTTCCGCTATGTGGTATGATGCCAACGGGAACCTCACCAAAAGCTATTCCACTGCGAACCGCCGCCTCCAGTCGAACCGTTCGAAGAGCCCGGTAGTTTATGGAGGCCTCATCAATGACTTTCAGTACAGGAACTGGTCTCTGAGGATGCAGTTCAACTATTCCATAGGAGGCTGGGCGCTTGCAAGCTACGCAAGCCAGATGATTGCGGACGGCTACGACATCACCTCCAGCAACGGAAACCAGGCCGTGGAGGTCTATCTCGACAGATGGACCACTCCAGGACAGAGTGCCACACTCCCGAAGGTGTCTCAGACTTCCACGAAGTCCCAGATGAGGTCCACACGCTACCTCTACAACAAGACCTACTTCGATCTCTCGACTCTCTCGCTCACCTACAATTTGCCTCAGAGGGCTGTCTCGAAGATGAAAATCAAGGGGATGGGCTTCTCGCTCGTTTGCGACAACCTCTACCTTTTCTCCCTTGGAATGAGCGTTAAAAGGAACTCATACAAGACAATGATGTATGGATATCCGCGCAACCGCACCATCACCCTCGGGGTCAACTGTCAGTTTTAGGTCTGGAATTTTGAATGTTTGAAATTATGAAAAAGGGAATATACATAATGTTCGCCGGATTGTCTCTCTCACTTTTCGGGTGCAGTTTCCTCGATGTGGAGAAAATAGGAAAGAGCGACATCGAGTCCTTCTATGACTCTCCCGAGAGCGTGACCGCTGCCGTGACGGGCTGCCTGTCGCTGCTTAATACTCTGACAGACAAGTATATGGTCATATATCCGGAGGTGAGCGCCGATATGGTGGTTATGAGCGGCGAAGAGTCTCTGTGGACCTACATCTACAACGGCGACCTTTCCGAATCCTACAACGCCTCCCCCATCGGGTTCATCTGGAAATCCGCCTATGAGATTGTTCTGAACGCCTGCGAGGTGATTGATTATGCGCCGAGCGTAATCGAGCGCTATCCTTCCCAGACCGCGGCCATCAACGAGCAGATTGCCAGGGCACGCTACTGCCGCGCCCTCGCAACGCTTGACATCGTTCTCTGCTACGCCCAGCACTATGGTTACACCCAAGACGCATCCCATCTTGGGGCGGTGGTGATGGGGAGTTTCCCGAACCTTAACTCTGTCATCGTAAGGTCTTCAACCAAAGATACATATGATTTTATTCTCAAAGACCTTCAGACTGCCGCGAGCCTCTTTACGGAGGACAAGTCTCCTGACCCTCATTATCCTTCCAGAGCAGCAGCAGAGGCGCTTCTTGCAAGGGTCTATCTCTATATGGACGACTGCGAAAATGCCCTCCGCTATGCTGAGAACCTTATAAACAACTATGATTTCACTCTCACCCCCAGGGACGGCTATTTTGATATGTACACGACCATATCCCAAACCGGCAGCGAGTCCATTTTTCGTCTTGACGGCTATGACTGCAACCGCAGCCTGACCTCGGCCTATGACTATCAGAAGCACTATCTTCTGCCTTCCGCCAACCTCACGGCCCTTTTTACCGAAGACGAGGACAGTGCCTATCCTGACGTGAGATATTCCCTCATCAACTACGACGGAAAGAGCGGCTCGAAAGGCTGTACGATGAAATACACTATTCTGGAGGATGTCTCCGACAAAGAAAAGTCGGTGGATGTGTTTGTCTCCAGGCTTTCGGAGATGTACCTTATCAGAGCTGAGGCCCTGTGCAGGCTCGGCCGCAGTTTGGACACTGCCGCCGGGGATATAGCGAAGCTCCGCTCCCGCGCGACCGGACGCCACGAAAGCGACTGCATTCCCGCTTCCTCCGACTCTTCTTCGCTTTTCGAGGCAGTGAAAAGGGAGAGAGCAAAGGAACTGTTTCACGAGGGATTCCGTCTTTTTGACATTGCCCGCTGGAAGGAGGACCTTGTAAAGGACCCCGCATCGACTTCTGCGGTGAAATCGCTCACCTACCCGAGTGACAATTTCGTTCTGCCGATTCCGGGAGTGGAGATGGAGGCGAACAAGCAGATGCAGCCGAACCCCAACAACGAGACTCAGAGGTAGAGATAGTGACCAAATTTTATGCACAGCTTTAGAAAGAAACAGTTATGAAACATATACACAGGATATTGACAGCGGTGTTGTTTGGACTCTCACTCTCTGCCTGTCAGATTAACGGAATGATTGAGTTCACTTCCTACTATATCGCTTTTGCGCCCTCCTCAGAGAGCTACACTGAGGTCAACGAGGCTGGCACTCTTGCGGGACAGTACCCCATTCACTTCTGCACCTCAAAGCGCAGCGATGCGGTGACTGTCCGCGTGGAGGTAATCCCCGGGGACGGACTTCAGGAAGGGGTTGATTACAGGGTCGTTACTGACCCGAAGGTGAAATTCGCTCCCGGAGTTTATGACAAGATATTCATTGTGGAGTGGCTGCCCCACACTCTGGACTCTGCGAAGGACAATTCTCTGACGCTTAGGCTTACTGACTGCTCGGACCCTGGCGTTGTGCTCGGGATGCCCGGAGATGAAAAAAAGAACATATCGGTCAGAATTTACAAGAAAAAATGAGTATTTGGGGAGAGTTCCACTTCCGATGAGATGAAAGCTGATAAAAACAAATAATATAAATTACTATAAATCAAAAAATTATGAAAAAGTTAAGTTTTATTGCGGCAACCGCAGTTCTCGCTGCCTTTGCCTCCTGCACCAAGGTGCCTGAAATCCCTGTCGTGGATGTTGCGATGTCTTCTTTCGGATTCGAGAAGGAATTCAATTCCGCCCTTAAAGCAGACTACATCGTAGAAACCCCGACCTCTGCATTCACCGTTGCGTTTCCATACGGAATTTCTGAGGATGCTGTGAAGGCTCTCATTCCGACCTTCTCTGTGACTGAGGGCGCCACGGTGACCGTTGACGACAAAGTGATTGAAAGCGGAAAGACAGAATTGGATTTCACCTATCCGGTGGAGTTCCTTGTCACAGTGAACGAGAAATCCAATGCGCAGTACACCGTGACCGTGAAGATTGAAGGCGCACCGGCCTGGTCAAAGAAGGCGGAGTCAACGATGGGGTTCACCTCTGAGCCTGCAATGGCTCTTACCCCTGACGGAGAGAATCTTTATGTGTTCGGCTATGACTCTGACAGTCACCCGGTTATGCTTTCATACAAGAATGGTGCTCTCTCTCAGATAGGAGAGACTTCAGAGACTGAAGAGGCAAAATATATTGCCTGCGCCTGCTCACCTGATGGCGTACCATACGCGGCTTTCTGGGACAGCACAGCAAAGCAGATGAAAGTTTACGCCTACAAGAACGGCAAGGCCACAGCTGTTGGAGACCCATCTGCAATTCTCCAACCGACTGGAAACTCTGTCGGTTCAACCACTGTTGTACCTATTTCAGAGAACAATGTCTATCTGTTTCTTTACAGTAATAAGGCTGATGAAACGCTTGGAATTGCAAAAAGAGGTTTGAACGTCTGCCACTATGACGGAGAATCCTGGACTCAGGGCGTATCGCTTCCTGACTGGGGCGGCAATCAGACTTATAATTCAAGGATGAAATGGATTGACGGTATTCCGTACATCTTTATTCTCGATTACAAGATGGCTCAGATTTATATCTACAAGCACAGCGGCAATAAATGGATTACGGTCTGCAAGGGAGTTAGCGTTCCTACTCAGACCGAAGAAGAAGGCGTGATTTCATCTGCATCTTTTAAGTATGGAGCAATGAACTTCGATGTCGCTTCAAACGGGGACATTTATTTCGCTACCGCTGCAAACTATAAAACTGAAAAAAACACCAATGAACTTGGCGTTGTAAAGTATGACATCGCAACGCAGAAGGTTTCTGTTGTCGGCAACATTATGAGCGGTCTTCTTGACAGCAAATTCAGGTATCTCAGTATGGCTCTTAGCGACAACGATGTTCCATTCGTTGTTTATGGCAACACATTCACTGAGCTTCCTGCATACATAACCTACATAGACAGCAAAACCAAGACCTGGGCAAGCCCTGTCCCAGTCGAGTCTAAAGAGACTCAGGGAATAGACATCCAGTTCGGCGCCGACGGAGTGGGTTATATCGTTTATATGGATAACGAAACCAAGAAATATGTAGTCTGCACCAATGAAGCGGTAGAGGCAGAATAGGTGTCGCGGACTTTCTTTAACTTTGCAGGGATGATTGAGCTTGGGGCTTGATTGTCCCTGCTTTAGTGTTGATACTTAATTGATAAAACATAGATGTTTGGGAGTGAAACAAAATTGTTACGCGGGTTTCTGATCCTTATTGCCTTGATTTTTTTCTCTTTTGGCTTGGCGGCGCAGGAGAATTCGGGCTCCGGGGCTTTGGGAAGTGGCGCATCCGCTCAAGAGGCGAAGAGGCGGGGGGATGTTCGGGAGTTTCGGGTGGCATTTGTGGGGGATCCGCAGGTGGACGACTCACTTGAGCTGGACTTTGCACGGCGAACGATTTACCGCGAACTTAGGGAAAGCCGGGACATTGACTTCGCTCTTATTATGGGCGACATTGTGAATGAAAAGCCGGAGCTGCTTCCTCCGAGCAAGGCTTCGCTTGACTCTCTCCCCTTCCCCTATCTCTGCCTTCCCGGCAACCACGACCGGGGCCTCGCTTTCAACGAGGTCTTCGGCTATGGCGACACAACATTTGTTGCTCTGAGGCAGGGCGGAAAATGGAGACTTGAGGGCGACAATCCTCTTGGCGGGTCCCGGCGGGACGAAACTTCGGGGAATAAGAGCCGCCCTGGCGTGAGGTTCGTTCTTATGAACAACATTCTTTCGGGTTTTGCCGGCGGGTTCCGCCCGGAGCAACTGGAGTGGCTACGGGATGTCGTGGGGCACTGCGACAAGAGGCAGAGACTTGTTTTTGCCTGTCACATCCCTCTTCGCTACTGCGAGGGACGGGACAGCGTTCTTTCCATTCTTTCCGCCCACCCGCGGGCTCTGCTTGTTTCAGCCCATCTGCATCAGGTATTTAGAGACGATGTGAGTCTCCCGGGAGAGCCCCCCGTGGAGGAAATCGGGGTCGGGGCTACCTGCGGAAGCTGGTGGAGAGGACTGGTGGAGCCGGTGCTGGTGGAAGGTGCGGACACTGTTTGGACGAGAGGAGCCGTTCCTAATGCGAGGATGAACTGCGGGGCTCCGAGGGGATATTTTGTTACCGCCTTCAAGTCCGACGGCAGTTATTCCTCCCGATACAAAAGGGTCGGAAGGGACGCTTCGGACGTGGCTTCAGTGCGCCGCACAGGGGAGTTTCTCTATGTGAACGTCTATGGCGGGCACACCGCCGGGCGGGTCCGCCTTGAGGTTTCCGGGTGGAATTGCGGCTCAGACGACTGTGAGGGAAGCTCCGGGGGGAATCGCTCCGCCCGGGTTACTAAAAAGTATAAACTGGAGTGCACGAGAACGGACACGGTGGCGCCTGAGGTGCAGGAAATAATCGACTATAATGACTCGGTGCCGCGGCGGGAACGGAAGGCCCGTAGGCGCGATTTTATCCCTATGCGACGTCTCTCTTCGCCCCACCTTTGGGTCTGCGCCCTTCCGGAGGAACTTCGCGGCGAGCCCCTTCAGGTCAAGATCAAGTATTCAGACCCGACTATGCGTTTCTCGCTGAGGACGAAAGCCGAATAATGGCGAGGTCGTTCGCCCCCACGTTCACCTTTACGGGGTTCTGAGCATTGCACTCCGGGCTCTGGGCGAGCTCCAGCCACTCGAAGGCGTGCTCCGGGATGCGGATGTTCATATCCGCCCCCTGGGAGGAGAAGTTCGCCACGATGAGGAAAGTGTCGTCGTTGTGGTCACGAAGGAAGGCGAAATGGCGGTCGCGGTCAAAGCCTCTGGAGGTGTAGTTGCAGTAGCAGAGGTCGTAGGTCATTCCGTCGGTTATGGCCTTCTCGTTGGCCGCAAAATGCAACAGTCCCGTGAATTTTACGAAAAATCTGAGTTCCTGCTCGTTAAGGCCTGTGTCTTTGAGCAGGACTTTAAGTTTTACGGTGGCTCTCATCCTTGCTTTCACCCCTTTCGGATCGTCCGGCGCGTCGTCGATTTCGGCTACGAGAGCTGCAGCCTTGAGGTAGTTTCCGTCCTCGGTGAGCCTCTTTAGAGCCCTAAGCCCCCGCGAAGACCACCAGTCGAAGATAGTTGTGCGTCCGTCCATTCCGCTGAAGCCTTCCTCGTCCATTCCCCTTTCGCCCACTTCCTCTCCGAAATAGGTCATAAACGGAGTTATGTTCATCATCAGGCTCACTCCGAGCGCAGGGAAAATCCTACGGGCATCGCGGCCGAGGAAGTCACTTGCGAAACGCGGCTCATCGTGGTTTTCGAGGAAGTTCAGCATATAGTGCTGGAGGTCTCCGAGCGTCTGCCAGGATGTGGTGATGCGGGTTGCGGACTGCCAGGCCTCCACCTGGTCGAAATTGTTTTCGTCGCGGCGGACAATGTCGGCGAGAGCGTCATAGAGACCGGATTTGTCGTAGAGAAGGTCGAAGCCCACTTCGCGGACATATTGGCTGTAGAGGGCCTTCTGATAGACTTCGGCGACAAAAGTGACGGTCGGATATTCCTTTTTAATCTCGGTGATTGCCCATTTGAAGAATTGCTGCGGAACGAGTTCCACCATATCGCACCTGAATCCGTCAACTCCCTTTGCAGCCCAGTACCTGAGGATATGAAGCATCTTGTCCCAGGTGGCGGTGTGGAAGTCGCAGTAGTTGATTTTCACCGTCTCGTACCAGTCGTTCACGCCGGGAGCGCTTGTGTAGGCGTTTCCGCTCGCTTTTGCCGGATATTCCTCGTAAAGCGGCTTTCCGGAGGCTTTCCACTCGTCTTCGTTCGGCAGGCGGAGCCGCTGTCCCGGGTAGTAGAAAAAGTCGTTCTCGGCCTTCCAGTGCACTGACTTGTCATCGGTGGCCCCGAGTGACATATTGTCAGAGGGTCTGCCTACGATTTCCGTGTCAACGCCCACGCCATAGTCCCTTGCTACGTGGTTCGGAACGAAGTCGATGAGGACTTTTAGGCCGGCCTCGTGAATCCTTTCGATTAGGGCGTCGAACTCAATGAGGCGGTCTTCGGCGATGTCGGCAAGGTAGGGATTGACATCGTAGTAGTCCTGGATGGCGTAGGGCGAGCCGGCGAGGCCTTTGACGAACTGAGGGGAGGAAAGATGACCTCCGTGGCATTCGGTGAGGCCTCCCATTGCAGTTACGTCAGAGCAGGAGTGTCGAATGACCCCCGTCAGCCAGATGTGGGTGTAGCCGCACCATTTGAGGTATTCGAGCATTCCGGAGTCGATGTCGGAGAATTTGCCCGAGCCGTTCTGAGCGTATATTCCCCCTTTAACTGGTTTTTCGCAGCGGTTGCCCCAAAGACGCGGAAGCAACTGGTATATAAGTGTTTTACCCATATAATTTACAGTTTTTATTTTGGACGTGCGGGAGACAGGTGTCGCTCCAAAAAGGAACCACCAAAATTTCTGCGAAATTTCGGTCCCCCACGCGTGCGTGGACCAACGCCTTTTTGTGAGTGACACCTGTCTCCTTCCCGCACTCACAGTCAAGACCTGATTCGAAAGCGACTCCTTTTTGAAACACCCCATAAAACAAAAGGAGTGCCCCAGTTACTGGACACTCCTTTTTGTCAGTATTTATTCCCAATTGGTCGATTACCAATTCAAAATTTTCTTGAAGTCGTACTCCTCAGGATTCGGGAGGTATGCCTTCGCTGCCTCGTAGTCCTCCGGAGTGATGTAGTGCGCGATGTAGTTGTAGTAGTTCTGCGCAGTGCCGGAAGTGATGTCTACGATTCTCGGCGGAATCTTTCCGGTCTTAGGGTCCTGAAGGTCAGCAAGGTAGAGCGGAGAAACATTGCCGTAGGCGTCAACATAGACCATACATCCGGTTTTGCCCTCGCTGAAGAGCTGGTAAACGCCCATTGCGAGTTCGGTGCAGTAAGTCAGGTCGTATGCGACAGGGTCCTGGCAACGTACATCGTAACCGATCTCCACCGGACGGCTCTTTACCTTCACTCCGAGTTTCTTGAACTCTTTCTCAAGCAGGTCGTTGAAAAGAACGGCCTTTGAGATTTTTCCGAGCTCCGGATGGCCGTGCTCGTCGTAAGTGAAGTGGATTCCTGCCTCGGCAGCTTCCTTAGCCACCTCTTCGTTGTGGAAAAGACCCTCGGCTGCGATGATTGTGCCGTAGTTTACTCCGAGAAGCTTCCTCTTAACGATTGCCGAGATGGAAAGTTTGATGATCTTCTCAAGGGTGATATCAGTCTTGTTGAACATCTCCGGGATGATGGTCATAGGGCAGTGAGTTGCCTCACCGATACCTAAAGCAAGACTTCCGCAAGTACGGCCCATTGCTGAGATAATCAGCCAGTTGCCAGATGTGCGTGCGTCCTCGTAAACGGTCCTCGCGATGTGAGCGCCCTCGTTCTTTGCGGAGTTGTAGCCGAAAGTCGGGGTGTTGTTCGGAAGCGGAAGGTCGTTGTCGATGGTCTTAGGGCAGTGGATGTTTGCAATCGGGTAGTTCTTCGCGGCGAGGAACTTGGAGATGCGGTTCGCTGTGGAAGCGGTGTCGTCTCCGCCGACGGTCACCAGAAGCTTGATGTTGTTCTCTTTGAAGAGGTCGAGATTGAAGTTCTCCTCGAAGTCCTTGTCGGTCGGTTTGAAACGGCTCATCTCAAGGTATGAACCTCCCCTGTTGAAGTAACGGTCTGCCTTTGCGAAATCAAGGTCTTCGGTGCGGGCGTTCTTTGAGAACAGTCCTGAGTAGCCTCCGTGAAGGCCGATAACCCTGTAACCCTTTGAAAGGAAAGTCTTTGCAACACTCATTGAAACTGAGTTCATTCCCGGGGCAGGACCGCCGCCGCAGAGAATAATGATTGAATCTTTCATCTGTTTGTTATTTTGTAAAATTTAACTTGTCGCTTGCTTTCTCCCCGCATAATCCTACCCCTCAATTTTTAGCGGTGCAAAATTATTGAAAAATCGGGTATTATCCACTATGATACACGAAAAATTGGCTAAATTTGTAAGTTTTTAGGCTTTGCAGAGCAGCTCCGCTGCACCAAAGACGAAAAGTTTTTTGAGGACAGTTATGGACAACACGGAAAAGGACATACGAAGAATCGGCGAACTGCGGGAAATCCTCTCGGAGAACAACCGCCGTTACTATGTGGATAACGCTCCGACAATCAGCGACTTCGACTACGATATGCTGATGAATGAGCTTATCGCACTGGAGAAACTCCACCCTGAAGCCATAACTCCCGACTCCCCCACCCAGAAGGTGGGAAGCGACCGCACAAAGGAGTTTGCGCAGTACCCGCACCGCTACCCGATGCTCTCTCTGGGCAACACCTACGACATTTCGGAAGTGGCCGCCTTCTCCGAAAGGGCTTCTCGAGCGTTGAGCGGCACGGAGTTCACCTACAGCTGCGAACTCAAGTTTGACGGCACCGCAATCTGCCTTACCTACCGCGGCGGAGTGCTCCAGAGGGCGCTCACCAGAGGGGACGGCACAGTGGGAGATGACGTAACGGCAAATGTCCGCCACATTCCTTCCATCCCGCAGCGGCTTCACGGCGGCGCCATTCCCGAGGAATTTGAAATCAGGGGCGAAATCTATATGCCTTACGCCGCCTTCGACCGCCTGAACGCTGAAAGGGAACGGGACGAAGACTCTCCGTTTGCAAACCCGCGAAACGCCGCTTCGGGCTCTCTGAAGCTTCTGAACCCTGAGGAAGTTGGGAAAAGAGGCCTTGAGTGCACTCTCTACCACATTCTCGGAGAAAACCTTCCGTTCGAAACCCACTCTCAGGCTCTCTCCGTTGCCGAGTCCTGGGGACTCCCGGTTTCGGACAAGAGGAAAGTCTGCCACGACATCGGTGAAATAGAAGAATATATAAAGTATTGGGACACCGAGAGGAGGAAGCTTCCGTTTGCGACCGACGGCATCGTCATCAAGGTCAACGAACTTGCCTACCAGAAGTCTCTTGGTTACACAGCGAAGTTCCCGAGGTGGGCCGTCGCCTACAAATTCAAGGCTGAGCAGGCCCTCACTAAGCTCCTTTCCATTGACTATCAGGTCGGAAGGACCGGAGCAGTGACCCCGGTGGCGAACCTTGAGCCGGTGCTGCTTTCGGGCACCACAGTAAAGAGGGCGAGCCTCCACAACTCCGACCAGATGGAGCTGCTTGATGTCCGAATCGGAGACTATGTCTATGTGGAAAAGGGTGGCGAGATTATCCCGAAAATTACAGGAGTCGAGCTCTCAAAACGCAATGCGGCGCTCAGTAAACCGGATTTTCCAAAATACTGCCCGCAGTGCGGGTGCACTCTCGTGCGAGACGAGGGTGAAGCCAAATACTTCTGCCCCAACACTTCCGGCTGCCCCACCCAGATTAAGGGCCGTCTCGTGCACTTTCTAAGCCGCAAGGCGATGAACATCCTTGCCGGCGACGCCACTGTGGACCAGCTCTTCAATCTCTCGCTCGTAAAGTCCCCGGCGGACTTCTATGACCTTGACCTTCAGCAGCTTCTGCTACTGGACGGCTGGAAGGAGCGCTCTGCGGAGAGGTTCCTCCGGAGCCTCGAAGAGTCAAAGAAGACTCCTTTCGAGCACGTTCTTTTCGCTCTCGGCATTCGCTATGTGGGCGAAACCACCGCCAAGACCATCGCACGGCATTTCGGCAGCATTGACAAGATTATCTCCGCCGACAGGGAGGCTCTGCTCGGGACTCCAGACGTCGGAGAGGTCATTGCGGACAGCGTCTATGACTTTTTCCGCTCCGGGGAGAATCTACGCGAGGTGGACAGGCTCCGTGCGGCAGGGCTCAAGATGAGCGTTGATTCCGCCACCTCAGAAGAGTCCTCTGACATCCTTGCTGGCGCAACAATCGTCATCACAGGCAATTACAGCATCTCCCGCGATGCGATGAAAGCCCTTATCGAAGCGAACGGAGGGAAGAATTCCTCTTCGGTGAGCAGCAAGACCGCCTATCTTCTCGCCGGCGAGAAACCGGGTCCGGAGAAGATGAAAAAGGCTGAGGCTCTGGGAATTAGGGTCATTTCGGAGCAGGAGTTCCGGGATATGATTTCGGGCGGCGCGGCCGGTGCTGATGCGGCTTCCAAGGCCCCGGAAAGTGCGGAAGGGGGCGACGCGTCCTCTATGGCCCAGGAAAGTGCTGATGGGAATATGAATACACCCGAAGGGAACATATCCCCGAAGGCGGAAGATATTGATATAAAAGAAAATAAACATCATATCGGCGAACAGTTGAGTCTGTTTTAGCCTCCCGGGGACGACGATTCTCCGGAAACAGAAAAGGAAAGTATGAGCACAGTTTCAGAATTTACACCGCAGGATTACGAGCTGATCAGCCGTGAATATGCCGAACTTCGTGAAGCAGCCTCGCGCCGATGCGCCAACCAGAAGGAACTTGACGTCGTGCAGAAGGCATTTGATTTTGCGAACGAGGCCCACAAGGGCGTCAGAAGGCGTTCCGGCGAACCATACATAATCCATCCGATTGAGGTGGCGAAAATTGTCGTTGGGGACATCGGACTGGGGTATAAATCCATTGTGGCGGCCCTCCTTCACGATGTGGTGGAAGACACGGAATACACCGTGGAAGACATCCGCAACCTCTTCGGGGACAAAATCGCCTCGCTTGTGGACGGACTCACGAAAATCAAGACCGTGCTCGACAACGAGGACAAGACCCACCAGATGAAGAGCCTTCAGGCGGAGAATTTCAAAAGGATTCTTCTCACCCTGAACGACGATGTGAGGGTGGTTCTCATCAAACTCGCCGACCGCCTGCACAACTGCCGCACCATCGAGTTTATGCCCGAGCACAAGAGGGACAAAATCCTCAGCGAAACGATGTTCGTCTTCATTCCGCTCGCCCACAGACTGGGTCTTTACAGCATAAAATCCGAGATGGAGGACATCTGGCTGCGCTACAAGGAGCCTCAGGCCTTCAACGACATCCAGGCTAAAATCAACCGTAACGTTTCCGACAAGGAAAAGCAGGTGGACGAGTTCGTGGATTCCATTAACGAACTTCTGGACAAGATGGGCATCCGCTACACCGTGAAAAAGAGGGTGAAGTCCCCCTACTCCATCTGGCACAAGATGCAGACGAAAAACATCACTTTCGAGCAGGTCTATGACCTTTATGCCGTGAGGATTATTTTCGAGCCGAAGACCGCCGACGACGTGGAGAGCGAAAGGGCGCAGTGCTACGCCATTTTCGTGGCCATCACCGACAAATACGACTTCAAGGAGGACCGTTTCCGCGACTGGATCCGTCAGCCGAAGAACAACGGATATGAGGCCCTGCACTGCACCGTGATGAGCAAATCCGGCATCTGGATTGAGGTTCAGATCCGTTCCCGCAGGATGGACGACATCGCCGAGAAGGGAATTGCAGCCCACTGGGCCTACAAGAGGGAGGGAATCGTGAGCGAGAATGAGAACGAGATGGACAAATGGATTGCCAAGGTCCAGGAAATCCTTATGAATCCGGATGTCAACGCTCTCGAACTTCTAGACATAATCCACAACGACCTCACGGCATCCGAAATTCTCGTCTTCACCCCTAAGGGAGAGCAAAAATCCATTATGAAAGGGGCTACGGCGCTGGATTTCGCCTATATGATCCACACCCACATCGGCAACAAGGCCATCGCCGCAAAGGTGAACCTGCGGCTGGAACCGCTTTCATACGTGCTCCGTTCAGGCGACCAGGTGGAAATCATCACCGCCCAGACCGAAAATCCGAAGAGAGAGTGGCTGGATTTCCTAAAAACCAGGAAGGCAATCGGGGTGGTGAGCGACTATTTCGACAAGATTGACAAGCAGAAAGCGGCCGAGGAGGCTGCTCAGAAGCAGAAGGCAGGAAGATGGACCCTCACATCCATTTTCCGTCCCAAGAGCAAGAGCGAATACATAATCAACGACAGCCACAACACCGAAAATCAGTTCGTCATCGCCACCTGCTGCCACCCTATCCCGGGCGACCCTGTGGTGGGATTCATTGACAGCAAGGGCGTAATCACAGTCCACAAGAAGACCTGCGAGGTGGCGAATTCCCTTGCGGCAACCCACGGAGACAGCATCGTTTCCCCCAAATGGGAGGCCGAGGGGGACCAGAGTTTTATCGCGCGCATTTCTCTCAACGGAATCGATCGCGTGGGCCTTCTTAACGAAATCACCAAGTACATCTCTCTGGTCCTGAAAGTTAATCTCCGCCGCCTTGTGTTCGAGTCCACAGACACGATTTTCACCGGCGAGATGGACCTTATGGTTCACGACAAGGACGACCTTAACCGCCTGATGAAGAAGCTATCGAAGATTGACGGCATTCAGAAAGTCGTCCGCAAGGACGTTTAACTTCCGGCAGAATAACAACAGGCAATAAATCAAGGATTTGCGATAATAGGCAGCAATTTATGGTACGACATTTCAGAAAATTCTGGGACAGATACATACTCGTTTTCGCGGTGGCGCTGACTCTCGGCGCGGCGGTTTTCACCCCCTCCTGCGCCAATACCACCACTCCCCCTTCCGGAGGCCCTAAGGACACGATTCCGCCGGTAATCAGGAAGGTGGAGCCGCTTGAAGGTGCGGTGAATGTGCCCACCCATAAACCCCGTCTCACATTCACATTCAACGAATATGTCGTGGTGAAGGACGGCAAGAGCATCTACCTCTCCCCTCCTCAGGAGAAAAGTCCCAAGTATAAGATCCACAACAAGAGCGTGATTGTCTATTTCGAGAGCGACCTCGACTCCGCCCAGACCTATACCCTCGACCTTACCGGCGCCATAGCAGACAACAACGAGGGGAATATGTACCCGGGCTACACACTCGTCTTCTCAACGGGCGACCACATTGACTCGATGATGGTTACAGGCACTGTGCAGGACTGCAACACTCTCCAGCCGCTGAAAGGCGCTACGGTTATGCTCTATAAGGACCAGGCCGACTCCGCCGTTTTTCTCAAGCGTCCGGTTGCCTCCGCAAAGACCGACGAGTGGGGCTATTTCTCCATCCGGAACATCCAGGACACGGTTTACAGGATGTACGCCGTCGTTGACGAAGGGAACAACAACAAATACGACCCGGACGTAGACAGGGTTGCCTTTGTGGACACTCTCATCCGCCCTGTGATGAAGGTGAGGGATTCCCTGCCGGAACTTCAGAAATATGATATGAAGGACACCGTGCACTGTCTTGCGAGAAAATCGGAATATACACTGAGCGTTTTCCGCGAGAAGCCGAGCAAGCAGATGATTGTGAACAAGGAACGTCTCGGGGAAAGGACCGCCTACATAACTTTTATGGCTCCGTATGCCGAGGTTGATTCAATCTGGATCAAGGGCGTTCCGGGGGAAAAGCTCATAACCCAGTTCAACCTCCAGAGGGACAGCCTCGAAATCTGGGTGAATGACCCTAAGACCCAGCCGGACACGTTCTATCTGAATGTCAAGTATATGAAGACCGACACTACGGGTTTTCTCGCGGATTTCACCGAGGTCGTGAAGCTCACTAAGCCGCGCAAAACAGCCGCAGCCGCAAAGAAGAGCTCCAAGAAGGATCTGAAGAAGGAGGACACTCTCTGCGTATTCACCGTTGACGCAAAGCCTGAGAACATCGAGCAGTACGGATTCGTTATGGAATTCAAGTATCCGCTTGTAAGTGAGGCGTTCGACTCCATCACGTTCAAGTCCGTGAACCCGAAGCAGCAGGAAAAGATGGAGAAGTTCGATGTCGTGCAGGACAGCCTGAACCTCAGAAAATATACGCTCACTCCGCGAGTGAAATATCTCCAGGGATATGAATACATTATGAAGGTGCCTCACCGCAAGTTCTCGGATATCAACGGGTTCTGGAACGACAGTCTGGAGGTGAAGGTTTCGCTTCCGAACGACGACAAGCTGAGTACGCTCTCTCTGAATATGACCGATGTCCACAACAAGTACATCGTCGATCTTCTGAGCGAAAAGAGGGACAAGGTTCTGCGCTCTTTCATAATAGACTCTGACAAGACTCTGGTTTTCCCCTACCTCAAGGCCGGAAAATACTCCATCCGAATCACCGAGGACATTAACCGCAACGACATCGTGGACACGGGTATCCTGCTTGAGCACCGCCAGCCGGAGAAGGTTCTGTTCTACAAGCTCGAGGACGGGACCTACATTATCGACATCCCTGAGATGGCCGAGATTGAGCAGAGCATAGATGTCGGGGAAATGTTTAAGTAGTTGACTGATATGGGATTACGTAAATATATATTAACTCTTGGGCTTCTCCTTCTCTCTTTGGGGCTTGGGGCGCAGAATAAGGTCGGAGGGGTGGATGTGGATTCGCTCCTAAGTTCTTCATTCAGCGTGGATTCGCTCTCTAACGAAGTCATCGACAGCTACGACCTCAAGAAAAAGAAGGTCATCAATGACTACAGTATGATCGGCATCCAGTACGGAGTGGGACTTTCGAGGACATACCTCACGCCGGAGATTGCCAAGGAGGATATGATTTTTATGCCCTATAACATTGGGGTCACCTTCACCAAATACGGGAAAATGTTCGGGTATATGCCTTATTTCGGCATCCAGGTGGGACTTTTCTACACCCAGGAGGGCTATAAGTTCCGCTACGACACGAAAAAGAACACCATCCCTGTGTTCCTCGGAGCCCAGAAGGCAGTGATGGATG
Organism: bacterium; assembly: GCA_963640535.1. Lineage (GTDB taxonomy): Bacteria > Bacteroidota > Bacteroidia > Bacteroidales > UBA932 > Cryptobacteroides. The sequence goes on along the minus strand of CAVHYU010000010.1, from coordinate 3,503 downwards.
TGGTGGAGATGCCGGTTCTGGCGCACTGTCACGTGGATTTCTGGAAGATGAAGATTTTCCTGAACGCCGGACTCTATGTGGGCTACCGTCTCTCCATCCACCGCTCCAAGCCGGAGATTACTTCGGATGATCTTCTCTATGTGAACCTCTCCCCTGCCTATGACACTCTGAACGAGGAATACACGGACAAGTTCACGAGTTTCGAGAAGAGGTTCGACTACGGAATTAAGGGCGGAGTGGGCTTCGCCTTTGTGTTCGACCCAGTAGAGATTCACATTCAGGCTATGTACAAGCACTCTTTTGCGAGTCTTTTCTCGGCCGATTACAACAGCACCTACTACTATCGCTATTCCTACCAGCAGAACGTGATTATGTCCGTGGGACTCCATTTCCAACTCGGCAAGCGAATCGGCAAGACCAGGGCGCAGCTTCGCAGGGAAGCGATGGAGTATGTGAGCGGGGGCTCTGTCGCTGTTGGGAGCGGCGTGGAAGTTCAGAGCGCAGCGCAATAGCTTTTGGGGGCTAATGCCGTTTATGTGTAATTTGTTGATATTAAGGTGATTATGGAAGAAGTTTCATATAAAAGCGCCGCTGTTCGCGTCGGCGACATTTTCATCGGCGGAGGTAACCCGATTGTTGTTCAGACGATGTGCAATACGCACACCTCCGACGTGGAGGCCTCAGTGCGCCAATGTCTGGAACTTGCCGAAGAGGGCGCCGAGATGATTCGCCTAACTGTCCCCTCTATGGACCAGGTGGAGTGCATCGGAGAAATTCGCCGCAGGCTGCGTGAAGCGGGAGTGAGTGTCCCGATTGTTGCTGACGTGCATTTCAACTCTGAAATCGCTATCGCTGTGGCCTCGCGCGTCGAGAAAGTCAGAATCAACCCCGGCAATTTCCATCGTGACCACGACAAGGCCAGAGAACAGTTTGCGCGCCTTGTGGCAGTCTGCAAGGAAAACGGTACTGCTATAAGAATCGGCATAAATCACGGTTCTCTCGGCGAGAGAATTACCTCTTTGTACGGCAACACTTCCTTTGCTATGAAGGAGGCGGCAATGGAATGGCTGAGAATGTGTCGTGAAAACGATTTCGACTCAGTTGTAGTGAGTCTCAAGGCAAGTAATACACTTGTTATGGCGGAGGCATACCGTCTTCTTGCAGAGGATATGGCCCGCGAGGAGATGCACTACCCTCTTCACGTGGGAGTGACCGAGGCAGGAAACGGAGATGCGGGCAGAGTGAAGTCACTCGTGGGAATTGCTGCGGTTTTATCGAAGGGAATCGGTGACACCGTTAGGGTTTCTCTTACTGAGCCTCCCGTCAACGAACTTGCCCCGGCGCAATATCTTTCAGACCGCTACGGCCACAGATTGCATTCTTCGATGATTCATCTTTCTCTTGAGGACGGAGGGCGCAAGGCTGCTGCAGAATATGCCGCCCCGTCGCGTGAAAGGCTCGTTTTTGATTTCGCCTGCGATTTCGGCCCGAAGCTTCTCGACGGAGTTTTCGACAGCGTTTCGCTCAGCGGCACATACTGCTCGCAGAGCGGTGAAACAGTTGAAATTTCTCCGGAATTTGCTGATTATCTTGTGGATGAAGTGATGCAGGCGGCGCGCCGCAGGTTTTATCGTCCGGAATACATTGCGTGCCCGGGCTGCGGGCGTACGATGTACAATCTTCAGGAGGCGTTCGAGAAGGTGAAGGCGCGCACGGCGCATCTTCAGGGTATGGTCATAGCTGTGATGGGCTGCATTGTGAACGGCCCGGGTGAGATGGCGGATGCCGACTGGGGCTATGTGGGCGAGGGCAACGGCAAGGTCAGTATCTACAAGGGCAAGACCCCCGTTCTCAAACACGTCAGCGAGGATGAGGCCGTTGACCGCCTGCTAGATCTTATAGAAGAGGCCGAATAAAAAGCGGTCTACCGCGTTGTTCTCCTAGCCCAAATCCTCACAACCGAAAGGTTGCTCCGGTATTGGGCGTCGTCGAGAGCCTTGTATCCCATCTTCTTCTTCGACCTCTTCTCCACCGCACTATCAGGATGCGTAGCGAGACGCTAAGAATGGTACCCCTCAAGCACCCTCGCTACGCGTTCGCGTTGTTTTCTTCGATTTTCTTTACGAGAACCTTATCGATGCGCGGACCATCCATATCAACGACCTCGAAACTGAATCCTTCCCACTCCACGACCTCGCCTTCAGCGGGGATGTGACCGGTCTCGTTAAGAATTAGACCGGCGATGGTGGTGTACTCGAAATCGTCCATAGAATCGTCCAAAAGGTCGAAATAGGAAAGAAAATCGTAGATTGTGCACTGACCTTCAACAAGATAGCCGCTTTTTCCGGACTCGTCAGGCTGACCGTCCTCACCGAGTCTCGGGATGATGTACGGCTCGTCCTGTTCGTCGTCATTCACGTTGCCCACAAGAGCCTCCATAATGTCTTTCAAGGAGATGAACCCGCAGAGCGCTCCGAACTCGTCGCAGACAAGCGCCCTTGAAATCCTCTTGCTCTTCATCTCTTCCAAGACCTTGTAAACAGTCATATTCTCGTGGAAATAGACCGGCTCTCGCATCATTTTCTCCAGACAGAACTCCGGTTTTCCGTAGCAGCGGAGATAGTCCTTGATGTTCAGAACTCCGACCACGTGATCAAGGTCGCCGTCGCAGATCGGATATTCCTCATAGATGGTTCCTTCAATCACTCCCCTCACCTCGTCCTCGGACATAGTCTTGTCGAGCCAGACTATGTCGGCACGGGAAGTCATAATGGTGCTGACGCTCAAATCTCCAAGCGTAAAGACCCTCTCAACAATGTCCTGCTCCACTTCAGAAACCTCTCCGTCCTCGGTGCCTTCCTGAACGAGCGACATAATCTCGTCCTCTGTGACATTGTTGTCGTTCTCCTTGACTCCCAGCAGCTTGGCTATCCCCGAGGTGCTCTTGGAAAGCACCCAGATAAAAGGCGAAGCGAGACGTGAGAGAAATTGCATCGGGCCTGCCATAGTCTTTGCTACTTTCTCCGCGCGGGACAGTCCGATTTTTTTCGGGACAAGCTCTCCGAGAACGATGGAGAAATAGGTCACAAGGATGACGATTATGGCTTTTGAGACGTGGATTGAAAAAGCGGAACTCATCCCCCACCTCTCGAAAAGGCGGGCGAGCGAAGTCGCTATGGTGTTGCCGGAGAAGATACCGGTGAGGATGCCGATGAGCGTGATGCCTATCTGTATGGTGGAGAGGAACTTGTCCGGGTCGGATGAAAGTTTCAAGGCGCGTTTCGCCTTCGAATTTCCCTCGTCCGCCTCAGTCTGGAGACTTGATTTTCGAGCCGAAATCATAGCGATTTCCGACATAGAGAAGACTCCGTTCAGAAGAATAAGAAAAAGTATTACAACAAGTTCACCCATATTCATTCAATTATTATAAACTTAACTTTCGCAAGTATCTAACTTATTTATATATAACCCTTTTCTCTCTAATCTCCCTCTCAAAGTCCCAC
>CAVHYU010000009.1:43723-59196 GCA_963640535.1 bacterium | reverse complement strand
CACCGAATTCGCCCGCAACTATCTCGACAACGAAACCTTCCGCAACTTCGTCAACACCCGCGTCTTCCAGCAAGCCCGAGCGATGGTGTAATATCCTTGCCGATAATACCCACTTATAATAAATAAGAATTCACTTATGGATAAATACTCTCAATTCAAGCACATACTGGAATATTTCGTTGCCCATCTGGAATGGATTCAGAACAGCGACACCTCCGGTATTGGATATGCACAATATATCGCCCCCTTGGTTGGTACGCCAAATTTCAAGACAAGTGGTCACGGCTATAGAGGTGACAACATCCAAAATGGAATTTCACGATGGGAACAATTTGCAGAAGGTATAGTATGTATCAATGTTCAAGACCAGTTTGGGAAGAAGGACTTCACTACAAAAAAATGCTATTTGAACTGGAGAGACACTGGCGTAAATGTCATTGCACACTGGGCTGACGGACACTTGGAATCACTTGAAGTTATCAACTATTTATATTGGGAAGATCCGCCAAAATGGGAGCCCGGTGTCATTACAAAGTCCATCAAAGAAATGGAACTATTCAATGGCAAAGAAGATGCAAACGAAGACCTCATATCGTTTTTCGACGCTTTCAGTAATCTATTGAGACAAAACACAGTTATGGCAAACAATCAGAACTTAATTAACACTCTATATTCCAATCATAACATCATTTTGAACGGTGCTCCAGGTACAGGTAAAACTTATCTGGCCAAAAATATAGCCACCCAAATGATAACAGGCAAGTTGTACACCGAAGATTTGGAGAATGATGAACTGTTCAAGTCTCATTGCAAATTCGTTCAGTTCCACCCCTCCTACGATTATACAGATTTCGTTGAGGGATTAAGGCCGAAGAAAGATGCACAGGGCAATATCGCTTTTGAACGTAAAGACGGTATTTTCAAAGAGTTCTGCAAGAATGCGATACAGGCTCTGATGAATAACGAAGTGGACAATTTCGATGCTGCATGGGCTGCCTTGATTGCTGATATCGATAACAAAGGACAGCTCTCTATTCCATCATTATCCGGTGGCCGTGCCATTACAATAGAACTTAATGTCAATGGAGATGGACTTGCAGAACGGACATACGATGAAACGCTTGCCGACAGCAAGGAATGGATTCATGGCAAGTCCAAGTTCTTCAACAAAGAGCAGCTGTATAATGTTTACAGGGGTCTTCCCGGGGTTCCATCAGGCGGGCACGACAATTATCGTAAAGCCATAGTGAAGGAAATGAAGAAGACTTATGGACTGAAAGACTATGCCAAGGGCGTTGAAAGCAATGATGATAACGCAACTCCTTTCGTCTTCATCATCGATGAGATCAACCGAGGAGAAATGTCGAAGATATTCGGTGAACTGTTTTTCTCAATCGACCCCGGCTATAGAGGGAAAAATGGAATCGTAAGCACCCAATACCAAAATCTCATAGAGCCAACAGACATCTTCTATTCAGGTTTCTATGTCCCGAAGAATGTTTACATTATCGGAACAATGAACGATATTGACCGCAGCGTGGAAAGTATGGACTTCGCTATGCGTCGCAGGTTTGCATTCATTGAAATAATGGCCGATGAAAATACCAGTATGCTCGATGACATACCGGAAAAGGCTCTTGTGATAGAGAGGATGAAAGCCATCAACGCTATCATCACAGCCGAGGAGGAACTTGGAACCTCATACCACATCGGTGGCGCATATTTCAAAAATGTTGGACTCTGCCGCAACCAAAACAATGACATAGATTGGAAATTATTCTGGGATACATACATACGAAGACTTGTGTCTGAATACACCAGAGGCTTTCAGAATAAAACTGCTCTTCTGGGAAAAATGAAAGAAGCAGTGGTATCTGGCAAGGTTGATAGTGACAATTCAGCACAGGAATAACGTGGAGCCGCTAAAAGATAATAGCTGCAAGATCATTCGCCTCACCTCTGAGTGCGAAGATATCCGCCTGTTCGCCAATCAGACCATAGAATCCCTCATTGATAATAATCCAGGACTTCTGGTATATCCCCAATGCTTAATGAACTGCGACGATGACTTGAAGAAGCAGTTCATCCTCTCTGAATACGAGACAATAGACCGGAACCAGCAGAGAAATATGCACATAACCACTGGCAACATAGTCGGATTCATTGGTACTTCATCTTATGACTTGTCTATATGTTCAAGATTTTCCGGCGACAATGGCCTTGGACAGGATTATTTCCTGCACTATATGCTGCAGCGTGTTCTATCCATAAATCTCTTCAATCTAAATCACAGCATTTCAACTGAAGACCAGGCATTTGACTTTCTGATTCTGTTGTTTCCGACATTCCTCAAGGATGCTCTGACGCAAGGCCTATACAAAGAATATGTTTCTTTCCGGCATAACGATGCGAATGTTAGGGGCGTTATAGACATTAACCGTCATCTGAACCGTAATATCCCCTTTAACGGATGCGTTGCGTACAATTCAAGGGAAATAAGCTATGACAATAGCCTTACCGAATTGATACGGCACACCATAGAGTGTATTTCGTCCACTGAATTCGGGAAGGCTGTTCTGTCAGCAGATAAGGACACTATAGATGCGGTAAGCCAGATTAAGGCTGCAACAGCTTCTTATTCACGGAATGAACGTCAGTCTGTCATAATGGCAAATGCAAAGACGGTAAGCCATCCGTTCTTTACCAAATACCAGGACCTTCAGAAACTTTGCATCAGAATCCTGAGACATCAAAAGTTGAAATATGGTGATGGAGTTAGCAAAATCAAGGGTATTCTGTTTGACGCATCCTGGTTATGGGAAGAATACCTTGCCAAGTTAATGCCTACGATGAATCATCCTCAGAATCGAAAAGGAACAGACCCGGTATATCTGGCCAAGGGAAAAACATTGCAGCGTTTCCCGGATTTTTATATAGGCGAAAAGGACGGTATTGTATTGGATGCAAAGTACAAACGTTCCGTCGGAAGAGATGACGAACACCAGGTAATAACCTATATGTACCGTCTGAGAAGTAAGCTGGGCGGTTTCCTCCTGCCGTCAGAGGCCCATACACCTACAGTATCTTATTCTTTGCTAGGTTATGGATATAATCTGAATATACATTACCTTCAGATTCCGCAGGTCTCAACGTCTTATAAAGACTTCTCAAATCAGATGAATATCAATGAGAAGAAATTTATAGCAGAAATAAAGCAAGAGGATGAAACTAAACACATACATAATAACGAATAAATAATGAACGAGAACGAGTTATTAAAGGAAGGGCAAGATTTGAGAGACTGGGAGAATGCAGATTGTGATGAAAGCGCATTCGATTTAGATGCTCTTGAGTCTCAACTGCAGGGCGAATTAGATGAGCAATTGGCCGACCTTTCTGTGTTGGAAGAGGACAGAAAAAAGATAGGGAATCCCGAATCTCTTGGAAATACCATAAAGGATGTCGTCTGGGAGCAGTTCTGCAATCAGATTGGAGTGAGCGCAGGAGAAGACTTCATAAAAGAGAATCGCGGGTTGAAGTTTGACCCTCGAGATAAGGCGCACATTCAGACAACAGAAAATTTCAAGAATGGAGAAATCGCTTCACATAATTCATACATAGACTATCAGCAGAGGTACGATGATTGGCAAGCGAATTTTCAGCACGATGAGAATGGTAATGTCGAAACTCATTCGACAAGAACGGGAACGCAGGAAGCGACACTTGTTCGAGGCGCAAGAGGCCGCTTCGATTCCGGCAGGCCAACTGGTTCCACAGAAAGAGGTACAGATATGGACCATACTATATCTGCCGGAGAAATTATACGTGACCCAGAAGCAAACGCACATCTAACTAGAGAAGAACAAGTTGCATTCGCAAACAGCGATGCCAATTTGAATGAAATGGATGCAAGTCAAAATAGGTCCAAAGGGGATAAATCTATGACTGATTGGCTTGATAATCCGAATTCAAAAGGTCAGAAGCCTGACGAGATTTTTGACATCAGCGAGGAGCAAGACAGACAATACAGGAAGAAAGATGCCGAAGCTCGAGAAGAATACGAGCGCGTTAAAAAAGAAGGCGAACAACGTTCAATCGAAACCGGCAAGCAATCACAGAAGGAGGAAGCCTTCCGTATGGGCGGGAAAGCTCTCCGTTCGGTTGTTATGGGCCTTCTTGCTGAACTGGTGAAGGATATCATCGGCAAACTGGTACTCTGGCTCCGTTCTGCAAACAAGAAATTCTCCACATTCATAGATTCAGTCAAGGAGGGAATCAAAAAATTCTTCTCGAATCTCAAGCAACATTTAAAAACAGCCGGAGATACCCTATTTACGACGATCGCTACGGCCGTTATAGGCCCAATAATCGGAATGATAAAGAAAGCCTGGATTTTCCTCAAGCAGGGCTATAACTCTGTAAAAGAGGCAATCAAATATCTCAAAAATCCGGAGAACAAGAATCTCCCCTTCAGTCTCAAGATGCTGAATGTAGGCAAGATTCTTATTGCAGGTCTTACTGCCAGTGGAGCGATAGGGTTAGGTGAGGTAATCGAGAAGGGACTTTTAGCAATTCCGGCATTTGCCATTCAGATACCGCTGTTGGGAAGCCTCGCAAGCATAATTGGCATATTCCTCGGGGCAATTGTCAGCGGCATTATCGGTGCCCTGGCGCTGAGGCTCATTGACAAACTCATTGCCAAACGTTTGGAAAGGCTGAATACTTCCCAGCAGATTGATAAAAGAAACGAGATTCTCTCGACTCAGGAGAAACTTATCGCCGTCAATGAAGCCAAGATGTATAAAGCCATTGACGACACTATGAGCAATGTTTCCGACCGTCACAAACAAGCCGGGGATATTATACGGTCAGCCTACGATAACATAATGGCGAATTCTGACGCTATCAAGAATGACGATTCGACAACAGCTGATGAACAGTCAGAGAATAAAAACGACCTTGACGATTTATTTGACAAATTAGCAGAAATTTAATCACGACAAGATATGAGCAACACGAGCACCCAACTGACGGTGGGCAACACTACCCTGCCAGCAATTCATAAGGAGAAGTTTGAGCTTGCCCTCAAGAAACTCGATGACCTGTCAAAAAAAGGTAATTTCAATATAAAGTACGAGAAATTTAAGACAGACGGTGGATTATTTGGATGGGGAAACCATAAGGTGACCGGTGAGGAAATCAATACAAATCTTGTGGGGCCGCTACAGGAGAACCTAAAAAGTATTCAGGATAATATCAAAAATCTATACGAGACATCTCAGGAAATCTACAAGACTTTTGATGCTCTTGACAAGGAATACATATCCGGGATTCTCGCAAGCGTCGGAATGGCTAATGAAACCAGCAATCAGGCGCTCGCCGCGAGTATGGAGGCCAAAGAGGCTAACAGGAAGGCTGAAATTGCGAACAATGACATTAAACGGACCATCGAGGCGTTAAAGCAGACCGTCAATGCCGTTAAGAACCTGAAGGTTGCGACTACGCTCTCGCAATTCTCAAACATCTCCGGAATAACCCATGCTTCAGACATTGATTCAATTTGGGAAGATGTCGCTGCTCAGAAAGGTCATACTGCCGAACTGAATGCCAATTTATCCGCTTTGGCTGACACTCTGAATGAATCTAAAAATGTCATCCTGAATGACTTGGAGGTCATTCGCAGAGATGTGACACGTCAACATACACAGTTCACAGATGCGGACAACAATTTACTGCAGACGATTTCGGAAGTAAAAGACGGTCTGAGCAAAGACATAAGCTCCAATCAGAATGAGATTCTCAGTCTTGGGCAACAACTTTCATTGCTCAAATCAGAATTGGCAGACGCTGAAAAAACTTTCAAAGAAGAATTGAACATACTCAAGACTTTTCAGAACGTACTTGAAAATTACCAGCATCTTGCAGACATCGATTCCATATTTGAAAAGACTGAACACAATGGTAGCGAAATAACAACCATCGATGGCAAACTCGGCGATTTCATCACTGAAACCCACGAGAAAGAGTCTGTATTGACAGCATCGCTTTGTGCGGCACAGGAGGAAAGCAGAAAGGAGTCTGCGGCAATCAAGACCCAATTGACAAATTTCGCCGATGACACCAGGAAGAGAGAGGAAGCTCTTACAGAGTCACTCAAAGCCGCACAAGAAGAGAATCAAAAGAACCTTTCTCAACTCGATGGCAAACTCGGCGATTTCATCACAGAGACCCACGAGAAAGAGTCAGCGTTAGAGTCTTTGTTGCATCAGGCACAAGATGAAAACAAGAAAGAGTTTGCGGCCATTAATGAGCAGTTAAACATCTTCGTGGATGAGACTCGCCAGAAAGAAGATGTCCTTTCAGAAGCTATTCGCGAAACACAGACAAATCTGGATGCGTTCAGGGGGCAAACGGAGAAAAGGATGAAAATAGCCTACGCTATCGGAGGCGTTGCTACGGTGATAGCACTCACACAGTTGATTCTTCTTTTAACTGGAGTATTATGATTTCTGAAGAATATAGCATCGACCTCGTAAAACGAGCCGAGTGCCTTGACAAAGTAATGGGCTACGATGGAGTCTTCAAAAAACTTGCGGAAAATATCGCAGAGAACGGCGACTCTAAATCTGCAGCAAGCATCTGCTCGAATATAAAAAGAATCGCAGACAAAAATGACCAAGAGTTCAACAGTCAGGCACGTGCTCTTATGGATTCGATGATTCGTTTCTATGGTCATAAACACCTGTCTGAAATATATGCCGCAGGGTTTTCCGCAGAGAATACTGACGATAAGAGCCTTGAAGAACTCGTCAATGAGCTTAACAACCTGACCGGCTTGGACAATGTCAAGGCAAAAGTGAATGACTTGATTGACTTTCACAAGATTCAGTCGCTGAGACGTTCCGTAGGGCTGTCAACCCATAAGAATACTCTGCATATGGCATTCACCGGCAATCCCGGAACCGGCAAAACAACCGTGGCCAGAATTATCGGGCGAATGTATAAGCAACTTGGACTTCTGTCAAAGGGCCATTTCCTGGAAGTGTCGAGAACTGACCTGATTGCCGGCTATCAAGGTCAGACCGCATTAAAAGTCAAAAGTCTCATTGAAAAAGCGAAAGGTGGAGTTCTATTCATCGACGAGGCCTACAGTATCACAGAGAATGACCATTCAGACTCCTATGGTCGAGAATGTCTGACAGAACTCACGAAAGCACTTGAGGACTACCGTGACGACCTCGTTGTAATTGTCGCAGGATATACGGAACCAATGCACAAATTCTTTGAGTCTAATCCGGGTCTCAGATCCAGATTCAGTACATTCATCGAATTCGATGATTACAGTGCTGATCAACTCTTGGAAATATTCGAGGGAATGTGCAGGAATGAGGACTACAAGCTCTCGCCTTCAGCAAAGGATAGCCTTCGAAAAATAATGTCGAAGGCATTGACAAACAATGAAGGGAATTTTGCCAATGGCCGATATGTCCGCAACACCTTTGAGGAAATGATCATCAATCAGTCCCACAGGTTGTCAGCAACCCCAAGTCCATCGAAAGAAGACCTGGAACTCTTCACGGACGCGGACTTGCCGTGCTTTAGCGATTTTTGAAATTTTATCGTATGAAGATTTAGCTGAGGGTCAGGTGGGGGTTCTTTCCATCACGGACAAGCAGTTCGGCTCGATGGAACTATTTCTCGCGAAGAAAGTGCAGGCACTTCCGTCCGGCGCCGGAGTTCAGCTCGAGCTGTTCTGAGCTATGTCACGAGAGTGTCAAGACAGAAATCCAAGAAAACAATATAAAAGCAAAATCCCAGCTCAAAACGAGTTGGGATTTTGTTTTCTAAAAACAGTCACAACGTTTTGTGAATCAAGCTTTTATCTAAGACATACTGTTTCTATCGGTCAAAGATAATAATTCCAGACGCGGAGGGACGAAATTCATCCGGATTGCCGTTCTCGGCAGAAATCCCTATCTTTGCGCTCTATGAGACAAAGAACACGACTTCTGATCGCATCTCTGCCCCTTCTGCTCTGCCTCGCACTGACGGCAGGCGCTTCCGACAACAGGAAATCTCCGATGGCATATTCCGGATTCTCCGGAGGGATGATGCTGCATACCGGCTATGTGAGCGCAGGCTCCGTCAGTTTCACCAATCCCGGCGGTAATGCTGTAGGCGTTGATATGAAAGGAATGCCCTACGGCATAGGCGGCGCGCTTAAGGTAGGCTTCGGGAAATATCTCCGGGTCGGGACCGAGGGCTACGTCTCGACGCTGAACTACGGAGGGAACCACAGCTACGAGAGCATCGGCTGGGGAGGACTTCTGGTTGACGGAGTGCTTCCTCTCGGCAGGTGGATGCCGTTCGCGGGGCTCACCTTCGGTGGCGGAAGCGTCAAGAACGTCACGGCGCTGGAGGACACGACGGGGGATTTCCGTCTGGACGACGGGACGACATCCTACCGCCGCTACCCGTTCCTCGCGCTCGCGCCGTTCGCCGGAGTCGAGTACGCCCTGACGGAACGCGTGCATCTCGTGCTGAAGGCGGACTATCTGCTGAACCTGTCATCACGGCAGGCGGATTTCATTCGCGGCCCGAGGCTCTATTTCGGGTTTATGTTCTGCCACTGACCGTCTTTTGATGGCTTCCCTTTAAAAAGGAAAGAAAAACTAAAAGTCCCCAAATCGCCACTACAGCGGTCTGGGGACTTTATATATCAAATCTCAAGTGTCAAAGATGGGATATTACGCTTTGTACTCGTCCCAGGACTTGATTGTGATCTCATCCTGCGGAACCTTGCAGAAGGCGCGGATGTAGGCTGTGGCTAGGCGGCTGTTGGTAATCAGCGGAATGTTGAAATCGATTGCCGAACGCCTCAGACGGTAGCCGTTGCTCAGTTCCTTTCTCGTGTAATTCTTCGGGATGTTCACAACGAGGTCCACACTGTGGGAAGAAATCAAATCTAGCGCATACACGGCCCCCTCTTCAGCCTCCTCACCCGGCCAGAGAGCCCTGTGGGCAGGAACACCGTTCTCGCAGAGATAGCGGCAAGTCCCCCCCGTCGCATAAATCTTGATTCCCTTGTCGCGAAGAAGTTCGCAGGCCCCGAGCATATCCGCCTTCTGAAGAGTGTTTCCGGAAGAAATGAGGACGCTCCTCTGAGGAATCCTGTGACCGACTGAAAGCATAGCCTTAAGGAGAGCATCGTCAAGATTGTCTCCGACGCAGCCCACCTCTCCGGTGGAAGACATATCCACTCCGAGGACAGGGTCGGCGTTTCCAAGACGGGAGAATGAGAACTGCGAGCATTTCACGCCCACATACTCGAGCTCGAACGGGTCAATCTCCACCTTCTCGGGCTTCTCACCGAGCATACACCTTGTCGCAAGGTCTATAAAATTGACTTTCATAACCTTCGAAACGAACGGGAAACTTCTTGAAGCGCGAAGGTTGCACTCAATGACCTTGATGTAGTTGTCGGTTGCGAGGAACTGGATGTTGAACGGACCGGTTATATGAAGAGCCGAAGCGATGGCTGCGGTGGTCTTGCGGATTTTCGCGGCGGTGATGCCATAGATTTTCTGAGGCGGGAACTGGATGGTTGCGTCTCCCGAGTGCACTCCGGCAAACTCGATGTGCTCCGAAATGGCAGCAACTATCACTTTTCCATCGCACGCAACGGCGTCGCACTCAAGCTCCTTGCACCTTTGCATAAATGAACTGATTACGACCGGATGGTCCTCAGACACCTCCACTGCCCTGTCAAGGAAAATCTTCAGGTCCTCCTCTCCGTAGCAGACGTTCATCGCTGCGCCCGAAAGCACGTATGACGGCCTCACAAGCACAGGATAGCCCACTTCTGCAATGAACGAATTGATGTCATCCATCGTGGTGAGCTCCCTCCAGCGCGGCTGGTCAATGCCGAGAGCGTCCACAATCTGAGAGAACTTGTTGCGGTCCTCCGCGCGGTCGATGTCCTCTGCGGAAGTTCCAAGAATCTTCACCCCGGCGCGGCTAAGAGGCAGAGCAAGATTGTTCGGAATCTGACCTCCCACGCTCACAATCACACCCAGTGGCTTCTCCAGCGTGCATATATCCATCACTGTCTCGAAACTCAGTTCATCGAAATAGAGTCTTGAGCAGCTGTCGTAGTCGGTGGAAACAGTCTCAGGGTTGTAGTTTATCATAATGGCTCTGTAGCCCTTTTCGCGAAGGGTCTTGAGCGCATTCACACCGCACCAGTCGAACTCAACGCTGCTTCCGATGCGGTACGCTCCGCTTCCGAGAACGATGACGCTGCGCCCGTCGCTCGTAAACTTGACGTCATCCTCCGTTCCGTTGTAGGTGAGGTAAAGGTAGTTCGTGTCGGAAGGGAACTCGGCTGCAAGAGTGTCAATCTGCTTTACAACCGGACGAAGGCCCAGAGAAAGGCGTTTTTCGCGCACCGAGGACTCTTTCAGGCCGAACACCCTGGCAATCTGGATGTCTGAAAATCCCTGGCATTTAGCCCTGTGGAAAAGCTCTGACGGCACGTCGTCAAGGTTTTTGCAACCCTCGAGGGCGCGGTAGGTCGTCTCGATGTTCTCAAGCTTGTCGAGGAACCACTTGTCTATCTTTGTGAGCTCATTGATGCGCTCCACGCTGTAGCCGCTCTCAAAAGCAGCCGCGATTGCGAATATACGGGTGTCAGTCGGGTTCTTCAGAGCCTCGTCCAGGTCTTCGGCTTTGTATGGCTTGTTGCAGGCAAAACCATTCGCTCCCTGTCCAATCATTCTGAGGCCCTTCTGGATTGCCTCCTCGAAGTTCCTTCCCACGGCCATCACCTCGCCCACACTCTTCATACTTGAACCGATTTCACGGGAAACGCCCTTGAACTTGGCAAGGTCCCAGCGAGGGATTTTGCAGACTACATAGTCGAGCGCCGGCTCGAAAAAGGCCGGAGTGGTGCCTGTGACGGCATTTTTGAGTTCAAAAAGTCCATATCCCAGACCGAGCTTTGCCGCAATGAAGGCAAGCGGATAGCCGGTGGCCTTGGAAGCAAGGGCGGATGAACGGCTCAGGCGGGCATTCACCTCAATCACCCTGTAATCCTCTCCGTCCGGACTGAAGGCATACTGGACGTTGCACTCTCCGACGATGCCGATGTGACGCACGATGTCAATCGCGGTTTTGCGAAGGAAGTGGAACTCCGCATTGGAAAGGGTCTGGCTCGGGGCCACGACGATACTCTCTCCGGTGTGCACTCCGAGCGGGTCGAAGTTTTCCATATTGCAGACCGTGACGCAGTTGTCATAGGAGTCCCTAACCACCTCATATTCAATCTCTTTCCATCCTCTGAGCGATTTTTCCACCAGCACCTGCGGAGAAAAGGCGAACGCCTTTGAAGCAGTCTTGCGGAGTTCATCCTCATTCTCGCAGAAACCTGAACCGAGTCCTCCGAGAGCGTAGGCGGCGCGAAGAATGACCGGATAGCCCACGGTCTGAGCCGCCTCAAGAGCCTCATCCAGAGTAGAAGCGGCGTGGGAGCGGATGGTCTTAACCCCGATTTCGGAAAGCCTCTCCACGAAAAGTTCCCTGTCCTCGGTGTCGATTATGGCCTGAACCGGCGTTCCAAGCACCTTGACGCCATATTTTACGAACACCCCGGAGCGGTAGAGTTCCACTCCGCAGTTAAGCGCCGTCTGTCCGCCGAAGGAAAGCAGGATTCCCTGTGGCCTCTCCTTTTCAATCACCTTCTCCACAAAATATGGGGTGACAGGAAGGAAGTAAATCTTGTCAGCAACGCCTTCAGAGGTCTGCACGGTGGCAATGTTCGGGTTCAGCAGCACCGTGGATATTCCCTCTTCCCGAAGAGCCTTGAGGGCCTGGGAACCGCTGTAGTCAAATTCTCCGGCCTCACCGATTTTAAGCGCTCCGCTACCGAGCACCAGAACTTTCTTTATATTCGTGTCTATCATTTTCAAAAAAAACTATAAGAAAAAACTACTTGTACGCCCCACCGGCATTAAAGCCTTGCGATGAACTCGTCGAAAAGGAATTCAGTGTCCACCGGTCCGCTGGAAGCCTCAGGATGGAACTGGGCCGAATAAAACGGCTTCGAAATGTGCCTGATTCCCTCATTAGTCCCGTCATTCATATTTTCGAAATATGGCACCCAGTCAGAAGGGAGAGTCTTCTCATCCACAGCGAAACCGTGATTCTGGGAAGTTATGTAGCAACGGGCAGTTCCGCACTCGCGCACAGGCTGGTTGTGGCTGCGGTGGCCGAAAGGAAGTTTGTAGGTGGAAGCACCGGCGGCAAGCGACATCAGCTGATTGCCCATACAAATGCCGAAAATCGGTTTTGTGCCCTCGTACGCCTTACGGATATGCTCCACGGCTTTGGTGCAGAGAGCAGGGTTTCCCGGACCGTTGGAAATGAAAAGTCCGTCCCATTCGAGAGTGTTGAAATCATAGTCCCAAGGCACTCTGACAACTTTCACGCCCCTGTCAAGAAGGCAGCGGAGAATCCTGTGCTTGATGCCGCAGTCAACGACCACCACAGTCTTATCTCCTTCGCCATATTCAATTGGCTCAGAGCAACTTGCAAGCGCAACCTGATTCTCCTTGTTCGGGTCATAGAAAGGAAAATCCTCGCTCTCCCCTTCCGGAACTATCTTTCCGAGCATCGCACCGCGTGTTCTGATGAGCTTTGTGAGCGCACGGGTGTCTATGCCGTAGATTCCCGGAACGCCCTGCTCGGCGAGCCACTCGTCAAGGCTCTTTACGGCGTCCCAGTGGCTGAACTTCTCGCTGTAATCGGAGATGATGAGTCCACGGGTGTGAATCCTCTCCGATTCAAAGGTCGAGCAGAGTCCCCAAGAGTCCTTCTGCTCCGAAGGAATACCGTAATTACCAATCAAAGGGTAACTTACGCAGAGAATCTGCCCCTCGTAGGAAGGGTCCGTAAGGCTTTCGGGGTAGCCGACCATTGCGGTGGAAAAAACCACCTCGCCGCTTCCGGAGCAGTCCGCCCCGAAACTCCATCCCTCCATAGAGATGCCGCCCTCAAGAAGGAGTTTTGCTTTTTTTGCCATATCTATATTTTTAAGCCATTATCTTTCATTTAGTTGCAGGGGGCCTATCAAGGCAATCGCTCCCTCGAGGCTTAGAGGGGTCCCCCCTCTAAGCCTTCCGCTCCCCCGGGTGCAGTTTTCACCTCTAAGCTTTCCGTTCCCCCCAGGCGGCAGCCTCCCTCATCAGTGCCGCAATCCTGTCGTTGCAGAGATTTCCCAGACTTCCAATGTGCGTATGATGAAGATCCGAAGCCTTCAGCTGCGCCGTCTCGCCGCCCGAGTACTTGAACCTCCCCTCGTTCACCTCAATCCCCACCTGCTTGTATGCCTCGCGGAAAGGTGTGCCGGAAAGGGTCCTGCGGTTGACCTCCTCGACGGTGAAAAGGTAGCTGTAAATCGGGTTATCCAGAATGTGCTCGTTCACCTGAATGTATCCGAGCATATAATCAGTCATCACAAGGCACTCGTGAAGAAGAGTCAGAGCAGGGAAAAGTATATCTTTAAGAAGCTGATAATCACGATGATAGCCGTGAGGCATATTGCTGCATAAAAGCGAAATTTCATTCTCAACGGAAAGCACCCTGTTGCATTTTCCCCTCACCATCTCCCACACATCAGGATTTTTCTTGTGCGGCATTATGCTCGACCCCGTGGTGAGGTTGTCAGGGAAATGGATAAAACCGTAATTCGGGCACATATACATACAACAGTCGGATGCGAACTTATTGAGAGTCAACGCGATTGACCCCATAGCAGATGCGATGCACCTCTCTGTTTTTCCACGGCTCATCTGCGCCGCGACGCTGTTCACGACCGGAGAGTCAAAGCCCAGAAGACGGGTAGTCATATCCCTGTCCAGCGGGAAGGAATTTCCATATCCGGCAGCGGACCCGAGCGGGTTGCGATTCACGACCTTGTATGCCCCGCCGAGCATTGACATATCGTCAACAAGTGCCTCAGCGTATGCTCCGAACCACATTCCGAAGGATGAAGGCATAGCAATCTGGGCGTGAGTGTAGCCCGGAAGCAGGACTTCCTTGTATTTTTCGCTAAGACTCTGGAGTGTGCGGAAAAGCCGGAGAGTTTCCTCGCGGAGAGTGAGAAGCTCGTCGCGAAGGAAAAGTTTTATGTCCACAAGAACCTGGTCGTTACGGGAACGGCCGGAGTGGATTTTCTTTCCCACCTGCCCGAGAGTGCGCGTAAGGCAGAGTTCCACCTGAGAGTGGATATCCTCAACGTCGTCCTCGAGAGTAAAAGTGCCCTCTTCGATGCTCCTTGCGATTTCGTCCAGTCCGCCAAGAAGAACGGAAAGTTCCTCCCCGGTGAGAAGGCCGATGCTTTCAAGCATCTTTATGTGCGCCTTGGAGCCCTCAACGTCATATTTTGCGAGTCTGAGGTCCAGCTGTCTGTCGTTCCCGACGGTAAACTCCTCAACGGCATCCGTTGCGCTTGTTCCTTTATTCCAAAGTGTTGCCATATAAAAGTAGTATTCTTTTTTAATCGTCTATATGCTGCGGGCGAGAGTTGCGATAAATCGTGAATAGATTTCTATCGCCTCGGTAATTTCGCTCACTTTTATATATTCGTCCGCACGGTGCGAGCGCGCAGAATCTCCAGGCCCTATCTTCACCGCATCCACCCCGGCGCCGCTTATCCTCATCCAGTCTGAAGTCGTAGGCGAGGAGAACTCCTGCAGGGCGAGAGAGCGCACTGCGGCATACAACGCCCCATCTCTGGAAGTTGCGCTGGAGCGGTTTGCAAGGTTGCGGGCCCGCAGTTCGCTCCTGCACACGCCCTGAAGTTCCTCCAGGATTTCCGGGTTGGAGTAAACATCGGTAGGACGGATGTCCACGACGAACCGGCACAGGTCAGGGATTACATTATGGGCCGTTCCGGCCTCAATCTGAGTCACATTAAGGTGCACATCTCCCATCACGGGGGAGACTTTCTCAAAACGATGAGCGCGAAGCGCCGCAATGTCGTCCAGAGCGATGTAAAGGGCATTGACACCTTCCCCACGCGCCGCGTGCCCGCTCACCCCGTGAGCCTCTCCGTCCAGAACAAGCAGTCCCTTTTCGGAAGTCGCCGCCTTCATCCCCGTTGGCTCTCCCACAATGACCCACTTCGGAAGCGGGAAAACCGGGTCAGCGGCAAGCCCTGTGGCTTTGCTGAGGCCGCCGTATAGCCACCGCGCCCCGTCCGGGCCCGACCTCTCTTCCTCACGCGTGAGAGTGAGCATCAGATTGACGGGAAGGGAAATATCGTAAAAACGGGAAAAGGCCGCTATCATCGCTGCGACACTTCCCCCGTCATCATTCGAACCAAGTCCCCAAACTGTCTCCGGATCATTGCCGGGGTCGTAGGGGTCGCGCGTATAGCTCGAGGCCGCCGGAACCGTATCTATGTGTGCGTCAAG
>CAVHYU010000009.1:0-43713 GCA_963640535.1 bacterium | reverse complement strand
AGGGTCGAAATGTCGGCCCAAAGCGAGAATGTTACCCTGTCTCCTCTCATAGCGGATGCCCTCCGACTCCAGAAAAGAACAGATTACCCCCGCAACTCCTTCTTCCTCAAAGGATTGGGACGGAATGCGAACCATCTGCCGAAGCAATTCTATATATTTTCCGTAGTCTGACATCTTCGTTTATATTCTTCTATTCGCGACCTTCAAAGGTCAAATTATCTAAGTTTCAATCTCGTTCCGGCACCTTCGCGGAGCAGGTCCCCGGAGTGTTTGATTACAACGCTCTTCGCACCGTCCCGAATAGCATTGAAAGAGTTTTCAAGTTTCGGAATCATCCCGTCAGCGACTTTCCCCTCGGCCTCGAGAGACTTAAAGTCGGAAAAGGTCATCTCGTGGATGACACTTGACGGGTCATTTCTATCCAGCAGTACGCCAGGTTTCTCAAAGCAATAGACCAGCTCCGCGCCAAGAGCCGTCGCAAGGCTGGAAGCGATTGTGTCTGCGTTGGTGTTGAGAAGGTCTCCGGCGCAGTTGTGATTTATGGCATTGAACACCGGCACCACTCCCCCCTCAAGCATCCATCTTACTCTCTCCGCGTTCACTCCCTCGGGGCAGACATTTCCCACAAGACCAAAATCCACGACAGTAACCCCGTCCGAAAGGGTTCTCGGTGCGTGCCGTGAGGCTCTTATGAGCGAGGCGTCGCAGCCTGAAACGCCCATAGCGTTGCAGTCGTACTTCTGAAGCAGAGCGGTTATGTGCTTGCTGCACCACCCGGCATAGACCATCGTCACAATCTGCAGAGTCTCCGGGTCCGTAACTCTTCGTCCCTCAATCATTTGAGGTTCCATTCCAAGACGTCTCTGAAGGTCGCTGGCAATCTTTCCGCCCCCGTGCACAAGGACTTTTTCGCCCTCGAGAGCAGCAAAATCCCGACAGAACCTTTCCAGAAGTTCCGCCGAATCCACAACGTTTCCGCCTATTTTTACGACCTTAATTGCCATACTAAGAGTATATATATTTACTTTGTTCTGCTGCTTGAGAGCGTCCCGTTAGAGTGATTTCAAAATCTCACGTATTACCGTCTGTGCGGAGACGACCCTGTTCGCAGCCTCTGGGATTACAAGTGACTGCGGACTCTCAATGACGTCGTCGCTCACAATCATATTTCTTCTCACCGGCAGGCAGTGCATAAAGAAAGCGTTGTTGGTAAGGGACATTTTCTCGCTCGTAACCGTCCAGTTCCTGTCAGAGCACAGCACCTTTCCGTAGTTGTCTCCTTCAAATGCCGCCCAGTTCTTCGCATACACGAAATCAGCCCCTTCAAGCGCCTCGTCCTGGTTGTGAGTGACCTTCGCCCCGCGGGTAAACTCCTTCGAAAGGTCATATCCTTCCGGGTTTGCAATCACAAAGTCATATCCTGCCCAGTCCATACCTTCCGCAAACGAGTTCGGAACGGCCTGAGGAAGCGCCTTCGGATGCGGCGCCCAGGTCATAACCACCTTAGGGCGAGCAGTCTTCTTGTGCTCCTCAATGGTTATTATGTCGGCAAAAGTCTGCAGAGGATGGCGGGTTGCCGCCTCCATACTGAAGACAGGCTTGCCGGAGTATTTGATGAACTGATTGAGTATCACTTCGTTGTAGTCATCGGCCTTGCTCTCGAACTTAGCGAATGAACGCACTCCGATTGCATCGCAATAACTTCCCATAACAGGGATAGCCTCCAGAAGATGTTCGCTCTTGTCGCCGTCCATCACCACTCCCCTCTCGGTTTCGAGTTTCCACGCGCCCTGGTTCACATCCAGAACGATGACGTTCATCCCAAGATTGAGAGCAGCCTTCTGCGTGCTGAGACGTGTACGGAGGCTGTTGTTGAAGAACACCAGAAGCAGTGTCTTGTTATGTCCGAGCGATTGATCTGAAAAAGGATTGGCCTTGACCTCGCGGGCTGCAGAAAGTGCCCTCTCGAAGTCGCCGAGCTGATAGATTGTTGTAAATTCCTTCATTTCGGGTTGCAAAGTTAATCTCAAAAAACTCCAAGTCCAAATAAAAATGCGGCAAGTTTTCCTCTATTGCCGAATTTTGTGGAAACGCCCATAAAAGGCGCTTCGGCCTCTATCGCGTAAGTTCCTTCCAGGCAGATATAAAGCTGTCGGCAGTCTCCTTGCTTATCGTAAGCGACGGAAGAAGACGGATGACCGATGCGCCGGCTGCCCCCGTGAAGAAATGCTTCTCAAAAAGAAGGCGGTCACGAAGCCCAATGAACTCCGGGCGAAGTTCCAAACCTATCATAAGTCCTCTTCCGCGGTACTCCTTAAGCGCCGGGTCCAGACCGGCAGCTCCGTCGAAAGCCTCCTTGAAATACTCGCCCATCTTCGCTGCGTTTTCCACAAGATGCTCATTCTCAATCACATCCAGCACAGCGATTGCAGCCGTGCAGGCAAGGTGGTTTCCACCGAAAGTGGTTCCGAGCATTCCGTACTCCGGCTTTATTGACGCTGAGATGAGCACGCCTCCTATCGGGAGTCCGTTAGCCATTCCCTTTGCCGTAGTAATGATGTCTGCCCTCACTCCGGAGTGCTGGTGAGCGAAGAAAAGTCCGCTGCGGCCATATCCTGACTGGATTTCGTCCACAATAAGAAGCGTTCCCCACTTGTCGCACAGTGCCCTCAAGCTACGGAAGAAGTCGTCCGAAGGCTCATATATTCCGGCAACGCCCTGAATGCCCTCGATGATGACGGCGGCGTATTCTCCGCTGGAAAGTGCCTTTTCCACAGCCTCGGTGTCCCCGAGAGGGGCGAAAGTTATATGGTCGGTCTTATTGAACGGAGACTGGATTTTGGGGTTGTCGGTTGCAGAGACTGCGCCGCTCGTCCTTCCGTGGAAGGATTTTGAGAAAGCGAGAACTTTCGCTCTTCCGGTTGCGAATGAAGCGAGTTTGAGGGCATTCTCATTTGCCTCCGCACCGCTGTTGCAAAGAAAAAGCGAATAATCAGGATAGCCCGAGATGCGGCCGAGTTTCTCCGCGAGAGTCTTCTGGAGGGAGTTCTGCACGGCATTGGAGTAGAATCCAAGACGCGTGAGCTGCTCCGAAACCATCTTGACATAGTGCGGATGGCAGTGTCCGATGCTGATGACGGCGTGTCCGCCATAAAGGTCGGTGTATTCCACTCCGTCCTTGTCCCAAAGCTTGGTGTCGAGGCCCCTGACGGGCTCAATGTCCCACAATTTATAAACTTTGAATAAATCCATATTCGTAACTTCTTGATTTAAATATAATTCCCTTTGTTCCCAAAGGCCACGCGCTTTTCAGAAAGCCCTCCCACGCCTATGGGAAAGCGCCACATACGCACCTATAAAAAAGCTCTAAAATGCAGAGGCTTTAAGACGAAGGCCCTCATCCTCCCCGAGGCCGAAAATGAGGTTCATATTCTGCACAGCCTGACCCGAGGCGCCCTTGAGAAGATTGTCAATCACCGAGCAGACAACGAGTTTCTCTCCGTGCTTTTCTATCGACAAAAGGCATTTGTTGGTGTTCACCACCTGTTTGAGGTCCACAGGAGCATCGCTGACGAACGTGAAAGCGGCAGAGCGGTAGAACTCTCTATAAAGTTCCCGTGCCTCATCCTCCGAAAGCGGACACTGAAGGTGCACCGCCGCAAAAATTCCCCTTGCGAAATCTCCCCTCATCGGGACGAAGTCAAGTTCAGACGAGAACCCCTGCTGAAGAAGAGAGAGATTGCGTCTTATCTCTTTAAGGTGCTGATGTTCAAAGACTTTATATGCGGATATATTGTTATTGCGCCAGCTGAAATGGGTCGTCGCAGAAGGTTTCACCCCGGCTCCCGTAGAGCCCGTGATGGCGCTGATGCTGACATCGGAACGGATGAGTCCCTTTGAGGCTAGAGGCAGGAGGGCGAGCTGAATGGCGGTTGCAAAGCAGCCCGGATTCGCAATTTTCTGCGCCCCGAGAATCTTCCCCCGCTGCATTTCCGGAAGGCCATAGACATAGCCCTCGCTCTCGTCCCGGAAGTCCTGCGCAAGGTCAATGACCTTCAGGCCCGCCGGAGCGGCGTTGTTCGTCCAGAACTCGCGGCTTTTTCCGTGCGCGGAGCAAAGGAACAGCACATCGATGTCCCGGAGGCTGAATTCGCTGCAGAACCTAAGGTCCGTATCCCCGAGAAGCCCCGAGTGCACCTCATACAGAGGGCGTCCGGCGCTGGACTCGGAGTGAACAAAAACGATTTCCACCGCCGGGTGGTTCACCAGGATGCGAATCAGTTCACCAGCCGTATATCCGGCCCCGCCGACAATTCCAACTTTTATTTTTTCCATATGTCGGTTTGCCCTATAGGTTTTCTTCGTCGGGATGAGCCCCATAATACACACGAAGCGGGGTGGAGAGCACCTTGATGAAGCCCTTGGCATCCTCGCTGGTCCATCCCTTCTGGCTCTCGCCGTACTCGCCGAGTTTGGACTTGAGAAGGTCATTCTTCGAATCCACGCCAACGGTAGAGAATCCGTAAGGACGAAGTTCAAGCGTCACTGTGCCGGTCACATCGCGCTGGCTGCTCTCGAGCATAGCCTCGATATCCCTCATCACAGGCTCAAGGTACTGGCTCTCGTGCAGGAACATTCCATACCAGTTGGCAACCTGGTCCTTCCAGTACTGCTGCCACTTGGATAGGGTGAATTTCTCGAGGAATTTGTGTGCGCCGATTATGAGCATAGGCGCTGCAGCCTCAAAGCCCACGCGGCCCTTGATGCCGATGATTGTGTCTCCCACGTGCATATCGCGCCCTATTCCGTAAGCCGCGCCGATTTCCTCAACTGCCTGAATAGCAGCGATTTTGTCGTCATAGTTTTTGCCGTTTACTGAGCAGAGTTCACCCTTAGAGAAACCGAGGCTAAGTGTCTCAGTCCCCTGCTTTTTCACCTGCTTGAGGTACGCGGTCTCCGGAAGCCCCTGAGTGGAGTCAAGAATCTCTCCGCCACAGATGGAGGTTCCCCAGATTCCCACGTTGTAGGAGTATTTGAGTTTGGTGAAATCTGCGAAAAAGCCGTTGGCATTGAGGTAATCCACCTCTTCCTTGCGGGAAAGGTTGCCGTCGCGGGTGAGGGTGATGATTTCCATTTCCGGGCACATTACGAGGAAGGTCATATCGAAGCGGACCTGGTCGTTTCCTGCACCCGTAGAGCCGTGTGCAATGGCCTCAGCCCCTATTTCCTTGGCGTAGCGAGCAATCGCAATGCCCTGGAATATCCTTTCGGAAGACACAGAGATAGGGTATGTTCCGTTACGAAGAACGTTGCCATAGACCATATATCGGAGGCTCTTTTCGTAGTATTCCTTTGTAACATCAAGAGTTACATAGCTTTTAGCCCCGAGTTTATAGGCATTTTCCTCATTCGTGCGAAGCTGCTCCGGGCTGAATCCGCCGGTGTTTGCGCAGGCCGCATAAACTTCATATCCTTTTTCTTTTGCAAGATACATCACTGTGTAGGATGTATCCAATCCGCCGCTGAACGCGACTACGACTTTCTTTGCCATATTTTTCTGATTTTGTGGGAGGATTTTCAACTTTAACTAAATATCAATCTGATTTTCCCAGAGCGGCAACGCAGCAATCCGCCTCATATTCACTTCCGTTCTTCTGGGAGATGGATTTCAAGATGCTCCTTCGGGTCATAAAGCAGGCCCGTGCAGATGCACATCTTGTAGTCGTGACTCTTGAGGATGTCGAAATGGCGGCATCCCTCGCAGCCCTTCCAGAACTCCGGGTCGTCGGTGAGTTCGGTGAACGGTACAGGGCGGAACCCGAACTCATAGTTCATCTTCATCACAGCAGCTCCCGTCGTGATGGAAAAAATCTTCGCATCCGGGAAAAGCCTGCGGGAAAGAAGGAAGGTCTGCTCCTTGATTTTCTTCGCGATGCCCATCCCTCTGAAGGCGTGGGCGACGATGAGTCCGGATGTTGCGACAAAACTCTTTCCGCCCCAGGACTCAATGTAGGAGAACCCTGCAAAGCGCGGCTCGGAGCCTTCTGAAGTGCCCTCAACTGCAGATGAAGCGGCATTTGAAGCACCCCCGTTAGCGCCATCCTCGTAGGCAAGAGCAATCACAGCCTTGCCTGCAAGCATTTTCTCTTGAATATACTCGGGCGTTCTGTTCGCGATGCCCGTTTTCCTTTCGAGCGACGAAACATAGATTTCCTGACAAATTTCTTCCGCATATTTAAGGTGTTCGGAAGACGCCACCACGACTTTAATTTCCATTAAATATATACAATACAAGCCCAAATGGCAAGACAAACCGAGATTGTCAATTGCAATTATTGAGCGAAAATTCTGTCTAAATCTGCGTGATTTTCAGTCCTTGAGCGCCCTTTCCTGCAATAGGGATTAACGGGGCCCGGAGGGGAGCTGCAACGAATTTTCCGAAATTTGGGAGGTTTCTACGCCTCCTAAAGTCGGACAGACCCCATTGGGAAAGATATGTATAACACTTTTTCCATAACCGAGCCGCAAAGTTAAAAACATTTTTTCCGTATTCCAAAATTATCTTTCTTTCTCTGGGGCTCCCCAAAAACCTTTTCGCGCGCCTTGATTTCATCGGGGATATTCATTAAATTTGTCTCCGTTTTGGCCCGCTCCGCCCCGGAAAAGGCCGCGAAAAAGATGGGGACAATTTCCTAACAGTCCCGAAATCATTGGAAAACACGACCTTACAGGATGGAAAACACTCCAAAGAACTACGAAATCAGCCTCGCAAGATACATAGTCGAGAAAACCGCCCACAGCCTCTTCCTCACGGGAAAGGCGGGCACGGGAAAGACCACATTTCTAAGGGACGTCGTGCGCCACACGCGAAAACGCCACATTGTCCTCGCCCCGACAGGGGTTGCCGCCGTGAACGCCGGAGCGATGACCATACATTCCTTTTTCCAGTTCGGGCTCGGGGCCTACGTCCCGGGGGTTGTGGCTCCGCAGTCGCAGTATTTCATCCGAAAGGCGAAACTTGACCTCATACGCCGTCTGGAACTCATCATAATCGACGAGGTCTCGATGGTTCGCGCAGACCTTATGGACCACATCGACGCGGAACTCCGCCGCATCCGCCGCAGCTACCTCCCGTTCGGAGGGGTGCAGCTCCTTATGATTGGCGACCTCCAGCAGCTTCCCCCGATTGCACACGGAGAGGAGGCGGAACTTCTGCGCCCCCACTACCCTTCCCTCTATTTCTTTGACAGCAAGGCTCTCCAGAAACTGGACTACAGCGTCCTGGAGCTAAGGCAGGTCTATCGTCAGAGCGACACTCATTTCGTCGAAATCCTCAACCGCGCAAGAGTCGGCCACCTGAGCGAGGAAGACCTTTCGGAGCTAAATTCGCGCTATATCCCCGGATTTTCTCCACGCCCCGAGGAAAACTACATCCGCCTTGTCACCCACAACCGGATGGTGGAGAGCGTAAACAGCGCGGAGATGGGGCGGCTCGGCAGTGAAGAGTTCATTTTCAACGCCAGAGTCAGCGGGACGTTCCCTCCTGAGGCCTACCCCACTGCAGCCCAGCTGGTTCTGAAAAAAGGCACGCAGGTTATGTTCATAAAGAACGACCCGGACAAGAAGTTCATCAACGGCACCCTCGGGGAGGTGTTCACCATCACTCGCGATTCCCTCAAGGTGAAACTCGCCGACACCGGGGTCATCGTGAGCGTGGAGCCGATGGAGTGGGAAAACATCCGCTACCAGATGAACGAGGAGAGCGGAGTCATCGAAGCAACCCCGATCGGCCGCTTCCGCCAGTACCCTCTGCGCCCGGCCTGGGCAATAACCATCCACAAGAGTCAGGGACTTACTTTCGACCGCGCCGTAATAGACGCCCGCGCCGCCTTCTCCCCGGGCCAGGCATACGTGGCGCTGAGCCGTTGCCGCTCCCTCGAAGGCATCGTCCTGAGCTCCCCGCTAAGCAATTCCGCATTCATAACGGACAACACGGTGGAGCAGTACCTCGAGTCACACATAGCAGACCCCGGGGAGCTTGCCTTCTCGCTCAATTACGCCCCGTTCGACTACGACCGCAGCCGCGACTCCGCCCCTCTCCGCACCCCGGGGGTCAAATCCCGCCCTGCAGGTTTCGTCCAGACAGGCGCAGGGCATCAGGCAGGTGCAGGGGCTCCGGGAAGTTACAATGCTCAATCCGCCGCAGGATTCCCCGGCAGTTCGCAGCCAGCCGCCCGGAGGCCAAAGCGCGAAGCAAAGCTCTCGGCAGAGGGAAACGAGCAGATGGACTCCGCCTCTCTGCAAATTCTCAGCGCGTTGAAAGCCTGGCGGCTTGAAAAAGCCCGTGAGCTGGACGTTCCCGCCTTCCACGTCTTCTCGAACAAAGTCCTCGACAACATAGCCACGCTGAAGCCCCGCACCCCGGAGCAGCTTCTTTCTGTCAGCGGCATAGGCCCCGCCAAAGCCGAAGGCTACGGCGCCATACTCCTGAAAATCATCAATAACGTCCTCTCATCTTCTTCACATTCCGGTTCATAAGATGGCGACCGAGATGGCGGTACAGGAATGCTTTGACGGGGGACATCGTCTGGTGATGTTCCTTCAGGAGGGAGTCCGGGTCGGGGTAAATCCCGAAATCGCGGGTAATTCCCTCGCTTTGGATGTAGGTTGAGTTTCCGTCGAAATCCACTTTCGGATGACGAAAGTCACTGACGGCGACTCCATATCCGCAGAATGCGCCTGTGCAGTCAGCGAAACGGCCCTGAAGGCTGCTCAAATAGGCTTTATCAAGTATGAATCCCTCCAGTTCAAGCCATTTCCCGTCAAGGAGGACTTCCACCCAGCTGTGGAATATATCCCTGGGAGCGCTCAAATATACCACGCCGGACATCGCCCCCTTCTGAAGACGCTTGTCTATAGTGAATCCGTGGACACGGCAAGGGATGCCGCAGGCTCTCAAAAGCGCCATAAAAAGCGTTCCCTTTGTGTTGCACTGGCCATAGCCGTCCGCCAGAACCCGGGAAGAAGGGATAGAGTCATCGACATTATATCCGAAAAGGATTTCATCCCGGACAAAATCGTAGATGGAACGGATTCTTTCAAATTCAGGCATATCCCTCCACCCCCGCTCGAGGGTCAGTTTTTCGATGCACTCGGAGTTGTAGTCAAGCATCGGCGTAGCCGACAGATATTCGTTGTTCATAATTACAGACTGTTCTTAGACGGAGACAAATTTACGAATTTTCTCCCTATGCCGTCAATCGTGGCAAAAAGATGATAACACCATCTGTACCGCGCATTGGGCGGGAAATAACAAAAGAAAAAGGACTTTTTTCAAAGTCCTTTTTCTTTTGCTTCATCCCAGATGGCGTCCATCTCAGCGAGCGTCATATCGCGCAGGTCGCGGCCCTGCCGGATGGTGTGCTCCTCGAGATAGGTGAACCGGCGGCGGAACTTCGCACAGGTGCGCTCCAGAGCGGTGTCGGGGTTGAGTTTGTAGAGCCTTCCTGCGTTCACGAGGGCGAAAATGGTGTCGCCAAGTTCCTCCTCGGCCCGGTCCTTAGCAGCAGCCTTCTCATCGTCGGTGGTGGCAGCGTCTATGGCATTGAGCTCGGCCTCAAGTTCACCTTCCTCTTCCTTCACTTTCTCCCAGACGTCTTCTTTTTTCTCCCAGTCGAAGCCCACTCCGCGAGCCTTGTCCTGGATGCGGTAGGCCTTGATCATAGAAGGAAGCGACTCCGGCACCCCGCTCAGAACCCTCTTGTTACCGTCTTTTTCTTTGGTCTTGAGCATTTCCCAGTTCTTGAGGACCTCCTCGGCAGAGGATGCGACCTCGGTGCCGAATACGTGAGGGTGGCGATATATAAGTTTGTCGCACAGATGGTTGCATACATCGGCAATGTCGAACTCTCCTTTTTCATCTCCGAGTTTTGCATAGAACACGACGTGAAGCAGAACATCGCCCAGCTCCTTTCGGATTTCAGGGTGCTCATCCTTGAGGATGGCGTCGCTGAGTTCATACACCTCCTCGATCGTCTGCGGCCGCAGGCTCTCGTTGGTCTGTTTGCGGTCCCACGGGCATTTCACCCTGAGTTCATCCAAAATGTCCAGAAGCCTTCCGAAGGCCTCGAGTTTCTGTTCACGTGTGTTTGACATATAATTAAATTTCAATATAGTTTTCTGTTGATGTATCCATTAGATTTCAATAAAGTTTCCTTTGCGTTTCCAGTGGATATATCCGTAAATCGCTGATAGAGCATAAATTGAGTATAGCAGGCCCATCGGGGCGATGCTCTGGGCGAAACAAAGATAGGCGGAAACGGCGTCTGCGACAACCCAGAGAAGCCACTGTTGGGGGTATGACTTTGCGAGCCACCAGGTTGCAATGGCGCTTAGGACAGTTGCCGCCGCATCGGCGATGGATTTGGGGTCTTCGAGCCATTGCAGAAGGAAATACAGGGCCGCCGTGCCGAGGATGAGGACCGCGAGGCTCACAAGAAGCGTTCTGAGAGAAAGGCGTCTAAGATGCAACGCGTCGCTCTCTTTCGGGGCGTCAGAACTGCCTCCGGGCTCTTCACCTTGGGTCTCCCCTGCCTCGGAAACCTTCACCGCCGCGGAAGTCGTCCCCTCCGCGGGAGTCTCTCCCGAAGCCGTCCGCACCGCCAAGGCATCCCGCCGCCACTGCCTCAGACCCACAAAGGCCATAACGACATAGTAGAAATTGAGCGCCGAGGAGGCCCAGAGCCCCTCCGTGGCAAAAACCCAGAGGGCAGCCGCAGAAGAAAGGAACTGGAAAAGCCACATCCAATTGCTCTGGCGGATTTCAAGGA
This sequence comes from bacterium, assembly GCA_963640535.1. Lineage (GTDB taxonomy): Bacteria > Bacteroidota > Bacteroidia > Bacteroidales > UBA932 > Cryptobacteroides. Next base: position 32,884 of record CAVHYU010000009.1, on the reverse strand, counting down.
TGAGGAAAACCACCCCGGTCACCAGAGTAAAAATCGAAAAAAAACTAAAATCCCATTCCATAGCGCGGCAAAGGTAGAAAAAAGTGGAAAATTCTGAAAAGAAATTTATCTTTGCATCCTTGAACGGGGCTTTTCAGTAGAGCGAAGACACCAAGCCCAAGAGAAACTGACTGCATACCCGGGTTTCACAGTACAAAACTCAAACTGTATACACGATTTTCGCACTGCGAAACTTAAACTGCACACATCAATGGCAAAGGAAATACATTTTGTAAGCGCCGAAGAGGCGGTAAAAGTCGTAAAGAGCGGCGACCACGTGCATCTTAGCAGTGTGGCAAGCGCCCCGCAAGTGCTCATCCGCGCCCTCTGCGAAAGAGGCGACCGGGGTGAGTTGAAGGCCGTAAGGATCCACCACCTCCACACCGAAGGCCCCGCTCCCTATGCAGACCCGCGCTACGAAGGCATTTTCTTCCATCAGGGCTTTTTTATCGGGGCGAATGTGCGTCCCGCTGTCCAGAGCGGCTACGCCGACTACATCCCCGTTTTTCTTAGCGAGACCCAGAAACTCTACCGCTGCGGAGCCCTTAGGTGCGATGTAGCGATGATTCAGGTCTGCCCTCCGGACGAGGACGGAATGGTGTCGCTCGGCACCTCGGTCGATGCCACCCTGGCGGCCATAGAATGTGCCCGGACGGTAATAGCTGTCGTCAACCCCAATGTCCCAAGAGCCCTCGGACAGGCGCTCATTCCCCTTTCGATGATAGACATATTCGTCAGCGACGACACTCCCCTGATCCAGTGCAATTTCAACGCCCCGAACGAGACGGAAATAGCCATAGGGCGCAACTGCGCCTCTCTCATCGAAGACGGAGCCTGCCTACAGCTCGGGATAGGGGCACTTCCGAACGCGGTTCTCGCCCAGCTCGAGGGACACAAGGACCTGGGCATCCACACGGAGATGTTCGCCGACGGTGTGCTCCGCCTCGTGGAAAAAGGAGTAATCACCGGCCGCAACAAAGTCACCGACCCGGGCAAAATCGCCTCAACCTTCCTTATGGGAAGCAAGGAGGTCTATGATTTCATAGACAATAACCAGATGGTGACGATGATGGACGTGGGGTACACGAACGACCCGCGGGTAATCTCCCGCAACCCGAAGATGACCGCGATAAACTCAGCCGTCTCCATCGACCTCACAGGTCAGGTAAACGCCGACTCCATAGGTCTGAAGTTCTATTCCGGAGTGGGCGGCCAGTGCGATTTCGTCTACGGCGCCTCTCTCTCCGAAGGCGGCAAAGCCATAATAGCAATGCCCTCCACAACAAACAAAGGAGTCAGCAAAATCTGCCCGACAGTTCAGGAGGGCGCCGGCATAGTGACCACCCGCGCCCACGTCCATTGGGTAGTAACAGAATACGGCGCCGTAAACCTCTACGGCCGCTCCCTTCAGGAAAGAGCCAAGCTCCTAACGAGCATAGCCCACCCCGACCACCGCACCGCCCTGGACGAAGACGCCTACAACCGCTTCGGCCCCCACTATCACAATTTCAGCATATAAAACACCAAATGACCGACAGGGAACTCATAGAGGGAATGAAAAAGGAGGAAGCAGACGCCGAGCGCTTCTTCCGGGAGCTCTATGAGGCCTATACCCCCTCCCTGTACAAATTTGTGTATCAATATGTTAAATCAGCCGACACCGCGAAGGAGATAACCCACGAGGCTCTGGTAAAACTTTGGTTTCACCGCGAAACCCTCGATCCTGACCGTTCAGTCAAAGGCTATCTTTTCACGACCTGCCGGAACTCTCTATTAAAAGAGATGCGCCGTCAGGTGCGTAACCCCAATTTCCGGGACTATCTTTCCATCATCCCCGAAGCCGGAGTGGAATCCCCTATATCCTACGATTACGACGCGTACCTTCGGGCAGTGCGCTCAGCGAGGGAGACTCTGCCGCCCCGCCAAAAGGAAATCCTCATCTTGAGCCGCGAAGAAGGTCTTTCTGCAGGGGAAATCGCCTCCAGACTCGGCATTAGCGAACAGGTTGTGAGAAACCAGCTGAGCACCGCGATGAAAATAATCCGCGAAAAAATCAAATTTCTTATGTTATAAAAACCTGTCGAGAGGAGATAATATGCGTATACACTGAAAACTGATGCGCATTATGAGAAATCTTCTCACAAAATACAGGAACAACAACATATCCCCGGAAGAACTCGATCGCCTCGGCAGCGAACTTGACTGCGTTTCAGACGCAGAACTCGCGCAGATTCTTGAAAAGGAATGGCTGAGCGGAGGAGAACGAAGGAGAAATCCATTCAGAGTCTGGATGGGGGTTGCCGCAGGGCTTCTTCTGACGCTCTGCGTCGGGCTATCGCTCAAACTTGCCCACAACACCAGAGTCAGCGAAGCTTTCGCCAGCCAGGAAATTCTCGTCGGAGCGGGAAATCGCGACAAGTCAATTGTAAAACTCCCGGACGGCACGACAGTAACACTTAACGCAAAATCATCCCTCAGCTACTCCCCATCTTTCGGAATTACCGACAGGGCGGTCCGGCTCACCGGTGAGGGGTATTTCGATGTTGCCAAAGACCCTCAGAAAAAGTTTACAGTAAGCGCCCAGGGAATGGAAATCACCGTTCACGGGACTAAATTCAACGTTTACGCATACCCGGAGAACGACACGAAGGAAGTCTCTCTCGTAGAAGGCAGCATCAGTCTGAAATATGGAGACTCACAGATGAAACTCTCCCCGAACGAGAAAGTCTGCATATCCTCCAAATCAGGAAGAATAAACCTGTTCCGCACCGACAATTCCCTTGAGACAGAGTGGCTCGAAGACAGGATAGTCTTCATCAACAGACCTCTGTATCAGGTCGTGGACATTCTCCAGAGGCACTTCGGGGTAAGCATAGAATGTGCAGAAGGCATAAATCTCACCGACCGCTACACCGGCACCTTCACCGAACACCGCATCGGCGAAGTGCTTGACATTCTGAAAATGCACTACGGCTTTACCTACAGCATCGACGGCGACAGGATAACGATAAACAAATAGAAGATTTCCCGGCCTCGGAGACCGGAAGAAACCATAATACATTAAAACAAGTTTAACCAAATCTGCAAGGAATTATGAAACCATTGTCACTGCGTTCTTTGACTTGCGCGCTCATTCTCACCCTGCTCTGCTCAGCTACGGCGCTGGCCCAACAGGACAAGGTGAGCCTCAATCTGAAGAATGCGACACTAAAAACACTTTTCAACGAAATTGAAAAGCAGACAAACTGGAATTTCTCCTACCGCGATTCTGAAATCGAGGGCAAGCAGACCGTTTCCGTCAGCGCGGAGAACGCGGTGCTTTCCTCAATACTGGACACGGAACTTTCCAAAGCCTCTCTGCAATACACGGTGGTCGGAGACAAAATCGTCATCACCCCGAAGCAGCAGAGTTCTCAGGAAAGCGTCACCCTCAGCGGCCGGATTATCGACAAGGACGGTCAGCCGATTATCGGAGCTTCAGCGCTCATCAAGGGCACTAAAAACGGCACCGTGACCGACATTGACGGCAAATTCTCCATCAACTGCCGCAAGGGCGACACAATCGAGTTCGCTTCGCTCGGCTACAGCACCCAGGAATACCGGGCAGGCAAGAGCGCCAACATTGAAATAACGCTACAGGACGACTCGCTTCTCATCGAGGAAGCTGTAGCTGTGGGTTACGGAACCACTTCAAGAAAGAACCTCACGACCTCTGTCGCAACCATCAAAACCGACAAAATCGCCAAGAGCGCGACGAGCAATATGTCCCAGATGCTTATGGGTAAGGCGGCGGGCCTAAGGGCTAACATCAGCAGTACGCAGCCGGGCGGAAACGTGGACGTGTCCATCCGAGGCGGCGGCACTCCTATCTACATCGTGGACGGCATTATGATGCCGAGCGGTTCTCTGGAAGTGGGCAACGGAGCCATCGAAACCCCTAACTCAATCAACAGAGCCGGTCTTGCAGGCTTGAACCCGGGAGACATCGAGTCCATCGAAGTGCTCAAGGACGCTTCGGCGGCCATCTACGGAATCAACGCCGCCAACGGCGTCATCCTCATCACTACAAAGAAGGGTGCCGAGGGAGCTCCGCGCGTAACACTTGAGTCAAGCTACTCTTTCGTTCGCAACTACGACTACCTTGAGCCGCTTAATTCCACCGAATATATGAACTTTGCGAATATATTCAGCAAGGAAAGCTATCTCCTGAACCACGATATGAAGCCGTATGGAGTCAACGACTACGACGGAGGCTGGTCCCCGGTATTCTACCCTGACCAGATTGAGAGCGCGACATCCACCAACTGGCTTGACTATATTCTTCAGAACGGAAGCATCAACAACCACTCCCTGTCAATCAACGGAGGAAACAAATACGTCAAGTACTACATCGGAGGAAACTTCTACGATCAGCAGGGAACCGTCATCAACTCCGGAATGAGACGCTACACCCTTCGCAGCAACCTTACCGCGCAGGTGTTTCCGTTTATGAAGATTTCATCCATCCTCAACATCTTCTCCAACAACTTCACCAACTCCAATGCTGACGGCGGCGGAGCGGGCGGAGTGGGCAAGGACGCCCTTCAGTCCGCACTTATGTTCCCGCCGAACTACTCGGTTTACGACAGCGATGGCAACTATATGCGCTACCGCTCGACAGCGAACCCTGCGGAGATGTCGATGTACAACGACAACACAAAGTCTTCAGGATGGTATGTGAACCTGTCCACCGACATCAACATCTGGAAGGATATCATTAAATTCCGGGGAGTTTACGGACTCAACCGCGAAACGGCATCCAGGAGCCTCTACATCCCTACCACGATGCTCTGGTATGAGGTTTCTGGAGTTTCCAGAGGCCACGTTGGAGATGCCTCCCGTGACGACCAGACCCTTGAAGGTATGATTATGTACAGTCAGAAATTCAAAGACATCGTGAGCGTGGACGCAATGATCGGTATGGGTATGTACAACCAGTCCGGGACCGGTCTCGAGGTGGACTTCAAGAACGCCAACGACAACATCGGCACAGACAACATCGCCGCTGCAGAAGGCCCTTTCACCCCGACATCGTCCAAATGGGCCAACGAGAAGAGGTCACAGTTCGCAAGGGTCGGCGTGGATGTACTTGACCGCTATGTGGTTTCCGCCACTGTACGCCGCGACGGAACCGACAAGTTCTTCCCGTCAAAGAAATACGCCTGGTTCCCTTCCGTTTCCGCAGCGTGGAAAATCACAAGCGAGAAATGGATGCAGAATGTCAAGTGGATTGACCTCCTCAAAATCAGGGCTTCATACGGTGTGACCGGGCGAGACAACCTCGGAACATCGCTCTACGGCCTTTACTCTATGGCTCCAAGCTATGTAAAGTTCAGCGACAACTCTGTGAACTACATTCCATACATCAAATCCGGTTCGGACTATCCTGACGTAACTTGGGAGAAGACCATAATGAAAAACATCGGTGTGGACTTCTACCTGTTCGGCAACCGTCTCTACGGAAGTTTAGACTTCTTCCGCAACGATGTCACAGACCTTCTCGGAGAAGCTCCGGGAGAGCCGCTCAGTATGGTGGGAACGCGTCCTGTGAACTACGGACACTACTACCGAATCGGATGGGACGCTATGCTCAACAGCGTGAACATCAAGAACCTCGGCGGATTCACCTGGACCACTTCCCTCACCCTTACCCGCTACAATATGTATTGGGTCGAGCGTACGGAAAACTACGACTACCAGACCTATCAGATCCGCGAGAAAGAGCCGATGAACGCGGCCTATTTCTATCACGTCACCGGAATAATCAACTCCGACAAGTCCAATATGCCGGACTCGCAGATGAGCCTCGGAGCCGCCGCGCAGAAACCGGGCTACCCTATCATCGAGGATCGCAACGGGGACGGGATCATCACCACGGACGATATCTATATGGACGATGTGCTCCCGAAAATCAGCATAGGCCTGGGCAACACATTCACCTACAAGAACTTCGACCTTGACATCTTCCTCTACGGACAGTTCGGGGCGACGAAGTACAACTACGCTTTCGCGTGGGCGAACGCCGGCAGCCTTTCCTACGGTCCTCCGCAGAACTCCAACCAGTACGCCTACCTGCTCTGGAACTCCCAGACAAACGACAACGGCACGCTTGCCGGAATCGCTACCACCAAGGCTGACGCTCTCCCGGGTAACGCCGGCTGGGATCTAGGACGGCAGAAGGCTTCCTTCGTGAGGGTCAGGAACATAACCTTCGGTTACAATCTGGACGGAAACCTCCTCGGCAAAGTGCTTTCCAAGAGGATAGAGAACATCAGAATCTATTTCGATGCCCAGAACCCTCTCACCTTCTCGAAATTCTCAGGAGTCGACCCTGAAATCTATACCGGAAACAGTTCATCTCCGGCAGGTTACCCGATGACCCGCAGTTTCTCGCTCGGAGCCAAAATCAATTTCAAATAAACGGAGGTTGTAAAGATGAAAAAGACAATATATGCTTTTATGCTTGCCGCTGCGATGCTCTGCAGCTGCAACAAAAACTTCGACCCTCAGATTTACGGAGTGCTCACCGATCAGAATTTCCCGGTTTCGGAAGACGACTTCACTTCTCTGATGATGTCTTGCTATGTTCCGTTCACCAACACCTGGACATATTCCCTCTATGCTTCAAGCGGTAACCAGCACCCGTGGTACATCCCTGCGGGTGGCGTGTTGAAGCAGTTCGATGCCACCTCAGATGTGGAAGCGCCCTGGGTCACCGGTGTCTGGGATATCAACTACAGGCAGCTTTCCGAAGCCAATTTCTCCAACTGCCGCTATTACTCAAGGGGGACATTGAGCGACTCTGCTCCGAACAACTATCCCAAGTACCGTGAGGTCACAAGGTTCACAAGCGTCATCGGAGCCATAGAAAAAGCCTCCACCGAAAAAGTGAGCGAAGCGAAGAAGAAGGAAATTCTAGCCGAAGCGAGGATCTGCCGCGGTCTGCATATGTACAATCTTCTCAATGTCTATGGACCTGTTCCGTTGATAGTAAACCCTGACGACGTTGAAAACAAGGAAGCGCTGAATAACGCAGTTCGACCTTCCCTCGACGACATCGCCCAGTGGATTTACGATGATTTCGAATATGGCGCGACCTACGCTCCGGAGACCCAGTCCGACAAGGGCAGGTTCACCCGCGATCTTGCGAAGGTTTACCTTATGAGGATCTGCCTCAACGAGGGTTACCACAAGGACGGATGGTACGAAAAGGCCGTCTCACTTTACAGGGAACTCAACACTGGAAAATACAGTCTGTTCAAGAACGGAGACAATCCATACAAAGAAATGTTCCGCGAAGCGAACGACTTCAACTGCGAAATCATAGGCGCAATCAGCTGCGACCCTTCATCCACGGGAAATGCCAAGGAAGGCAGTATGAACCCGTTCGCAATGCTCGCGATGCCGAACAATGCGGCCAAGAAGGACGATCTCGGGAACGCCACTCCTTTCGCGGTCTGCGGCCCCGGCTGGGGATTGACTTTCAACCTCGCGCCCAAATTCTACGACACCTTCGAGAGCGGTGACCTCCGCAAGGAAAGCATCATCACCGAATACTACACGAACGGCAATGAATGGTGGGGACCGGAGCAGATTGGCAAGAAATCCGAGTGGGACGGCTACATTCCGTTCAAATACCCGGCAGAAACCGCCACGGCGCCTTGTTTCGGCAACGATTTCCCTCTTGCAAGATGGGCTGACGTGCTCCTTATGTTCGCGGAAGCCGAGGTAAGGGAGAGCGGAGCGGCTCCTTCGGCAGAAGCCGTAGAGGCGGTGAACAAGGTGAGAAGCCGCGCCGGACTGGGCAACCTCCCCGCATCCAAGACCGCTTCAGCAGAAGTTTTCCTCAATGCCCTTCTCGACGAGAGAGGTCACGAGTTCTGGTTCGAGGGAATGAGAAAAATAGACCTCATCCGTTTCAACCAGTACGCCACCCGCGTCCGTGCGACCAAGAATACGATACCTACCCACCAGTATATGCCGATTCCGGACTATGCAGTGAACGAGGCGGCGGAACTTGGGAAGACTCTGCAACAGACTTGGAGCCGCGAGGGCTGGGAAGCCGATCTTGCGAAAGCCGAGGCAATGTAAAGAATGTTTTCAATGCACCATCATTCAACATATTATCAAATGAAAAAGAAATTCATAAAATATCTTGCACTCTCTTTCCTGTCACTTGTGTCCCTCTGGGGATGCGAAGACAAGGTGGACAAGACCATCACCTGGCCGGAGTGGGCTTCAAGGCCGATAATAGAAGACGCGCAGATCACCGCCGGCGGCAAGGTTGAAATCACAGCCGGAGAACAGGTCAATTTCTCCGCACACATCCGCGACAACTACAACGAACTCCGCAGCTACACTCTTCAGGTGAAGTACGGAAGCAATGTCGTGGTCTCAAAAACCGAAAACCTTTCCGGAAATGAGGCCAGCCTCGACATTGACTTCATAATGCCGTTCGCGGCAAACCTGGACGGAGGTGGATTTTATCCGGAAGTAAGCATCAGCGCGGACAATGTCGCCGGAGGAGAGAACTCGACAAGGATTTCCCGCGACAGGAATGTTTCAGTCGCACGACCGGAGTCTCCCGCATCTCTTACGCTCATAGATGAAAACGGGAAACAGTTCCCGCTGGTAAAGTCTTCCGACTACCTCTACCGTACATCCGATGGAGCAGACCTGTCTTCACTTGGAACGAAAATCTACATAGCCGAGAAAGTCGCTTCGGGGAAACCGGATTACAGCGGCTATGTATGGGGATATGCTGACGGAAAAATCTCCGTACTTGCAGAGGAAGGAGCCGCAATACCGGTTCCGTCTTCCGAAGGATACGGCTTCAGGAAATTCGGGTTCAACACCTACAGCTTCGAAATCGACAAACTTGTGAACCTTACGGTAAATCTTGACAAGAACGCGATGGAGTCCGTCTCCCAGAGCGGGGTCACCTATCTTGCAAAGGAGAAAGTGCAGCTCGTGACGGACTGTGAAGTGACATTCACCGGGTTCGGAGATCTCTCGAAAATGCTTCAGGCAGACCGCTTCGAGATTCTCGACGACACATCCGCCAAGTTCACCGGGCACAATGCCGTCTGGAGCTTCTACTATGACACGGACACAGACTGGATGATTCTGAACTATGCGGTTTTCAACACCTCAAACCAGCTTTGGGTGACGGGAGCGAAGGCCTGCTTCCCGCTCGGAAATGATGACTCGGAGCACGTTCTCAATTATCTTGCAGGAGACGGCAAAGTGTACTACGCAACTCTCGCGGCCATCAAGGACAGCGACACCGACTACCACATTCTCGTCTATCTAAAGGAAGGCTACACCATCCAGCCGTTCAGATGGGTAAAATGGAGCACAACCCTCTCTATGACAACAGCGACACCGGAAACCGCTGCGATCACAGACAAGATTTTCATCACTCCGGGCAGCAATTTCACTCCTGGTCTCTACTGGGTTTACTTCCATATCACCAAGGCCTGTGACGCCGGAGGAGACGGAACCGAAGCTGAAATTTCTGTCGTAGCATACGAGCAGTAATGAATACGATAAAACACATATTCATCGGAGCAGCAAGGGCGGCGGCAGCCTCTCTTGCCGCTCTGACTTTGCTTTGCTGCACACCGAAGAAGACAGCAACAATTCCGATTCTCACCTGGGCCGGAGTTCCGCCCCAGATGAGCGAAGAAATCTTCCCTCTCCTGAAAGAGTGCGGCATCGACGGACATCTGGGACTCTACAACGACTCCGCGACAGCCTTGAAGGCGCTCGGCACAGCGCAAGAGAACGGACTCTGGGTCATCCCCGGATTCCCGGGAATCAAAGACTCCACCGAGGTTGCCGTGAGGCTTCTTCAGGATCACCCGGCACTTTACGCCTGGCATCTCAAAGATGAGCCTGAAACCTGGGACATTCCGTGGTTAAAGGCTCTCGCAGCCAAGGTCGACAGCCTTGACGGAGGGCAACATCCCTGCTACATAAATCTCTACCCGGACTGGGCCTGGGGAGGCGAACTCTACGAAAGCCACATCGAGGCCTTTGCCTCGGAGGTGAATGTTCCCTTCTATTCCTTTGACCAGTACCCGATTACTGAGAATGAGGACGGAAGCGTTTCACTGCGTCCGGGCTGGTACAGAAACCTGGAAGTTTTCTCTGCGATGGCACGCGCCCACGGGAAGCCGTTCTGGGCATTCGCTCTTACGACATCCCACCATCTCGGAGCTCCGTCTCCGGAGGCATTCTACCCTGTTCCTACGCTCGGTCACCTGCGCCTGCAGGTTTTCAGCGACCTTCTCTACGGAGCTCAGGGCATCCAGTATTTCACGGCAGGAGGACTCTATGACAGCAAAAGCCACTGCCCTACAAGGGTCTATACTATTGTAAAACAGGTAAACTCAGAAATCAAGGCATATTCTCCAGTTTTCCTCGGAAGCAAGGTTGAAAAGGTTCGGCACAGCGGAGAAAGCATTCCGATGGGTACCGCGGCTCTTAACATCGACGAGTTTGAAGGAGTGAAAAAACTTGAAATTTCCGGTGAAGGAGCAGTAGTCTCACTCATCTCCAACGGAGAGAGGAAATACCTCGCAGTACAAAACCGCGACTGCACCAATCCCGCGATACTTTCAGTGGAATTCGAGGGGAAAGTTAAACGCCTCATTCCTTCCCCGGACAAAGGCCTTGAAAAAGTCACTTTCGACAACAAATCATTCAAGTTGGAAGAAGGAAATGTAGCCATATTTCAGATAAGATAAATTATTAACAACCATATAATTACATAAAATTATGCGTTACTTGAAATCATTTTTTATTTTGGCTTCAGCCACTCTTCTCGCACTTGCCTGCCAGAAGAAGGAAATGGAACCTGCAAAGCCCGAAGCCCCTGTCATCGAGAATGCGGTGCTTCGCGGAGTAAACAATGAAACGGTTGTCCTTGTTGGCAAACCGGTAAACTTTTCTGCCGACGTCTCTGTAAACGGAAGCACCTTGAGCGAACTCAGCGTGGAGATTAAAAAAGGTGAGGACATCCTCGCCAGCGCCACATTCACTCTTGAGGGGACTACCGCCCACGTCGAGAAGGAATTCGACCTTCCGCTTTCGGCGGTCAGCCTTGACGCGGCATTCTATCCTGAAGTGACAGTAAAGGCCACCAACGCCGACGATATGCTCACCAAACTCACTCTCACTCAGGAGAACAATGTCCAGATTACCACTCCGGCTCTGTTTGACGCCCTCTACCTTGTGGACAACAACGGGAAAGTATGGAATATGACTCCAACCGCTGTAAAGGGCAACTACCGCACTGACGGAGACCTCAAGGACCTGGGCACCAGTTTCACCATAGCCACCAAAATTACCGAGGACGGCAAGGTGGACGCAAGTGGCGAGAGCTGGACGTTCGACACTCCTGACTCCGGAGAATACGGCATCAAGTGGATTGGCTTTGACCAGTTCACCGAGGAAATTTCGAAGCTTCTGGACAACACCATCACTGTTGACTATTCCAAAATGGCGTCAAACGGCGACCACAAGGTCTACTGGTCATTCAATCTCGTTCAGGACAGCCGCATTGTATTCCTAAACTTCCCTGACGGAGCACTTCTTCAAGCCGACAGATTCGCCGACATCGAGAAGAACACAGCCCGTTACACCGGACATACCGGTTCCTTCTTCGAGATTTATTACATTCACGACACGAAATGGATAATCGTCAAGGAACAGTACACCTGCACTGATGCGCTCTGGGTAACAGGAGAGAACGCCTCACTCCCGATGTCTCCATATTGCGAGACTCATCCGCTGTGCTGGTTTGCCGGTGGCGCATCTGAAGCATTTGACGCGGTATCCTGCGTAAAGACAGGAGAAGGCAAGTTCAAAGCCCTGCTCTATCTGAAAAGCAACTTCGCACTGAAAGCATATTCCGAGCGTGCCTGGGGCGCAGAACTCGACTGGACATCGACGACTCCGGAAACTCTAGTGATTTCCGAAAGAAAAGCGGATCCGGAGACAGGCAAGATTGACGGAAATTACGGCAATGCAGGCCCTTCCTTCACAGAAGGTCTCTATATGTTGAGCTATAACAAGGTCACAAAGAAAGCCTCCCTCGTAAAATACACCGGGACACTCCTCGGAGGAATGGAAACCGGCAACGCCGACCCTAACCCATCACCTGTTGACCCGACGGAGCCGACTGACCCTACTCCTGTAGATCCGACTCCTACAGACCCGTCAGATGTCATTTCACTTGACAAAACTGGAATGGCCGACAATGGGAACAACACTCTTGTACGCTGGGTGTTTGAACTCACCCAGAACTGCACCGTCAAGTTTGAGAACTTCGACAAGAAGATCAGCGAAATGGTCAACCTCGCGATTTTCGACACAATTGACGAGACAGCAAAGACCGCGAGGTATATCGGCGTGAGCGAAAAGTACGAAGTTTACTATAGGACTGACTACGGCTGGCTCATTTTCACGAACAACATCTGTACAGAAAATGTGCTTCTCATCGGCAAGAACGCCAGCTTCCCTCAGAGTCCGTACACTGAATATCCAATCATAGAGACTGATATTCCGAGAACTCCGGGGCAGACTCTCCCGCTCAACAAGGTCGCAGACGGAATCTTCCGCTCCTACATCTATCTCGCCCAGAGTTTCACTTTCCAGGTTTATACCGACTACGCTTGGGGCACTCTGGTAAATGGTTGGACCTCCGGTTCCGCGAATCTACTCACTCCGATGAGCGATTGGGGATATTACGGAAAGCAGGGTTCAAACTTCACTCCTGGAATATACCTTGTCGAATACAACAAGACCGACAATAAGATTACGCTTACACCGAAAAATTAGTTAACTTCACAAAAGGTGAGGGCGGCAGGAGAGGCTTATCCCAGTCGTCCCTCACCTTATTTATAATGCAAACTGACTATGGGAAAGATTGACGAGAAATACCTTAAGCCGGAACTTACTGAAGAAACGGCTTCGGCAGAAATGGGATTTGCCGCCAGCGACTATCAATCAGATACCGAGGATCTCAATAACAGGGAATATACCTGGTAGGAAGGAGGATATGAATATGAAAACATTCAGGCCGATATTGATTGCCACGGCAATCGTCCTTGCAGGAGTTTCCTGCACAAAGCAAAGCCCCGCCGCACCGGAGTCTTCCGGGAATCTTGTTCCGATGACTTTCTCGGCTTCATCTGCAGATGCCTTCACCAAGACCTCTGTAAACGGGGTGAACGTTCTGTGGAGCGAAAGTGACAAAATTGCTGTCTTTGACGATGTAGCCTCAAAGCCTAATGAATTCAGCCTAACCGGCGGAGCGGGCACCGTTTCCGGAAAGTTCGAAGGCTCAGTTTCCAAAGATGCAAGTGAGTTTTACGCAATCTACCCATACAGCGCTGAAGCTTCCTGCTCGGACGGACAATTCGAAACGATAATTCCGACAGACCAGTCCGCTACTGCAAAGGACATCTCAGCCAATGTGATGGTCGCAAAAGCAGATGCAGACGGCAAACTTAATTTCAAGAATGCCACTGCCCTGATTCAGTTCACCGTCACCGCTACCGACATCTACAAAATCACATTCTCCGGCAACAATGCCGAAGATATTGCAGGGGCTGCTCTCATCTCTTACGACGGGGGTTCCGCTCCGGAGGTTGTTGCAGGGAAAAAGAACATAGAAATCCAAGCGACAGAAGATGAAGGTCAACTGCCAGGCGGAACATATTACCTTGCCCTCGCTCCGGTTTCATTCACAAAAGGTTTCCGTCTCACTTTCTACGATGCCGACAATGAGACGGAAGTAGTGGGAGTCAATGCAGTAAGCCTTGCGCCGGGCGACAAGCTGAATCTCGGCACTATCGACCTGACACCATGGAAAACGACTGTAACGCTCGACAAAAATGCTATGGCTACGGTCGATGACAGCAGAACCGCCGTATGGTCATTCAAACTTCAGAAAGGCAATATCGTCAATTTCGCAAATTTCGACGCCAATGTTTCCGAAATGCTGAATCTTGCGGTTTTCACCGACATCGATGACAAAAACCACACAGCAAGGTATATCGGGGCGGACCAGGACTACGAGGTCTATTACCTCACTACGCAAAAGTGGATTCTTCTCACGTCAAACTATCTTCAGGCTGACAGGTGGCAACTCATCGGACAGAACTGCAGTTTCGCCCAGAGCCCATACACCGAGTATCCGCTCATCGATTCCACTATCTCGCCAGTAACAGGACAGGCTCTTCCGCTGAACAAGGTTTCCGAGGGGATTTTCCGCGCTTACATCTACCTTGCAGACAATTTTGCCATCCACCTTTACGCAGGCACAGCCTGGGGGAATTTAGTCAAGAACTGGACTTCCGGTTCACCTGATTACCTCGTGGCGAAAGCAGACGGAAACCTCTACTACGGAGTGCAGGATGTGACAAAAACATTCACGCCTGGAATATACCTTGTCGAATACAACAAGACAGAAAACAAGATAACTTTTAGCAAATAAACTGTATGAGAGCTGCAAAGCTTATGATTTGCCTGGTCGCTGTAACCATCTTGGCGGCTAGCTGCGAAAAAGAGAACGGGAGCGGAAAGAACGGGAGCGGTAAAAGCACCGTAAAAATTGACACTACCGGGCTCACCGTCAACGGAGGTTTTCCAATTATCGCATGGACAGATGTCGAGCCTACAGATTTCGCTCAGCGCTTCACCACTATGAAGGACTGTGGAATCAATGTATATCTCGGCTGGTATGACAATCTCGACAAAGTAATGGCCGCGCTTGACGGAGCGCAAAAGGCAGGGATAAAACTCATTACCAAGAGCGACGAGCTCACAGCTTCGACAGAAAGTACCGTAAAGAAGATGATGACCCATCCCGCTCTTTTCGGCTACCACTTGAAAGACGAGCCTGAAGTCGCTGATTTCCAGATGCTCTCATCCACAGTAAAGAGCATAGAGGCGGTTGATCCTTCACATTTCTGCTACATCAACCTCTATCCGAACTGGGCATGGGGAAATATAGACGACTATATCTCCAAACTCACCCAATTCCTCAGCTCGGTGCATATGAAATTTCTCTCCTTCGATCATTATCCGATTTACAAGAAGAACGGAGTCAGTTCCTTAAGGGGTGAGTGGTACAAGAATCTCGAAGACATCAGAAAAGTTTCCCGCGCACGCGGAATCCCTTTCTGGGCTTTTGCCCTCGCGCTCTCACACCAGATTGGAGACGAGCTCTACCCTATCCCGACTGTGGGGGAACTCCGCCTGCAGATGTTCAGCAACCTCGCATACGGAGCGCAGGGGTTCCAGTACTTTACATATTGGGGCATTTATCAGGGCGCCCCAACACAGGTTTACAGCCGAGTTCAGACAGTAAACAAGAGTCTTCAGAGACTTGCGAAGATATTCCTTGCCGCTGACGTAACCGACGTATGGCACACTGGGGAAAGCATCCCATACGGAACCAAAAAGATGAAGACTATGCCGGACGGAATCTCCTCGCTCAAGACCGGAGATACCGGTGCCGTGGTCTCAAGAGTTGTTAAAGACAACGAGGTTTACATCGCCATTGTCAACAAGGACTACCAGAACAAGATGACACTTGACATCGCATTCACCGGAGCGGCAACCGCATACGACAACGAGGGCTACAAGAGCGAAGCCCAAAGCGGGAGCTACACGATGGATCCAGGAGACATCATCATTTTCCAAGTTCACTAAGTGCGCCTTCAGAATATGAAAAAAACACTCACAATCATTGCAGCGGCCCTGCTTCTGGGAAGTTGCGCTTCCCCGGAGGGAAAAGTCTGGACAGCTGAGAAAGCAAACAAATGGTACGCGGAAAAAGGCTGGGTATCCGGCTGCGACTACATTCCGGCATACGCTATAAACCAGCTGGAAATGTGGCAGCCTGAGACATTCGACCTCAATGCGATTGACCGCGAACTCGGCTGGGCGGAAGATCTCGGCTTCAGCTGTATGAGGGTTTTCCTCCACCACACACTCTGGGAAACCGACAGCGAAGGGCTCAAGGAAAGAATGGACAAATATCTTGAGACAAGTTCAAAGCACGGCATTTCCACGATGTTCGTCTTTCTAGACGACTGCTGGTGCGAAAGCTACGCTCCCGGAGTGCAGCCTGAGCCCGTCCGCGGGCAGCACAACTCCGGCTGGGTGAAGGACCCCGGCAGCCTCTATTACGGCCTTTGCGGAAGTTCCGACAAATATGCCGCAGACACTACTGCCATTGTCCGCACTCTTGAGGCGTACGTCACCGACATAATGACCCGATTCAAGGATGACCCGCGCATCTACGCCTGGGATCTCTACAACGAGCCGGGCGGCGGACAGGACCCGTACCGCTACTGGGAGAGAAGTTTTCCTCTTCTGAAGGATGTGTTCAGCTGGGCTCGCAAAGTGAATCCGTCCCAGCCCATCACTGCGGGAGTGTGGAACTCAAGGCTAGGGGAGATGAATGTCTGGCAGATTGAAAACTCAGACATAATCACCTATCACACCTACGAGGGTCCGGAGAGCCATCAGGCTATGATTGACACTCTCAAGACCTACGGAAAGCCGATTGTCTGCACAGAATATATGGCAAGGACGCAGGGCAGCACCTTCCAGAGTATTATGCCGATGCTGCGCCGCGAAAATGTCGGAGCCATCAACTGGGGCTTCGTTTCCGGTAAGACCGGGACGAAATTCTCCTGGGAGACCATCAACGCGCCATACCCCGCCGACGAGCCGGAGCTCTGGTTCCACGACATTCTCCGCGAAGACGGAACTCCATACAGTGCGGAAGAAACCGAGTGCATCAAGGAAGTGAACGGGAAGAGTCTCGGAGTCGTTCCCTGCCCCGCCGAAGTGAAGCGGCAGACGGGATGGTTTGACGCAAGAGGAGCGAAAGTCGGCTGCTCAGGTCTTTCGAAAGAGGAGACCGAAATTGTGACTGCGCTCGGCAAAGCCATCTCGCAGGCATCCTCTTCCGGGCGTTCGGGCGGCAGAATCCTCTTCACGCGCGACGGTACGCTTCCTCGCGAAGGGTATCGGATGGAAATAGGAACTGACAGAATATCTGTCAGTTCTTCTTCGTTTTCAGGGACCCTTTATGCCATTTCCACTCTCAGGCAACTTCTCCCCGGGAGCGTAAGTTCAGGAAAAGCCGCCGAAGAGGACAACTGGTACATTCCCTGCGCACAAATCGAAGACAGCCCACGCTTTGCCTACAGGGGGCTGGAACTTGACTGTTCAAGACACTTTTTCGGCATCGCTCAGGTAAAGAAACTTCTCGATGTGATGGCTGACTACAAGCTCAACCGCTTCCACTGGCATCTCACCGATGACCACGGCTGGAGGGTGGAGATTAAGAAATATCCCCTCCTCACTAAGGTTGGAGCCTGGAGGAATGGGACTATGGTCGACTGGGAAATCGGTCACAACGACGGAATCCGCTACGGAGGCTATTACACTCAGGATGAACTTCGGGATGTTGTGCACTATGCCGCGCAGAGAGGGATTGAGATCGTCCCGGAAATTGACCTTCCGGCTCACCTTGTTTCGGCGCTTGCAGCCTACCCTCATCTCGGCTGCACTGGCGGACCCTACGAAGTCTACACAATCTGGGACATCGCAAAGGATGTTCTCTGTGCGGGAAAAGAGTCGTCATTCCAGTTCCTTGATGATGTCTTCAGCGAAATCTGCGACATATTCCCGGGTGAGTACATCCACATCGGAGGTGATGAGTGTCCGAAGCAGCGTTGGCACGACTGCCCTCTTTGTCAGGCGAAAATCGCTGAACTCGGTCTAAAAGACGATGGTCAGTGGACCGCGGAGCATTATCTTCAGAATTATGTGACCGCAAGGGTGCAGAAGATGCTCGCAGAAAAGGGAAAGAAAGTCATCGGCTGGGACGAAATTCTTGAAGGACACCTTGCCCCGGGCGCTACAATTATGTCCTGGAGAGGCATTAGCGGCGGAATCAAGGCTGCCGAGGCGAGCTTCGACGCGATTATGACCCCGGTTGATTATTGCTACCTCGACTATTGCCCGGGCCCCGACCCACTCCGGGAACCAACCGGCATAGGTCACTATCTCCCGCTTGAGAAATGCTATTCCTACGAGCCTCTGGAAGGTATTCCGGAGGACAAACAGGGGCACATACTCGGAGTTCAGGCAAACCTCTGGACAGAGTTCATCAAAACGCCTGAACACCTCGAATATATGCTTCTCCCCCGCCTACTCGCCCTAAGCGAAGTTCAGTGGAGCCCAAGCGAAGCAAAAGACTGGCAGCGGTTCAGCTATAATGTCGAGACCAAACAGACTCCACGCCTTCAGGAGAAAGGCTACACCGTCCGCCTAAAGCATTAACGCCGGGAAAAATAGTCGCGGATAGCGGAGGAGATTGTCTCCTTTACCAGAGTCCAATTTGCAGCTTCAAGCATTTGAGGCATCGGGTCAAGTTCGGCATCTTCGAAATAAGTGAGGCTCTTTAGCGCAATGAATAACGTTCCGTCTGGATATTTTGCCGAATAAAAGTCAAGAATATCCTTCAAGGAATAACTTTTCAGCAAAAAATACAAATCAATAAAGTCCTTCTTTGTTCCGCGGCCGATTATGGCGGATATTTTCATCGCTGCGATGTCCTCAACCGAGGCAAGCCGAAGATTGTCCTGAACGACCATTGGCTTCAGCAAGGAGTAAGAATAATTCACAAAATCGACTTTCACACCATCGATGAGGCAGATATTGATATTACTAGAGTTTCTGGTATATCGGCAAGACAACACAGGAAAGAAACTGCCCTCGGCTCAAGAGCGCGGAAAGCGATTGCCTTTGAGACGATCTCATTCAATCCATAATAGTCTCGAATGAGCCCCCAGTCGGAAAGCTGTCCATACTCCAAAACCCTCTGGATTATGTAGGCGGCATTAGAATCCGCGTCAACAGAAGACCTGTCAACGTCCCAAAAAAGATAGTCCGAAAGCCGTTCCAAAAAATCTCTCTTTGCCATATCGGGACAAAGTTAGCTTTTTAATATTTTGCAGCAACTTTTCCTCAAAAATCCGACAGTTGGGGAAATGTATTTTCAAAAATTTTCAATTAGTTTAATAGCCGGGGATGGTTGCGGATTGAATTTTTGTGGCTAAATTTGGGGCTTGTTCACATTTTACGAATGGTTTTGATATGATTAAAAACATAGTTTTCGATTTTGGCGGAGTTCTTATGGACTGGGACCCGCGCTACTTTTTCCGCGACTATTTCAAGGATGACCGGAAGATGGAGTATTTTCTGGAGAATATCTGCAACGGGGTTTGGAACGCTGAGCAGGACCGGGGACGGTCTTTTGCGGAGGGGGTAAAGATTCTTCAGGCGGAGCACCCGGAATTCGCGAAAGAAATTCAACTCTACGACAAGCATTGGGAGACGATGATTAAGGGCGAATTCCCCAAGACGGTGGAGCTTCTGCGTTCACTGAAAAAGTCTGGATATGCCCTTTACGGGCTCACGAACTGGTCTGCCGAGAAATTTCCTTATGTCCTGCATAAATATGAGTTCTTCTCCCTTTTCGACGGAATCGTGGTCTCAGGAGAAGAAAAATGCATAAAACCGGATCCTCAGATATACAGGATTCTTCTTTCCCGCTACAGCCTGCGCCCGGAAGAGACCGTTTTCATCGACGACAACAAAATTAACCTCGACACGGCAGAAAGCCTTGGCATAAGCACCGTCCTTTTCGACAGCTACGAGAACGCCACCGCACGCCTGGAGCGCATCCTCGGCAAGGCGGCTTGCAAGGTGACGGAGTGAATAGGGACTTGAGTTACCAATTTTTCAAAGGAATAAAATTGTAACTTTGTGGGTTCTTTTGCAATTTTTCGGATATGGAAAACAACAACAATACTGAAAGTACGCGACAGCTTAAAGTCGCGCGTGAGATACAGAGGGAGATGGCGGAGATTATCCGCAGCAAGGGTATGGCCGCCTGGGACGGGGCTATGGTCAGCGTGAGCGGAGTGAAAATCAGCTCAGACCTCTCTGTAGCAAAGATTTATGTCAGCATCTTTCCGTCTGCTAAGGCCGAGGGAGTGATGGGAAAGCTCAAGGAGGGCGCGAGGGGTCTTCGCGGCGAGCTTGGGCACGCTATGGGAAAGCAGCTTCGGATTGTGCCGGAGATTGTGTTCTTCCTGGATTCATCTCTGGACTACGTGGAACACATCGAGGAGCTTCTCAAAAAGTAGCCAAAAGTAAATCCAAGGCGGATTGCCGCGTTGTGCTCCATCCCCGGATTTACTTTTTGCGCCCAGGATTTTTTCACTATTTGGAACTCTTAGAATCTTCCTTACCGGTTCAGAATGCGACTCGACTTTTATATCGCTAAGCGCTATCTCTTTGCGCGGAAGGGGCAGAATGTCATCAACATAATCTCTGCCATCAGCGCCGTCGGAATGGCGGTGGGGACGGCCGCGCTCGTGATTGTGCTCTCGGTCTACAACGGGTTCGACTCTCTGGTGAAAGGGATGATGAGCACAGTGGAGCCGGACATCCTGATTGAGCCGCGGGAAGGCAAATACTTCGTGCCGGAGGGGGCGGTCTATGACGCCCTGTACGACAACCCCGATGTGGAGAGCATCTGCGGGGTGCTGCAGGAAAATGTATTCGCGATCTATGAAAACCGCCAGTCCACTGCCCTTGTAAAGGGGGTTGACAGCATCTATGAGGAAGAATCCACGCTCTCCGACCACATCGTCAGAGGGGAATTCAAACTGCATCGCGGAGATGTTCCCCTTTGCTGCGTTGGGACTGTGCTCGCGCACAATATGGGCATAAATCCAGCATTCCTCTCGGGAGTGGACCTCTATTTTCCTTCGCGCACGGGAAGATTCTCCGCAGCCAACGCAGCGGCTTCGCTCGAAAGCGTAACAGTTTGGCCCTCAGGAGTTTTCAGCATCAACAGCGAGGTTGACGCTTCCCTTGTGATTGTCCCTATCGAGACTATGAGGGAGCTGCTTGAGCTCTCTGACGAAGTCTCCGCTGTGGAAGTGAGGCTCACGAGCGCTGCACAAAAATCCCGGGGGGTGACTCGCCATCTTATCCGCGAAATCCAGACGGGACTCGGCGAGGGATTCACCGTCAAGAACCGTTTCCAGCAGAACGAGTCCCTCTACAAGATGATGAAGTATGAAAAGGCTGCGATTTATATGATTCTGATTTTTATGATCATAATCATATCCTTCAACATTTTCGGCAGCCTGTCTATGCTCATAATCGAGAAAAAGGAGGACATCGCAACGCTCCGAAGCCTCGGTGCGCGGGATTCCCTCATCCGCAGGATTTTCCGCCTCGAGGGCTGGATGATAACCCTCGTGGGGCTCGCCGCAGGACTCGTTGCGGGAGTTGCGATTGCGCTCGCCCAGCAGCATTTCGGCATTGTAAAAATGCCGGGCAGTTTCCTCGTGGAAGCCTACCCGGTCATTCTCAAGTGGAGCGATCTGCTCCTTGTATTTGTCAGCGTCGCCGCCATCGGCTATATAGTCACCCTATTCCCTTCCAGCAAAGCGACACAGGAAAAAGACTAAACGCCGCCTCAAAATCCACTCAAGACGCCACACTAAAGTGCGCGTGGGGAAGAGTGATAGTATTGAGAGAGGAGCACAACGCGGCAATCCGCTTCAAGACTATTCCTCTTCGGAGAACATTGGGTCCCAAGATGGAAGTTTAATCGGCTCCTGCTTCAGCATCTCCAGCACATCCGCCGGCACATACTTGCGCGCGACAACCAACCTGAACATATACTCGTTGAACCACTCGTCGGTCATAATGAGGCAGCCCTTGTAGCCGGAGGCAGGTCCCCAGCTGTTCTCCACCATCCACTTCACAGGCTCTCCGCTCTCCCGGTCCAGGTCCACAGCGATGAGCGTCATAGCGTGAGAAGAGCCGCTGGCGTGGGTCTGCACCCTTTCCTTCTTGTTCATCCCGAACTCCACCCCGACGAGAGACGAATAGTCGTAGTTCTTAAGATCCAGCGTGCCCTTGCTGCGGCTGAAATATTTTCCCACGTCGCAGGAAAAATACATCGCTGTGTTGTCCTTGATGCTCGCCACTGCCATTTCCTTGATCCTATCAAGCGGAAGGTTCACATAGAGCCAGTTCTGTCCGTCGTAAACGTGGCGGTCGTAGTCAATTTCGTAAACCTTGCCATACTCCCTGCACGGGTCGTTCATCACCATAACATATCCCCCGTTCAGGTCTTCGCCCACATACTTGTCATAGAACGACTTAGGAGTGTATTTCTCCGTTGAGACAATCTCTCCCTTGCTGTTGCAGCGCGTCCATTCAAACTCTGCAGGCGGCTCTCCGAGACAGAGGGCAAGAATGCGGTAAACCTCCTTAAGCATCTCAACTTTCTGAGTCTGAAGGGCTTTGAGAGTCGCCGAGGTGTTCGGACGACGCACTTTGGAGGCCATCGCACAGTAGGACTCACGAAGCCGCAGACCGTCCTCGCGGAGTTTGAGTTTAAGGAGCATAGCCATCTGCGAGGTGTTGTTGCTGCAGAAAGTCTCCGGCATAGTCTCGGAAGGCACTACTCCATACTTTGTCAGAAGATTGGCGACTCCGGTGAACTGCCCGCCGTCTGAAAGAGGATTTGAGAAAAGCCAGTCCACCTGGCGGTCATCGTCCGGAAGATCCCTCGTGTCGATTATGCCCTGAAGGAAAAGATTCGCCTTCTCAAGCTGGTCGTAGAAGAAAACATAGTTCTGGGAGAACTGGAACTCGGGCAGGTCGTAGGTGTCTATCATCTTGGCTCTGAGGACATTAAGCCCGGTAAAAAGCCAGCACCTTCCTGAAGACTGCTGGTCGGTGATGCCCTTGGTCTTCACCCTGTCTGAAAAGTGGGTGTCAATCATAGCGGCGTTCTCGCTGTTTACGGCGAGAGTGGCGATGGAAGTGCCTGCAAGGGCGTTTTTAATGGCTTTGTCTGAGGCCGTGCCCTCGTAGCCTTTTGCGATTTCAGAGAGCATTTCACTTGTGATTCCCCCTTCGGAAGAGGCGGAAGAGGGTGCAGCGCCCCTTGGGAGGGCCTGCGAAAAAGCGGATGCGGCAAACAGGGAGAGAGCCGCGAGAGTAAGCATTATCTTTTTCATATCGATAGAATTTTCAACAAAAACCTTCAAATTTATGAAAAAATATCGAGGTTATAATGAAACTTTCATTACCTTTGGGTTTCAATTCATTCTCCCTGCAGCGGCTTCCACCCCAAAATGCCCCCGCCCCCAGAGAAAGAACCCCTAAAAAAGCCCCTTATGGCAGAAAGCGAAAAGACACTCTATCTCATTGACGGACACGCGCTTGTGTTCAAAATGTACTATGCCCTGCTCTCGCATCCTATGATAAATTCGAAGGGAGTGGACACCTCGATTCTTTACGGGTTCACGAAATATATTCTTGAACTCACACAAAAATATCATCCCACGCACCTTGCCGTCTCATTCGACCCGCCGGGAGGAACGTTCCGCAACGAGGCCTATCCCGAGTACAAGGCCACCCGCAGCGCCACACCGCAGCTGGTCATTGATGCTCTGGAACCACTCACCGAGATTTGCCGCGCGCTTGACATCCCGGTTCTGATGCTGAAGGGGTTCGAGGCTGACGACGTAATAGGGTCTATGTCGAAAAAGGCTGAGGCAGAAGGATTTAAAGTCTATATGGTGACCCCTGACAAAGACTACGGACAGCTTGTCACCGAGAATGTCTTCCAACTCAAACCCGGCAAGGCGGGCGGCGAGGACGAACTATGGGACAGCGCGAGGGTCTGCGAGAAATATGGCGTGCACTCCCCCGTTGGGGTTATTGACTACCTTACCATCTGCGGGGACGCCTCCGACAATGTGCCGGGCGTGAAGGGAGTGGGCGAAGTGGGCGCAAAAAAACTGCTCACCCAGTACGGAAGCGTCCAGGGCATCTACGACAATCTCGAAAGCCTCACGCCAAAGCAGCGCGCCCTTTTCGAGGCCGCGCAGAGCCACATCGCTCTCAGCCGCTTTCTTGTCACAATCAAGACCGACATCGACCTCGGGGCGTTCCCCCTGGAGGATATGAAAATCACGGGACACTACGGAAAGAGGATCTTCGAGATTTTCGACCTCTATGAGTTCTCATCACTGAAAAGGTACCTCGGAGACGCTCCTGCGGACTACTCGGCCTCTGCGGCTGAGGGAACGAAAAAGGCGTTTTCGTTTTCGTCGGCTTCGGAGAAGGAGGTCAGCTCACTTGCCGCCGCAAGCGGAGAGTGCGCCATCGTGCTGGACGGGGAGAGGCTTACCGTGGCCGCGAGAGAGGGGGGGGCAAAGGACGCTAAAAGCCGGGCAGACAGCACAAAAGGCGATGCGGCACCCGCTCCGGAGGGAGAAATCCGCGTATGCACCTCTTCTCCGGAGACATTCCGCCAAATCCTTGAAAATCCGAGCATTGCAAAATATGGCTACAATCTGAAGGAGACCTGGAAACTCCTCCGATACTCTTTTTCCACTACAGCTTCCGACGCCCCTCGCACCACCGACATCGACATCCGTGGCAGCCTTCGCGACATAGAGCTTATGGACTATCTTCTGAACCCGGAGAAGACCCACAAGATTGACGCTCTCGCTAGAACAGTTCTCGGAGTCAGCGTGGAGGAGGACGGCACTCCTCAGACATCTCAAAAGGAACTTTCACTTTTCGACACTCCGCAGGAGGCCCCCGCGAAAGACCGGGGAAGAGAGGCGGCGGTCTGCCTCTCTCTCGGTGAGAAGGTTCGCGGAAAGGTTGTCGAGGCTTCTCTGCAGGAGCTATATGACAAGATTGAGGAGCCGCTTGTGAGGGTTCTCGCGAGGATGGAGGCAGAAGGCGTACGGGTGGACCTCGGGCAGCTCAGGAAATATGCGGACAGCCTTTCGGCTGAACTCGTCCGGATTCAGGACAGCATCCGTCAGCAGACCGGGGAGCCGACTCTGAACATCCTGTCCCCCAAGCAGATAGGCCAGGTGCTTTTCGACAAGCTGAAGCTTGACCCTAAGATGAAGGCGAAAAAGGATGTGAGATACGAGTACCCCACAGACGAAGAAACCCTCCTCGGCCTTGCGGACAAATCTCCGGTCGTGAACGAAATTCTCGAGTACCGGGCGGTGCGCAAACTTCTTTCCACCTACATCGAGCCGTTCCACAGTCTCGTAAACC
The DNA here is from genome assembly GCA_963640535.1 of bacterium. GTDB lineage: Bacteria > Bacteroidota > Bacteroidia > Bacteroidales > UBA932 > Cryptobacteroides. The sequence goes on along the minus strand of CAVHYU010000009.1, from coordinate 7,585 downwards.
CCACCACGGGCAAGGTTCACACGACTTTCAACCAGGCCCTCACGGCCACGGGAAGGCTCAGTTCCTCCCGTCCAAACCTCCAGAACATTCCTGTCCGCAGCGAGCGGGGCAAGGAAATCCGAAAGGCATTCGTGCCTTCGCGGCCGGACGGAGTGATAGTCTCGGCGGACTACTCCCAGATTGAACTCAGGGTGATGGCGCACCTAAGCTGCGACTCCCACCTTCTCGAGGCTTTCCGTGCGGGAGAGGATATCCACCGGATGACAGCGTCCAAGATATTCTCCGTGCCGCTGGAGGAAGTCACCCCGGAGCAGAGAAGGGTCGCTAAAACGGCTAATTTCGGCATTATGTACGGGATTTCGGCGTTCGGGCTCGCACAGAGGCTGCGCATTTCCCGCAGTGAGGCCAAGCAGATTATAGACGATTATTTCCGCAATTTCCCGTCCATATCCTATTTTATCGAGGACACGCTTGCCTCCGCAAGGGAAAACGGCTACGTGGAGACGGTTTTCGGACGCCGCCGCTATATCCCCGACATCAACTCCCACAACGCCACAGTCCGCGCCCTTGCCGAAAGGAACGCTGTGAACGCGCCGATTCAGGGCACAGCGGCCGACATAATCAAGATTGCGATGATAAATGTGGAAAGAAGGATGCGGGAGGAAGGCCTCAGGAGCCGGATGGTGCTCCAGATACACGACGAACTTCTTTTCGACGCCCTCGCAGACGAGGCCCCGGCGCTGAAACAGCTCGTAGTCGAGGAGATGGAAAATGTAACAAAACTTTCAGTACCACTAACAGTAGAATGCAATGAAGGAAAAAACTGGCTCGAAGCTCACTGATCTTAGCGACCGTGAACTCATCCAAAGGGCCAAAGGACAGGACCAGATGGCCTTCGTCATCCTCTACCAGCGCTACCACAATGCTCTGAGCACCCACGTGGCCCGATTCATCTCAAACCGCGAGGACATTGAGGACATCTGCATAGAGACCTTCCAGAAGGCCTTCAGCAGGATAGACCTCTACAACGAGAACTATATGTTCTCCACCTGGCTATTCCGCATCGGGCAGAACACGGCGTTCGACCACCTTAGCCGCAAAGAGAGGAAGGACGAGAATATGTGCCTGCAGCCTCTCGGGAGCGACACCTCCCTTGACATAGCGTCTGAGGCCACCTCCCCGGAGGAGAGCGTAATCAATCAGGAGGAGTACGACAAGTGGCTCACAGTCATCGAGTTGTTAAAGGGCGACTACAAGAGGGTGGCGAAGATGTTCCTCGTGGACAACTACGGCTACCAGGAAATCGCCGACAAACTGGGGATGCCGCTGGGCACGGTGAAGACAAAGATTCACAGGGCAAGAGCGCAGCTGATGAAAATGATGGAAATCAATGATGATCTTTTATGACAATTTACACATATAGATTATAAAGGATTTTTGATCTTATATAGAAAAGCTTATATAAGAGAGTGTGATTAGAGAGAATTTGTTTATATATAAATGAGTTAGATACTTGCGAAAGTTAAGTTATATACTTGCGAAAGTTGAATATGGATTTTACAGAATTTAAGGATATAGTTTTGCGGGAGTTCCCTTTTGTTTCGAAGACTCAGATCTCGCAGTTCGAGGCGATGGAGCCCCTGTACCGGGAGTGGAACTCGAAGATTAACGTCGTGTCCCGCAAGGACATAGACAACCTCTACGAACACCACATTCTTCATTCTCTGGGGGTTGCGCTGTACCTGAAATATCAGAGGCCGGAGGTTTTCTCCCAGTGGATTGGCACCTGCGCGACAGGTACGGTTGGCACCTCCGGTGGGAACAGCCCGGAGTGCGCTCAGACTGGCACCGTGGGGCTCTCCGAGAGCGGAGTTCTGGCAAGCGCTGATGGGCATTCCGAGAGGGGGAAGACGGTGAGCGTTCTGGACCTTGGCTGCGGCGGAGGCTTCCCCGGTCTTCCCCTTGCGGTGCTTTTCCCCTCGGCGGAGTTTACTCTCTGCGACTCGATAGGCAAAAAAATCACAGTGGCGCGTGAAGTCGCCCTTTCGCTTGGTCTAAAGAACGTCGAGACCGTGAACGCACGGGCCGAAACCCTCACCGGGCCCTACGACTGGGTGGTCTCCCGGGCCGTAACCTCGCTGGAAAACTTCATTCCGTGGGTGAAGGGAAAATACCGCTGCGGGATTCTGTACCTTAAGGGCGGCGACCTAACGGAGGAGATTGCCCTTGCGATGGGACGGTGGAAAATGCCCAAGGGTTCAGTCGGCCTCTGGCCCATATCTTCGGTGCTCCGGGAGGAGTACTACGAAGGCAAAATGGTCATATCCATCAATAAATAGCCCTTCTCGCGTGTCTCGATGCATCAGGGAAGCGGGATTTACGGGAAAATGAGGAATGGAGACTTAATTTTCGTCAAAAAACTTTGGCAGATTGAGTGAAAAAAACTACCTTTGCAGTCCGTTTTGCGAATATACAAGATAAAAATATAAAAATTAGATAAAATGAAAAGAACATTCCAGCCTTCAATCCGCAAGCGCCGCAACAAGCACGGCTTTCGCGAGCGTATGTCCACACCGAATGGACGCAGGGTGCTTGCATCACGTCGTCGTCACGGACGTAAGAAATTGACAGTATCATCTGAGGACAGGTTCTAGGCCTGCGCTCAAGAAAAATGCTTAAATAGAGATGTCCGGTATTCGGATGTCTCTTTTTTGTGTGTCTTTTGGGGCATCTTTTCCCATCTCCTCAGGTCATTTAGACAAACTAAACTCCCATCGGAGATAGAAAAATCTGCCTCCAAAATCCACGACAAAGCGATTAGGTTAAATTTGGGGTCACATTATGGACAACGAGAAAGTTAAAGAGATTTTCTGCAAATACACTGACGAGGGCCTTTCTCTAATCGGGAAGGCCTGGGACATCGCCGAGGAGAAACTCTCGGGGCAAGTCCGCGGAAACGGACATCCCTTCATCGAGCACCCGATTAATGTCGCGAAAATTGTCTCGGACGAAATCGGTCTTCCCGCCGAGTGCGTCGCTGCAGTTTTCCTTCACGAGGCCCAGAGATTCGACGAAACGAAGACCCCGCCAGAGGGCTTCGGAGACGACGTTCTCGAGATGGTGGACGGGCTCAATAAGATAGCCGCCATAAAGCCGAAGGACACCCGCCTCGAAGCAGAGAACTACAAGAAGCTCATAGTTTCATATTCCCGCGACCCTCGCGTCACTGTCATCAAACTTGCTGACAGGCTGGAGATTATGCGTTCTCTCGACATATTCCCCAAGTCTTCACGCGAAAGGAAAATTCTCGAGACCCTTCTTCTCTACATCCCGCTTGCCCACCAGCTCGGGCTCTACAATATGAAGAGCGAGATGGAGGACATCTATTTCCGTTATGCGGAACCTGAGCAGTACAGGGCCATCACGAACAAGCTCCGCGCAACCGAAAGCGACCGCCAGAAGCTCACCAGCCAGTTCATCGAGCCTCTCAAGCAGAAACTTTCCGACAACGGGATCCAGTACAAGCTGAAAATCCGCACCAAGACCGCCTGGTCCATCTACAACAAGATGCGCAAGCAGAAAGTGCCTTTTGAAGGGGTCTATGACGTGTTTGCCATCCGATTCATCATCGACTGCGACAGCAATCGAGAAACCGAACAGGCCCTGTGCTGGGAGGTTTTCGGCTATGTGACCGAAGAGTACGAGCAGGACACCAACCGCCTGCGCGACTGGCTTTCCAACCCCAAGCCCAACGGATATGAATCACTCCACATCACGGTAAAGAACAAGCAGGGGGCCTACATTGAGGTGCAGATCCGCACCAAAAGGATGGACGAAACGGCGGAGAGCGGTCTTGCCTCCCACTGGTCCTACAAGGGCATAAGCCACGAGGAGACCCTTGACAACTGGCTGAAGTCGGTGCGCAACATCCTTGAGCACCCGAAGAGCGAAGACGAGAAATCCGAGTTCTATCAGGACGAGCTCCCTACCCCGCCTGAAAAGGAAATTTTCGTGTTCACCCCAAGCGGCGAACTTCGTAAACTCCCCGCAGGAGCCACAGTGCTGGACTTCGCCTTCGACATTCACTCCAATCTCGGCGTGAAGTGCACGGGAGGAAAGGTAAACGGGAAGGTCGTTCCGATCAGGGAAAAGCTCAAGACGGGGGACATTGTGGAGATTCTGAGCGGAAAGAACCAGAAACCCGCGCCGGACTGGCTGAATTTCGTGGTCACCTCAAAGGCGAAGGCGAAAATCCGCCAGAAGATGGCCGAGGCCGAGTTCGAGAAGGCTTCAGAGGGCAAGGAGATGCTCTCCAGAAGGCTGAAGAACTGGAAAATAGAACTGCAGGACGACCTGCTGGCGGCACTGATGAAAAAGCATCAGATGAAGACCCTCAACGCCTTCTATGCGGCGGTGGGAAGCGGAGAAATCGACGTTTTCGAAATCAGGGACTTTATTCTCGCGGGGGGTGATGCCCCGAAAATCCCCACTGAGGACCCCTCAAAGCAGACCAAGACCGTCAGCGAGCACTCTTCCAAGGGCGGCGGAGACGACATACTTGTAATCGATGCGAAGAATGTGAAGGGGCTTGACTACAGGATGGCAAAATGCTGCAATCCGGTCTTCGGGGACGATGTTTTCGGGTTCGTGAGCCGTCTTGACGGCATCAAAATCCACCGTATTTCCTGCCCGAACGCGGCAAGGCTGATGGAGGCATATCCGTACAGGATTCAGAAGGTAAGGTGGAGCGACACCCCGTCCTCTTCGAATTTCCAGGTGACTCTGAGGGTCGTTGCAGCCCACGAGCCGTCAGTTGTGAACGAGATTATGGACGTCGTCAACAATTTCAGGGCATCGATGCGCTCGTTCAATGTGAACGACAACCCGCGCAGCGGCACCTACGACATCCTTCTGAAGGTCGCAGTGCCGAGCAATCTGGAGCTGGACAAGGTGATTTCGCAAATCAGAAACCTCAGGAACGTAATCAAAATCAGCAGGTCATAGCCCACGCCAAAATGGATAAAGACGCAGAGAAAAAGGCGACAGGGAAAGCCGGGTCCAAGGCGCGTGCCAAGTCTCAAGTTTACCAGGCTCAAAATAAGGCTCAGGCTCAAAATAAGGCTCAAGCCCAAGCTAAGACTCAGGCTCAAAATAAGGCTCAAGCTCAAAATAAGGCTCAGGCTCAAAATAAGGCTCAGGCGAAGACTAAGGCTCAGGCGAAGACTAAGGCGAAGCCCGGGAAGAGGACATCGAAAAAGAAACCCCAGCCACGCGAAGTCTCGCAGTGGTGGTTCATCGGGGCCGCCGCAGTTCTTGTTGTTCTCTTTGTGCTTGTTCCCCTGATTGTAACCCGCTGCGCCGCCGATGAAGGAGTGAGGGTTCCCGGTGGGCACTACGCCTACGCAGTTGACATCTCCAAATACCAGAGGGGCATCAACTGGGATTCGCTGATGGTAGTCACCACCCCCTCCGGCCGCACCGCAAAGGACATCCGTTCCGCAGCCAGGATAACGAAGGTCCGCTACGTGATGATAAAAGCCACCGAAGGCACCTCCCACAAGGACGCTCTTTTCGCTGAGCACTGGAAAAAGTCCGCCCGCGCAGGTTACTGCAGGGGCGCCTACCATTTTTTCCTCTCCTCGAAATCCCCGGAAGAGCAGGCCCGCAATTTCATCCGAACGGTAGGAAACATCCGCCACAAGGACCTCCCGCCCATCCTCGATGTGGAAACCGTCCACAAGGGCTGCACGAAGGAACTGCTCAATTCAAGAATAAAAACGTGGCTCGAGACTGTTGAAAAGCACTACGGCAGAAAACCGGTAATCTACACCTCCGACGCTTTCCTCCGCGACCGCCTGGATGCTGAAATCGTCCGCGACTACCCCATCTGGATAGCCCGCTACGAAGGTCCGTTCGGCCTTCAGGAGCCCCGCTTCCAGGACTGGATGATGTGGCAGTTCACCGACCGCGCCGCTGTCTACGGCATCCCAGACCCCTGCGATCTGTCCGTCGTCGCGGACTAAGAGAGCATCTAAAAGGATTACTTTACAGGTGTTACGGAATAAGGATGACGGACCGCATTGTGAGCGGCACGTTGAGCCACTTCCTTCGCAACCGGACTAACTGTAGAAGGAGCATAGGCATTGCCAACTACAGATTTACCGGAAATTGCTTCATACCAGGTGCAGGCAGCTGTGTATCGTCCATAAGTTTTCTCCAGATGGTAGCCGTCCCTATTGAATGTGTCGCCGAGAGAAGAAGTTCTGGCATTCTGAATTGCCGTACCAGATGGGATAATAAGGTTGAATTTATACTCTTTAAGCGCAGTTTTGACGCAGGAGACTATCGCCTTGTACATCGTCATTTGGTCGTTGTCATAATTTGGAAATTCCTTATGGGTTGATGTGGCGGCATAAGCCCAGGTCTGATGCCACGCAAGGCGGAATTTCTTTTTCGGAGCATTCTCCCTAAGATATGAAATGAGGTTTCCGAGGTACGGTTCGTAACTGTCCCACAGCCCGGACACTCCGCTTGACTGCTGGAGAGAGATAATGTCCCAATCCTCGTCAGTCAAACCTTCAAGTAGGGAGACATTTGGAGTTACAGTTTTCACACCGTCCACGATCTTGCGGTACTTGTAGTCCGCTTTTCCATTGTATGTATTCTCCCAGTGACGCTTAAGTGAACATCCGCCTATGTAGAGGTTGCCGATAATGACTTTCTGTCCCGCAGCCTCAAACAATTCGTAAAGATTCTGTTCCACCGCATCCTCAGAAAAACTGTTTCCTATTGCAAGAATGCGAATCACCCCGTCAGATTTCTGACATTTCCTCTCAGAAGGAGATGCTGCAAAGCAAAACTGGAAAGCCCAGAGGGCACAAAGAAGAGTCAAGAAGACCCGATGAAAGAGATTTCTGTATTTCATTATAAGTCAGTGTTAGTAATTATCGCACTAATTTAAGCATTTTCACAAAAATCAAAAAAAACAGGTTCCAGCCGAAGCTGAAACCTGTTCTCCATTTAAGCTTTTAAGATGTATAAAACAACTTATTTTGCGATTACGCGGGCCATTTCGCAAACCTTGTTTGAATAACCCCACTCGTTGTCGTACCAGGAAACAACCTTAACGAAGGTTGGGTCGAGCTGGATGCCGGCCTTAACGTCGAAGATTGAAGTACGTGAGTCGTTGCGGAAGTCGGTTGAAACGACAGCCTCGTCAGTGTATCCGAGAATGCCTTTGAGCTCGCCCTCAGATGCCTTCTTCATAGCTGCGCAGATTTCCTCGTAAGTTGCAGGCTTCTCAAGCTCTACAGTAAGGTCAACTACAGATACGTCAGAGGTAGGGACACGCATTGACATACCGGTAAGTTTGCCGTTAAGTTCAGGAAGAACCTTGCCGACAGCCTTAGCTGCACCGGTTGATGAAGGGATGATGTTCTCGAGGATTCCGCGGCCGCCTCTCCAGTCTTTCTTGGAAGGACCGTCAACGGTCTTCTGGGTGGCTGTGGCTGCGTGAACTGTTGTCATAAGACCTCTCTTGACACCGAACTTGTCGTTGAGCACCTTGGTGATAGGAGCAAGGCAG
>CAVHYU010000008.1:0-60768 GCA_963640535.1 bacterium | reverse complement strand
CACCTTCGACCCTCTTGTGGGCGAGAGATACGTGACCAACTTCTACGTCTCCCCTAAGATGGCCAACCATCAATATGGAGGGTTGTCCGAGCACGGCCGCGACCGTTACGACAAAATAGCGGATTCGCTTGCCCTCCACAACAATATCCTGACGGAAGAACAGGCGATGAGCACTCTTGAAGCCGCCTCACAGCCGAAGAATCCCGAGAAGCTCACCAGCAACACACAATGGTCGGTAGTTTACAACCTCACAGATCACACGGCAAAGGTCAGCACGCTCAGGAATTATGGCAAGGTCTGGACTTTCAACCTCTAAAAACTTAAAATGGCCGGGCTGCTGCTCGGCCATTTTTAAGTTATTCGAGGGGAGACTTAGTGTGCTGTAGAGGATATGGTGTAGGTCCACGGGGCTTTCAGCTGGGCGGAGACTGTTACAGTGTCGCCTGGAACCGTGCGGGTGAAGACGAGGGTGCTGTCTGCAGTGGAGAGGACCTCGAATTTGCCTCCCTTTTCGCCGGAAAGAAGGGCCGGATGGGTGTGTTTCAAGCTGTTAAGACTCTGGTAGAGAGCAGTGTGGCTGTTTGCCTCCCAAACCGGAGATTCGTCCTTCTCGAAAAACTGGAAGCGGCGCCTCCAGCCGACCTCCTGACCCGTGTAGATGAGCGGCTGGGAAGACGGTAGAGTGTAGCAGAGAACTGCCATAACGTCCGCTGCATCGCCCATTCTCTCGAACTCGGTGCCTGACCAGGAATTCTCGTCGTGGTTGGAGGTGAACATAAGGCGGAAGGCGTCGGAGGGGTAGTTCTTCGCATCGCGCTCGACGTATTCAAGAAGTTCAGGGATGTTTTTCTTGCCCTGAGCTATGTCGTTCAGAAGATGATGGAGTTCCCAGGCGTATGTGGCGTCGAAGCCGGCAGCGTGAAGAGCGGTTTTCTCCCCTTCCGCGAGCATATAGATGTCAGGGTATTCGCTTCTTAGACGCGGGATTATGTACTCCCACACCTCAACCGGCATTTCGCCAGCCACGTCGCAGCGGAAGCCGTCGATTCCCTTCAAGAGCCAGAATTTCATTGCATCCACCTGTGCGTCAAGCACTTCAGGATTATCGTAGTTGAGCTGGGCTATGTCGGTCCAGTCATATTTTATAATGAAATTTCCAAGTGAGTCCACCTGATACCAGTCAGTGCGGTGGTCACGGGTCCAGACAGCGTCAGGAGCGGTGTGGTTCGCCACCCAGTCAAGAACCAGGTGGAAACCCTCCTTGTGTGCAGCAGACAGGAAATTTTCAAAATCCTCCATCGTGCCGAACTCTGGGTTCACAGCCTTGTAGTCGCGAACGGCGTAGTAGGAGCCGAGAGTCCCCTTTCTGCCCTCAACTCCGATGGGATGAATCGGCATCAGCCAGAGGATGTCAACTCCAAGAGCCTTCAGGCGCGGAAGTTCCTTCTGGGCTGCTGCGAAAGTGCCTTCAGGAGTGAACTGACGGACATTCATTTCATACACCACCGCATCGTAGCTCCACTCGGGATGGGTCGCGGAGGAAGATTTGCGGGTGCAGGAGGATGCGAGCGCGAGGACGCAGAGGGCAAGTGCCGCAAAAAAGGTTATGTGTCTTGTTTTCATATCTATTTCGGAGTTATTAGTTATTACTCAATAATTTATGGATTTTTAACAGATCATTTTGTTTTCGAAAGAAGGCGGAATTCTCCGGCCTTGAGCGAGAGGTTGAGGGACATTGATGAAGTTTCGAAAGTCTGCGAATCAAGTGCATCGGTCCAGACTCCGGAGGACGGGAGATTTACGGTTACAGAGGAATTGTCCGCGGTGTCAAAATTTCCCACGACAAAAAACTCTGCCCCGGAAGTGGATTTTCCCTGCATAGTCCTGATTTTCCATCCGCTTCCGACCGACCAGGAGAATGAGGCTCCTTCGGTAAAGAACTCAGGATGGGAAAAGCGCCAGGAAAGAAGAGCGGCGTAGCAGTCATAAAGGTCTTTTCTGGAAGCATTCTCAAGGTAATCCCAGTGGAGAGGCTTGCGACCGGTGCGACTCGGAGACTCAATGGAAACGTCGTAGCCAAGTTCCTCGAACTGCCATATCATCTTGGGGCCCGGCACGAGAAGGGAGAAGGCGGCATTGAGCCTCTCGCGCTTCATCCTTGCGGCGAGGTCGGATGTGATTCCGTTGCCCCAGGTGAGAGCCTTGTAGGCTGTTCTTTCCTCGTCGTGGCTTTCCTGGAAGCCCACAAGAGAGCCCCAAGGCATTGACGAATTCCCAGTCCACATTCCGCTGAGGTCGTCCCCGTCGGAGAGCCATCCCATAGCGGTCTGGCAATAGGCATTGTTCATATTTCTCCAAAGCCTTACACCCGCCCCGGCAAGTTCCCTTTCCTCGCCGGTGTCGCAGAAATGCTCGAAAATCACCACGGCCTTAGGATTAGCCGAGAACACTGCCGAAGCATAGTCCTTGAGGATTGCAATGCGGGAAGCGTCGTAGGAAGACACATTGGACTCGGAGCTCTTTTTCTGAGTGAAACCCTTGGTGAGGTCGAAACGGAAGCCGTCAACGCGGTATTCGTCAAGAAGGAAGGCGAGGCTTCGTTTTATGTGGGAGCGCACCTCGGGGTTTTCGTGATTCCAGTCGTGATAGACCGAGTACGGGTGCGGCGCATCCGTGTTGAACCACGGATTATTCGCAGCTGTCTTGTTTGCAGTAGCATCCCAATACATTTTCGCCATCGGATGAGAGCCCGTCGCGTGGTTATAAACCACATCCAGCAGCACTGCTATCCCCCTGCGGTGGCACTCGTCAATGAAGGCCTTGTAGTGGGAAGGGGTGCCATAGGCCTTGTCAAGGGCGAAATAGGCGCAAGGGTTGTAGCCCCAGCTGTCGTTGCCGTCAAACTCCTGCACCGGCATAAGTTCTATGGCGTTCACGCCGAGGCTCTGAAGGTAGTCAAGGTGCTCTTCCGCTCCCCCAAGGTCTCCTGAAGAGGAGAAATCGCGGAGATGGAGTTCGTAGATTACGAGGTTCGAAGGGTCGGAAACGCTGAAATCGTTCACTTTCCACGCGTATTCCGTGCGCGAGGTCCGGAAGGCGGACACAAGGCCGGAAGTGCCTGACGGATAGGATGGAAGGTCTGGGTAAGTGGAGGAAGAAATCCACTGGTCGTCACCGGAGTAGATGATCTCGGAATAGGGGTCCGCGATGCGGATGGCGTTCCCCTCGGAGTCTATGAGCTGATACTGAAAGCGATATTCCTTTCCCTCGGAAAGGCCTGTGAGGGTGGTCCACCAAACCCCGGCGGTCTCGTCGCGGTACATTTCGCAGCCCTTGGAGAGAGTCCAGGAGTTGAAATCTCCCACAACGCAGCAGTGGGCGTAGTGCTTCCCCTCGGCGTCCTTCTCGCGAAGAACAAGAGTAACCTCGGTGGAGCCGGTGTAGTTTATTCCGTCCTCGACGCCGGCAGGGAGAGATTTCTCAACGACAGCGCCCGGAGTGAAGCCTTTGTGGGTGTCCGTGACGCTGACAAAAAGGTCTGCCGTCTGTTTGCTTCCGGCAGCATTTCTTACGACAACGCCAATCTTTGAGATTGACTCGCTCTCCCCCGCCCCGAACCACTCGCGGATTGTCGGTTTCAGTTCCAGAGCCCAGAGATTATCCTGCCCTGTGACTTTTGTCCAGCGGCATTTGTCCGTATTCTCCGTCCACTGAGCCTGAACATACTTCCACTCAAACTCCACAAGCCCGATGTGGGCATAAAGAGCGTCACTGTAGCCTGAAAACGGGAAACTTCCGCCAGCCTTGTAGTAGAGCGTGCAGGAGGCATCGGCCGACGGGGTCTCGGGGATGGCGGAAAGACCAAGAGGAAGAGACGAAAGGTCCGTTGAAGACCCTCTTCCTTCCCCGGGATTATCTCCGGAAGGATTATCCGGCGCGCTGCACGAAAAGAGAAGGGCAAGCGCCGCAGCGTAGAAAATGATGCGTTTCTTCATTCTTTAGAGCATTCTGTGAGCCGTTCCGCAGTCCCGTCATCCGACAGCAGCGGAGCATCGTCTCTCATATTGGCAACCGGCGGTTCGGTCAGGAACCGCCGGTCGATAGACTTGGCTTAACGGACTAAGAGGCAGTAATCCTCCGCCAATTAGCCCTAAAGCAACTAGTTAATAGAACCTGTTCCTGCATTGAAGTCAAGGGTGATCATCTGTCCTGTACTTACAGTCACAGCAGCCTGGTCACCACCTGCAGCACGATACTCAATCTTGCCGTCGTAGATGTTGAACTCACGATGCCACCAGTTGCCTGTAGCGGCTGGGAGAGTGGATTTAACATACATACGGAGATCTCCTGAAGCTGCTGCACTTGTCTCAAGAAGTTTTCCTTTTACTGTGAAAGGATATTTTCCCTCATCCCAGCTTCCGAAAGCGTTACCAATTCCATAAACCTCAGCCTTGGAAAGAGTAATGCTGCTGCCCTTGAAGTCAACCTCAATCATATAGAGACCGGTCTCGGAAACCTTGCAGTCGGAACCGACAACCTCATAACCTGTATTGGTTGTGAGCTGATAGAAATCCTTGCCCCAACCTGTGTTGATTTCTGAGAATTTGAATGTCTTGCCAGCCTCGATGTAGCGGATGGCCCAGAATGCGCCCGGCTCTGAGTGAGCAGGAATCATAGCGACTTCGTCGCCAGGAAGTTTCCAGCCGGCGATGCCTTCGCCGATAAGGTAGCAAGTCTCAGGAAGAGTGGACTCCTTAGTGAGCTCTACAGAGTAAGCAAAAGAGTCTGCAAGACCGCCGTTTTTCGGAGTGTAGGTAAGAACGACACGATAAAGACCTGCCTTTTCACCGATGACAATGTCGAAGCCGTTGATGGAAAGTTTGCCGTCTGTCTGAGCGAGAGAAACCTCTGCCTTTACGACACCGTCCTCGTCAAGATTGATTTTCCAGCCTTCGCAGGAAGCGAATTTGAAGGTTCCGTTGGCAGAGAAATCAAGGTCAGTCCAAGTGTAGGTGATGACTCCTGTAGCTGCGTCACGGACAGCCTCGCCCTGTGTGAAGCCCCAGCCGTTGCAACCGCCGCGGATGCCGAAGTCAGCCTTCTGAATGATGATCTGTGCATTTTTGAGGTCTTTCTCGGCGTTGTTGTCAAGAACGATGTGATACAGACCGCTTTCAGCAACTTTGAGCGCAGGAGCGTCCTCTCCGATGATGAGTTCACCCTGAAGAATCATCATATTAGGGTTATTGTCGAAGTTCTTGCCAGGGTTCTCATCTGTGCCGTAGCCGTAGTTCACCTCAGTAAGGTTGGCGCCGTAGAAAGTCTTCACTCCGGCCTTGTTCTCGATAAGGGAGAACTCCTTTCCGCCCTCGAGGTAGATGTACTTCTCGTACATACCGGTGCGGACGGCCTTGGTAACTTCATTGAAGCCGGCTGACATCGCGTTCACTGAAAGAACCTTGTCGGCAGCGCCGGTAGCTTCGCCATAAACATAGAAACCATCAAGGGTCAGATTGTCAAAATTGATCTTTGTGTCCTTCTTTTCGCAGGAAACAAGTCCGGCGAGAAGAGCAAGAGATGCAATCGCATAAAAAAACTTTTTCATAATCAATGTGATTAAAGTGTTAGTAATTAAGTATTTATAAATTTTACAAATTTTCGTAGCCAGGGGTCTGTGTCCAAACTTTCTGTCCCGTCTGCGGGTCGATGAGGGATTTCTCAAGGATTGAGTAAGGAATCGGGAACCACTTGCGCACTGCAGTCTTGGCACTTGAGGCGACATACTGGATGTCGTTGAACTTTCCGTAGCGGATGAGGTCGCGCCTGCGCACCATCTCCCAACTGAACTCCCTGCCGCGCTCCGCGAGCACCTCGTCAAGAGTCCAGCCGTTCACATCTCCGTAAGCCTCCCTGAAAGCCTGCTCCGGGTCTGCATCGTAAGCGAAGCAGCGCTTGATGTAGGTGGAGAACTCAGGAAGAGAAGTCACCGAAGCGACAGAACCCGCTCCGCCGCGAAGAACCGCCTCAATCTTCATCCAGAGCACATCGGCGTAACGGATGATAGGCATATCGTTCTCGCAGTATTTGTAGGTGCCGGTCTTGTCCAGTTCCCACTTGTTAAGGCGGGCACCGTCGAAGTTGCTTGCATCGCGGATGTTGGTGATGCCCACGTGGAGTTCGGTCGGCGTGCCGTTAGGGTTGTCGGAGTCCACGACCTTAGGGTCAAGATAGAGCTCGGTGGTGCTGCCTTTCTTGTGCACAGGTCCTACGAACCAGCCCCAGGTCTTGGTGTTTGCGGTTCCCAGCAGTTCTGTTCCGGGGCCGCGAAGGTCGGTGTTGTAGTAGCCTCTCATCTTGCTGTTGTCCAGCATATCCTTTTCGGCAACGGCGGCGGCCCTGTTGGACTTGAAGATGTCAAGGTATGAAGGACGCGCGCAGAAGCCGTTCCAAGTGTCAAGGACAGTGTCGTAGTAGTACTGGATGCCGTAGTGGTGGGTGTTGTACGGGATGCGGAGCTTGTTCTTCACCTTGCCGGAGTCGTGCTCGTCGTCGGTGAGTCCGTTCTCCACAATTGCGAAAATCGTCTCCTTGCTGTCCTCGTTGAAGAGGGCGAAGTTGTGGAAATAGTCGGACTCGATGGTGTATGAGCCTGCATTTATGACGCAGTCGCAGCAGCGGACGCAATTGTCGTAGAATGAGCCGCTGAACTGGGAAGGTTTCTCCACTGTTTTGAAGACATTGTCGGCGGTGCAGCCGTAGCTCTCGGCATTGAGGTAGAGGCGTGCGAGGAGGGCGTATGCGAAGCCCTGGGTGGTGCGGCCGTAGTTCGCCGCGCGGTTCGCGTCTGTCACGACAGCCATATTCGGTGCATTCTTCTCAAGGGTTGCGACAAGGTGCGACCAGACTTCCTGAGGTTCGAGAAGCGGTCCTGTAACCTCCTCGAACTGCTCGGTGTACGGGATGCGGCCGAAGCACTCGAACATCTGGTAGAAGTAGTAGGTTCGCATAACCTCCACCTCGCCGATGTACTGGTTATAGACATCCTCGGACATAGAGGCTTTGTAGTCGTTGAGATTCTTGATTATCTGGTTGCACTGGACGGCGCCCGCAACGGTCACGTTCCAAACCTCCTTGAGCGCGTCGCCGCGATGGTCCCAGGTGTGGTCGTTCTGCTTGAGCCAGTAACCTCCGTCGTTCCAGTCCTTTGCACCGTTTCTCGGCACGCAGAGGCCCTCGTCAGCGGTGATGGTTACAAGTCCCCAGTAGCCCCAGTGGTCGTGGGTATATTTCACATTCGCATAAATCTGTCCCACAACCCTGATGACATTGTCTTCGCTGGTCATCATATCCTCGACGGTAGGATTTCCGTAGTTCACCTCGTCAAGCATATTGCAGCCTGCGGAGAACAGTACGAGGGAAGCCGTCGCTATGGTGTAAATAATCTTTTTCATATTCTTCTATCCTCCTCTATTTGAATGATATGTTGACTCCAAGAAGCACAGTGGCAACCGTCGGGTAGAAGTCGCAGAAGTCTATGCCCGGATTCCAGACGCTGGTGGTGTCCACCTCAGGGTCCTGTCCGCTGTAGCCGGTGATTGTGGCAAGGTTCTGTCCCGTTACATAGACCCTGAGGCTGTTCACGAGGGAAGTTTCCTTGAACTTGAAGTTGTAACCTATTGTTACATTGTCAATTTTGAGATAGGAACCGTTCTCGAGGTAGTAGTCCGAGAACTGCTCCTTGTTCGTAAGGACAACTCCGTCCGAGGTCTTGACATCCTTCATAAAGAAGTTGTCGGTTGCTGCGGCCATAGGACCGTATGCCCAACGGGTGAGGTTGAAGATTTTGTTGCCTACGACTCCTCTCATAAAGATGGAGAGGTCAAGATTCTTGTACCTTACAGTATTGTTCCATCCGAAGGTGAACCACGGCTGGGCGTTGCCAAGTTCCTGACGGTAGCCTTCAGCCGCACCGGATGAGTCGATTACTCCGCCGGCAGGGGTGGAATAGTACCAGGTGCCGTTGTTGATTCCGAGGAATTTGTACCCGTAGAATGTGCCCACGGAGCGTCCCTCGCGGAGAATCTGGGTGTTGGTGTTCATAATTCCCGTTTCACTGACGCTTCCGGTTGTGGTTTCCTTGTAATTGAAGCCTTTGGACTCGTCGGAGAGTTTGGTGATTACGTTGTGGTTGTAGGCAATCGTCGGGGTGGTGACCCAAGTCCAGTCGCGGGTCTTCACAGGAACACCGCTCAGAGTGAGTTCCACGCCGTAGCTGTTCATTCTTCCGGCGTTCGCCAAAAGAGTGGAGTACTGGTACGGAGGGGTCGGCACCTCATAGTCCCAAAGAAGGTCACGGGTCTGACGGAAATAGGCGTCGAGGCTTCCATAGAGGCGGTTGTCAAGGAAGGCGTAGTCAAGTCCAAGGTTGTACTCGAACTTTTTCTCCCACCTAAGGTCCGCATTCACGTTCTGTCCCACGCCGTAGGTGTAGACATATTTGCCGTTGTACCAGAATGTTCCGCCGTTGGTGAGCATCATAACGGACTTGAGGTCGGAGGCGAGGTTGTTACCCGTCACACCGAATCCGAGTCTGAGTTTGAGCTCGTCCACGCCGCTCACTCCGCTCATAAAGTCCTCGCCGGTGATTCTCCATCCCAGGCTCACTGCAGGGAACCAGCCCCACTTGTTGTTCGCGCCGAAACGGGAAGAACCCTCACGGCGGATTGAAGCGGAAACGAGATATTTCTCAGCGTAGTTGTAGTTCGCTCTCGCGAAGAAGGCTGCGAGGGTGTTGGAGTTGCGGGAAGAGGATGCCTTGAGGTAGGTTTTCTCGGCATCACCGTTTCCAATCTGGTAGTATTTCATACTCTCGGTCGGGAAGCCCTTGTTCTCCACGGACATCTCGTCGTTAAGGAAGTTCTGGTAGGAGAAACCTGCAACGGCGGAAATGTTGTGACGGCCAAAGCTGTGGGCGTAATCGATGGTGGCCTCGAAGAGTTTGTTGAAGCTGCGCGAAGTTGACCTTCCGGCCTTTCCTGAGCCCTCGACATCGGTAGTTATCTGCTTATTTGACCAGTAGGATGCGTTGTCGCCCTCCTCAATCGCTCCGAAGGCGTTGATTTTCAAGCCCTCGACAGGAAGAATGTTGAGAGTGGCCTTCACGGAACCCCTGAAGTAGTTGCCGGTCTGGTAGGACTCCTTCTGATTCATATTCTCCACCGGGTTGCTCTGGCCCGTGCCCTGAGGGTTGTAGTAGCCGGAGACCGTGCTGGAGTCGTAGATTGGCATAGTAGGATTGAGGATTGCAGCCTGCTTGAAGTCACCGCAGAAGTAGTCGTTGCGGTAGTGCATATATGAAAGGTCGTAGTTAAGGTCGAGCCAGCCCTTGAGAGCTTTCTGCGATGCGGCTATCTTGGCGATGACCTCATTCCTTTCGTTGTTGCGGGCTATACCCTCGGCGTCTTTCCAGTTTATGGAAGCGCGGTAGTTGAATTTGCTTGAGGAACCGGTAATTGCGAGATTGTGGTTCTGGGTGAAGGCTGCCTTGCGGGTGATTTCGCCCATCCAGTCAGTGCGGTAAGGGTCGCCGTTCTCGTCGCGGTAGATAAGCGGGGTGATGACTCCGCCGGTGGTCTCGGAGATGTTGATAAACTCGTCCGGAGTGGCCATTCCAGTGGAGGAATTGCGCATTGAGACTGAGGCATAACCGGAGTAGTCCACCTGGGTAGTGGCGGTTTCGGTGAAGTTGCCGCCGCGTTTGGTGGTTATGATAATCACGCCGTTGGTTCCTCTCGTTCCGTAGATTGCCGCAGCAGAACCGTCCTTGAGAACATCCATAGAGGCGATTTCATCCGGAGAGATGTTGTCGATGTTGCTTACCGGCACTCCGTCCACGATGTACAGAGGAGATGTTCCGGCACCCTTGTCAAGAGTGGAGAATCCGCGGATCTGCACGCTGTAGCCGGTGCTGGTAGGGTCTGAGGTGGTGCGGATGATGTTGAGTCCGGCCACCTTGCCCTGAAGAAGTCCCATAGGGCTGCTCTTCACTCCGGCGTTGAAATCCTCGGCCTTGATGGAGGAAACCGCTCCGGTCACTTCCTTCTTTTTCTGGGAACCGTAACCGATGGCGACTGCTTCGTCAAGAAAAACAGCGTCCTCCTTGAGGGTAACCGTTGCAGGGACTGAGGAGGCAGGGAAAACCTGGGTGGCGTAGCCTATGCAACTGAACTCCACAAGAGCCTCGGCTGAAGCGACCTTGAGGGAGTATTCTCCGTCAATGCCGGTTGAAACGCCGTTGGAAGTGCCCTGTTCAATGACAGTTGCTCCGATGACAGGCCCGAGCGCGTCCACGACCGTTCCTCTGACCTCAAACCCGTTCTGGGCGAAGAGGGAGAGCGAGACCGAAAGGGCTGCCAAAATTGTCAGTATTCGTTTCATATTGGTGTAATTATTAGTTTCTTTTCGGGTTTATGGGGGCAATTCAGGTTTCGGGGAGGGGCTACTCGCCGCTGGAAGGTTTTTCCTGAACGAAAGCCACGCTCACTGCGGCGCAGAGCATCAGAGCCCCCGCGAGAGCGAGCATTGCGACGGCGCTGCCGCCGAAAACATATTTTACGATGACTCCGCCGAGAAGTCCCATACAGATCTGAGGGATGACGATGGTGAAGTTGAAGATTCCCATATAGGCCCCTGCGGCGCTTGCCGGGATGGCTCGGGCGAGGATGGAATATGGCATTGCGAGAATACCGGCCCAGGCGATGCCTATTCCCACCATCGGGAGCATCAGAAGATACTGGTTATGGATGAGGGAGAGCCCGAGGAAGCCGAGAGAGCCGAAGGCGAGGGTAATCGCATAGAGGGTGCGGTTGCCTACCCTGCGGGCTATCTGGGTCATAAATATGGCCATAATGCAGGCGGGAACGGGATAGACGGCGTTGAGAACGCCCACCCAGGTTGCCGTTGCACCCTCGGAGAGGACTGCGCCTGAAGGGTCGGTGACTACGCCCGTGATGGCAGGCTTGAGGTAGTTCCACATAAGAAAGAGGGCGGCCCAGGAGAAGAACTGGGTCACTCCGAGCTGGAGCATAACCTTAGGGGTGCTTCTTAGAAGCTGGAGGAAACTCTTTGACTCCGGGGTTTTTACCTGAGTCCCGGCTGTCGCCTCAGGGGCGGCTCCGGCAATTGCGCTTTGGGAAGCGGGGGCGGCGCTGCCGTCTGCGGGGGTTTCCTGGGCGTTATAGCGCGCGAACTCCTCCGGAGGATATTCCTTAACCTTGAATGAAGTTACGAGCACCGAAAGAAGGAGAATGGCTCCTCCTATATAATAGGAATAGGCTATATGGTCTGCGACGTGCCCAGGGGCAGCTTCGTCGCTCACTCCGCACCAGGTCATCACAAGCGGAAGCAGAGCGCCCACAACGGCTCCGAGATTAATCAGAAGTGTCTGAACCACAAATCCTTCCGTTTTTTGGCTATCATCCAGCATATCTGTCACGAGGGCCCTGAAAGGCTGCATAGTGACATTGAACGACAGGTCCATAAACAGGAAGATGAGCGCGCCCATAAGGAGCGGAGCGAAGGCCAGCAGTTTAGGGCAGTTCGGCATCAGAACGAGCGCGAGAGTGGAGATTATCGCTCCGGCAAGGATAAACGGAATCCGTCTTCCCAGACGGGTCCAGGTCTTGTCGGAGAACATTCCGACTATCGGCTGCACGATGAGTCCTGCGAGCGGCGCGGCAAGCCAGAAATAGCTCAAGCTTCCCAGGTCAGCCCCAAAAGACTGAAGTATGGTGGAGGTGTTCGAGTTCTGGAGGGAATATCCGATCTGGACGCCCATAAAGCCGAAGCTCAGGTTCCAGATTTGCCAGAATGACAGTTTTGGTTTTCGCTCTTTCATCATTATGTGGTCTCTCTCGGGAGAACAAAAAGCGCATTTCTGCGTTAAGATCCCGATAAAAAGTTTATGTTTTCTGCCCGTCCGCTTAAAATTCAAAAGCCGAAGGCGGTTATTAGTGTAGTTTTGTAATCGTTCCGCTAATATATGCAAAAAATCATCAATTCGTCCCAAGTTTACGACGAACTGCGGATTTTTCGGGATGAACTGCGCTCCGGGGCGGATGAAATCGGAAGGATTTTCGGTGCTTTTCCGAAGATTTCCCCAGGGAACGGGAGGATATTCTTTAGTTTTTTCGTTGATTTTCAGGTTTATTTCTTAATTTAGCGGAGTAATTACAAGCCCTCCCCTTGCGGAGGGAGGGAATGACCGCATAATGACTAAAGAGACCAAGATCACGGGGCTTATTGTCCTGCTTTTCGCCCTTGCGCACGCCGCAGTGGCGTTCACCTTCGGGAAATTCGGGCTCAGCGATGAACTTCTGCTGACCCTTCTCACTATGGCGCTCACCGTTGTCATTTGCTGGCGACGGAATCTGCGTCTGGAGGTCACCGCCGCCTGCATAATCCTTGTGAATGTCGCAGGATTTCTCATAGGCACTGAAGGAGGTCTTCTTCTGGGAAAGTTTCTCGGGGCGGGGGTCGCGGCAAGTTCTCTCGCGACTTTTCTTACCACTCTCATTCTCGGCTGGGTCACTAACGCCGTTGCAGGTGCACTCGTCCACGGAAATTCCCATCTTCAGAGCCGCGGGGACAGGAAGGAGCAGGTGAGGATTCTGGTCTTCTCCGTGGCCATAATTTTCATCCTCCGACTTGTCATTTTCGCATTCTCGTCTGCCGGGCGCTCCGCCTGGACAACGCTTGAGGTGCTGGGAATGATTCTCTCGAACTCGGCGGTACTTGTGGCCTTTATCTGCCTCAACATCATATTCATACGCTTCAGCAAGACTCTCCGGGAGCAGTTCGGGCGCAACGTGTGGATTTTCCTTTTCATCCTTTTCATTCTCATCACCTCGCAGCTCACCGCCTACATCGTGTGCTTCTCCCCCGAGAGCGAGATCCGGCCCGAGCTCACGACGGAGTTTCTTCAGCTGTGCGTCGAGTGCCTCATCTGCGAAATCTCGGCTTACTGCATAATTTTCATCGCGAACTATTCGCTCGAGGTGCAGCAGGCGATGAAGGCGGAAAAGCAGAAAAGGCATTATGCGCAGTTCCGCTACGAGAGCCTCAAGCAGCAAGTGAACCCGCATTTCCTGTTCAATTCGCTCAACGTGCTGGACTCTCTGGTGGTGGACGGCCAGAACGAGGCGGCGAGCGAGTTCATTCACCGTCTGGCGGGCCTCTACCGCTACATTCTCCGCAGCGAGGAGGAGCGGACGGTGAGTCTGGGAAGGGAGATGGAGTTTGTCGATTCCTATCTGTCTCTTATGCGAACAAGGTTTCCCGAGGGGTTCGAGGTGAGTGAGTCCATTCCCGGGGGAGACCTGGAGAAGAAGGTGCCTCCGTGCGCAGTGCAGATGCTGGTGGAAAATGCGTTCAAGCACAATGCGGTGAGCGCTAAGAGGCCTCTGGAGATTTCCATCGGGAGCGACGGGGCCTTCATAGAGGTAAGAAATACGCTTTCACCCCGAAAGAGCGCAACCTCCTCGACGGGGGTGGGGCAGAAATATATCCGGCAGCAGTACTCGGACCTCGGAGGCGGGGAAATCGGGATTGAAAAGACTGAGGACGAGTATATTGTGCGGCTGCCACTGTTATAAGGGATATGATCCCCCCTACCGCACAGGGCTTGTATAAAATTGTGTAAGCAATTAATTTATAGAATATCACCACATAATTTCAGGAATATGAAAGTATTAATCGTAGAGGACGAACCTATGGCTCAGAAGGCGCTTTCCCACGCACTTACAAGCCGCTATCCGGACCTTCAGATTGTAGGCACGACCGACTCTGTCGCGGGTACTGTGGCCTATCTTCAGGAGCACTCCGGCAACGGGGCAGGAATGCACGGCGGATGGTCTCAGGAAAAGGGTGTGGACATTATATTTATGGATGTTGAGCTTTCCGACGGGAACTGCTTCGAGATTTTCCGTCAGACAGAAATCTCTGCAAAGGTCATAATGACAACGGCCTACGACAGCTACGCGATAAAGGCGTTCGAGGCCGGTTCGCTGGACTATCTGCTCAAGCCAATCGACCCCTCGGACCTTGACCGCGCAGTTAAAAGAGCTCTGAGCAGCCTCCAGACCCCGTCCGACGTGGCAGCGGCGCTCCGCGCTATGGAGCAGGGCCGAAGCTCAGGAGGAGGCGGAAAGGAGAGATTCATCGTACGGCTGGGAGACAAGATTGTCCCGGTTAAGGTGGAGGACATAGCCTATTTCTACTCCGAGGAGAAGAGCAATTTCATCTGCACCGAGGACGGGAAGAAATACATCGTGGATTCTTCGCTTGATGTCATTGCGGAGGAACTCCCCCAGAAGTCGTTTTTCAGGATTTCAAGAGGCTGCATCGTGAACATCAAGGCCATCCAGAGCATAATGAGGCAGCCTTCAGGCCGTCTGGTAGTGCTCTCAACTCCCCCGTCCGATTTTGAGATGGCGGTCTCACGGGCCAGGGTCGATGATTTTATGGCCTGGCTGTCGGCTTAGGAAGGCTTAATAAGAAGCGGCCTGCCGCCGCCGTATGCTCTACGTCCCTACTTTCGGCTGAACTCGCAGCCGCACCAGAGCTGGTTGTAGAAATTCATCTCCCGGATAATTTCTCCGCGCCTCTCCTGGAGTCCGCCCTTGCGCCAGTTCTGGTCCCACCAGACTGGGCCGCTGTTCGGGCTCTCAGCCGCTCCGCCTCCGGGAAAATCGTCTAAGTGAGACTCCAGCGCCGAGGTCTCAGCGCCCGCCCTCATAGAGCCTCTCACCTGCTCCACAGCCCAGCGCCCTGCGGCGTTTATCTGGTCTAGGGATTTCCAGCGGGAAGAGGCAAGGGTCGTCGTAATGACCCTGAAGCCGTTTGCAGCAGCGTACTCGGCGGTTTTCAAAAGCCTGAATTTGAAGCACTGAAGGCACCGCCCTCCCCTTTCGGGCTCGGAAGCGATGTCGGAAACGCCCTCCCCCGAGGCCATCCGCTTCACCCCGGCAAGCCACGCCTCGTGGTCATAGTCCGCATCCACGATTTCCAGCCCCAGCGAGGCGGCATAGCGCGAGCACTCACGTTTTCGGATGAGATATTCCTCCTCCGGGTAAATGTTTGGGTTGCAGTAATAGATGACGGGAGTTATCCCGCTCCGGAGCAAGCACTCCACAATCGCCGAAGAGCACGGCGCGCAGCAAGTGTGCAGCAGCACCCTCTTCTCCCCGTCCGGAGCCGTAACCGTCAAACCTTCCTGTTTCATATTTGTCGAATTTTGAGTTTCGCAGGAGTGAAACTTGAGTTAATACAGCAACCCGAAATTCCACAAGGGCAGGGTGCGGTAGCCCGGGAAGTCTATGTCATCCTTTACCGCAAATGAGTCCGGGATGTCTTTAATCTGCTTCTGTTTCTTTGAATGTCCACCAACTTCAAATGTGTAGCCGTCGATTCGGAAATCTCCGCTCATATCCGCGCTTGCGACTGTGGAGACAACAGAGGTCTGGGCAAAGAAGAATGTCTCGCGGACGCTTCCGATTTCCGGGGAGTTCGCCGCAAGCGCATACATAAGGCTCGTATTTGCCAGATAAACCTTATCCACCTTCTCAAGGATTTTCATCCCGGTGTCGGCCGTATGCAGCTGTCGCACCAGACCGGATTTTTCCATATAGGTCATATATGTCGATGCAGTCGCCCTATCCACCTCAAGTGACCTGGCTATCTCGGAGAAATTGGGTTTGAAGGGAACGCTCTGAGAAATGATATTCAGAAGTTTCTTCAATTTAACCACCGCGGACACATTCATCCGAGCATATTGAGGGATATCAACTTCAAGAGTCTGGTTCACGGCATTGTTGAGACGAATCTGATAGTTGTCCATTGAAAAAAAAGGATAGTCCCCCATTTCAAGGAACTTATGGAAAAGAGGTATCGGGAACCTGACCTTCTCAGAAATATCAACCTTCCCCGCCACAATGTCCTCCAGAGAATATACCGGAACGGAAATTCCCTCCGAAAGAAACAGGAACTCTCTGAAAGACAGACCTGAAAGGGTATATTCAATTGCCCTTCGGCTCAAATCCGCATCAACGCCTTTCTTAATGGAAAGCAGCGACGAACCGGTGAGGACAATCTTCAGTTCGGGCAGATAATCATACATCATCTTGACCTCACGAGACCACGCCTCATATTTGTGTACCTCATCGATATAAATACACTTCCCTCCATTTTTATAAAATGTCTCCACAAGATCATAGAGAGAATTTGAAGAAAAGTAGGTGTGACCGGCATCCAGATATAAAGATGTCGCGGACTCACCGCTGAGTTTAATCCGCTGTAGCACCATAGTGGTCTTCCCGACTCCCCGCGCCCCTTCGATGACGATAAGCCGTGAATTCCAATCAATCCGAGAATAAAGATACCTCAGAAATGTTGTCTCCGTCTGCGACAGAAGAAAATGATACAAAGTGTAGAGCCTCTCCATATTTTGCAATTTTGATGCAAAAATAAGAAAATTGATGAATAGATTCTACAGTTTTAACACAAAATTGCGGAATAAGTTCTACACTTTACGTTCTTGACCCCCAAAAATTTGGTTCTGCTTTCCGAACTTGTTCATCGACTGACATCTTTATTTCGGTTTTCCAAAATGGGATAAAAGCTTTTCTTTCGCGATTTTACAGTTTCATTTACAGTTTCATTTACAGTATCATTTACAGTTGCATCCATTACTGGTGAGTCCTCCTTCGGATTTTATCTGCCGCTATCGGCGATAAGTTTCTTTAGGCGTGTATTGAATTCCTCTGACTCGCAAAGAGTCTCCAGCGGGAGGTGGAGGCGGTAGCGCCAGTAGTGGCGGCTATTTGCCGGGACGTTGATTCTTTCGCTCTCGGGGTCTGCGGACCTGAGGGAAGAGTCCATCGCAAGATAGTCCTGCAGAGGAAGGATTGTGAGCATTGCCGGAGATTCAAGGTGGTCTTTCACCACTTTTTCCGCAAGATACGGTTCGAACTCAGCCGGAGCATTGCCGCCAAACCCGAGAAGGTGGTAGAACCTCTCGGAAGCCTCCCTGTCCTCGTTCCACCACGCCCTGAGAGGATTCATATCGTGGGTTGAACTGGTGCAGACACAAAGGTACGGATAGTGGTGAGGGTCAGCGAATTCCACGCCCACGGACTTCGGCATCCGCTGGATTTCGAGCGAAAGGATTTTGAGCTCGCTCATAACGCTGGCGACGCAGTCCGGAATCATTCCAAGGTCCTCTCCGCAAGCAAGCATCTGGGTCGCGTGAAGAAGAGCAGGGAGTTTGCGCAGGGAGTTCTCCTTCCAGAAATCGTTGTGGCGATGGTAGAAAAAGTCGTCGTGGATGCGGTTGAAGGCTGCCTGGCGGTGAGGGTCAAGATTGCGGTAGGTCTGAGTGTTCTGCGCACCGATTCTAGGATGCCAGTAACCTTTCTGCACAGGGTCCTCAACGAAAAGAACGTCAGTAGGGTCGTCGGACGGAGGGGTTACGAAAGCCCCTGAAGCCACGTCAAACCCGTCGAACGCGAGTTCCTCCGCAGGGTATGGAAGAGCCGGGTTGAAATGTCCCAGAAGTCCGCTCTGAACTCCCGCAGGGATTTCCCAGATACGGAAAAATCCGAGGATGTGGTCAATTCTGAAAAGGTCGAAATACTCCGCCATCCTCTTCATTCTTGCCTTCCACCAGGCGTAGCCGTCCCGGGCCATCTCTACCCAGTTGTAGGTCGGAAAACCCCAGTTCTGTCCGTCGGCCGCAAAAGCGTCAGGCGGTGCGCCCGCACACTCGTCCATATTGAATAGGCGCGGGAACTGCCAAGCATCCACGCTGGTGCGGGAAATTCCAATCGGAAGGTCTCCCTTGAGGACCACGCCCCGGGAGTGCGCATACTCGCAGACCTCGGAAAGCTGTCGGTCAAGGTGGTACTGGAGGAAATAGTAGAACTGCACCTGGGAAGGGTGCTCAGCCTCGAATTTGTCGAGTTTCTTCGCCGAGAATTTGGCGTACTCCTTCCACTTGTGGAAATCCGCCGTGCCGTTAAGGTCCCTAAGGGCGCAGAAAACGGCGTACGGGCGCAGCCAGAAGGCATTGCGGGAGTAAAAATCCTTGTATCTTTCTGTTGCGGAGAGCTTCTTAAAGCCCCGGGCGAATGCCCCCTGAAGAAGACGGGTTTTCTCCGAATTCACTCTCTCATAGTCAATCTGCGGCAGGGCGTTGAGCTCTGTCTGAAGCGTCCTGAAAGCCTCATCCGGCTTCACTCCGGCATCCTCGAGGCAGACAAACTGCGGATGGAGGGCGAAGGTGGAATTTGCGTTATATGGATAGGAGTCCGTCCAGGTGCGGGTCATCGTGGTGTCGTTAATCGGCAAAAGCTGGATAACGCTCTGTCCTGTCTTCACGGCCCAGTCCACCACCTTTTTGATGTCCCTGAATTCGCCCACTCCGAAATCATCCTCGCTTCGAAGAGAAAAGACCGGAATCGCAAGCCCCGCGCCCTTCCATCTGCGAAGGCCGAAGCGGTGGGCTATGTCGGCAATCACAGTAAAACTCTCTTCTGAAGTGGTGCAGACCCTGTTTTCGCCGTCTTCCCACTGTTTCGGGGTGAGGGTGGCGCGGTCCGCAATGACAAGTTTGTACTCGAAATCTTCCTCCGTTTCCACGGCGAGTTTCCACTGAGGAAAACTGCTGTCGTCCATCGGCGTCATCTTCCGCCAGTTGTCCATCCCCTCGCCCGTTCCCGCAATGCAGAGAACCTCGTCCTTGCCCACCACCGGGACATTCACAACGAGAAGGGTTGTTGCGGGAGACTTCTTCTTCCGCAATGATGCGGATAATGGGGCATCACCGGAAACATCCTGACGAGAGAAAATTCCCTTTGTGAAAGCTGAAGAATAGAACGGAGCATCCTCGGGAGCGTCCTGCCACCTCTCGCAGATGGTGATGGATGTTGAAGATGCTACCCCCGAAAGCGGCAGGGAGTGGTGGCGCCATTCGTGCCTTATGGTGCCGTCACGACGAATAAGCTTAAAATTATAATGCTGGAGTGCCTCAGGACGGACATTCTGGAGCGTGGCGCTCCATCTTCCGAGGCCGTTGCACCTCATCGGTACTTCCTTTTTGCCAATCTGAAGAACGATGTTCTCGCCCCAGACGGTATTGTAAGAGAGTGATATGGTTATAGTCATATTATTTGTGGTTATTATTAGTTGTCTGTGAATTGTCTGCCTGGATGCCGAGAGGCTTGATGTTTCTTTCCTTTCGAAGCTTATTCCAGTTCAGAACCGGCAGCAAAGTTGCCAAAAAAGCCGCAACTATCCAAAAAATTGAGACCGCGGTGAAATCGCTTCCGTTTTCCTGAATGAGGTAGCCGCTAGCGATGTCCTGGATGGAGGCGGCGATATAGCTTGAAATCCCCACCACCCCGAGAGCGGCCCCGGTTGCCTTGCGGGGCACGATGTCGATTGCCATAAGCCCCGCCACGATGCAGTAGAGCACTCCCATCGCAAAGTTGAACACGGTGACATAGAGAGTGTTAAGGACGAATCCGCCGCCGGTAAAAAGGAAAAGGCAGAGCGTCGCAATGCCCAGAAGTCCCGAGAGCAGCGATGGCCACATCCTGTCCCCCTTGAAAATGCGGTCCGAAATCCATCCGGCCGACACCGTGCCGAGAAGTCCTCCCACGAGAGCCGCGACTGCGATGATTCCCGAAGCCTGGGAAAGCGGAAAATCCTTTGCCTTCTGAAGGAAAAGAACGCCCCAACCCGTTATGGCATACTTGGTTATGTAAATGAATGCGGAGGATGCAGCGATTACCCATATCCCCGGATGGCGAAGCACACGGCGCTGGAGTATTCTTGTACGGAGTTTGTCTTCGGGCCTTATTTCCTCTCCGGAGAGCGTCTGCACGGAAGGAAGTCCGCAGCTTTCGGGGGTGTCTTTCACCGTGAGGAATATGAGAAGGGAGCCGGCAAAACCTATGATTGCGGCCAGCAGGAAACCCCATTCCCAACCCCAGCGGGCTACAACCGCCGCGATGAGGACGAAGGAAATGAATTCGCCGATGTATGGACTGGAGCTGAAAACGCTGTAGAATGTACCCCTTCGGGACAGGGGGAACCAGCGGGAAAGGGATATGACTCCGGGAGCCGGGCCCATAGACTGGAACCATCCGTTGGCGCCCCAAAGCACTATGCTGCAAACAAAAAGTGTTGTTTTGGAAAGGACGGAGCCTGTCGCGGCGCAGGCGAGAATCCCGATTACGAGGTTCACGGCCGAGGAGAGCAGCAGTCCCACACCCATAAAGCGGCGGATGTTGCAGTAGTCGGCGATGAACCCGTTTACAAGTTTGCCGAAGGCGTAAATCAGAAGCAGGGCCGAGCCGATGAGGCCGAGTTCGCCGGCGGAGAGAACTCCGGAGTCGATTATGGGCTGTTTAACGACGCTGAGACTCATCCGGCAGACATAGTAGAGGCTGTAACCGAGAAGAACGCCGGCAAAGGTGCTGCGGCACGCCTTTCTGTAAACCTCAGGGGCCTCCGCTTCGGACACAGGGGTCTGCGAAGGGCGGCTTATTCTGAAAAATGAAAGAATGCTTTTCATTGCCCTTCCTCCTTTTCTACCCGCGAAAGTATCGAGCCCCTGTAGGTTGCGCTAAGTCCAACGGCACGGACCACCAGATGGATGAAATATGCCCCCAGAAGAAAGTGCACGGCAAGAACGGGGCCCGGGCGGAAAATCCACGCAAGGACGAAGTAACTCCCGAGAAATGAGAGGGTTGAGAGCACCATAACATTGCGGATGGGCTTTGCTGCGGTGGCCCCGATATAGACTCCGTCCCAGGCGAAGGCTATGCACCCGAAGGCTGGCATAATGTAGAGCCAGAGCATATATGGCGAGCAGGCGCCGACGACCTCCGGGTCGGAAGTGAGGATGCCGAGAATCCGCTCCCCGCCGAAAATGTAGATGAGAGTGAAAAGAAGGCACACGGCTGCGGAGCAGACGAATATCCAGCGGACCGTAAGCCTCAGTCCCCCAGGGTCCTTCTCTCCGACAAACCTCCCCACAAGAGCCTCCCCCGCGAAGGCGAAACCGTCAGTGAAGTAGGAGAAGAGCATCAGGATTTTCATAAGGATGGAGGCGACGGCAAGCGCGAGGTCACCGTAGGAGGTGGATATGAGGGTGTAGCCGATGTAAACCCCTATGAAGCTGAGCGAGCGGACGAAAAGGTCGGCGTTGAGGGAGAAATATCTGCGGATTTCACTGCCCTTGAAGGCTTCTCTGAGGAGTTCGCGCCACCGGCAGAGAGCGAAAGTGCGCTTCCAGTATTTCGCCCCAAGAATGCCTACCGCGAGAAAAATACCGCTGTACTGGGCAATCACGACGGCCACAGCGATGCCCCTAAAGCCTATTCCGCTCCACTGGACGGGTCCGGCGTGGAGCCCGAGAGAAAGGAAAATGGAGCAGAGGACATTGAGGAAGGTCACGGTGAGGTCGACAGCCATTGCGCTCACAGTGTCCTGAAGGCCGATGAACCAGCCCCTGAAGGCCATAATGGAGAGGGTAGCGGGCACTGCGAGTATGCGGATGTAGAAATATTGCGATGCGAGGCTCTTCACCTCGGGGCTGCACGGGATGCAGAGAAAGGCGACCTGAAGGATGACCCATTGGAGCAGAAGGCAGATGGCAGCAAAGACGAGCGCAACTCCTGCTCCTCTTGTGAGGATGGTGGCGATCCCACGGAAATCCCTTCTTCCATAGGCCTGGGCGGTCATTCCGCTTGTCCCCAGACGCAGGAAATCGAAGCACCAGTAGAGCATATCGAAAATCATCGAGCCGATGGAGATGCCGCCGATGAAAGTGGCCGCAGGGATTATGTCCGAAGGCTGATGACCCGCCACGGCGATGTCCACGATGCCGATAAGGGGCACCGTCACGTTCGCAAGAATGCTCGGGAGAGCAAGCGAGAGGACTTCTCTGTTGATTGCCCTGGAGGCGGGGGATATGCGAAGGGAGAGCGTTTTCATTTTATAGCTGGCGGGGATGTTGACTTTGACTGGATTAAAAGCTTCCGGCGAAGGGTGGGGGATGTTGACTTTGGACGGGACTAACGGTATTTGGTGGACTCCTCAATCATTCCGAGGTAGGAGTCATATCTTTCCGGACTTATATCGCCCCTCGCCACAGCCTCCTTCACGGCGCAGTGGGGCTCGTGGGTGTGGGTGCAGGGGGTAAAACGGCAGTTCTCGGAGGCGCGGAGCATTTCAGGGAAGTAGAGCGGGATTTCCTCCCTCTCAAGGTCCACGAGGCCGAAGCCGCGGATGCCGGGAGTGTCGATTATGTAGGCTTTTTCGCCCCCGAAGTCGGCCTGGTACATTTCGTAGAAGGTGGTGGTGTGGCGGCCCTGAAGGTGCGCCTCGGAGATTTCACCCGTGCGGGGATTGAGCGAGGGGTCAAGGGCCTTTATGAGCGAGGACTTGCCTACGCCTGAGACTCCGGAAAAAAGGGAGATGCAGGGCTGAGGGGCTTGGGGGACGGCCTTTTGCGGAACGGAAGCATCAGAGGCAGTTTTCTCACCCGAGGGGGCATCTTCCGAAGGGGCATCGCCCTTTTGGAGGCAGAGACGCCTAAGCTCCTCGATGCCCTCCCCTGTCTTTGCCGAGACCTCGACTACAGGATAGCCCGCAGAGGCGTAGATTCTGTGGAAATTCTCCAGAGCCTCGCGAAACTCCTCGGAGAACTCCCGCACTATGTCGATTTTATTCAAAACAATCACGGGCTTCACCCCGTACACCTCGCAGGTCACCAGCAGGCGGTCCACAAAGGGGAGTTTCACCTCGGGGAAGGCAAGGGTCACCACAAGAAAGGCGCGGTCGATGTTGGCGGCGATTATGTGCGCCTGACGGCTCAGGTTCACCGACTTGCGGATGATGTAGTTGCGGCGCGGGAGTATTTTCACAATCGCTGCCGGAGCCTCTTCACTTGCGGGAACGCTGCCATCCCCAAGCGGCTCCCCGTCGGCATAGAACTCCACGCAGTCCCCGACCGCAACCGGGTTGGTCGCGCTCTTTCCCTCAAGCCGCACCTTGCCCCTGAGCACCGCCGGGAAGAGGTTCCACCCGGGAAGAATGGTCAGCAGGTAATGGCTGCCGGTGTGTTTTACTACTGTCGCTATGCCTTGCATCGTGTTCCTTTTTATGCAAATAAATTCATCCCCTGACCCTTGACGGGGGCGTCTGTCGATATAAACCTGCAAATATACGAATGGGATTTGATTTTTAGGTCTTGAAAAAGAAATATGTGGTGAGTATTTTATACCTTTGCGGCCCGAAAAACGAGAAGTATGCGTATTAACAAAAACATATTCTGGGGATATATGGCGGGCGTCATTACCGGAGTGACCTACGGGATGAACCCGCTCTTCGCTATGCCGATTCTCAAGGCCGGGGTGCAGACCGACACCGTGCTCTTCGTCCGCTATGCCGTGGCGGTTCTCGTGCTTGCGGCGAGCATTCTCATCTCCCGTAAATCATTCAAAGTCAACAAGAAACAGTTAGCCTGGCTGGTAGTTCTGGGGCTTCTTTTTTCCAACAGCAGCCTCGGACTTTTCCTCGCCTACAAATACATTCCCTCGGGAGTCGCCACCACGATTATTTTTCTCTACCCCACCCTCGTCGCCCTCATTATGGTGTTCCTGAAGGTCTATCCCTCCTGGCAGACCTGGGTCTCCATCGTGCTGACTTTCATCGCGATACTGTTCCTGTGCAACTACGACTCCTCCCAGCCCATCGGGTGGCAGGGCATTCTTCTGGCGTTTTTCTCCGCCCTCGTCTATGCTGTCTTCATTGTAATAATAAACCAGAAAAGGTGTGTCAAAATCATCCCGAACGACATCCTCACTTTCTACTCTCTGGCTACGGGCTGCGTGGTTTTCGGCGCGATAGCCGTTCTGAACAGTCTCACGGGCAAGGGATCGATGATTGAGGATTTCGCCCTTCTGAACAACCACGCGACGATGTGGATCAACCTGGTGCTACTTGCGGTCATCCCGACGGTAATCTCCACTGCCACGCTTGCGGCCTCAACGAAAATAATCGGCGCCACCAAAGCCTCCGTGATGGGAGTTTTCGAACCCCTCACCGCCATCCTCATCGGGACGCTGGTGTTCGGAGAAAAGATAACCTGGAGCATCGCAGCTGGCATTTTTCTCGCAATTTTCGCAATCTGCTTTATGATTCTGAGCCCCGGAAAAAAGCACAGCGCGGCCGCAGAGAAGACGAAGGTCAAATAAAAGCGGTCTCTTCCCTACTGCACAAAAAATCATTATCTTTGCCGTCTGGATTTTTGCGGCGCTCCGCATAATCCATCACCCCCATATAAGTGACTCAGATTTCGCAGCGCGAAACATAAACAGACAACTTTATGATTACGGAAAACCAGATAGAACAGGCGCTCAAGGACCTGTTCTCTTCCCTCACCTTCTCGGCGGAGCCTTCAGGACTCTATGACCCGTTGAGATATATGATCAGCATCGGCGGAAAACGCATCCGTCCGCGTCTGTGCCTTCTAGCCTACTCCCTTTTCAAGGACTCTCTGGGTGAAGAAGTGCTCGCTCCGGCCGCTGCGCTTGAGGTTTTCCACAGTTTCACCCTCATCCACGACGACATTATGGATAACGCTCCCATCCGGCGCGGCGTCCCGACGGTGTGGAAGAAATGGGACGGGAACACTGCCACCCTTTCGGGCGATTCGATGTGCATAGAAAGTTACCGCCTGCTTGCAAAAGCCCCTTCGCGCGTGCTCCCGGAGGTCTTGTCGCTGTTTTCCGACACGGCGGCCCAGGTCTGCGAAGGGCAGCAGTACGATATGGATTTCGAAGACAAGGATTTTGTCCCGATGAACAGCTACATTATGATGATCGGGCTCAAGACGGCAGTGCTGCTTGCCTGCTCGGCAAAGATGGGCGCGCTCATCGCCGGGGCTGACCCCGTCTGCTGCGACCTTGTATATAAATATGGATATTCACTCGGACTGGCGTTCCAGGTGGCGGACGACTACCTCGACACTTTCGGCGACAGCGCGGTGTTCGGCAAGGCAATCGGCGGCGACATAGTGAACAACAAGAAGACCTGGCTGCTCACGAAGGTCTATGAAAGCGTGAAGGACTCTCCTGACGAGAGACTCTCGCTTGTGAACGCGATGAATATGCCGGTGGGCACTGCCGCGGAAAGACAGGCGAAGATTGAGGCTGTGCGGGAGATTTATCTCAAGGCGGGGGTCGGAGAGGCTGCCAAGGCCGAGATCCGGCGCTGCCACGAGGAGGCGATGGGGTTTGCGGCACAGCTGCCGCTTGGCAAGGTGGGCTACGAGAAGTTGCGCCGCTATGCAGAGTCCCTCATTGGCCGCGCCAAATGACGGGGCTTCATCCCCTGCTCTTAGTATTACTCTTAGTCATTTCTTTTAATAGACACTTGCAGTGAAAAAATCGGAACTTGAGATAATGGCGCCGGCGGGCAATTTCGAATGTCTCTACGCAGCGATTGAGGGCGGGGCGAATTCCGTCTATTTCGGCGTAGGGAACCTAAATATGCGCTCCCATTCGGCTAACAATTTTTCCGCCTCGGACTTGGAGGAGGTGTGCCGGGTGTGCCGCGAAAATGCTGTCCGGTCCTATCTCACTCTGAACATAGTCCTCTACCAGGAAGACCTCGCTCCGATGAGGGAAACGCTCGATGAGGCGAAAAAGGCCGGAGTCAGCGCCGTGATAGCCTCGGATATGGCCGCCATCGCCTACTGCCGCAGCATAGGCCTTGAGGTCCACATCTCCACCCAGCTGAGCATCTCCAATGTGGAGGCGCTGAGATTCTACGCCCAGTTTGCCGACGTGATAGTCCTCGCCCGCGAACTCAACCTCACTCAGGTGAAGGAAATCCACGAGACGATTGTCCGCGAAAGGATTTGCGGCCCGTCGGGAAGGCTCGTCGAGATTGAGATGTTCGCCCACGGGGCTCTCTGTATGGCTATTTCCGGCAAGTGCTACCTGAGCCTCCACGCCTACGGAGCATCGGCGAACCGGGGCGCCTGCTACCAGATTTGCCGCCGCGGCTACGAGGTCACCGACCTTGAGACCGGCAACCAGCTTCTTGTGGACAACAAATACATAATGTCTCCCAAGGACCTGTGCACCATTGAGTTTATGGACAAAATCATAGACGCGGGAGTCACCGTTTTCAAGATTGAGGGCAGGGCCCGCAGCGCTGAATACGTTAAAAAGGCCGCCTCGTGCTACAGGCGCGCCGCCGATGCCGTGTGCGAAGGAAGATACACCCCGTCTCTTGCCTCCGCGCTCAAGGAGGAGCTCGCGGAAGTTTTCAACAGGGGCTTCTGGGACGGATATTATCAGGGCGCGCGCCTCGGACAGTGGAGCGAAGTTTATGGAAGCAGATCCACGCGTAAGAAAGTTTACACCGGCAAGGTGACGAACTGGTTCGACAAGCTGGGAGTTGCAGAGCTGCTGATTGAATCCGCCACTCTGAAGGTCGGCGACCGCATCCTCATTATGGGTCCGACAACTGGAGTGGTGGAAACGACGGTGAAGGAGATAAGGGTGGACTTAAAACCGGTGAAAGAGGCCGCCAAAGGCGAACTCTGCTCCATTCCTGTGGATTTCAGCCTTGACACGGACAAGCTTCGCGAAGTTTCACGCCCGGGGGAGAACGAGGGCGAAAACGCAGGCACCCCGGCAGCACCTCGCCCGACGCGCCTTCGCCGTTCCGACAAAGTCTACATCTGGGCCGAGGCCTGAAGTTCTGCCTCAGCCTAAAGTTCAGCCTCAGCGCGAACTTCCGGCGAACTTTAGAAGAGTTCGCGGAGGATGGCGGTGGAGCGGATGTTCAGGGGATATTCCAAGTGAGTTTCTATGTAGGCGAGGATTGACTCTACCAAAATGGAGCGGTCCTCGCCTTTCATCGGTACAAGGAGCGCCTGTTCAAAAGGAAGACTCATCAGTTTTTCGGCAGCGCTCCGGAGCTGTTCGGGGACAAAAGGAGCGAGGTCTGCGGCAGCGGGACGGAACCCAAGCGCCACCGTGAGTTCAAGGAGGAACAGGAGATGGAAATTGCTAAAGCTGCCCTCCAACGCATCCAGAAGCAGGATTTTCTTTACGCACCAGTCGTAGAGCCCATCTTCGTTCGCACCTTCCCTGAGGGTGCGGAACAGCACCTCGGAGATGAACATAGAGATGCTCGCCTTGCTGAAGTCAGTTCGCAAGGATGTCAGCGGACAGACCGGTCCGAGCCCCTTTACAGTCATCATCGACGAGGCGGAAACAGGATTCACCGAAATCTCGCCTTCGAGGATGCTCAGCGGACTCACCAGGCTCATAACCCCTGAGCGGCTTCCCTTTCTGCCGCCTCCGGTTGACGCCCCCGAAAGAGACGATGCCCCGGACACCGAGCGCAGGAACAGACTCCTCCGTCCCCATTCGCGGCTCAGAGTGTGGAGAACAAGGGAATTGTCCCCATACTTGGTGGAATGGAGAAGGATGAATTCGATGCTCTCTTTTTTACCTCCCCGTGTCATATTATTTCAACAATGTGCCGCCCACAAATTATTTCAGCGCCCCCGCAATACCCATAAGGGCTTTGTAGCGGTGTGAAATGAGATTTTTAACGCTTTCAGGAATCTCCGCGAGGGTCTTTCCCCGAAGGGCATCCACTTCTTCCAGGGAGTATCCTTTTTTCAGCAGAAGGTCCAGTTCAGCATCCGTCGGGATGAAGACAGGGTCATACCCGAATCCGCCGCAACCCGCCTTCTCATATGCAATCCTTCCCTCCAGGCTTCCTTCCGAAACGCTCACTTTCCCCTCAGAAGAAATCAGCGTCACCGTGCAGCGAAAGCGCGCAGAACGCTGCTCTGGAGCCTCCGCTCCCACTTCGCCAAGACGATAAAGGAGCTTGTCCATATTGTCCGAAAAGTTCTTCCCTTCGCCTGCATAGCGCGCCGTGTATATCCCCGGCTCTCCCCCGAGAGCGTCCACCTCAAGGCCCGAGTCGTCAGCAAAGACAGTGTCCACCGCTGCTCCCTTCGGGATGCGGTCGAAGACATATTGAGCCTTCAGAAGGGAATTTTCAGCAAATGTGCTCCCTGTTTCCTCCGCCTCGCCCTCTATTCCGAGAGAGCCCGGGGAGAGGATTTCCACCCCCTCGCCGAGAATTTCAGCCGCCTCGCGCAGCTTCCCCCTGTTTCCAGTTGCAAAAACGAGTTTCATATTCATAAACGGCATTGTAAAGTTTCGACAGAGCGAAACTTGAATTTCATTCCATAAAATTTGAAGGCACAAAATTAGTAAAAATCCATATAGATTAGTATCTTTGTTGTTTGCGCCCGAATGGGAACGGTTATTGATTGGGGGCGCAGGCATTTTATTGATGGAAGGCAATAGCCATAAATGAAATTAACAGATATGAAACATATTCACTCAGCACTCGCGGTCGCAGTCATCAGCGCGGCTTTCATTTTCGGAGTAAACATCCCCTCAGGGGCACAGAGCAAGGCTTTCAAACTCGGACAGTGGACCGAAATCCAGAACTCGGTAGTGCGGCAGCTCAACCAGTCCTACGTTGACACGCTTGACGCCGGAAGGATTATGAAGGCGGGAATTGACGCTATGCTCTCCCAGCTTGACCCTTACACCGTCTACGTGCCGGAGGAGGAAAACGAGGATTTCCAGATGATGATTTCCAAATCCTACGGGGGCATAGGCGCGATTATCCACAAGAAAAAAGGTGAATATGTGGTCATCAACGAGCCATACGAGGGGTCTCCGGCGGTGAAGTACGGTCTGCAGTGCGGAGACGAGATTATGGAAATCAACGGCGAAAGCACACTTGGTTTGGAAAGCGCCGAGGCATCGGAAAAGATGAAGGGAAAGCCGGGCACGAAGGTGAGGTTCAAGGTGAAGAAAGTGCGCACCGGTGAGGTGAAGGACATTGAGATTGTGAGGGAGAGAATCCACCTTCCTGATGTGGAGTACGCCGGTATGCTGAACGAGACCGACGGATATATCCTCCAGAGCGGCTTCACCGAAAATGTCTCCTCAGACATCCGTGCGGCCTACTATAAACTCAAGGAACAGGGAATGAAAAGGCTTGTGCTGGACCTTCGCGGCAACGGCGGCGGACTTATGAGCGAGGCAATCAACATCGTGAGCCTCTTCGTTCCGAAGGGTTCGCTGGTCGTGAGCTCAAAGGGAAGAGCAGAGGAGACCAAAGAATACAGAACCACTACGGAACCAATTGATACAGAGATACCTATCATAGTCCTAATCGACTCCAACTCCGCGTCTTCATCCGAGATTGTAACCGGCGCACTTCAGGACCTCGACCGCGCCACGGTGATGGGCCAGCGCAGCTACGGGAAAGGTCTTGTTCAGTCCATCCGCCCTGTCGCCTACAACGGGCAGCTGAAGGTGACCACAGCAAAGTATTACACTCCGTCCGGGCGCTGCGTTCAGGCCATCGACTATAGCCACCGCAACGAGGACGGCAGCGTGGGGCACATTCCTGATTCCCTGACCCACGAGTTCAAGACAGCCCACGGAAGGACCGTGCGCGACGGCGGCGGAATCACTCCGGACGTGAAGCTTGAGGCTCCTTCCTACAGCCGCATTCTCTATTCTCTTGTAGTTTACGGAGTTATGGACCGCTATGCGATTGAGTTCGTCCGTCACAACGCCTCCATCCCATCTGTGGAGAATTTTCACCTTTCCGACGAGGAGTTCGACGACTTCATCGCGTTCGCGAAAACCCAGGAGTTCGACTGCCGCAGCAGTGCCAAGGCACTTTTCGACCAGATGAAGAAGGAGCTGGAGAAAGACGGGCTCTCGGAGGGCGTGGAGGAGCAGCTCGCTGCCATCAACAAGGCCCTTGAAATGGACAAGGAGCAGCTTATCCGCTTGAAGAAGGACGAGATTGTTCCGTTCATCGAGGAGGAACTTGTTGTTCGCTACTACTATCAGGCCGCAGGAGTGCAGCTCCGGCTTCGCTACGACAAGGAGTTGCAGGAAGCTTTGGCAAAAGCGGAATAATTCCCCCAAAAACGTTATCTTTGCGTTGTATATAGGTTTATCTGCTCAGACATTATGAGGAAAATTTTAACTCTCGCTCTTGCTGTTCTTAGCTCCATCCTTCTTTCAGAAGGCGTGGACGGGAAGGCTGACTTTGCGCTGCAGAGCCTCACTAGCGGGGCTGCGCCGCAGACGGAGAGTTACATTCTTCAGGATGAAAGGGAGCAGAAGAACGAATTTCTGGACGAGAAGGGCAACGCCTTTATGCCTGCACGCTGTGAAGTCCCATCCGCAAGGGTGAACTGCAGCGGAGCATCCTCGCGCAACCTCTCCGAAGGCAAAAGGCACTCGCAGAACGCCCGGCCAAGTATCTGCCGCTATGGCCGTCTTGTTTCCACAGTGCGCGGAGGCAAAGAAGTAATCGCCTCGCTTTCAGGAGGTTGTCTCTGGCTTCTTCTGCCCTCCTCCTTCATAAAACTGCATATTCTAAGGATTTAGCATTTTTTAGCAATCGTGCCCGTTAACGCCCCTTTGGTGCCAAGCGCCGAAGGAGTGATTGTGTTTATATTAACCTAAAAACCTAACACTCAACAACATATAAAATGATCAAGATTATGAACAAAGAATTCAAACGTGTGCACAGCACACTCGATATAGTAATAAGTACCCTGCTCGTAGTTGCAGGCGTTGTCATCGTCGTCATCCCTTCCGCCGTAGGTGTGAACATCCTCGGCTGCTGCCTCGCTCTGTGCGGAGTCATCCTTTTCTTCACGATGAAAAACGCCTACAAGGACGCCGAAAACGGGGTCACCTACAGCAAGAAGATGAAATACTTTCAGGCAAGCCGCAAGAGCGAACTTCTTGACGCCCTGAAGAACGACCCGTCCAAGGCCGACTGGACTGAAAACGGTGCTGGCAACGGGCTGAGGGTGGACATCTACATCAACCGCAAGCACAATCAGGTTTTCGTTCACTGCGCGGAGTACATCCCCTACAACTACCAGGACTGCTCAGACTGGTTCAGCTACCCGCTTGACCAAACGGGCAACCTGACAAAGTAAGAAAAAAGTTAAATTATGGAATATGTCATTCTGCTGATATCCCTTGCGGGCATTGTCTTCGGCGCGGATTTTCTTGTGAACGGCGCTGTGGTGGTGGCCCGGCGGTGCAAGGTTTCGAGCTTTGTCATCGGCGCGGTCATCGTCGGCATCGGCACCTCTCTGCCTGAGCTCGTGGTGAGCTCGGTCGGGGCGATTGAGGGGAACTCCGAGGTCGCCATCGGCAACGTGGTGGGTTCGAACATCTTCAATGTGTTCGCCATCCTGGGTCTCACGGCCCTGCTGTTCCCGGTCGCCGTTCCCAAGTCCAACCTCCGCTTCGAACTGCCCTACTGCATCGGGGTCTCGGCTCTGCTGGGCCTTCTGGTCTATAATTTTTTCACCGGAGGCACGCCTCTTATAAGCCGCATCGACGGAGGCATTCTCCTTGTGCTGTTCGCTCTGTTTATGTTCCTCTCGCTCCGAAGCGGGAAAAAGAGCGCCGAGGCTTCCTCCGACGCCGGAAAGGCTCCCGCTGAAGACGCTCCCGCTCCCGCGACAAAAAAGGACAGCCTCGTGAAGGCGATTCTCAGCATAGTCCTCGGACTTGCCGCCCTCGTGGTGAGCTCGAATTTCTTCGTTGACGAAGCCGTTGCGATTGCAAAGATGCTCGGAGTAAGCGACGCGTTCATCTCCATCACCCTTCTCGCCTGCGGAACATCCCTTCCCGAACTCGCCGCCTCCATCACGGCAGCGGTGAAAAAGGACACTGATATGGCTCTGGGCAACATAATAGGCTCGAACATCTTCAATATCACGGCAATCCTCGGAGTGGCCTCAATGATTACCCCCCTCACGACCGGGAAAATCGGCCCGGTGGACTACTCTGTGATGCTTGCTTCCGCCCTAATCCCGCTTCTTTTCGGCCTGAGGGGCAAAATCTCAAGGGCAGGCGGCGCCGCAATGCTTCTATGCTACGCCGGCTACGCCTACTACCTTGTAAAATTCGTAATGGCCGTCTAAATCAAACTCTTACAACCTGAAAAAAACTATAAAAAAACTGCCGCGAAGACCCCCTGTTGAGATCCTCGCGGCATTTTTATATTACTACTCAGTTCAGTTCTACGCCAACAGAACCAGCACCTGGGCGGCGAGGATGCGGAGGAACATCGAGAGAGGATAGACTGTGGAATAGGCTATCGCGGCTTCGTCGCTCTCGCAGATGGAGTTGCTGTAGGCAAGTGCAGGCGGATCGGTGGTGGCTCCGGAAATCATTCCGATGATGGAAAAATAGTTAAGGTGGAGCACTGCACGGGCGAAAATTGCCACAATCAGAAGCGGGAGCGTGGAGAGAAGGAACGCGTAGAGAATCCACCAGTAACCCCCGTTCATAATGGTCTGGATGAAGCCGTCACCGGCGCTGATGCCGACTGAGGCGATGAAAAGACAGATGCCCACCTGCCTCATCATAAGGTTCGCTGACGGGGAGATGCTGGTGCGAAGACCCACCTTGGCGCTGAACGAAGCGATGAGGATGGAAACTACGAGCGGGCCTCCTGCAAGACCGAGCTTTACAGGGACTGACATCCCGGGGAAGAAAATCGGAATGGAGCCGAGGAGGACTCCCAGCATAATGCCGAGGAAAACCGGTCCCACATCCGGAGACTGCATCTTCTGGGCCTGCGCCGCAATTTCCTTGTGGTCGATTTTCCGGTCTGCCCTCTGCTCTTTCCCGAGGTCTATGCGGAAGATGATCCGGATGAATATGATGCTCAGGAGGATGCCCATAACTCCCATCGGGTACGCCACGGCATATCCGCAGGCGAATTTCGCGTTGTTCAGTCCCTCGTTGAGGTCGGAGAACGTCTGCTGAGCTGCTCCAAGACCCGGAGTGTTGGTGACTGAGCCATAGAGAACGCCGGTCATCGCGAAGAGGTCCTCACCTGTTATTATATGGATGAGCCAGGCGCCGAATGTGCCGAGAAGGATAATCGCCGCAGCGAGAAGGTTGAGCGTCACTCCGCCCTTCTTGAACGAGGAGAAAAAGCGCGGACCCACTTCAAGACCTATCGAATAGACGAAAAGAATGAGACCGAACTCCTTGACGAAGTGGCAGGTTGTCGGGTCGAGAGTGAAACCAATCTGCCCGAGCAGGATGCCGATGAAAAGAATCCAGGTTACACCGAGTTTGATGCCGCAGATTTTGATTCTGTCGCAGAGAAGACCTGCCGTAATTGTCAGGGCAATCATTATAATCGAGTGCGCGACACCCTGCCCCAAGACCAAATTGTTAAGCCATTCCATAAGCCTTTACACTACCTGCTATATACTTAAGTTTCTCAAATATCTGATTTACATTCAAACCATTCGCCCGCTCAAATCCCACGCATTTTCCCACACGCGAGCGCCACTTATATCCCCTCCTCCGCACTTTAGCGATTTTCGCAGAGGATGCGGATGAATTCCTTTGCGGACTTCTTCTGATATGAGCCCTTGAGGATGTGATATGACCCCTCCATCTTCGCGTCCACCCCCTCGATTGCGAGAGCTTTGAGATAGGGGTGGGACTGAATCGCCGCAGAAGAAAGCACCGTGACGAAATTGCTGTTATATACAAACCTCAGAAGCGGGGTTATGAGGTCAAATTCCACCGCCGGATGAAGGTTTATGCCCCCTTTCGACGAAATCTCGTCAAGAACGTTGCGCGCCTGAAGCCCGGGGGCCGGAAGAGCGAGGCGGTGGCGGGAAAGCTCCTCCAGAGTAATCGAATCCTTCGCCGCGAGCGGGTGTTCCTTTGACACTACCACGCAGAGATGGTCATCGAAAAGAGGCTGCGACACAATCAGCGGGCTTGTCACCGACGGCCGATAGGAAAGAACGAAGTCCAGTTCCCTGCGCAGAAGCTTGTCGAGGAGTTCGCCCATAGTCTTGTAGTGGATTTCGAGCTCGATTCCGGGATATTGTTCATTGAAACGGAGTATCGCCCCCACCATCATAAGAGAGAAGGAGTGGGTCACCCCTATTTTGAGCCTTCCGCACCTGAGGGAGTTGAGGTCCTTCATCCTCTCAACGCAGTTGTCCGCAAGGCTGAGGGTCTCTTTTGCAAACGGAAGAAGTTCCTCCCCTGCCTCGGTAATTGAGACCGAGTGGCTGTTACGGGAGAAAAGTTCCACCCCGAGTTCGTCTTCAAGCTGGCGGATTGTCGCAGAAAGCGTGCTTTGGGTGATGCAGAGGGCTGATGCCGCAGATGAGAAATTAAGAATCTCAGAAAGTTTTACGAAGGCTT
Source organism: bacterium (assembly GCA_963640535.1). Classification (GTDB taxonomy): domain Bacteria; phylum Bacteroidota; class Bacteroidia; order Bacteroidales; family UBA932; genus Cryptobacteroides. The sequence goes on along the minus strand of CAVHYU010000008.1, from coordinate 26,350 downwards.
GAAGATGACGCAGTTCCATATTCTACGGGTTTGAGAGTCGGGCAGATTTTCACAGTAATTCGCTTTTTATGGAAATCTGCAAAAAAATGCAGGTATTAACCCGCAAATATAGTCAAAATTATTGTCCCGAGTCCCCCGACTACTTCGCGAACGCGTTCTGTCCGTTATGACGGTGGAAAATCATCTTCGGGAGCTCAAAATGAAGTTTGCCGGCCCTTGAAAGAGCGTTGAAGAGTGAAGCAACCATACATACCGCTACGAGAAAAAGAAAAATCGCCGTTTTCATAACACTAACAATAAAAACACTACCTACTAAAACCTGTCATTTATATTTCGGGTGCAAAGGTAGTGCGGCGCGGTAAACTGTCAAGGCCTTGATAATGATTTATATAATTTGTGGCTATCGAAAAAAACGATAGCCACAAAGTTGAACAAATTAAACGGCGTATCTTCTTATGTGTGAAATTTTTTGCAAATATAAGACGAAAAAATCGCAATCGGCAAATGCCGATTGCGATTTTTCGGGTGCGGATGGCGAGACTCGAACTCGCACAGGAAAAACTCCCACTACCCCCTCAAAGTAGCGCGTCTACCATTTCGCCACATCCGCTTTTGAATTGGGACTGCAAAGATAGAACAAAATTGCAATCCCACAAAATTTTTCAAAGAAATTTTAACTTTTTTTTCGCGGCGAGCCGCCCCCAAAACGGGGGAAGCGCAGCAATCCGCCTCGAGAAACTGGGAAATCGCAGCTATCCGCCCCTATTCAGCCGCAATCGGCTTCCACTGCACTGTCTTGCCGATTCCGAGGACTGAACCGCGCACCGCAATCATTCCCTTGTCAGTGAACTGCACCGTAGCGTCTGCCCTGAGGCCGCTTGTCGGGTCATAAATCTTTCCCTTCCAGACCTTCTTCTCAGAATCGTACTTGAGATTCCACATAATGATCATCTCGTTGCACGGCTTGTTGCGCAGAGCCTTGTCAGGGTTTTTGGTATCAAGATAGATGTTGCCGTTCTTGTCGTACATATTCTTGCTCCAGTAGTTGACGAAGGTGTAGGTGCCGTCTTTCTCCTTGTGGCAACGAACCTTGGACTGTTCGCCGTTGTAGTCGATGAAATAGTTGCCGATGATTCCGTCAGCGGAATTGTTACGGGCGATTTGAGCCTCCGCCTTGCCGGAAAACAGGCAAAGAATAGCGCTCAGAGCGATAAATGCGATTTTTTTCATATTGTTTTGAATTGTATTTTCGGAAAAAACTCCGACTGATTTCGTATATGTGCAAAATAATCCGGACGTCCGTTTGCGCAATAAATGTACCACGAGAGGTAAAGCGTCCTCAGAGCTTAAACCATATTCAGAGGTAAAGCGCCCTCAGAGCTTACACCGCTGCCAGAGGGAAATCCCGGCCGGACTCGGGCATCATCTTATGAGAGCAGACCGGCCTCAGCTGCATATTTCATCAGCTCGGCAACGCTTCTGACCTTAAGCTTTTTGAAGATATTCGCCTTGTGACCGTCAACCGTACGGACAGAAATGTGCATAATGTCTGCAATCTCCTTTGCCGGCTTGCCTTCGCAACACAGCCGTACGACCTCTTTCTCGCGGGCGGTGAGTTTTACGGCCTCTTCTTCGCCGGATGGAGTCTCGATGCTTTCCGCAATTTCCTTCATCTCGCTTGCTTTCTCCCTGTCCGAGACATCCCTCACCAGGGCAAGAAGCCTCGTCTTGGCCTCGTCGTTCTTGCGGAGAATTTCAGTCTGACGACGTTTGATGCGAAGCATTCTCGCGAAGACGAAAACTATCACGCCGAGAGCCAGAATGACCACGGCAAAGAAAATTATCAGCAGCCGCTGCCTCTTCACCCTCGCATTCTCCTTCTGAAGTGCCATCTCCTTCTGGGCGGTCTGATACTGGACCTTGAAGTCCTCCACCGCCATCCGGCTCTTTTCCTTGGCAAGACTCTCGGACAAGGAAATGTAGTCGTTCAGCACAGTAAGCGCCTCATTCTTCTTTCCGTCCATCTCAAGAGACTTTCCAAGACCCTGAAGAGCCTTTTTCTTCACATAGTCGCTTCCGCTTCCCTCTGCAACATCAACAGCCCTTCTGTAGTAGGAGGCCGCCTCGCCCCATCGCTGCTGCTTGAAGCTCAAGGCTCCCATCTGGTTGAGGCAGATTGCGGCAGAAACGTGCTTTCCTCCGTTGCATTTCTCCAAAACCTTGAGGGCTGCAGAATGAGCCTCCCGCGCATCATCATACCGTCCCAGAGCGATGAGGACCGCGCCCAGCTGCGTCCGCCTTACCGCGGCCTTGACCGCTCTCCCGTCTTGCTCGTCAAGTCGGATAGCCTCCTCTATGCAGGGCAGCGCCTGAGCGGGTTTGTCAAGCGCGAGCCAGATGTCCGACGCAAGTCCGAGCCTCACCGCGAGCCTCGCCCTGTCTCCGCTTTCCCTTTCATACTCTATTGCAGGCAGGACATATTCAAGAGCGGCCTCCGGGTCTCCTGCGCCGAGATACAGGCTGGCGAGATTGTTCATAGTGGAACTCATCGCCCCCCGGTCTCCGTTTTTGCAGTCAATCTCATAGACCCGCTTCATATAGTCGATTGCCTGCTCGAAAAGTCCCTTTCTCTGGCAGATTACCCCGAGGGAATTGAGGCTGTCGCCAAGAAGAGACTCGTCGCCGCACTGTTCGCTTGCCCCGAGCGCCTGCAGCCCCAGAGCGTAGGCTTCGTCGAAACGGTTGTTGTAGAAAAGATGGAGAGTCATAGCGTTGAGAACGCCCGCCACCTCTTCCGGCTGCCCCTTTCGATAGACAATAAGAGTATCCAGGTCACCCTCATCATAAAGATATTTCAGAAGCTCAGAAGAAATCTCCGTCCGTTTCCCCCCGTCAGACTCTTTCCAGAGCGTGAACAGAGAGTCCGCAGCATCTGAGGGGACTTCGGCCGCGCGAGAAGATGTCACCAAGCCGCCGCCAAGCAGGAGAAGAAGCGCGAACGCCCCGCGCGTAAATATTCTATATAGTATATCGCAATTTTTCATCATTGAGCAATTTTGCTATTCCTATTCTCACAGGCAATCCAATTTTCACCGTATGCTTCCGGAGGATAGCCCTCCCCCAAAAGCAATATTTTACAAAATTACTCAAATCCGGCAAAATCTCCAAACGCACTTTTCAATGCTTGATGAGTCCTGCATTTTATTACCTACACCACGCAAAAGGCCCCAAACAGGTGGTTTTACCTATGTTCGGGGGCAAAAACAGGTAATTTTACCTATTGATTATCCCCCCCCAATGCCGTAACTTTGCAGAGCAAATTAGAACAAGACACTGAAACTAAAGAACGAAATCCTATCGCCACAAAAAACAAACTTAGAAAAAAAATAACTTCTAACACCTTATCAATATGAAACACATTTTAAGAAATTCCCTTCTGCTGCTCTCGGCAGCCGCCCTCACTCTGGCAGGTTGCGGCAAACTGAATGACGAAATAGAAGGACTCCGCTCCGAGCTCGGCACTCTCACTGAGAGGGTCGCCGCCATCGAAAACACTCAGATTAAGGCTCTCGACGAGCAGATTGCCTCCATTGAGGAGGAAGTCGCTTCGCTTAAGGCCGCTGACAAGGTGCTCTCAGAGGACGTGAGCACTTTGGAAGGCAAGATGTCGGTGGTTTCCTCTGACCTTACAAAACTCAAAGAGTCCGTCTCCGCTCTCGACGCCTCTTCGAATGAACTTTCCGGGAAAATAGATGAGATAAACACAAAAATTTCTCAGCTGGAGACAAAAATCACCTCCATTCTTTCGAGCATCGAGGACCTTAAGGCCAAGGTCGAGGTGGCCGGCGTGACACTCTCATATATCCCGAAATACTCCGACAATGTCGAGCGTTTGCAGATTACCCGTGACGGCCTCAAGATTTCCGGGGCAGCCTCATTATGGTTCACAGTTTCTCCGGAGTCTGCCGCCGAGAGCATAGCGAAAGATTGGGAGTCCTCCCTTTCAGTTCTCGCCTTCTACACTCTCACCAAGGCCGACGGCGGACAGGCGGCGGAGCTGAGCGTCACCGGCGCCTCAGTAAAGGACGGCATCCTCGCGGTCACAGTAGAGTCTGATAAACTGGTAAAGGATTTCATCCTCGGGGAACTCGGCGCGGCTCTCTCTCTCAAGGTTTCCTGCGGCGACATAAAGACTGTTTCGTCCTACATCAACCTCACACCGGAGGTAGAAGAGGAGTTTATAACCTATCTTCTGCGGAATTTCGACTCCGACGGCGACGGACAGCCTGAGCCTGACCAGATGAGTGCTCTGACGTCCCTCGACATCTCCTTTATGGATATCTACAGCCTTGACGGAGTGCTTGACCAGATGCCTGCGCTCACAACCCTCAACTGCTCTAACAATGAGCTCACAAGCATTGATTTGTCGAAGAACGAGAAACTGACGACCGTGGATCTTAGCGGAAACGTGAATTTGAGCACTCTGGTTCTTGACGGCAACGACAGTCTCAGCAAGATTATAGGTCCTTCGCGCGAGAGCATCCTGGGCTGGAGATTGCCTCAGGATATCAGTATTTTTTATCTTCCTGATGGCTCACAGCTTACGATTGACGACTCCCTTGTCGCCGAAATTGACGGCAAAACCTGGAAGCAGTTCAACTTCGGTGCAAGCGAAAGCAACCTTTACGGCACCCGTAAATCATTCGACGAGGCTCTGACCGCCTGCCCTGTCGGCTGGAGGACTCCGACCAAGGACGAATTAAAATCATTGTCCGCAAATTATTCCGATTTTACAACTTACCTGGGAGTCGAGGGCCGCTGGTTCTCCGGAAGTAATGAATATTCGTCAAGTGTACCGGCGATTTTCCTTCAAAAAAAGTCTGAAAAAGTAACTGATGAGGGGCGCTATTGGTCCTCTACTTCATCCGGCGAAACATATGCTTACTATTTGTTCTACGCCCATGAAGAAGGAAGAGTGATGGTGGACAGTTACTACAACGATAAAAATATGCGTTCTTATGAGTGGTCAGTCCGCTGCGTCAAGGAAAACTAAACATTCCCACACACAAAGAAACAATAACACAAATAAATACAACTGATTATGAAAAAGATTCTTTCCTATCGGGCTGCGGTCACCTTCGGTCTGGTGACACTCGCGATTTCTTCGCTCATATTCGCCTGCACTTCCTGCACGACTCTTGAGCCCACCACTATCAACGAGGAGACCATCACCACAAAATCCATCATCTGCGGCCACGTGCGCTACATCGCCGTGGACAAGAACGGAAAATCCGACACCGATGTTCCTAACCCGGGTTTCGAGGTGAAAATTTTCTACGGGCTTCCTGACGGCGACGGCAATGTGGAGTATGCAGTGAAGACCGTCACCACCGTTCAGGACGGCTATTTCGAGACCACTCTCGGCTGCCCTGCCGGCAAGGCTTTGAAAGTCAAGTGCGTTGCTGAGGGCAAGGGCGACACCTACGCCGCCAACGAGGACAACAAGCTGACGGATACAGAGGCTTATTTCTATACGGCCGTGGAGAAGAGCGTGGACTGCGGAATGGCGGCGTATTTCAAGCTTGATATGACTCCTACCGCATTAATTTCTGAACCTGGCCTTAAATAAAAATGACTATGAAAATAAATAAGATAATCGTTTTGGCGGGAGCTCTTCTGCTTTCCTCTGCCCTCTTCGCTCAGGAGAGGGGGAAGGGCGCTTCGGAGAAGTTCAGCCCCAAGGGCGGAGAATGGTCCATCGGTGTGACCTTCAACCCTGCCACACTCGGATATAAGCTCTCTATGCAGCCGAAGGCCGGAGAATATGCCGGAGCGTTCATCAGCGACAACGCCACCGCCAGCAAGCAGATGTTCATCCTCTCGCAGGACCCTCTCGCCGCGTTCCGCCTGAGGTACTACATCAACGAGAACTGGGCCATCCGCGCCACAGTTGGTCTTAACGGAAGCCACATCGACTATAAGGAATATGTCCAGGACGACCTCGCGAAGTCCATCGACCCGAACTCCGAGAACAAGGTGGTGGACGACGCCATCTCCAACCTCAACAGCGGAAGCCTCGCTGTGGGTGCCCAGTACCTCGCAGGCAAGGGCCCTCTGAAGTTCCTCGCAGGCTTCAATCTTGTCTATGCCATCGCAGGCGGCGGCCTCAGTTTCGACTACGGCAACGCCATCACTTCCCTCAACCCGGTTCCATCCTCAATGCCGATGACTCAGCCTGCCGCTTCAGGCTCAGACCCGACCCTCAACGACTTCAAGTCCACTCTCGGGATTGCCTATGGCAGACCTCTGAAGCGCTACAATGTGGGAGTCACCCAGGGCCTTGGCATCAGCGCTGATATGGGTGTGGAGTGGTTCATTATGGGCAAGCTCTCCCTTACTGCCGCAATGACTTTCACTCCGGTGATGTTTATGTGGCAGCCTCAGACCTACGCCATTTTCGAGGGCTTCTCTTCCCTCACGAACAAGGTGGAGCAGTACAACGACCTCATCAGCCCTGGCAGCCACGCCCTGCTCTACGGAACGGAGAACATAGGCTTCAATGTGGCTTTGAACTATTATTTTTAGTGTCTTTCTGGTCTATATTCATTTTTTCATCGGTCGAGTACTCCAGTACACTCCCTCTTCAAAAACGAATCTATCCTCAGAAATCCTTCTAAAACCATATATTATATAAGGAAATATCAATATGCGAAAGCCATCAATATTTTTAGTCAGCCTCCTCTTCGCGTCGGCTCTTCTCCCCTCCTGCAACAAGCAGGGGGCGGAGCCGTCCGATGTAGGGGTGGAGGAGATTGTGATTACTTCTCCCAAGAACGGCAAGCTTGAACTCACTCAGGGCGAAACCGCGAAAATAAAATACACCGTGCTGCCGGAATCCGCTGCAGCCAGCGCCGTTATCGAGTGGACAAGTTCAAACCCGGAGGTTGCAACCGTAAAAAACGGCAAAGTAAGCTCCTGGAGCGAGGGGAAGACGACCGTCACGGCAACTTGCGGCAAGGCTTCCGCAGAAGTAGAAGTCACCGTCGATCCTGTCCCGGTCGTTTCATTCTCGGTTCCGGCGTCGATGGAGCTTTTTACCGAACTGCCGTACGAGGTTGAAGTGAGCGTGGTGCTTGACCCTGATGCCGATGTGGAGGACCTGGAGGCAAGTGCCGCGGCCCTCAACTGGGAAGTGAGCGACGAGGACGTCCTGAAGGTCGAATTCGATGAAGGAAAGGCCGTATTCACCGGGCTCAAGACAGGGAAATGCACAGTCACGGTTTCCGCGAAGAGCCCAAAAGAAGGCTCCGAAGCCGAGAAATCCCAGACCATCTCTGTTACCGTGTCAGAGCTCACATCCAGGATTCTCTTTTATTATCCCTCAAAGGCCTTTAGTAAGCAACCGATTCCGGACAATTCTGAGATTGTTTGGAATAATCTACTGATGAAACGCCTCGGCATTGTTTGCAACATTCCGGATATTACGTTGGAAGATTTGAGCATATCTTCTTCCAATGAGTCCGTTGGCACTCTTGTTCCTACAGAGCCAAAGAGAGATCCTGATTGGGAAAGCAGCATTCTACTGTATCTCGATTTCAACGGGACTTTCGGCAGCACGGATATATGCATCACTGTGCAAGACCGCGAATACAATCTTGAGCACAAGTGCAATTTTACCATCAAAGTTGACCCTGAGGGCATCGAAGGCGAAATGGTGGTCATAGCGCCCGACGGCACGGAAATAAAGAACGGCGGTTCATACCGGCTTCCCCCGGATAGTACAGGAGTATTCAGCATCAATTCAGGTTATGAGGCAAAGTGGGAAGTCACAGACGGGTCTGACATAATCTCACTCGCCCACAGCGGAGGATCAGAATATTGGGCGCCGAAGGCGGAGATTACGGCCACAAGCAATATAGGCACAGCCACCGTCAAAGTCACCGACCAGGCCGGCAAATCAATGTCTTTCACCCTCAAAGTCAAAAAAATGTCTTTCAAAGAGGAAGGGATTTACGTCATTGACGACACAACAGGTAAAAAAGTTGCGGACACAGTAGTTATGGAGCAGTACGAGTCCCGCACTTTCCATCTTTCCGATCCCGCCGTCAAAGGCGACTGGGCTTTTGCTTATCTCATGAGTTCGACTTCATACGGCTATAGCAATCTGTCCGGTTTTTATTTCACTGCCCCAGATGTTAAGCAATCCAAACTGTACGAATACTATATTACTGTAAGCAGGGACGGGAAGTTTGGGGTTAGAGCTTTAATTAACGATGTAAACAGCAACTTCGTAACCGTAAAGAATGTGCTTGATACAGACTGTGGGTATTGTAAAATACTCGTATATGACGAAGTGGGAGAAAATATAGTCATCTCTCTAAAAACGCCGAAGGGCGATAATAAGTATTCTCTACTTCCTCAAGAATAAAACAAAATCCAATATGAAACACGTTTTGAGAAACACTCTTCTGCTGCTCTCGGCAGCTATCTTTGCCCTCTCGGGCTGCAAAAAGGAAATTCCCGGTGAACAGCCGGGCGGCGGCGACACCCCTGTCGGGAATGTAGAGCTCGACTACCTCGGAGACAAAGACCGGACAACCGTGAACATAATCAGGGAGGGAGTGAATATTTCCTCCGCCGTGACTCTGGAGTTCAGCGTCAGCCCTTCCGAAGCGGCAGAGACCCTCGCGGCAAACTGGAAATCCGCCGCACAATCGGCTTCCTCCGTTCTTTCGGCTGAAGCCACATATACTTACCCCGAGGGGAGCGAAAAGGGCGAGGGCGGAACCGCGGCTCTCAACATCAGCGGAGTCACTGCAAAGGACGGCGTTCTTTCAGTGGAGATAGCCTCTGGAAATCTCGGCCGGGATTTTATCCTGAGCCGCCTCAGCGCACAGGTGAAAGTCAAGGTCACCTGCGGTGACTCCCGGACAGTGGAGACGGACGAGATAAAACTCGTCCCCGTTATGAAGGAGGAAAGCCTCATCGAATATCTGCTGGACGCTTTCGACAAAGACGGGGACGGACAGACGGACGATATGGACAAGGCTACGGAAATAAATCTCTCTGACTACGGCACGCTTGACACCGTCGACGACATTCTCGCCGCTATGCCTTCGCTTACGACCCTGACCTGCCACGGCAACAAATTTACGAGCATTGACCTTTCTAAGAACGAGAAACTGGACAGTCTGGATCTTTCCGGCAACGACAAGCTCACAAAGATAGTCTGGAAATCAATGGATTGCCTTCTCGGGTGCAGACATTCAAATATTGACCTTAGCCTCTGCTGCCTTTCGGACGGCTCTCCGGCCAAGGTGGACTTCTCTCTCACCGCTGTGATTGACAAAGAGACCTGGAAGCAGTTCAATCTCGGAGCAGACGAAAGCAACTTCATTGGTGACAAATACACTTTCGACGAGGCTCTGACCGCCTGCCCTGCCGGATGGAGACTTCCGACAAAGGATGACCTCGAATCGTTGTCTGGTCATCATTCCGGTTTTTCAACCTATCTCGGAGTTCAGGGCCGCTGGCTCTCGGGAAGCAGGGAATACTCTTCAAGTGTTCCGGCGATATTCTTCCCATCAGGTGACTTTTATCAGTCGTCCACAGAAGCCGGGCAGAACGAGGCATACGTCTACTCCAGCCGCAACGCCACTGTTTCCTCCAGATACAAATCAATGAAACATAATGTCCGCTGCATTAAGGAGCCGGCGTCCTTCTCGGTGTCAGCTTCGACAAAAGTCGTCTTTTCGCCGGGCAACCTGCAGTATTCTCATTCCGATGGGGGTAAACTGGGATTTGCTGCGATGCAGTATGAATATCTGGGCAATCAGGAAGAGAATCTCCCGTCAGCCGCCGAGAAGGTTGACCTGTTCGGCTGGGGCACGGGCGACAATCCTGCCAAGATTTCCGCGGACGATACCGATTATTCTTCCTTCACCGACTGGGGAACGAAGGCAATAGCCTCCTACCCTGCAGGGACCTGGCGCACGATGGACAAGTCCGAGTGGTCATATCTGCTTACAACTCGTTCCGATGCCAAATCCCTCCGCGGTCTTGCCACCATCAAGGGCGCGGATGCAACGACAGTCCTGTCCACCGGGGTGGTTCTGCTGCCGGACGCCTGGACGCTTCCCGAGGGCCTTCCTGCCTTCGATTCTAACACGGAAAGAAGCAGTGACGGTAAAGCATACGAGAGGAATGTGTACACCGAGGCCCAGTGGGCGCAGATGGAGAGCTGCGGAGCCGTGTTCCTCCCCGCCGGCGGAATGCGCGTGGTCAGGACAGTGGGCGGCGAGCAGAAGGCTACGGTGTATAATGCCGGGGAACTGGGCGGATATTGGACAAGTACGCTTAAAGACGACGGCTACAATGCCTATTATGTCTCAATCTCCAGCGGCCCTCTTATTCTCAACACGGGCCGGAGTACCGGCTACAGCGTCCGCCTAGTAAAGAACTTGTAGTCTCCGTACGGTTAATCCTTGAGGCAACCGAGAGGGATGACCTTTACCCCATCCTGCCTGGTGTAGGCCATTTCGCCGCCGGTGATAATAAGCATAAGGTCCGGCTCCCGAAGCTGAATCTGTTTTTCCGTCCTGTTATGCTCCAACACGAGCTCTCTTATCTCCTTCAGATGGGATGCCCCCTCTTCAATTTCACGGCTGCCCAGTTTGAACTCTATGAGAGCATAACGCCCGTCCTCAAGATGAAGAACAGCGTCAGCTTCGAGGTCGTATCTATCGTGATAATAGGATATTGAGCCTCCGAGCGATTGGGAGTAGGCTTTCAGGTCGCGGATGGCCATACATTCAAACAGGAAACCGAAAGTTTTCAAGTCTGTGTAGAGTGCTTCGGGAGACAGTCCCAATGCTGCCGCCGCTATTGACGGATCGGCGAACTCGCGCTTCGGGCTGCGGCGAATGGCCGATGAGGAGCGGATCGCCGGGCTCCAGGCTTCGACATCCTGGATGACAAACAGACGCTCAAGCGCCCCAAGATAGGACTCGAACGAAGTGTCGCTGATTCCTTCCAGATGGGCGTTGACATCCTTGAATATCACGTTCTTTTTTGCCAGTGTGGAGAGGTTGCGGGCATAGCTTTGAAGAATGGCGTTTGCAATCTTTTTGTCCCTCGTCACGCCGTCTATCGTCGAAATGTCGGTGTCGCATACTGTGCGTACATAATTCTTGGCTATTTGAAGTTTTGCCTTGTCAAATGCGGCCGAGAGCGAGGCTGGCCATCCGCCCCGGCAAGAAGCAAATATCAGTTGCTCAATTGACATATCGGAGGTTATCCCGTCAATATCAAGGTCGGGCGCGCCGAACAAGTCAGTCAAGGATATTTTCCCGTTAGACTCCTGTGACTCATAGAGGCTCATAGGCAGCATCTGCATCTTCGCTATTCTTCCGCTGCCGGAATGTTTGATGAATTCGCGCCTTTTCCTCGGGTCTATGGAATTGGATCCTGTCAGGATGAACTGCCCGAATTCTTTGCGCCTGTCAACTTCTATCCTGACAGAGTCCCAAAGCACAGGCGCCTCCTGCCATTCATCAATAAGTCTTGGCGTATCCCCTGAAAGGAGAAGGGAGGGTTTGATTGCTACTGTTGTCTGGTATTTGTCCCTCATATCCGGGTCCTGCAGACTGATTATGCTGCGGGAGTGCTGTTCTGCCGTGGTGGTCTTTCCGCACCATTTAGGCCCCTCGATTAACACCGCTCCCGAAGAAGCGAGAAGCAGGTTCAAAAGGTCATCGGCGTTTCGTTTAAGATACTGCATTTTGCACAATTTGATTCACATTGCGCAAAGGTATGATTTTCAATTAAAATCAGCAAGTCGTTTGGTAAATTTGTGGCATTTCATTTGGCATTTTTGTGGCATTTCATTTGGCATTTTTGCGGTAGTTTTAGAAAAACAGGTAATTTTACCTATTGCCCGAACACTTGTTTTCGCATAATTTTGCAAAAAAATAACAGAACCAGATATGAAACACATTTTGAGAAATTCTCTTCTTTTGTTCCCGCTGCTTATGCTCGCCCTTGCGTCCTGCCAAAAGGCGGACACGCCCACTGGCGGCGACTCCCCGGCGGGCAGCGACATAAAACTCTCCTACACCCCCGAGGGGGACGACTCCATCGTGCGGGTGCAGTACACTCGAGATGGCCTGACCATCACCGGGGCTGAGGTTAAACTCGCCCTCACCATTGAGCCCCTCTCTGAGGACTCCGGCGTAGACCCGGCGCAGGCCGCAGCATCCATTGCCGAAGACTGGAAATCCTCCCTTTCCGCCACGGCTGTGGTCCCGGGAAATGAGCAGAGAGAACTAAAACTCCTGAAGGTTTCCGCTCAGGACGACGTTCTTTCCGTCACGATAGACCCGGTCAATCTCGGGCGTGACTTCATTATTATCGGGGCGTCGTGGGCAAATGTGACACTGAAAGTTTCCTGCGGCTCTATTCTGGGTGCGAGCGAAACCATAAAGTTCACCCCCTCTCTGGGAGAAGAATCCAGACTGATTAAATATCTTCTCGGGGCTTTCGACAAGGACGGCGACGGTCAGGTGGAAGATGTGGACAAGATTACCGAGCTGAATCTCTCGGGCTTCGGCCTCACTTTCATTGAAGACATCATCGGCCCGATGTCCGCACTTACTTCCCTCGACTGCAGCAATAACTCTCTTACTGCCCTTGATTTGTCCGGCAGCCGTGCGCTTACCACCCTTAACTGCAGCAATAACTCTCTCACTTCGATTGATCTGTCGCTTAACCGCGAACTCACGTCCATCGACTGCAGCAGGAACAACCTTACTGAGATAGACCTGTCCGATGCCGAGAATCTTCGGAGCGTAAATCTCAAAAAGAACGAGAACCTTAAAAAGATCGTCTGCAAGTCGTCGGAGTGGCTTCTCGGATTCCGGGATTCAAATTTTGACCCGTCTATCTGCTGCCTTAAAGACGGCTCTCCTATCACCATTGACGACTCCTATGAAACCGTAATAGACGGGAAAACCTGGAAACAGTTTAATTTCGGTGCGACACTCGCTGACCTTTATGGCCCAAATGAGACTTTCACCGAGGCGAAATCTGCCTGCCCTGAAGGCTGGAGACTTCCGACCAAGGATGAATGTACATCATTGGCTGCAAATTATTCCGACTGGACAACCTATCTCGGAGTGTCGGGACGCTGGCTCTCGGGGAGCAATCCTTATTCCGAGTCTGTTGCGGCGGTGTTCTTCCCTGCGCGCAAATCTCGGGCATATTGGACTTGTTCTACGTATAATTATAATGCATATACAGGAACAAGCGCAGATCTGAATGCGCGTACTTTAAATATCGCACAAGATAAGGTATATACGAGAAATGAAGAACAGGATGCTACGATAGCAATCCGATGTGTCAAGGAAGACGGTCCATATCCATTCTCGGTTTCCGCTTCGGTTAAGGTAGCTTTCTCTCCCGGTAATTTGAGGAAATGTTCTTCGTGGTACGACGTCAATTGGGATTTTGCGAATGAGCAATATTATACTGTCGAAGTAAAAGATAACGAGATATTTCCGTCCGAGCAAGGCGTATTTCACTTTTATGATTTATTCGGTTGGGGCACAGGAGATAATGCCTACAATGCCTCAGAGGACAATGCCGACTACGCCACTTTCACCGACTGGGGGACAAATCAGATGCTGAACTACGATGAATACGATTGGCGCACGCTGAGTCAAGAGGAATGGAGTTATGTATTCTCTAAACGTCCCAACGCGAAAACTCTTCGAGGCTTTGCCACAGTTAGGTACAGAGCTGCCGATGCGAGCACCGACACGACAGCAGTCGGCCTGGTTCTGTTGCCGGACAACTGGACACTTCCTGAGGGACTTCCTGCCTTTAATTCAAGTACGGAACGCGTCACAGAGGGCAATGTCTACGAGAGGAACGTGTACACCGATGCGCAGTGGGCGAGGATGGCAAGCTATGGAGCTGTGTTCCTTCCAGCCGCCGGCGTACGTTCCACAACTACAGTGGACGGCGTGCAGAAATCCACGGTGCAAAAGGCCGGCGAAAACGGGTATTACTGGTCAAGTACGCCAGCTGAACCCGACTTTGACTCTCCATACTACGGCATCGATGACATAGACCCGGATAAAGCATATGGATTCTCCTTCACCAGCAAGGGCACTGTTTCTACTGACAATGTTCTCAGGAGAGCCGGCCGCAGCGTCCGCCTAGTAAAGAACTTGTAGTCTCCGTGCAGTGTTGCACATCTCAGCTGTCGCAATTATTAAATTTTGATTATTGAAATTTAATAATTATTTTTGCATAAAACAAGAATCAAGTATGGCAGCAAATGTTATAAATCCCTTTATAACAATGGGATATGCAGGAAAGGATTATTTCTGTGACAGAGAAAAGGAGAGTGAGACTCTCACAAAATGGCTAATTAACGGAAACAATGTAGCCCTGATTTCTCCACGACGAATGGGGAAATCAGGGCTTATTCTCCGCTGTTTTGACGAGGCGGAGATAAAGCGGAACTACAACACCTTCTACATTGACATCTATTCCACCACAAACCTCAACGAGTTCGTCATCGCCCTCGGAAAGGAAATTGTCGGGAAACTGCAGCCGAAGGGAGAACGAGCATTGAACCGTTTTATACGGACGGTTTCATCGCTGGCTCCGGGAGTCAGTTTTGACGCCGTAGGGAATCCGACACTAACGCTGCAGAGCAGGGAAATCAAAGACTGCGACACCTCTCTTTCAGAAATTTTCCGCTACCTCGAAATGAGCCCCAAAAAGAATATCGTCGCCATCGATGAATTCCAGCAAATCACAGAATATCCACAGAAAGGCACAGAGGCATTGCTCAGGACCTATATCCAGCGATGCAACAATGCACATTTTATCTTTTCCGGCAGCCGCCGCCACACGATGGGAAATATTTTTCTTTCAGCGGCAAGACCTTTCTATCAGAGCGTGTCAATGATAAATCTCGGAAGCATTGACCCCAAAGCCTATTTCGCATTTGCCCAGAAGCACTTCAAGAAAGCGGGGAAACAAATCAAGGAAGATAAGTTCAGACAAATATACGATGAGTTTGAAGGGGTCACCTGGTATGTTCAGAAAATGCTTAATGCGCTGTATACAAACACTCGATCTGGGGAGGAAATCTCCTCGGAGGATATCGAAAGTGCGAAGAACGAAATCATTGACGGTTTCAGTTACAACTACGCAGACACGCTCTATCGCCTCAGCAACTCTCAGCGCAGCGTCCTCCTTGCAATAGCCAGAGAAGGCAAGATCAAGGAGATTACCGGAAGCAGATTCATTTCCGCGCATTCGCTCGGGAGTTCCGCATCTGTTCAATCCGCCGTCAAATGGCTGCTGAAAAACGATTTCATCACCACAGATGCTGACACCTACTACGTCTATGATTATTTCTTCGCAAAGTGGCTTCAACGCAAATTCTAAGGTGCTGAAGAAGGGAATATGCAAAGGCTTGATTTTCAATTAAAATCAGCAAGTCGTTTGGCAAATTTGTGGCTTTTCATTTGGGAATCTTATTTGGGGATTTGCAATAAAATTCATACATTTGCACGCTTTTCTCGAGAAGGAAAGCACAAGGTACATTTATTATTAACTTCTAAACAGATTCACAATGGCTGTTAAAATTCGTCTTCAGCGCCACGGTAAGAAGAATTTCGCATTCTTCCACATTGTTGTGGCTGACACCCGCGCACCTCGCGATGGTCGTTACATCGAGCAGATCGGCTCTTACAACCCAAACACCAACCCTGCTACAATCGTCCTCGATTTCGACAAGGCTCTCAACTGGGTTAAGGTCGGTGCAGAGCTCACACTCGTAACCCGCAGGATTCTCTCATACGAGGGAGTACTTCTCCGCAAGCATCTTGACGGCGGTGTTGCCAAAGGCGCACTCACTCAGGAGCAGGCTGACGCCAAGTTCGCTGCTTGGAAAGCCGCTCAGGAAGGCAAGATCAACGCAAAGAAGGACGGTCTTGCTAAGGCTGCTTCCGCAAAGGCTAAGGCTGCTGCAGAGGCTGAGACCAAGGTAAACGAGGAAAGGGCTGCCGCTCTTGCAAAGAAGGCACAGGAAGCTGCTGAGGCTGCAAAGGCCGCTGAAGAGGCTAAGGCTGCTGAAGAGGCTGCCGCTGCTGAGGCTGAGGCACCTGCAGAGAACACCGAGGCTTAAGACCGCTTAGTTTGGAAAAGCTGAGCAAAATAGCCAAGGCAAGCAAATCTGACGGGACTCTCGGTGCTGTCATCATCAGTTTTCTCTCGATAGACCCCGAAGATTTGGACATTTCGGAACCGGTATTCGTCTATTTTGACGGACTTCCGGTTCCGTTTTTTATTGAAAGCTTCTCCCGTAAAGGCTCCAGCCGCGCTGTGGTGCGTCTTACCGGAGTGCGGAGTTTCGAGGATGCCGAAGAACTTGTCGGCAAAGATATCTATATGGAAGACCCCGAGGGCGCTTTCGGAGCGGACGAGGACCTCAGGGGATGGAAGATATATGCTCCGAAACTCGTCGGCACAGTGAAGGATTTTCTTGACATCCCCGGCAATCCGTGCCTGGAGGTGGAAAGAGAGGGGGCCGAAGACGTGATTATCCCGCTCAACGAGGACCTCATCGTCTCGGTCAACGAGAAGAAGAAGGAACTAAAGATGCGGCTCCCGGAAGGTCTCATATAAAACAAAAAAAGAGAGGTTAAACCTCTCTTTTTTTGTTTTATTCATTTCTCAAGTTATTGTAGAAGACCGCTACGGTGCTCTGGTAGTATGGGATTAGCCAGAGGAAACCTATTCCGCAGGTTACACAGGCGAGGAGGAACCAGCCGATGAAACTGAGCTGGAGGTAGAACAGGTTGAACTTCTGACCCTGCATCAGCCTCTGGCTCTTGCGGAGAGCGTCCCTCACTGAAAGGTCCGGGTCATCCACGAGGATGTACGGGGTGAGCGCGTAGGAATATGCCTTGATAATGCCCGGAATCACCAGAAGAAGGCTCCAGAGGAAGGTGAAAATGCTCGCAAGGATGGACCCTGCGATTGCTCTCCAATAGATCTTGAAACCATATCCGAAGGTGTTGCTTATCAGATTCGAGTCAGACCAGACATAGAGGGCGTTGAATGCGTAGGTGAATCCCACCGAAAGCGGAAGGAGGACGAAAATCGACACCAGAAAGGCACTTCCCGTGAGACCGTAGAATGCCGGCGGAAGAATGCCTCCGACAGAGAACATTTCCGGGTAAAAGACCTCATATATTGAGGATGCGCCGCTGACAAGGCAGTAAATGGCCGCATAGATGAGGGTAGTAAGCACAGCAGGTGCCCAACAGCCCTTCAGAGCCCCGAGGGCCGCATTTTTAAATTCCTGATTTGTTGTCATCATAATTATTGACAGATTAAATTATAACTTTGTGTGTATTGACTGACTCCTATCAGTGCAAATCCGTTGCAAATATAAGGCTTTTCAGGGACATCCCGGCAAGAGCAAAATCACAATACATTTACCTCGGCGACGAGTGTCGCAGGCCCGGTGAGCCAAACTGAAGTGAACAGCGCGGGAGAGGAGGCATCTGACGCCAGGGAGACTTCTGCGCTTGAGGCTTTGCCTCCGCCGCAGGCAAGAGCTTCGGCCGCGCTTGTCGGGGCGAGTTCGACTGTGAGGTCGTCGTTGAGTGCACGGACATTGTAGCCGAGGACTTTACCCCCGCATTCAGCCCAGGAGGGAGCGACTCCTTCAAGGCAGGCTGCGGCAACGGAGGCCGTGATGCCGGTTCCGCAGGCGCAGGTTTCCGCCTCCACGCCCTTCTCATAAGTCCTGACTTTGAGAGGATTACCCTTCACGACAAAGTTCACGTTCACTCCCACGGGAGCAAACTCCTCCGCCCATCTGAGCTTTCTGCCCTCCGAAGACACGAACTCATCGGTCAGGCATTCCTCGGGGACAAAACGGACGAAATGCCGGGTGCCCGTGTCAAGAAACCAGCCATCTGCTGGTGTTAAGCTTGAGGACTTCCCATCGGATGATGATGAACCTGCGGAGACAGGAAGCTGGGCCTCACAGCTTGCAAGAGAAGGGAGCGAGGCGTATTTCCGCGCTACAGAAATGTCCTTCATCCCGAGACGCACAATTTTGCGGAGTCCCTCGTCCCGAAGAATCGCAGCTCTGTGCGGGCCGTCCGGCGCAAGGAAGTTCCACGTCCCGTCCGGCGAGGAAGGGGTTAGGCCCAAAAACGAGGCGAATGATACGATGCACCTTCCGCCGTTTCCGCACATCATTCCGCCGCTTCCGTCGGAATTGAAATACTCCATCGTGAAATCATAGCCCCCGGCGGCGCTTCCCAAGACCATAACGCCGTCCGCCCCGACGCCATAGTGCCGGTCACAGAGACGGGATATCGCCTCCGCGTCAAGGTGCACTCTCCCCTCGCGGCCGTCAGCCACAAGAAAGTCATTCCCCGCGCCGTTGTATTTATAGAACTTCATATTTGCGATTAAATTTATAAGAGGGAAAATAAAGGATGGGATACAAGGCTCTCAAAGGCATCAGAACCGGAGTTACCGTAACAAATCTTCAAGCTGTATGGACGTGTCAGTCTTCGCGTCGCGGTACTTCACGATTACAGGGCAATAGACGTGCACCCCCTCGCCAGCACCCGGGCCGTGAGTAATCGGACGGGAACCCGCCACGACTACAGCGCCCTCCGGAATCACAATCTGTCCGGCCTCGTTAGCCCGAATCCACGCCCCGTTCACGGCATCATAGACCGCAGTCGAGGCATTTATTATTACGCCAGTGCCTATTACTGCGCGGCTTCCGACAATCGTCCCTTCGTAGATTCCGCAGTTGCCGCCGATAAAGACGTCGTCCTCCACGATGACAGGAAGCGCCCCCACAGGCTCCAGCACTCCGCCGAGCTGAGATGAGGCTGAAAGATGCACACGCCTGCCCACCTGAGCGCAGGAGCCCACAAGCGCGTGGGAGTCAATCATAGTCCCCTCATCGACATAAGCCCCAATGTTCACATACGCAGGCGGCATCATCACCACCCCCCGTGCAAGGTACGCTCCCCTTCTGACGCTGCTTCCTCCCGGCACCATCCGCACTCCGTCCGCAGGAGTAAACTCCCTTGCCGGCACGGTGTCCTTATCCACGAAAGAGCCCATCTGCACAAGCGAACCCACACGGAAACCCTCCAGAATGCGGTTCTTAACCTCCACATTAACCTTCCACTCTCCGTCAACTTTCTCCGCGACCCTGAGCTTCCCGCTCTCGAGAGAGTCGCAAAAAAGGGAAAATTCTTCCTTTGTCATATAACGTTAGTTTTCAATTCACATAAAAATCAGTCACAAAGCCGCCCCGGTTTATCTTTCAAAACATATCAAAAAAATCACGGCACAAAACCGCCAGAGCCGCACGAATTCGTAAAGGTAGCATAATTTTCGATGACCACAAAATTTTGGGGGAAACCGGAAATCTCAAGCTAAAAATCTTGGGGGAATTAGGAAAAATAGCAGAATAAATTTCAGGGGACACAAGAGAATATCGTTTTACATATTGATTATCTTGAATTTATGTTTTATTTTTGCGACAAATAGGAATTATTATGGGACAAAGGATATTCAAACGCAAGATATACGATTCGCTCAAAGCCTGGAAACAAAAAAGCAACGGAAGGACAGCAGTGCTGATTGAGGGGGCAAGGCGAATAGGCAAATCAACCGTTGTCGAAGAATTTGCCAAAAATGAATATAAGTCATACATTCTCATTGACTTCAACAAGACCAGCACTGAAATCCGGTCCCTGTTTGACGATCTTATGGATCTGGATTTCATATTTCTCCGGCTTCAGCAGGCATACTCTACGCAATTGTTCAATAGGGAGTCGGTGATTATTTTCGATGAGGTCCAGAAATGTCCGATGGCAAGACAGGCCATCAAATATCTGGTTCAGGATGGCAGGTACGACTACATTGAGACAGGCTCATTGATCAGCATACACAAGAATACCGAAAATATAACGATTCCCAGCGAAGAAGACAGAATACAGATGAATCCTATGGATTACGAGGAGTTCCGATGGGCTATGGGAGATACGGCTACATTCCCTCTGCTCAATGTGTTCTGGGAAAAGAAATTACCTTTGGGAGTCGCTCACAGGGAGACTCAGCGTAATCTGCGTCTGTATATGCTCGTAGGAGGAATGCCGCAGGCCGTCAAAGCCTACCTTGACACGAATAACCTGCGGGAGGTGGATGAGGTAAAGAGAAAAATCATACTTCTGTATCAGGAGGATTTCAATAAAATGGATAGAACCGGGAAAATATCCAGACTTTTTATGTCTGTTCCGGCAGCACTTTCGCGCAATGCTTCCCGCTACGTTCCCTCGTCGATAATTGGGAATGTCGATTCGGACAAAAGGGATGAACTGCTGCAGAATCTCGAAGACAGCAAGACCGTGAACATCGTGTACCACGCCGATGACCCGAATGTCGGGATGCCTGTCTGCGCCGCATACGACAGGCTCAAGATTTTTCTCGCGGACACCGGTCTGTTCATCACCCTCGCTTTTTGGGACAAGGATTTTACGGAAAACATAATATACGACAAGCTGCTCGGCGACAAACTACCGGTCAATCTCGGCTATATTTACGAGAACCTGGTTGCGCAGATGCTCGTAGCCTCCGGCAACAAACTTTTCTATCACACCTGGGAGAAAGATGAGAAGCACGTTTACGAGATAGATTTTCTTCTCTCAAGAGGAGCGAAACTCTGTCCGATAGAGGTCAAATCCTCGGGTTACAGGACTCACGCGTCACTGGACGCCTTCTGCGAAAAATATTCCAGCAGAATCGGAAACCGCTACCTGATTTATACGAAAGACCTGTCAAAAGATGGAGCGACGCTCCTCGTCCCGGCCTATATGACGCCGTTGCTATAGAGTCCCGATTACAGCCAAAGGCCTTTGAGGACCTCACGCATCCTGGCCTCCGTTTTTTCTGAAGCAGGAGTGAGCGGGAGTCTCAACTCATTGGAAATGAAGCCCATCTGAGCGAGCGCGGCCTTTGTCGGGATGGGGTTGCTCTCAGCGAAGCAGGCAAGGAAAAGCTTGCGCAGACGATAGTGGAGACGGCGTGCGGCGACAAGGTCAACTTTCCCCGCACCCGCAACATCCCCGCATACGCTCGGACACCCGAGAGCCTCAACAAAGTCCACCATCATTTTCGGGGCTATGTTCGAAGCCACGCTGATAACACCCCGTGCCCCCGCCGTCATAAACGAAAGCGTCAGGTCATCGTCGCCGCTGAGGACCGAAAAGTCGTCAGGCGCCCCGGCGAGAATCTCAGTTACCTGAAAATACTTTCCGGAAGCCTCCTTGATTCCCACGATGTTCGGGACATCAGAGGCGAGCCTAAGGCAGGTCTCAGCCTCCATATTCGCCCCTGTGCGGCCCGGGACATTATAAATCACAATAGGCTTGTCCGTAGACTCTGCCACAGCCTTAAAGTACTGATACTGGCCTTCTTGCGTCGGCTTATTGTAGTAGGGAACCACCACTAGAAAGGCATCGGCGCCGTGTGGAGAGAAGAATTCGATGTTGCGCACAGTCTGCCTCAGGGAATTAGTCCCCACGCCCACAAGCAGCGGAGTAGGCTTTCCGCCGGAGAGCGTATGCTCCTCGATTATCTCGCGGTAGCGCACGAGTATCTGAAGTTTCTCGTCATTCTCAAGGCAAGGAGTCTCGCCGGTAGTGGCAAGAGGCACAAGGAAATGAATCCCAGCACTGAGCTGCCGCTTCACAAGAAGGGTCAAAGCGTCAAAATCCACTTCCCCGTCCTTGAACGGAGTCACCATCGCGGTTCCGCAACCTGTAAAAAGCATATTTTTCTTGTCCATAAGCGTTTATAATGTTTCCAAGATTATGGCCTTGGTTCAAACTCAAAATTCAAAGATACAAAATTAAGTAAAGCGCTGTTCCTACGCCAAAAGTTCGGCGAATTTGTGCACCCCGGTGAGGTTTTCCGTACGGAGAGCGGCATAGACTGCGCCCTGAGCAAAGCCGGCACGGGAAAATGCCTCGTGGGTGATGGTTATGCGGTCGTTCAGGCCCTCGAAGCCGACGGTGTGAATGCCGGCGATTTCTCCGCAGCGCACCGACTGGATGTCCACTCTTCCGCCCATCCCCTCGTCAACAATCCCGGCGAGCGATTTTGCCGTTCCTGAAGGCGCGTCCAGTTTGTGGATGTGGTGCTTTTCCACGATGTAGGGCATATACCCGCCTGCAGAGCCAAGCCTTCGGGAAAGAAGGTCAACGGCAGCGTAGAGCACATTCACGCCGATGGAGAAATTGGAGGCGTAAACCATTGTGGTGCCGGCTTTTTCAAAATAGCCAACGACCTCGCTCTCGATGTCGTTCCAGCCGGTCGTGCCCACTACTGCAGCGCGGAAATTGTCCGCGATGAAGCGGTAGTTCGAGCGGAACGCCGCCGGGGTGGTGAAGTCGATGCAGACGCACTCCCTCGCAAGAGACGCCGGAACGCTCTGCACGTCCTCAGTCGCAAGAACAAGTTCTATCCCCTTGTCATTCAATTCCTTCTCCACGAAATGGCCCATTTTGCCATATCCGCTGATTATTACCTTTATCATAATTTTTACATTTATTCAAATAGGAAGCGGTGAACCTCACGGACTGTCTCATCTAGGCGAGAAGAGGCGACGACGTAGGTTATGTTTTCCGGACTTATCATCTTACCGAAATTCTTTCTCAGCGAAGGCACGGCCTCCTCAAGGGCGGCGGCAACTTCCATTAGGCCCTCTCCGATGATGCTCAGCTGACTGTAGCCGGTGCGAAGAAGGATGGGCGTAGAGGGAGCAAGAAGGGAGAGAAAGTTCCCGACGTTATGCGTAAAATCCACTGTAAGAAGCAGTTGCCCAGATGAGAGAGTATATATATCGGGACGGATGCGACATTCTTCCAGCGCGCTGCTGATTGTGCTTCCGGCAGCCTTCGGGATGCGGAAAAGGTAGACGTTTCTCTTGAAGGCTATGCCTCTTGCGCCCCCAAGCCCCTCAACGGACGGGACGATTGCCGTACCCTCATCCTTCGGGGACATTGAGTTCAACACCCATATCGGGATATTCTTTTCAACCGCCGGAGCGATTGTCATCGGGTGCAGGACCTTCGCTCCGAAAAGCGCCATCCTGGAAGCCTCGTCGTAGGAAATGCGCGGGATTCGGACGGTTGATGGGCAGACGCGGGGGTCTGTGGTGCGGATTCCGTCCACATCCGTCCAGATTTCGACCCTTTCGGCCCCAAGCGCGGAGGCGATGATGGATGCGGAGTAGTCCGACCCGCCACGCCCAAGCACCGTTGCAGCGCCTTGAGTGGAGGAGGAGATGAAGCCCTGGGTTATGACGACCCTGTTTTCCTCCCCGTCAGAGGCCTTTCCGTCAGAGGGAAAAGCAGTGCCGCGTTCAAAAGCCTCAGAGACAACGGAAGGGACCGCAGCGTTTATCCTGTCGAACTGCGGAGCGCCGCAAAGGTACTCCGAGTCGGTGAAAATCATTGTTCTCGCATCGGCGAACCCGGTGCGTATCCCTCTGGAATTCAGGGCATAGCAGATTATCGTAGAGGAAAGAATCTCTCCGTTTGAGATGATTACAGCCTTTATTCTGTCGGGGACGTCGCCGAGCGCGGTGACGGTTTTTGTTACTGCCGCAAGGGTGTCGCAGATTTCGTTCACTCTTGCCGAGGCCCGTGCGCAGCCCTCGGGGTCTGCAGAAAGCAGAGACTGGACGAGGGAGAGGTGGCGCGTGCGCAGTTTGTAGAGCAGAGCCTCAAGTGTCTCGGCATCGCCGTCGGCTGCCGTCGCTGCAATCTCGTAGAGCAGGTCCGTCACCTTAGAGAGCGCCGACACGCACACGAGAGGCTTCTCGCCGATTCTGTCCGCGATTATCCCCATCGTGCGCGAAACCGCGTCGAATGTTCCAACCGAAGTGCCGCCGAATTTTAGAACTATCATTCCTAAATCACTAAATCAATTAACCTAAGTTTCGCAAGTATCGAACAACTTTTATTTGCGGGAGGCCTCCTCGAACATCCTCACATACTGCTCTGTGGCCTTCTGGAGGTCATCAACTCCGACAAACTCGTTCTCGGTGTGGGCCACAAGGATTGACCCCGGGCCGCAAAGGCTTCTGTGGGCGAATCCTGCAAGCTGAGGAGCATCGCTGCCGAACGCTGCCGGAGCAGTTTCAAAAGCATCAAAAACTGTATATTCCATCGGGGTGTCCCCTCCGAAAGCCTTCACGCTCATCGCCTTCTGCCAGGAAGCCGCAGCAGGGCGACAGCCCTCTTTCTCCGGTGCCCCGAAACGAAGCACCGCCTCCTCCCCCGCCATATTCCGCATCAGATTCTCAACGATTCCGTCAGAAACGAATGTGGTGCGGAAATATATTCTGAATCCGAGCACAGGGCTCAGGATGTTCTGCGGATTGGCGCTTGAAAGCCTTCCGATGTTCCAGGTGGTTTTTCCAAGAATCGGGTCCTCGGGAAACTCCACGCTGCGGAGCGCGTTCACAAAGTCCACGAACATATCCACAGCCGACTCCCCGTTCTCCGGATAGCCGGAGTGGCAGCTCTTTCCGCGGAAGGTCACTTCGAAGGATTTCGTTCCCTTGCAGGCGGAGACCATTTTATTGTCAGTAGGCTCACCCACAATGACATACGCCCCCTCAGGAAGCTGTATCTCCCCCTCTTGCACGGCCCTGGTGAACGACTTCGCGCCGAATGACCCCACTTCCTCTCCGGCGAGAAGAAGCAGAGCAAAATCCCGACATCCCTTCTTTTCAAGGGCGAGGCAGGCGTTGTACATCGCGATAATCTGCCCGTTGGCGTCGCACGACCCTCTTCCCGTCACCTTCAGATGCTCCCGACCATCGCCTGCAAGGGCATCGACCGAGACTGCAGGAGGAAAATAAGGGGGGACGGTGTCAAGATGGGTGCAGAACACCACCCGGGGCTCTCCCCAGCAAAAAAGGAGGTTTTCCGTGCCGTCTCCATCCGGATTTTCAGCGCTCACCCCCACAGGAAAGCGTCTGAGAGTATTTTTCCCAGTCAGAAATTTTTCCGCAAGGAAGTCCGACAACATTTTTTCCCTCGACGAAGAAGAGTCGATGGACAAAATTTCCAAAAACAAATCAAGATTTTCCATATCGAAAAACTTATTAACCCGTTCCCAAGACGCTACAGTGGACGGTTATACGGTAGTCCACAGAAGAGAGCGCACAAAGCGCGAAGTTAATAAAAAATTGCGTAACTTCGCGTTTTTGAAAACAATGCAGCTTATGGCAAAGGTTATACTTACAGGCGACCGTCCTACCGGCAAACTTCACATCGGACATTACGTGGGATCGCTCCGCCGCAGGGTTGAGCTCCAGAATCAGGGAGGCTACGACGATATGTTCGTATTCATCGCTGATGCTCAGGCACTTACAGACAACGCAGACAACCCCGAGAAGGTGCGTCAGAACATAATCGAGGTGGCTCTGGACTACCTCTCAGTAGGTCTCGACCCCTCCAAGGTGACGCTTTTCATCCAGTCGATGATTCCGGAACTGTGCGAACTCACTTTCTACTATATGAATCTTGTCACAATCGCGCGTCTTCAGCGTAACCCTACGGTGAAGTCCGAGATTGAGATGCGAAAATTCGAGGGCGAGAGCATCCCTGCAGGTTTTTTCACCTACCCGGTGAGCCAGACCGCGGACATCACCGCGTTCAAAGCGACGATAATCCCTGCCGGAGAAGACCAGGAGCCGATGATTGAACAGGCCAGGGAAATCGTACGCAAGTTCAACGGCATTTATGGAGCCGACGTTCTCGTGGAGCCGGAAATCCTGCTTCCTGACAATGCAGCCTGCCTGCGTCTTCCGGGCACGGACGGCAAGGCGAAGATGAGCAAGTCGCTCGGAAACTGCATCTACCTTTCAGACCCGGCCGACGAGGTTTGGAGAAAGGTGAAAGGAATGTACACCGACCCGGGCCACCTCAAAGTCACCGACCCTGGCAAAGTGGAGGGCAACACGGTGTTCACCTACCTCGACGCGTTCTGCCGTCCGGAGCATTTCGGCCGCTATCTTCCTGAATATGAGAATCTTGACGCCCTGAAGGACCACTACCGCAAGGGAGGCCTCGGGGATATGAAGGTGAAGAAGTTCCTCGGAGCTGTGCTTGAGGAGGAACTCGCCCCGATCCGCGCGAGAAGGGCAGAGCTGGAAAAGGACATCCCGGCCATCTACGAAATCCTGCGCAAGGGCACCGAAAAGGCCCGC
>CAVHYU010000007.1:42517-73127 GCA_963640535.1 bacterium | reverse complement strand
CTCCCTTCAAAGACTCCACACGGCTCTCTAGAGCCTAGGGATTTTTTACGGCCCCAAGGGCCGGCGGGCAGAAGCCCTTGTCAAGTTTCGCACTTGCGAAACTTGAGCATATTAAAAATATATTTCCGATTCCGACTTAATTTCCTCTCACAAATCCCACGTTTTTTAATTTATTCACTCCCCAAGTCTCACGCTCAATAAATCAAACAAAAGTATCGAATAATTATGAAAGTTGCAAGAAAGAATATATCTTTGCACCGCTAAACGCGGATTTTGGGACTGAATCATAACCTGTTCCCTGCAAACATTGAAAAAAACAACGATTATATATGGCTAACATTCTGACGTCATCCATTGGCAAAAAGCTCATTATGAGCATCTCGGGACTTTTTCTCGTAATCTTCCTCCTGCTCCATGTGAGCATCAATCTTTTCGCTGTAATTGATTTGTGCACAGGAGAATACGGCGCAGCCGACGGCCTTTTCCAGCTCGGTTGCGACTTTATGTCCCTCCCTATCGTCACCGTTATGGTGCCGGTTCTTGCGCTCGGTTTTGCCATCCACATCTTCTACGGCTGCTACCTCACCTGGACGAACCTCAAGGCTCGCGGCGGAGTTTGCCGCTACGCAGTTGCCAGCAAGGCAAAGGCCGATTCTTTCGCTGCAAAGAATATGATTGTTCTGGGAATCATCATCCTCGGATTCATCGCTTTCCACCTCACCCACTTCTGGGCTGATATGCAGCTTCAGGACTTCACAGGCGGGACACAGAGCAATCCGTACGACCTTCTCGACGCCACTTTCGGACGATGGTGGGTCACAGTTCTGTACCTCATCTGGTTCGGAGCCATCTGGTTCCATCTTAGCCACGGCTTCTGGAGCGCATTCCAGACCATCGGTTGGAACAATATGATTTGGCTCAAGAGACTCAAGGTCATCGCCTACATCTTTGCAACCCTGATTTTCGTAGGTTTTGCAACAGTTGCAATTTCAGTCTGCATTCACGTAAATTGCCCTTGCTGCTAAAAAACTCGGAAACAAGAAAGACAGAGCGGTGACTTGAAAAAGCCACCGCTTTTTTATCCTGTCATCTGCTTCCATCCCCCCCCGATATTCCTCAAAAACAACAACCCGATAACATCAAAACAATTATGAAACAGAAAAGATTTTTCCTTCCGGAGAGTGAAATCCCCACAAGGTGGTATAATATTCAGGCAGATATGAGAGTGAAACCCCAGCCGATGCTCAATCCCCAGACCCGAAAGCCCGTCACGGAGGATGAGCTCTCGGTCGTGTTCTGCCGCGAATGCGTAAGGCAGGAACTGAATTTCACCGACAGCTGGATTGAAATACCCGAAACGGTCCGGGAGATGTACACCTACTACCGTTCCACCCCGCTTGTGCGCGCCTACGGTCTTGAAAAGGCTCTAGACACCCCTGCGCACATCTACTTCAAGAACGAGAGCGTCTCCCCGGTGGGTTCGCACAAGCTCAACTCAGCCCTCGCTCAGGCCTATTACTGCAAACAGGAAGGCATCACCAATGTCACCACCGAGACCGGAGCCGGGCAGTGGGGTACTGCGCTCGCCTACGCCGCAAAACTGTTCGGGCTTGAGGCCGCAGTCTATCAGGTCAAGATTTCCTACGAGCAGAAGCCATACAGGCGTTCTATGATGCAGCTTTTCGGCGCTCAGGTCACCCCATCCCCTTCGATGTCCACCCGCGCCGGCAAAAATATCCTCACGAAGAACCCCTACCACCAGGGCTCGCTCGGCACAGCCATCTCGGAAGCCGTGGAGCTTGCGCTCACGACACCGGAAAAGTGCCGCTATACGCTCGGTTCGGTGATGAGCCACGTGGGACTGCATCAGACAGTAATCGGGCTTGAGGCTGAGAAACAGATGGAGATGGCCGGGGAATATCCGGACATAGTGATAGGGTGCTTCGGCGGCGGGTCGAACTTCAGCGGAATTTCATTCCCGTTTATGAGGCACAATTTCTTCGACGGGCGGAAGACCCGTTTCATTGCTGCCGAGCCAGAGTGCTGTCCGAAACTCACCAAAGGGCAATTCGAGTATGACTTCGGCGACGAAAGCGGTCTCACCCCGCTTATCCCGATGTTTTCTCTCGGCCACGACTTCATCCCGGCGAACATCCACGCCGGCGGACTGCGCTACCACGGAGCGGGTGCAGTGGTCTCCGAACTGCTGAAAGACGGGCAGATGGAGGCGGTGGACATCCGTCAGAGCGACTCTTTCGCGGCCGGGGTGCTCTTCGCCAAGGCCGAGGGAATTGTCCCGGCACCGGAGTCCTGCCACGCTATTGCCGCGACAATCAGCGAAGCTGCCCGCTGCAGAGAAACAGGAGAAGAGAAGGTAATACTTTTCAATCTCTCAGGCCACGGGCTGATTGATATGAGCGCGTACGATCAGTATCTCTCCGGCAGTCTGAGGGACGTTGATTAAAAAGAAAATGGGCGAGGAGAACAACGCCGCAGGCCGCATTTTAGCTAATCTCTTTTGTCTTTTCTTTTAGCCAGGCGGCTTCCTCGGGGCTCATCCTCGGGCTGAGCCGCTCATAGACTGAGGCGTTGTAAGCGTTCAGCCAGGCAGTCTCCTCCCTTGAAAGAAGGGACGGGATGAGAGCCGCCGTGTCGATGTGGCAGCAGGTGAGGGTCTCGAACCTAAGCCACTGCCCGAACTCGTTGCAGCCCGTAGGGTTCACCCCGGGTAGGCTGTCCACAATAGTCAGAATCACATTCTCGTGGCGGATGCCGTGAAGCCCCTCGCGATAGAGGCCCGGCTCATTCGAAGTGACCATTCCCGGCAGGAGCGGCTGGGAGTTGAAATTCTGACGGATATCCTGCGGGCCCTCGTGCACGCCGAGATAGTAGCCGATGCCGTGGCCGGTGCCGTGGCCGAAATTGCGGCGGGCCTTCCATAGCGGCTCGCGGGCGATGGCGTCAATCTGGCAGCCGGCGGTTCCGCGCGGGAAAACCGCCATTGAAAGGTCAATCATTCCCTTGAGCACCAGAGTGTAGTCCTCTTTCTCGAGTTCCGTAAGAGGTCCGAGAGGGACTGTGCGAGTTATGTCCGTCGTGCCGGTGAGATATTGTCCGCCGGAGTCCACAAGGTAGAGCCCCCTCGGCTCCAGAAGCCTTGAGCCCACCGCTTTGGTTACATAGTGCGGAAGGGCCGCAGAAGGGCCGTAGGCCGAGATGTTCTCGAAACTGTCACCGCGATAGCCGGCTATTTCGGCGCGAAGCGAAGTGAGTTTCACAGAGGCGTCCCATTCGCTCACGGGCTCCGCCTCACCCTCGGCGGCAGAGACTACCGAAGTCTCGAGCCACCTAAGGAACCTCTCCACAGCAAGGCCGTCCTCCACAAAAGTCTCTCTCAGCCGCTCAATCTCCCTCTCTTCCTTCACAGCCTTGCGAAGAATGACCGGGGACTTCCCGAAACGGAGATTGGAAGACTCCTCGGCAGCATCGGGACGGAACATATTGTCTATATAGCTGTATAGCTGGTAGTTAAGAGTTGAAGGATCAACATAGAGCGACTCGTCGGAGCCGAGAGAGCCTATAGCACTCTCCACATCGGCGTATGGTTCCACACTCACCTCATCGGCGGAAAGCTCGTCAAAACTGTCGAGAGTGTCCCGGTCATCATAGCCCGGTTTTCCCACGAACCAGCGCACATTCTCCTGGGAGACAAGCAGATAGGAGATGACGAAAGGGTTGTATTCTATGTCGTTCGCCCTCACGTTCAGCAGCCAGGCGACTTCGTCCAGCGAGGTTAGAAGCAGATTGTCCACCTCCGAGCGGAGCATCCACTTCCGCAGCCAGCCAATCTTGTCAAGACGGCTCTCGCTGCCCGAGATCTCCGTGTCGATGGTCTGGATGGGTGTCGTAGGGATGGCTGGGCGGTCGGTCCAGAGAAAGTCCAGAAAATCCGGAACCGAGGCTATCTCGTACTGAAAATCGGATGAAGCCGTGGCGGAGGAAAGTGCCGAGTCAACGGCTATTATCTCTTCCGCGCTCCAGCACAGTCCGTCCACAGCAACGCGAAGTTTTCTCGGGAAGACCGCAGACCCGGCATAGAGAGCCTGCGCCGGAGAGGCGCCGAGAACGAAATCCACGTTCTCCGCAAGCCACTGAGGAACCGGCACAGCCTCCGGAATCCGCAGTTTATGCAGTTCCACTCCGGTGCCCGCGAGCTGTTCGGCGGCTTGGATGAAGTAGCGGGTGTCGGTCCACAGACCCGCGTGCTGACGGGTGATGACTACGCTCGCGGCCTCCCCCGTAAACCCTGTGAGCCATTCTACCTGTTTCCATCTCGCGGCCGGGTATTCGCTGCAATGCGGGTCGGAAGCGTTGAGCAGCAGCGCGTCATATCCCCGCTCTGCCATAGCGCGGCGGACTTCGCCGATTCTTTCTGCATAAATGTTTGCCATAACTGTCTATTTTATGGGTTCATTCTGTCTGGGGCATACAATCCCTCCCCTTTCAAGGTTCGAGGGATGTTCCGCCCGCTAAGATAGTAATTCCTTGATTATGTTGTCCGAAATGAAAAAATAATTCTCCGGAATCCGGTAATATTCACCGGCATCGGGGGTTGAAGAATGGACCTCGAAGTTTGAGGGATTTACACTGAGATCGGAGGCTGAGCAATGGGCCACAAGGGGTGAGGGATTTCCCCTGACATCGGAGGCAGGGACAAGATGCCCTGAAGCAATCTCAGCATTAAGCTTTTGCGCTGAGCAGGCATTCCTAAGATCCGTCAGAGAGCAGCCTCCTGCAGTTCTAAGCCCCAACATAACATTCTCTATTCCAATCTGTTCTCCTGTAAGAATTTCGCCTCCGCCAGGAACCTCGGAGGGCCTGTCTTCCCCAATTTGGAGCCTCCCCTCATAATTTCCCTGAGACTGCTCCGGACTCGCCTCCCCTCCCAGAGCAGCAATGTACCCCTGCAAATCGGGAGCGTTCCAGCTGCGCTGAAATCCTCCACCAGGAAGGCGTCGGAGAGAATGCGCCCCCGGTCCCAGTCCGACGTAGGGGGCGTGGGTCCAGTAGGCGGAATTGTGACGGGCTTCAAAGCCGGGAAGGGCAAAGTTTGAAATCTCATAGTGGTTGTACCCGGCCGCTGCAAGGCGCGAACAAAGCAGGTCATACTGTGCTGCGCACTCCTCCCCGTCCTCTTCCGAGCACTGCCCCCTCTGAATCATCTTCTCCAGCGCCGAGTCCTCCTCGACGGAGAGCTGGTAGGCGGAAATGTGCCGCGGAGGCATTCCGGTTGCGGAAATGTTCAGCGCCCGGTCAATGGTCTCAGACCACTTATCCCCCGGCGCCAAGGCCGCTCCCCCGTCGATCCTCGGCAGGCCGAAAATGAGGTCAATGCTGATGTTGTCAAAACCCGCGCTCTCAAGCAGGCGATAAGCCTTCACGGCAGTCTCGGCGCTGTGGCGGCGGTTCATCCAGCGCAGAATTCCATCGTCAAAAGACTGCACCCCGAGGCTCGCCCGAGTGACACCAAGCCGAAGAAGCTCCTCGGCATACTCCGGGCCCAGCGTCAAGACGTCCTCTGGGTTCATCTCGACTGTAAATTCCTCTATCTCAAGAGATTGCACGGCATTTCTCAGGAAAAGATTCCGCAAGCCCTCTTCTCCCTGTCTGGATGAGGAGTTCTGCATTTCCCCCAGAGCCTCAAGGATGCTCTTAAACAAAGGCAGCGGCAACACCGATGGTGTGCCGCCGCCAAAGTATAGCGTCTTAATTTCGTCCGCCGCCGCAATTTCATCCCGTCTCAAGCGAATTTCCCTGCGGAGAGCCTTCGCGAAAGCCTCATAGCAGACCGATTTCTCAGAATAGAAACCGCAGTAGGTGCAGAAGGACTTGCAGAAGGGGATGTGGACGTAAATCATAGCCGGGTTCGCGGACGCGAGTCTGCGGGGTCAAGAAATCTACCTCAACATCAGCTCAGCGGTGCCAAGCGATGACTGCTCGGTGTAGGCCTCTACCTTGTAGATGCCCTTCAGACAATCCTGGACGCCGTTCACATAGATGACGATGTCGGTCTCGGTGCCCTGGTAGTCAATCTCGCGCGATGCTGAACTTGCAAGGGTTTCGCCTTCGAAAGTGAATGCCCTCTGCTCGGTGCCTGCGATAAGCGCTCCGTCAGGGTCGGTGACTCTGATGTAGATTCTGACCGGTCCCTTAGGCGCAAGGTCGTTCTCCACAAGGCTCAGACGGGTCTGGAACTGGGTCACGCGGCTACGGCGGTCAGTAGCTTTTCCTGAAGCGTTGTAGGCTGTGAGCGAAACTCCGCGCGCCTTGAGCACTGAACCCGTAGCGACCTGACCTGTGAGTGTCTCGACCTTCTTTGAGAGTTCCTCAGAACGTTTCTTGCTCTCGGCCGCGTCACGGCGAGCTGCAGCCGCATCGGCAGAAAGACGCTTGTTGAGAGTGTTGAGCGAGTCAATCTGAACGATGTAGTTCTTCATAATGCTCCTCAGAGTGCCGAGTTCCTTCTCGTACTGACGGATTTTCCGGCGGTTGGTCGCGTCGGTTTTCTGAATCCTCTCAAGCAGCTGGTTCACTTCCTCTCTTGAGGAGTCAAGCTGCGAATTGATTGTGTCATAATCAGATGAGAGCGTTGCGTAGTCGCTCTGAAGCGCGAGCATCTGCTCGGTGAGCTCAGCTTTTTCCTCGTTGAGGTCGTTGACAAGTGCCGATTTCTGAATCCAGATATACGCCAGAACGCCGGCAAGAACCACAGCCGCTGCCGCAAGGCCATACACGACTTTCTTCAAACTGTTTTCTTCCATAATTTATTTTTTTGTTTTATTATCAACATTCTTTCCCCACATATTCCCGATGCCCCCATTCATTCGGACAAAGAGATGCAAACTTACGCAAAATATGCGAAATATCGTTATATTTGCCCTTTGGAACTCAACATTTAGGGGTTTTCGAGACTTTCCGTCACTACTTTAAAATTAAAAAAATATGAAACCCGCCGCAAGATACGCCGTCAGAGCAGTCAAATATTTCTGCTGGTTCGCAATCCTTTTCGTGCTGATTATCAGCGTTCTAGTTTTCGCAAAATTTGTGCCCGCAGACATCTCTCAGATGTTCATCAACGGCTGGTGGTCAGTCGCCGAGATTGCCGGTATCGTGCTTATATTTTCTCTCCTCTATCCGCGTTTCGGCTATCAGAAGCGAACGGTAAGCATCCCAGGAGAGTGGAGCGAAGTCTCAGAGAGGTTGAAGGACTTTTTCGCCAACAGGGGCTATCGCATTGAGAGCGAGACGGCGGATGAGATTCGCTTTCGCAGCACTCAGGCGGGGGTTAGGATTGCCCGGCTCTGGGAAGACCGCATCACACTTACGCCCACCCTCGGAGGCGTCGAGGTCGAAGGGCCGTCGAAGGATCTGGCGCGGATTGTATCCGCAATGGAATATAAATTTATGGAAAAGGCCGAATAGAAGCGATCTGCCGCGTTATGCGGCTTTCCCAAATCCTCACAACCCAAAGGTTGCTCCGGTATTGGGCTTCGCCGCAAGCCTTGCATCTCATCTTTTATTCGGCCTTTTCCCTCCCCACTTAACCGAATAGAAGCGATCTGCCGCATTTTAATATCCCGACTTATCCGATTTTATATGATTTCGGCAGCTTTTTGTAAGGCGGCGTAAAAGTCCTCACCGAAGAAGCGGATAATTGGCTCGCGAAGAAACTGATAAACCCGAATCCCCTCGCGGCGTCCTCTTTCATACGCTTCGCGGCAGATGTCCCAGCGGTGCAGATTCAGCGCGGTAAGCCCATTGGAGAGTTTTGAAACACGGATCGGGTAGAGCCAGCAGGAAATGGGCTTACGAAAATCCCCCTTCCCCTCATTCCATTTCATCTCCATAGTACACAGGCAGTTGCCGCCAGGTTCTCTGCGGCAGTAGGCGCACTCTTCGCTCCCCGGCACCAGCGGAGTGACAAGGTCGCCGTCAATGTCCACCTCAAAAAAGCCCTTCGCCTCCACGGCCGCACGCCCTTCAGGAGACATAATGGGACTGAAATGGGGATAGTTTTTCTCTATCGCCTCAAGTTCGCACTCCTCGAGCGGAGCCCCGCTGTCCCCTATGACGCAGCAAACGCCCTTACAAACGGGGTAGTCGCAGGCGAAATACTCCGAGAGGATGTCCCCGGAGACCAGATAATCGTCAATCTGGATTATTGATGTGTATTCTTCTCGTTTTGCCATAATGTAAGTCATTTCCCATCCTCGGCTAATCCCGAAACTTTACTCATCCGCTAGCGCGGAAACTTTCGGGGCGCTATTTCGATGACACGACCAGCTCAATTCGACTTCCCTCGGAAAGTTTCTTCAGAAGGGACTGTATCTGGCTGAGAGTCACCGCGTTGATTTTGTCGTCAATCTTGGTCTGGAGGTCTCTTCCGGCGCTGTAACGAAGAGAAATGGTCTCAACCCACCACTCAGGACGGGTCTCGTTGGCGGCGTGTTCCGCAAGCAGCCTCTGTTTGTAAGCCTTCAGGGCCGCATCGGTCCAAAGCGGAGAGGGGGCGGATTTTATTCCCTCACGAAGTCTTCTGAGTGCACTAAGCAGTTCTGTGTCAGACACTTCGCCCAGGGCAAAGCCCTCTTCTGGAGCCCTGTCCAGGGTAAGGAGAATGCTGAACCTCTCCTCCGGATAAAGGGAGAAATGGCCCACGGTTCTCGTGTGGAAACCCGTTCCCACAAGGCAGTCCTTCATTGCGTCATCCAGCATACAGGCTGCAAGACGCGATGTGCAGAGGTTGTCGGCGGTCATCGGGAGAGAGGCTGTAAGAAGCACATCTATGCTTTCCCTGTCCCCCGCTCTCGAAGTTGTGGACCATCCGGAAACCGGTTGGAAGCGCACGGAAGGCCGCCGGGAAGCGACAGTTTCGCCCACAGGGAAATTCCCGGCATAGAACGAAACCGTCTTCTGGAGAGCATCCGGGTCCACATCGCCAGAAAGCACAAGAAAACCGTCGGCTGCGTTGGAGAACAGTTCTCCGAGAAGTTCTGAGGCCTTCGCGACGGTGGCGTCAGAGAAATTCTCGTACATTTTCACCTTCGAATATGGGTTGCCCGAGCAAACGAGGCTGTCAATGGCGGCAATTCTCGCGTTGCGGCTTCCCTCTCCCGCGGCTTTTGCAGCAGTCACATTCCTGGCATATGCAGAGACTGCAACAGAATCCAGTTTGCACTCTGTGAAAAGTCCTCCCATCCACTTGAGCAGCAGGTCAATGTCCGATGCGTCAGAGACCTTTCCCCGAAGCGAAGTGGAGTAGAGCGAGACATCGGCGCCGTAGCTTATTCCCCGTGCGGCGAGAATATCCTGCATCCCGGAGTTGGAGATGCCGCAGACTGAGCTCAATTCCAGAAGGTCGGAAAGGAACGCCGCCTCTCCCGGGACAAGGCCGTCAAGACCGGCGTAACCCTTGTTCAAGTTCAGCCCCCAGGAGAGTCCCTTCGCCCCCGAGACCCTTTTGTAATAGACCCGGAATCCATTCTGCCAAGTCCAGATTTCTCCGCCGGAGAGGGTTTCCTTGCGGGAAAGCTTATGCTTAAGTTTCTTTGGGGTACGCCCCGGAAGAAGAAGCGTGTCGGAAAAATTTACGGAGGTTTCAGGGAATACTTTGCCGTCGCTCCAGCCCTCCCTGAAATGTGCGGGACCCTCACCCTCGGAAGGGGCGGCGACAAGAGCCCCGGAAAAGCCCCTCAGGAGCCTCAGTTGCACAGAATCCGGAAGCACCCTCCTCTGGCAGAACTCGCAAATATCCCCCTCCGTTGCAAGCGGAGAACCGTAGAGGAAGGACCCGAGACAAAGCCGGATATACTCGGAGTTTGAATTCGCGGAGGAGGAGCTGAGAGCACAGCGCTCTGCGTAGGCAGCAGAGGAAAGGGCAATCTCGTCCTTAGAGATTTCGCCCCGGCTGAGAGAAGACATAACCTCGCCGAAAACCCTCTGAGCCGTAGCCGAATGCTCCCCGGGGGTGCAGAACGAGAGCGCTACCATCTCTTCACCGGAGGTCTCTCCGCTGGAGAGGTGGGAAAAGCGGAGGGAGGCAAAAGGTATCTTCTCGGCGGAAAGTGCCTCGCGAAGCCGCCTCAGGGCGATATTTCCGAAGGTCCAGGTCATTTTGTCCATCACTGCGTACCGCGCGGATGCTATAAGTTCACGCGGCATCCTCGGGAAGGAGTATTCCGCCCCGATGCTGCAGAGGGAGCCGAGAGTGTCAACGCTTATTTTCGCCGTATTCGGCCGCGGCCTTTTTTCCTGAAGGGAATCAGGGCGATGGGCACCAGGAACGGCCTCCAAGGCATCCTCTGGGGCAGTTTTGTTAGTAGTAGAGGCAGCGGCGGCCTTCCCTCGCGGAATCATAAGGGAGAAAGTCCGCATCTTCGAGGATATATCCCCCGGAGCGACATCGCCAGAAACTATTACCGCCATATCGGAAGGAGCGAAACGCACCGAGTCCACGCCCCGGGAAAGTTCGTCAGCGATGTCGAAGACTGAAAGGAGCAGCGAGTCGGCAAGGGAAGGCTTGCGCGAGAGCATCACATCCTCAAAGTTGAAAACGACGGCATCGTCCCGGTAGGAGACATAGCCGCTGTAGGAAGGGGCCACAGCATTGGAAGATAGGAACTTCTGAAGGGTGCGGCCCTCGATGCGGCCCTCTGAGGCGAGAACCTTCCGGCAGGCGCCGACATAGTCCCCCTCACCGCGGCATACAAGCGCGAAATCTGCAAATCCCTTCTCGCCGCTGTTTGCGACAACATACCAGTTCATCCCGTTGGGAAGCACTCCCGACGAGATTTTAGAGTCCACGGGCAGTTTCGGCACATCCCGCCCCGCAAGGGAATTCCCTCCGAAAAAGAGCGCAGCGCCCACAAAAGCCCCGAAAATCAATTTGTATTTTTTCCTGTTCATATTCAAACACTACTTACTTATCGATTGCAAATTTAGTGCAAAGCCGGGAATTACAGAGCAGCTCCGAAAATTTGTCAGGCATTTTTATTGCAATGACATCGAAAAGATTATAGAAAACATTGTCTACCAGCACCTTGTCCGCCTCGGCTACAAAGTAACAATTGGAGAACTCCTCAACGCGGAAATAGACTTCGTCTGCACAAGAGCAAATGACACACGCTATGTCCAGGCTGCCTACCTGATAGCAGATGACACTACATTTTCGAGAGAGTTCGGCAATCTCCTGCAAATCAGGGACAATAATCCGAAATATGTAATATCGATGACTCCGCAGATGGAAACAAGCTCATACAAAGGTGTAAAGCACATCGCCTTGAGAGATTTTCTGCGCGAGGGTTTTGACAAAGCCGAATAATTATTAATGATTATCCGCAATAATACCCAAAGATAGCCGCCACTCTTAACTATATATATTAAACGCCCCCTGTTTGGGGGCGTTTTTCATTTGGAACAATGCATATGTTTATACAAAAAAAAGGTGGAACAAAAGTCGAAACTAATGTCCACCCTCTTCGTTTAGCCGTACTCGACATTCTCTAGCCGCTCACTAAACAAATGCACTCGAAATAATCAAATAGATTGCAAAATGCAGCCGAGATTATTGTATTAGGCTGCAGCGAATTACGCTAATTCCATAGGGTCATCTCGCAGGCGGCGCAATCAAAGCCCAGGCGCAGAAGGCGGCCGTTGTTGCGGAGGTAGAGACCGTCTTTGAGGCCGCTGTTCGCCTTTGCGAAGGCGGTGTATGCGGGAGTTTTGCGGCAGAGGCCGAGTTCATTGAGCAGGCAGTATTTGCTCCGCATCAGCTCAACGGAGGGTTCATTGTTTCCGGACTCGTTTACAGCCGGGGAGCATCCCCATTCCGGATTTTCGTCCCGGGAAGTGAGTTCGTACGCGGGCTCTATTTCCTTCGCGCCGAGAGAGCGGTAGAAGGCTGCGGCGCTCGCGTTCGCCACATCAGACTTATAAGTAATTTTCCCCGTGAATTTCAACTCCTCCGGGAGCGCGCCCTTGATTTTTGCCTTCAGAAGCGGCTTTGCGATGCACCGCTCCGAGTCGAGTTTTTCTGCGGCTTCGCGCCTGAGGGCATTCAGTACTGAGACCGGAATCATCGGCAGACTGCCCTGCACGACCGGTTCGCCTTCAAGAGTGAAGGAATAGATCCCGCTGGTTTTGCATAGCTGGCTCCTGATGGCATCCAACATTCTTTCGCGGCCTCTGGCGGGTTCGGAGTCGATGGTCTCTTCCGCCTGAACTGCCCTACCGTCTTCGCTTCGGGCCGAAAGGATAATCCTATATCTTGAAGCATTGCCGCTCGGGCCTTTCTCAACGAGGTTTAATCCTTCCGTCCTGTCGCAAGCCTCAATCCGGACGCTGGCTCCTACGGCGATGCGGCGCATTCCGCCCCTTTCCACTTCCTTTTCAAAGGCGGTGTCAAGATTGCGATAAAGCACCGTTCCCCTTGAAAGACCTGGGACTTCCCTGCAATGGATAAAATTTCCTTCACAGACATCGGCCCTAAAGCCTGTCTCGGTGCCGTCCGGGCCCAGAAAGGCGAATCCGTCGCCGTTGTGAAGCTCGGGGAGCGTCCCGAAAGATCCGCCTCGATGCTCCGTGAGCGCAGTTGCGGTCTTGTGCTTGAAGTTCGGGCGGCCTTTACCAGGCAGCGGCAGGACCCCGATTCTCATCCCGCCACCCCTTGTGCGTGAAATTTCTCCGACAACGCCCACGGCCTCCCCGAGCGCCTTCCCGGCGTCAAGGCAGGCCCAGCGGCCTCTTTTCCCGTCGAAGAAAACTTCAGTGAATCCCCTGTTGAAACTCTTCACCGGATTGGGGGTGAAGGCGCAGGCGGCTCTGCCGAAGGACGCCCTGGAGAACTCCCCGGGAGCGGAAGCGACCAGAGAGTCAAGCGCCCGGGAATATGCCGCAACGATGTTCCTCACGTAAGAAATGCTCTTCAGGCGGCCCTCAA
This sequence comes from bacterium, assembly GCA_963640535.1. GTDB lineage: Bacteria > Bacteroidota > Bacteroidia > Bacteroidales > UBA932 > Cryptobacteroides. Next base: position 60,130 of record CAVHYU010000007.1, on the reverse strand, counting down.
TCTTAAATGAAGTGACTCCGCCGCGTGCCATCTCGGGAAGCCTTTCCAGCAGTCGCAGGTCGCGAAGCGAAAGAAGCGTCCTGTTCTCGGCTACGGGTTTTCCCGGGAAGGGGGCGGCGGAGCCTGCGAATGTGACCGCAGAACTGCCCCCTGAAGCACCCTCAGGCCAGACCAAAAGCCTTCCCGCCGAGTCCACAAGGTCGTAGCGGGAGCGGCAGGCCTGGACGCACTCGCCCCGGTTCGCGCTGCGTGAGGACAGCCGTTGCGAAAGATAGCACTGCCCGCTGTAGCAGACGCAGAGCGCCCCGTGCACAAATGCCTCCACTTCGCACTCCACAGAGGAGCAAATTTCCCGGACCCTCTCAAAAGGCAACTCCCTCTCAAGAACGATGCGGGAAAAGCCCAGGGCGGCATAGCGGCGAGCCTCCTCCACCGTTCTGATTGAGCACTGGGTCGAGGCGTGAAGCGGAATGCTCAGCTTTTCGGGGTGGGCGAGTTCGTAGGCGGGGAGTGCCATATCCTGCACAATCAGCGCATCCGCCCCTGCCCCCTGAAGACTCTCCGCAAGGCCCAGAGCCTCATTGAGCTCGGAATCGTAGATGATTGTGTTAAGGGTCACGAACACCCTCGCGCCGAACCTGTGGGCATACTCGCAAAGCTCCCTAATGTCTTCGAGCGAGTTCCCTGCCGCCTGTCTTGCTCCGAATGCGGGCCCTGCAAGATAAACGGCATCGGCACCGCAGTCAATGGCCGCGATGCCGATTTCCCTGTTTCTTGCCGGAGCAAGCAGTTCAAGCGTCCTCATTGAAGTTGCACTGAACCGTAAGATTTATTTTCCGAGTGCTGCAATCTGAGCTTTGGCAACCTCAGTGTACTTCGGATTTGAAAGAATCTGGTTGTAGTACTTTACAGCAGCCTCTTTGTTGCCCTTCTTCTGGTAGCTTACAGCGAGGGTGCAACGGATGTCGTCAGCCTTCTTGTCGTTAGGAGCGACGGTGAGGAACTTCTCGAATGCGGAGATTGAATCTTCATCCTTGCCGAGTTTCTGGGCTGACATACCTGCGAAATAAAGGGCGTTGCCGCTCTCGAAGTAGCCGTTGGATTTCATTGCGGCGTCGTATGCGGCAGCATATTTCTGACCTTTGAGCGCTGTCTGAGCCTCCTTGAGGAACATATTCGCGAGCTGTTTGTTGGCAGCCTTCTCCTGGCCGTTTGCTGCAGCGGCGAGATATGCCTGCTCGGCCTCAGCGAGTTTGCCGGCCTTGGTGTATGCCATTCCGAGACGGAGCTGTGCGGTGGCATTTGTCGGGTTGAGCTCGATTACCTTGTTGTAGGCGGCGATTGCGCCTTCAAAATCCTTTGCATTCAAAAGGTCGTTAGCCTTGTTCATAAGAACCTGAGGCACAAGGGCTTCAGCATCCTCCACAACATCTGTGGCTCCATATTCCTTAGCCACTGCGACAGCTTCGTCAATCTCGGCGAGACCCTTGTCGTAGTTGCCTTCCTTGATGGAAGCCTTTGCGATGTTGAACATAATCTTAGGGATGTATTCCTTGCAGTTTCCTACCATTTCGGCACCTTCCTCGCCGCAAGCCTCAGCCATTGTGAGGGCGGATTTGAAGTTGTCGAGAGCCTCGGCGTCGTTTCCGGCCTGAAGGGCCATAGCTCCGTTGTTGTAAGTTTCAGTGGCCTGCGCCATATCCTGCGCAGAAACAGCGACCGCAGTAGCGAGAGTTGCTGCAAGAACGAGTAATACTTTCTTCATAATCAATAATTTATGTTCATTTTAAGCTTAGTGCCGGGGGTATCATAGGCAAAAACCTCGCCGCTAAAATCCGCCCCCTAACTGTACAAATGGCAAAAATAGCAAATATTTACCGTAAAACCGCACAAACGAGCCAAAAATTCAAATTCTCAACCTCCCCGCCCTGCGTCAGGAAGCGGCAATATTTTCAGTTATGGCGGAAAATCACTAACTTGCGGCATTTTTCACTATTGAACTATTGGCGTTTTTCATAATTCAACACACTTTTATGAACATCAAGCATTCCGAATGCCTCCCTGCGGAGGGCACCAAGACATCTCCGGTCTACATCTCGCCGGAGATTGAGGGAGTTTCCCTTGCCGCCGAACTGGGGTTTGCCCAATCCGGGGATGGAAAAACCGATGACGGAAAAATCAAAGTTGGAGCATATTTTTATGAAGGCGAATTTTAGATTGATACTCATTGCGGCATCACTTTCAGTTCTCACAGGATGCTCCGCCACAATGCTTGAAACCCGGGACGAAGGCTCCAAGGGATTCATAATCAGGGTGTTCACACCTGGTGAAAAGGCCTCGCAGAAGTTCGCGACAAAAACCTCCGCTGCAGATGACTGGAGCGTAGAGTGGAGCAGCGGCGACGCTCTTGCCGCCGTCATAAATTCCACCGACGCGACTTTTACCTACAGTGGAGATGATACATTCACAACATCCTCGTGGACTCCGGAGGAGGGGACCGAATATGAATGGAAACTTCTCTACCATCCCACCCACACAAAGTATTTCACCGCGAGCAAAATCGGAACAGGCGAATACACCACCAGCTACTTCGCCCTCCCCATAAGCAGCACCCAGGCTTCTCCGGGCGACAAATCACACCTCGGAGGACAGCCGCTCGCGGGCTACGCCACCTCAACGGGCACGGAGCAGCCTACCATCGAGATGAAGCACCTCACCACCATCTTTGCGGTGCAGGTTACAAACTCCACCTCAAAAGCCATCAGCATCGCCTCAGTCAGCATAGAAAATGACGCCTCCGCCGCAATGAGCGGAAGTTTCAACCTCAACCCAAAGGAAGGGCTTGTGCAGGGGATAAGCGGCAAGACATCCTCGTATTCATCCGTTTCAGTTTCCAACGGAGTCATCTCCGCAGGGGCAACGGGAGAATTTTATGTGCCTTCCGCTCCGTTCTCTCTCCCATCCGGCAGCAGCCTCACCGTCCGCATCACCGACTCCGACGGGGGCACGGCCTCATTCAGTAAAGTCTGCACTGCGGACATCAGTTTCAACGCCGGGGGCTACAGAACAAGGGCCGTCACAATCACAGACGAAAACATCACCGAGGCCAGATATTACGCCAAGGTCACCAGTGAGGATGAACTCACCGACGGGGAATACCTTATTGTCTGCGAGACGAAAAATGCCGTCTTCGACGGTTCTCGGTCCACTCTTGATGCCGTAAGCAACTATAAGAGCGTCACAATTTCCGACGGAAAGATTCTCTCCACCGACGAAGTTGACGCCGCGTCATTCACCTTCTCTCTCGCTGCAGGGAGCCTTCAGAGCAAAAGCGGCTACTACATCGGACGGGCAGCCCTCAGCAACGGGATTGACACAACTTCGTCAAAGGCCTACGTCAACACCATTACTTTTGACAGCTTCGGCAACGTGGCTATCACCGGGGCCGGTGGGGCAAAAATAAGTTTCAACACGGCCTCCGGCCAGATGAGGTTCAGATATTTCAAATCATCTCAGACTCCGGTGCAGCTCTACAAGTTACACAGCGGAACTGTGGAACCGGCCAAAGACGTAAAACTCTCCATTTCCTACGACGCCGACAAAATCAGCCAGAACGGCGTGACCCTCTGGTGCACAGTGGAGGGAGATGACGCCGCCACTCCTTCCACCGCCGCTTTCGAATACGGCAGGACTTCCGCCCTCGGAGGCAGCGTCGACGCAGATATCTCCGGAGCATATTTCTGGAAATATCTCGATGCGCTCCGCGCCGGAACAACCTACTATGTCCGCGCATACGCCATCGTTGACGGGCGGAAATACTACAGCGACACCGTTTCCTTCAAGACCGAGGAAGGCTCGGGAGAAGTCGTTTCAGGGGCCGAGTTCGCCTACTCGCTCTGCTGCGAGTTCCCGGCCGCGGATGTTTCGGAAGGCGCGCTGACAACAAGCGGAAGCAGCTCCGCCTACGGAGACAAATGGTACAACACTCCGACCAACTCCTCGACTCAGATGGTCGTAACCCACACTTTCACCAACGGCGGAGCTCTCCACAGAAGCTATTCCCTTCTTTTCGACACCGCCAAACGATGCGCCCTCTGGGTTGCCTGCGCTTTCAACAGCACGACCTGGGGCGACAAGAATGTGGGAAGAATAGAAAAATGGGGCTATGACCCGGCCATCCCGGAGAGCCTTCAGCCTTGTCTTACAAACACCTACAACACCCACAACGGCAATTCGTTCTCAAGAGGTCATCAGGTCGCATCGGGAGACAGGCAGACGACGGTCTCCGAAGACAACCAGACCTTCTACTACTCCAATATGACCCCTCAGAACCAGACTCTCAACGGGGGCAAATGGGCGCAGCTGGAAGGCGCGATTCAGTCCTACGGCAACTCCGTCAGCGGGCTTGACACCCTCTATATGGTGACGGGGCCTGTCTTTGACGAGGGTTACGAAAGCACCACCGACAAGAGCGGGAACGCCTGCGCAATCCCGAGCCGCTACTACAAGTGTCTGATGCGCTGCACCTTCGACGTCAACGGAGAGGTCACCGCCGCAAAGGGAGTCGCCTACCTCACCACCGGCAACGACGACGCGGCCAACACCGCCTACAGCGGCTGGACGACGACAATCGACGCGGTGGAGGAGCTCACAGGGTTCAACTTCTTCGCCTCCGTTCCGGAGGACATCCAAAGCCGGGCCGAAGCCACCTCCGCCGCCCTCTTCTAACGCAGCAGACCGCTCTTATTCCAAACATAGAGTAGAGGTTGAATAAGCCGCGTAACGCAGCAGACCGCTCTTATTCCAAACATAGAGTAGAGGTTGAACAAGCCGCGTAACGCAGCAGACCGCTCTTATTCAACCTCGTAGTTGAGGACTTGAAAGGTAATATCAACCCCTCCAAAATGCCCCGACACATTCTCGGTCGCCTCAATGTATCGGCGGCTCAGCTGCCCCCTCCAGACAATGTCGTCTCGGGAGTTGAACGGAAGGGAAATGTCGAAGCCGTAGCTTTTGGAGGCCACTTTCACGACCGCCGAACACTTCCATTGGGAGACAGTGCCTCCGTCGTCCTCGGTAATCATAAAGGCAATCTGTTCCACATCCTCAGACCAGTCGGAAACTATCACTGCATTAAGCGGCAGGGCCTCCCCAAGTTGCTTTCGCTTGACCACCACCATAAAGTCCGTGATGGCAGGAGAGTAGAGCCTGAGCTCCGCCTCGGTGGATGCGGAAAAGTCATCGACTGAGCCGGCCTTGATGAAAAACTCCGACCCGCCCGCAAACCAGCAGTCATAGTGTCGCTGCATCGTGAATTCCTTGATCATAAGGGTTCTGAGGTCAGTCCCGCCGGCTTTTGTCGCGAGTGCAGAAGCCTTTCCGCCGATTATCAGCGCCCCTCCCCCGTTGTCCCATTCGGGGTGGTCCCGCCGCAGAACTTCGAGCGAAGTGTACCCGCAGTCGGAATTGCGGTTCACCACCCAGACAGGATTCTTCCGCGCGAAATCCTCGGTCACGTCAATGCGCTCAATCCGCCTCTCGCCGTCCTCCCCCTGTACCACCCTGTAGCCGACATTGATGTCCGAGTCGTCCCCGGGATCGAAGGTAAAAACCGGAGCCGTCTCCCCGTCCCAGTCCTCCGAATAGGGCCAGTAAATCTGAATGTCGGAATCCTCCAGGGCGCTGAGCCACTTCTCGGGATCATCCCCGAAATCCACATCCGTCCCCACGGCCTTTGTGGCGGAAGAGGCCGAGGTGACATAGTCCCGGATGAGTTCCCTCAGAGGGCGGAAATTGCCCGAGCGGGTGAGCGCGGCCTTGGTCTGAGCCGCCTTCGTCCCGCTGTCCCCCACCCCCTTTCCGGGAGAAAGAAACAGGTCCGCCATAGTGTACTCCTCGTCGTAGCCGTTGCCGGAAGAAGCCCCTACAGCCGTATAGACCTCCTTCAGGTGCTCATTTTCCAGCGGCAGGGCCGACAAAAGAGCCGCCACCTTGTCAAGCGAGACCCTCTCCGCCGTTTCCACCGGGTAACCTCCAAGAAGTTTCTCGCAGGAAGATGCACCCGCAAAACAGAGCAGAAGCCCCGCCGCCCAAAGCCCCCGCCGCAGAATAAAATAGGTTGTTCTCTTCATAGCATTAACCGTTAAAATTCAATGCGCAAAGAGAACAACAATTATCCGTTGAATGAAATGTTCAACGGATAAAAGTTCAAAATGGCGACGGAGCACCGCAGAAAGCCGATTAAACGATAAAAAGCAACAAATCGTCGTAAAACGATCCCGCCCCAAAATCAAATTCCATCAAAGACAGCAGCTGATTTTCAACCAGTTACAAGCGAAAACACAGCAATAGCCGTTGACAGTCTATTTCAGAAGACTTCCAATAGGGCTCCTGAGTCTGGACTTTGGCCGGTCATCAGTTTGTAGCCCGTTAGGGCTTGCTGGAGGAGCCACTGCTGGCCTGGAATGTAGTCTGCCGCTTCCGGAAGATGCGAAAGGACCTCCGGAGTGAAGGACGGATTGCGGTAATTGGCTTCCAGAATTACTTTCAGACGTGCTCCTGACGGGAGGTCACCCAGAGACTGAAAACAATCCAGAGGGGCTGGAGCCGTGTAGATGAGTATATCGGCTTCAGAAAGGGCGGAGAGGAAGTTTTCTATTGGAAGAACTTTCACCGAGCCGCTTATGCCCGCTCCGGGAAGTTTGAGATTAAGACTCTGCGTAAAATTCAGGGCCCGGGAGATGTTGCGGTTCATCACAGTCACCTCCAACCCGCACTGCGCCGCCGCGACGATTGCCGCCTTGCCCGCGCCTCCGCAGCCTACGACAAGAGCCCTTGCCGCCTTTTTACCCTCCGGTGCCGACGCCTCTTCCGTGAAAGAAGATCCTTCCGTGAAAGAAGTCACTTTAGTAGGGAATGGCCCTTTTGAAGAAAACCCGGAAGCCTTCCCGAGGACCCCGTCAATGAGCACCTTCACCGCCGAGCAGTCCGAATTGAAGCAACTCAGACCCCGGGGTGTTTTCACCAGAATGTTCGCCGCTCCGATAAGCTCACACTCACGGCTGCGGATCCTCGCACGCTCGAAAGCCTGCTCTTTGAACGGGGCCGTGACATTCACTGCGTCATACGACTTCTGAAAGACCCGGAACGCCTCATCGAAACTCTCATATTCCAGAAGGTCGTAACGGAAACGGCCGCCGTATGCCGCCCCGAACAGCCTGGGGCTGAGCGAGTGAGCAATCGGATAACCTATGAGTCCATATTTCGGCATAGAGCATTCAAGTTTCATAAATGTAGGAGCATAACGCAACAGACCGCTTTATAAGCTCTCACCGCCTACAGGAATATGAAATAGATAAGGACATAAATCGGGAGAAGGACGATGAGGGAGAATTTCGCCATATATCCGAAGAATGACGGCATCTTGATTCCCTGGCTCTCCGCTATGGACTTGACCATAAAGTTAGGACCATTGCCAATGTAGGTCATTGCCCCGAAGAAGACGGAACCAATCGAAATCGCCTTCAAAAGTATCTCCGGGATGCCGGCCTCGAACATAGTTCCGTTCATAAGTCCGTCCACAACGCCCGCGCTTGCAGCTGCCAAAGATTCAGGAAGTCCGCTTGCAAGGCTATGGAATGCCACTGCGGTAGGCGTGTTGTCCAGGAAGGAGCTCAGAGCACCTGTAGCGAAATAGAACTGCCAGACATCAGTAAACCCGAGATGTGCGGCATTTTCCTGCATATACAGAAGTGCAGGGGTCATAGTGACAAAAATTCCGAGGAAGAGCACAGCCACCTCGAGAATCGGTGCCCAGGTGTAACCGTTAAGACCGTAGCGGACATCGTGACGGGTGGTGTAGAGCGACAGGCCCATAAGGGCGAGAAGAACTATTTCCCTGAGGAATTTGACCCAAAGGGGAGCGTTCTCGGCACCCATCTGAGGAATGAAACTGGAGTTGATGAACGCAACGGAAAGGATTATGCCGCCGAGGTACCAGAAATTCCTCTTACCGATGAAGCGGATAGGACCGTCATCGGCGGGCTCAGCCATAATGAGCGGATTTTCCTTCTTCGAGTAGTAGAACTTGTCCACGAGATAGTATAGAAGCAGGAGTATTCCGCCAGTGAAGAGCCACTCAGGCAGCATTTTCAGGAACCAGGTGAACGATGCACCGCGAAGGTAGAGCATAAAAAGAGGCGGGTCTCCGAGCGGAGAAAGCAATCCGCCGCAGTTTGCTATGAGCGCGATAAAAAAGAGCATCGTGTGCACGCGGTATTTTCTTCTGGAATTGATTCCGAGGAGCGGACGGATAAGAAGCATCGCGGCGCCGGTGGTTCCCATAAGGGAGGCGCTCACAAAACCGATTCCGAGAAAAGCCGTGTTTACTTCTGAGGTCGGGCGGATGCCGCCGGAAAGATGGATTCCACCGGTCACGACATAAAGCGCGAGAAGGAGCACCACAAACGGCACATAATCGTAGAGAATCTGGTGTTCAAGTTCGGAGGCGAGACCGTGACGAATCAGGAAAACGGCCACCGGAACGCCCAGAATGAGAGAGACAAAGAGTTTGTGGGAATTTTTATCCCACCACTTGCTAACGAAAAGCGGGCCCACCGCAATCATCAGAAGCATCAGGGCGAAAGGAATCATCGCCCAAGCAGGGATTGAATAAGGGGCAGACTGTACTGCTTCAGCCACGACCCCGGTTGCAGACTCTGCGACAGAGGCCAATGATAAAAAATGCATAATATTTTCTTTAAAACAACATTAAGCGCCCTTCCTTCTTCGGTTTACGCTCTGCCTGCATAACTGATTACCCGAAAGGGACTTATAAACTACACTTTCTGTTTCCGGAGGCAAAGTTACCCATTTTTTTCGTTGCTCCAATCAATTTTTCTATATTTGCGTAATTATGAAAACTTTTGGAGAATTTATGAATATCAGAAATACTCTCGCAGCCGTTTGGGCCCTATTTGCAGCCTTTTCACTCGGGGCTGGAGCGGAGACTGTCAGCGCGCAAACCCCCAGTGCATCAGCGGATAGCGTAGCCCTTGCGGACTCGTCGGCGTCACGAAGAACCGCCATAGCCGTGGACAAAGCCTACTCTGTCCAGGATATTCCCCAGACGGAAATCCTGTCGTGGAGCTACGTCACTGACCTTTCGGGAGTTGTGGGCGCGGCGCAGAAAGACAGCCTCAACGCTCTCTGCCGCTTCGCGAAGGACTCTCTTGCGGCGGAGATTGCCGTGGTGACGCTTCCACGGTTCGACACCGGGAAATACTCCACTCTCCACGAATTCGGAGTGGAGCTTTACAACACCTGGAAAATCGGAGGGAAGAAGAGCGAGAGGGGGCTTCTGGTGCTGCTCGCAACTGCCGAGGGCAACCGCGAAGTGTCGATGATTACGGGCTACGGACTCGAGGGGGACCTTCCGGACGCTTATTGCAAGAGAATCCAGAGCAATGTAATGGTGCCGCTGATGAAGGACGGGGACTACGGAGGGGGACTCATCGCGGGGGTTGGAGCCGTGTGCGACATTCTCCGGGGTAATGTTCCTTCAGAGGTTGAAGAGGAGGAAGATAATATGGGAATCGTTTTCGGCGAAGTCGCGATATTAATTTTCTGCCTTTGGGTGATGGTGGATCTAATCTTCCGAATTAAACGCCGCCGTCTCGGGAAACGCATTACCTGCAGCTGCTGCGGAGAGACCGGGAAGATGAAATATAAGAGCGGTGAGATAATAAAAGCCGCGACAACGCACTCCACCGGCACATACCGATATACCTTTGCCTGCCGCAAATGCGGACAGCTAAATTTCGTTGACGAGGTCATTCCGCGCAAGCCTCGCAGTGGAAGCGGCGGAGGGATTGTCGGCGGGGGGACCGGCGGCGTATTCGGAGGCGGTTCGTCCTTTGGAGGCGGCGGTTCCTTCGGCGGCGGATTCTCAGGCGGAGGCGGTGCCTCAACGAGGTTCTGATATAACGGCCTTGCGGTAGAATCACAAAATAAGAAAATCCCAATCAGTTATCTATCAACCGATTGGGATTTTATTATGAGTAGTCCCGAGCAGAATCGAACTGCTATCTAAAGTTTAGGAAACTTCCATTCTATCCGTTGAACTACGGGACCCCGAAGGAAAGAAGGGATTATTCGCCCTTCTTCTCTATGATCTGACGGCCGCGATAGTAGCCGCACTCAGGACAAACCCTGTGGAACATAATTGTTGCACCGCAGTTTGAGCAGGTTGCAAGTGTAGGGACCACAGCTACATCGTGAGTTCTTCTCTTGTCTCTTCTCTGTTTGGAGACTTTTCGTTTCGGATGTGCCATATTGTTATATTTTTAATTATTTATTATCAAATAAGCCTTTTAATGCTGCGAACGGGTTCACCTGTTCAGTCTCGGCGGAAGAGGGCTGCGATTGGGAACAATCTTGTTTTCCGAAGCCGCAGAGATGTTTAATCGCTTCGGGATTGCATCCGCCGTCCTCGTGATGGCGCTGAAGCGGGAGGCTCAGACAGACATAGTCGTAAACCGTCTGGCTAAGATCCAGCTCCGTGTTATCCTGTGAAAGATAGAGCACTTCCCGCGGCCCGTCCTGCTGATCTTCAGAGGCTTCCGCGCCGGTCTTCACTTCAAGAAGTACCGTTCGGGAAACCGGCAGGGAAAGGTCTTCGAGACATCTGTCACAAGAAACCGTCACACTGCCCTTGAGAAGGAGGTCTATGCCGACGTAACTGCCGCTTTTCTCGACAGTGCCGCTCACATCGACATCCGCATCAAGGATTTCCGTGTTGCCAAAACCTGCAAAGAACTCTTCGCCAATCCTTCCGCCGAAATTGCTTTTGCCGGAAGGCAATCCATTCAGAGCCACAAGTAAAAAGTTTTCCATACTCTGGATTTGTTATTTATTTGGACACCAAAATAGATTTGAGCCCGCAAAGATAGAAATAATTTTTCCCAAAATCAATTCTATCTTGTAAAAAAGTGCTTGTTACTCTTCGGCGGCAATGCTTCCGTGACGTTTGCGCTCAATCTCATCAAGAATTATCTTCCTGATTCTCATTGACTTAGGAGTAACCTCCACGAGTTCGTCCTCCTGAATGTACTCCAGAGCCTCCTCAAGCGAGAAGACAATCGGAGGAGGAAGCATCACCTTGTCGTCGCTTCCGGACGCACGCATATTCGTAAGCTTCTTCGTTTTGCAGATGTTGATGTTGAGGTCCCTCTCCCTCGTGTGCTCGCCAACGACCTGACCGGCGTAGATTTCCACGCCCGGATCGATGAAGAACCGGCCCCTGTCCTGGAGCTTGTCCATTGAGTATGCCACAGAAACGCCTGTCTCAAGGGAAACGAGAGAACCGTTGGTCCTGCGCTCGATTTCGCCCTTGTACGGCTCATAGTCCTTGAAGCGGTGCGCAACGACTGCCTCGCCTGCAGTGGCGGTAAGAAGGTTGCTCCTAAGACCCATCAAGCCCCTTGAAGGGATGTCAAACTCGAGATGAGTGCGGTCTCCGCGGGATTCCATATGGATGAGAGCAGCCTTGCGGCGGGTGGAAATCTCAATTGCCTTGCCCACATACTCCTCAGGCACGTCGATGGTAAGGTTCTCGATAGGCTCGCACCTCTGTCCGTTGATGGTTTTGTCCAGCACCTTAGGCTGACCCACCTGAAGCTCGAAGCCCTCGCGGCGCATAGTCTCGATGAGAACTGAAAGATGGAGAACTCCACGACCGTAAACCACGAATGAATCCGCATTAGGGCCCGGTTTCACCCTCAGCGCAAGGTTCTTCTCAAGCTCCTTTTCGAGCCTCTCCTTGAGGTGGCGTGAAGTCACGAACTTGCCCTCGCGGCCAAAGAACGGGGAGTTGTTGATGCAGAAGAGCATACTCATCGTCGGCTCGTCCACAGCAATCGGAGGAAGAGCCTCCGGGTTCTCGAAGTCCGCGATTGTGTCGCCGATTTCAAACCCGTCGATGCCCACCACTGCGCAGATGTCACCGCACTGAACGCTTTCCACCTTGGTTTTTCCAAGTCCGGAGAAGACCATAAGGTCCTTGATTTTCTGTTTCTGGATTATGTCGTACCTCTTGCAGAGGCTGATGTTCATTCCTGCCTTGAGCTCTCCGCGGGTCACCCTTCCGATGGCGATACGGCCGACATACGGGGAGTATTCGAGTGAAGAAATGAGCAGCTGAGGGGTGCCTTCCTTTACCTCGGGAGCCGGAATGGCTTCGAGGATGGTGTCAAGAAGCGGAGTTATGTCGGTGGTCGGAGTTTTCCAATCGTAGGACATCCAACCCTGCTTTGCGCTGCCGTAAACGGTCTTAAAATCAAGCTGGTCGTCGGTGGCGTTCAGGGCGCACATAAGGTCGAAGACCTCCTCCTGCACCTCGTCCGGACGGCAGTTGAGCTTGTCAACCTTGTTGATTACCACAACTGGTTTCTTTCCCATCTCGATGGCCTTCTGAAGCACGAAACGAGTCTGAGGCATACAGCCCTCGAACGCATCGACAAGAAGGAGCACGCCATCCGCCATATTGAGCACACGCTCGACCTCGCCGCCGAAGTCGCTATGGCCCGGAGTGTCTATAATGTTGATTTTCACGCCCTTGTAGGTCACGGAAACATTCTTTGCCAAGATTGTGATACCCCTTTCCCTTTCAAGGTCGTTGTTGTCGAGGATGAGTTCCCCGAGATTTTCCTGGCCCCTGACCAGTTTCGCCTGATAGATCATCCTGTCCACGAGCGTCGTCTTGCCGTGGTCAACGTGCGCGATGATTGCGATGTTCCTAATGTCCATATATATTCCTTTCTAAAAAAGCGTGCAAAGGTATAAAAAAATCATTTAATGCACGGTGCGCCGTCCGAAGGCCGCGTCATTAGCACTCTTATTCCGCAAAATCTGCGGCATCTCTCCGGACGCTCTCCGGGATGGAACTGCGCACATACAGACAAGTTCCCGAACCCGGATTATCGGAATCCTCAAGGGTGAGAACATCGCCTGAAACGTAGTATTTGTAGTTGGATGCCCAGTAAGAGGACTCAACGCCGTCATAATCGCCGTAAAGAAGTCCGCCGGCAGTCTCGTAAAGACCTGTAAAAGCGGAGAAATGTCCCTCGGTGCCGAGTTTCTGGAAAATTTCGAAAGTGCCGTCGGCGCAAAAATTAAGGTAAACCTCGGCCTTGACAGATGCGGAAGATGCTGAATTGCCGTAGTAATTTTCCAGTTTCCATTCCCCGGTTATGTCTCCCGGATTATTTGACTTATTGCAACCCAAAAGTCCAAGCAGAAGGACAGAGAGAGAAAATATCTTTATTATCTTTTTCATCATTTTAATATTGAAAGGTCACGTCGGGCGCGACATTGAAAGCGCTCAAGGTGGTAAGCTACACTTATTTAACCCCAGGCCTACAGCCAGGCTCCAGTAGAAGAAACCTCCGGCTTGGAGATGATTGAAACGGTCTTCTTGATTGTCATTCCGCTTGGTTTTGAAACCGAAATCGGGGAGCCTGCGATGGCGGAAATCTCCAATCGGGCACAGCCCGACTTGCCGGTGGTGAAGACAAGCTTGCCGCTCTTCACGACAGGGCTGGATGAAAATCCAAGAGCCTCAGTGCCGTTGTCAAGGACCTTCACGCCGGTGTACTCCAAGTTTTCGCTATCTCCGCCGAAGTAGTCGGAGAGGGAGATTGAGCAGTCTTGGCCGGTCTTCACAACGATTGAAGGCACACCGTCCATCTGCATAAACAGCTTCCAGACGTCTATCGCTCCGCTGCCGAGGTTACCTTTGAACTTGGAGAGTCTCATCTGTCCGATATTGTTACCATCAAGAGTCCGTTTCGAGCCGGTAAGAAACTCGTCAAGACCGTTCACGGAAGTCAGGAGTATTGAAGTAAACTCCTCGTTGGTGAATTTGTAGCCTTTTTGAAGAGCATACGAAAGTCCGAGAGCGGCGAAGGAGCTCACGTGAGGGCAGGCCATCGAAGTACCCTGCATATACCCGTAATTCACAGGGGTGTATTCCCCGGTTCTGTTTTCATCATCGTCAAGCTGAGGAATTTTCTCTGTCGGCATAGTCGAAAGGATAGCCGCATCGGACCCTTCCTCCTTGCCGCCGGTGTAATATTCTCCGCCCGGAGCAGAGATATTGCAGCCAGGTCCGTAGTTGGTGTAATAAGTCGGAAGGCCGTCGCAGCCGAGAGCACAGACGCTTATGCAGTACTTGAGCGCTCCCGGGTAGGCCGACATATCCCCACCGTTATTGCCGGAGGCAAAGATAGCCACACCGCCGTCAAGAGCTTCCGGGCAGTTTGACGTGCCAATGAAATACTTGATTGCGGCAGTTTCGAGAGAATTGTCACCTTCGGAATTGTAGGCCTTGTCGTTTTTATAGTCTCCTGACCCCACAGCGTACGAACACTGGGCTATGCAGGCACCGTTATCCGCCGCATATATGAAAGCTTTGGCTGTCTGATAGGCATATCCTCCGTCGTTGCCGTCAAAGACTTGACAGGACATAATCTTCACTCCATCGTTCTTGCCGCTTCCTCCCGCGATTGAACTTAGGCCAATGCCGTTATTGTTCACGGCTGCCACAGTTCCCGCAACGTGGGTCCCGTGACCGGAATTTCCCGGGGTTGTCACATCAAGTTCGGCTTTATTGCCCACAAAATTCCATCCGTGAAGGTCATTGACATATTGCCCCCTCTGCGTTGCGGCGTTCGGATTTGTCCAGATGTTAGCCTTAAGGTCCGGATGATTCACATCCACAGGCTCATCGATAACAGCGACTACGACTTTAGGATTGCCGGCGCAGAGAGTCCAGGCCTGAGTCACATTCACATCCGCACCCTCCTTTGCAGTCGGGGCTATTCTCTTTTCTCCTTTGTTATAAAGATCCCACTGGGAAGAGAAATAGGGGTCATTGAAAGTTGTTGAAGAGACGGCCTTCGTAGAGGCGGACGGTATATATGGTCGTACCGGACCGACATTCGCCTTTTTCAACTTTCTATTGAATTCAACAGCACTGACGGCAGAGGACTTCTCGAGAAGATTTGCCTTCTCGGAAATGGAAACACCATCCGCAAAATGAGCTTCGTACCAGTTATGAAGTCCGCACTGACGCTTGAGAGCCACATCTCCGTTGGAAAGGTCGAAGACCGCGCATATCCGCTCCGCTCCAACGAAAGTCCGCAGGGAGTCCAAGTCCTCGGAAGTGAGATTGGGAGCATTGAATATCAAAATGTTAGTCGAGCACTCCGATGCATACTGCGGATTTATGATCTTTGACTCCACAGTTACCGTCTCCTCCTGAAGAGCTTCCACCGAGCACGAGACAAGGCCCATAAGAAGGGCCGCAACCATAAACTTTTTCATTTATTTTCTTGTTTTTCTACTACTTTTCTTTACTTTGCCGCGTTCACGAGATTTTTTGTCGGCGGGTTCCGGGGCTGACGAGTCTATGAGCTCGTAGTCCAGCAGGCACTGGTCCTGATTTGCTTTCTTGACCCTTATCTGCACCTCGTCTCCGAGATTGTAAACTTTGTGGGTGCGACGTCCGACGAGCGTGTAATGCTCCTCGTCGAACTGGAAAAAGTCCGAACGGACATCCCTCAGCGGCACCATACCCTCAATCTTCGTCGGCTCAATCTCCACATACATACCCCACTCGGTAAGGCCGGAGATGTGTCCGGTGAACTCTGCGCCCACCTTGTCCTGCATAAACTCGACGAGTTTGTACTTGATGCTCGCCCTCTCGGCCTCGGAGGCAACGACCTCCCTCTGGGAAGCGTATTTGCAGGCATCTTTGTAGTATTGCTGGTCCGCACTTGCGCCGCCACCGAGATAACGCGCCAGAAGACGGTGAACCATCAGGTCAGGATAGCGGCGAATCGGGGAAGTGAAGTGGGTGTAATAGCGGAAGGCGAGGCCGTAGTGACCGATGTTTTCGGTGTCGTAGCGCGCCTTCGCCATCGTGCGGAGCGACAGGAGCTCAATCGCGTTGAACTCAGGAGTGTCCTTCGCCGCGGAGAAAAGTCCGTTGAGCTCGCGTGAAATGTCCTTACCGTCTCGGACCTCTCCGAGTTTATATCCGAAGTTGCCCACAAAGCCGCGAAGGTTGTCGATTTTTGCCATATCAGGCTCGTCGTGCACACGATAGACGAAGGTTTTTTCGTCCTTTTTTGCCTTTGCAGGCACCTTCTCCGCAGCATTTCCGTTTTTGTCAAGCACAGCTCCGGTGGCCACAAATTCTGCTACACAGCGGTTAGCAAGGAGCATAAACTCCTCCACGAGCCAGTTCGCTTCCTTGGATATTTTCTGATAGACCCCGACAGGTTTTCCCGTCTCGTCCACCTGAACCTTCATCTCTGGACGCTCGAAACTGATTGCGCCGGAAGCGAATCTCTTCTTGCGGAGTTTTGAGGCAAGACGGTTAAGCGTAAGCACCGCCTCCTGCACCTCGTCAGGAACTGTCTCAGTCTTGCCGTCCACCGTAGTCCGGTAGCCCGGAACCACCTCTCCTGCCTCGATTACGGCCTGGGCCCCGTCGTAGTCGAACCTGTAGGCGGAGTCGATTATCGTGCGGCCGAACCAGCGGGAAACAACCTTCGCAAGCGGCGTGAGTTCGAAAACAGCGGAGAAAGTGAGCTTCTCCTCGTGCGGGCGGAGGGAGCAGAGCTTGTTGCAGAGTTTCTCGGGGAGCATCGGCACGGTGCGGTCCACAAGATAAACTGAAGTTCCGCGGGTGCGGGCCTCATCGTCAACTACAGAGCCCGGCTTCACATAGTAAGAAACATCGGCAATATGCACGCCCACCTCGAAGTTTCCGTTCGGAAGGACCTTGAACGAAAGGGCGTCATCGAAGTCTTTTGCATCGGCGGGGTCGATGGTGAATGTGAGAGTATGGGTGAAATCACGGCGGATTTTTCTTTCAGCGGAAGGTATTTTGTCGGAGATGTCTTCGGCGGCGTTCTCCACCTCGGGTTCGAAGCGGTATGGAAGGCCGAATTCGGAAAGAATCGCGTGCATCTCGGTGTCGTTTTCGCCAGGCTGACCGAGGACATCGACGATGTGTCCCGTAGGGCAGGTCTCTCCCCTTTTCCACTCGTCCACAACGGCTGCGACCTTCATCCCGGTCTCGGCCTCAGGGTGTTTCTCAAGGTCGGAAACCACGATATCGTATGGCATATTCTTGCTCTGCATCAGCACCCAGGCCTGGCCGTCGAAAATGTGGAGTATGCCAATGAAAGGCTTTCCGCTTCTTTCGACAATTTCAGTTATATGGCCTTCGCGGCGGGATTTTTCTGTTTTTTCACGGGTTACGGCGACTTTCACCCTGTCGCCGTGGAGAGCCCCTCCGAGTTTGTTGCGGCTTACATAAACATCATTTTCCTCCCCCTCGATAACAACGAATGCGAATCCCTCACGGGTCATCTGAACTGTTCCCTCAAACACCGGGACCACTTTTTTCTCGCGGGCCTTCCGCGCGCCGAATTTCTTTCTTCTTGACATAAAATATTCCGTAAGTTTCGCAAATATCTAAACCCTAATACCTTAAAATTGCCTATATTTGCGGCGCAAATTTAACAAAATTTGCCTAATTAACAT
>CAVHYU010000007.1:0-42507 GCA_963640535.1 bacterium | reverse complement strand
CACGCAGGGAGCGCCGTACATCGACTCTCTCCGCGCAAAATACCCTTTCGGACACCTTCAGGCCTGCGGCGAATATGTAGGACTGCCTGACGGACAGATGGGCAACTCCGAGGTGGGACACCTCAACCTCGGTGCCGGCAGGGTTGTATATCAGGACCTTGTAAAGATCAACATCGCGTGCCGCGACCACAAACTCCTTGAAAATCCGGAAATTAAAGCCGCTTACGACTATGTAAAGAGCACCGGAAAGAAGCTCCACTTTATGGGACTTATGTCAATGGGAGGAGTCCACTCTTCTCAGGCTCACGTCTATGAATTCCTCTCTGTAGCAAAGGAGTACGGGCTCAAGGACGTGTACGTGCACTGCTTTATGGACGGACGCGACTGCGACCCTCACAGCGGCAAAGGCTTCATCGAGGAGCTGGAGACCAAGATGGGCGAAAGCTGCGGAAAGGTGGCTTCTGTCTGCGGAAGGTTCTACGCGATGGACCGCGACAAGAGATGGGACAGGGTCAAGGCTGCCTACGATATGCTCGTGAGCGGTGAAGGTGCGAAAGCGACTTCAGCTGTGGAGGCCATTGAAGCCTCATACGCAGAGGGAGTTACTGACGAGTTCGTAAAGCCTACCGTCATAACAGGAGCAGACGGAGCGCCGCTTGCCAAAATCGAAGAGGGCGATGCAGTAATCTTCATCAACTTCCGCAACGACCGCGCACGCGAAATCACCTCAGTCCTCACTCAGGCCGATATGCCGGAGCAGGGAATGCATACTCTTCCGCTTTACTACTGCTGTATGACTCCGTACGACGCCGCATTCCAGGGTCTTCACATCCTCTTCCCTAAGGAGAACGTGACCGACACCCTCGGAGAGACCGTTGCAAAGGCGGGAAAGAGGCAGCTGAGGATTGCCGAGACTGAGAAATACGCGCACGTGACCTTCTTCTTCAACGGAGGAAGGGAGGCGCAGTTCGAGAATGAGGACCGCATCCTCGTGAACTCCCCTAAGGTGCCGACCTACGACCTTCTCCCGGAGATGAGCGCGGTGGAAATCACAGACAAGCTCGTGGATGTTCTGAACACAGGAAAAGAGGATATGATTATCCTCAACTTCGCTAACGGAGATATGGTGGGCCACACGGGGGTATTCACTTCCATCTGCCGCGCAGTTGCAAAGGTTGACCAGTGCGTGAAGAGGGTTGTCGAGGCAGCCGAGGCTAACGGCTACACCGTTCTTCTTACCGCTGACCACGGAAACGCTGACAACGCGGTGAATGTCGATGGGACTCCGAACACCGCCCACTCTCTCAACACGGTGCAGTTCATCGTCATCAATGCCGGTGAAGAGGTCAAGAGCGTTCGCGACGGAAAACTTGCGGATGTCGCTCCGACGATTCTCAAGCTGATGGGCATTGAACAACCAAAAGCAATGACAGGCGAGGCGCTCATCTAAAGCGATATTAAAATAAAAAAAGTCCCGAGAAATCGGGACTTTTTTTTATTTTAGACCTCGTGCTTTCAATAACCATTTAGGGTTGGGCTCCGCGCCGCGGAAGCGTCTGTAGAGCGTCATCGGCTCCTCGCTGCCGCCCGCCTCAAGAATGTTGTGCTTGAAAGAGGCCGCGGTTTCGCTGTCGAAAACGCCCCTCTCGCGGAAGAGTTCGAAAGCGTCCTTGTCCAACACCTCGGCCCAGAGATAGCTGTAATAGCCTGCGCTGTAGCCGCTGTTGAAGATGTGGTTGAAATACGACGTGCGGTAACGCGGGATGATTTCCCCAATCAGCCCCATCTCCTCGCAGACCTTCTTCTCGAACGCCGAGATGTCGATGCGGCGCAGCGAAGAGTCCTGAGGGTTCTCAACATCGGAAGCAAGCGGAGAGTCCTTGTCCACCCAGATGGACTCCAGCTCGTGCCACTTCATATCAAGGATTGACGCGGCGGCAAGCTCGGTAGTCATAAAGCCCTGATTGAAAGTGCCTGCTGCGACGATTTTCTCCACAAGAGCCTCGGGGATGACTTCCCCGGTCTGGTAATGGAATGCGTAGGTCGCAAGGACCTCAGGCTGAAACGCCCAGTTCTCGTTAATCTGGGATGGAAGCTCCACGAAATCGCGTGCTACGCTGGTGCCGCTGACGCCCTTGTAATGGCACTTTGTAAGCAGACCGTGAAGAGCGTGTCCGAACTCGTGGAACATAGTGCCCACTTCGTCAATGGTAAGAAGCGACGGAGCGTCTGCGGTAGGCTTTGTGAAGTTGCCCACATTCACGATAATCGGCCTCACATCGCTCCCTGCGGCGTCATAGCCCTGATTGCGGATGTTGTTCATCCACGCGCCGCCCCTCTTGGTGCTGCGCGGATAATAATCCGTTGTGAGAATGCCCAGGAAAGTGCCGTCGGAAGCGTCGCTTACCTTGAACACCTCAACATCCTTATGGTACTTCGGAGCATTCTCCACAGGCTCAATCCGGATTCCATACAGGCGGGAAGCCGTCTCGAACACTCCCTTGCGGACATTCTCCATCTTAAAGTATGGCTTGGTCTGCTCCTCGTCAAGGGCGAACTTTTCCTTTTTCACCCTCTCGGCGTAATATGCCCAGTCCCACGGAGCGATGCGCGTGCCCTTCTCAAGAAGTCCGGCAGCGATATCCTTATCCATTTCCACCTGAAGGTCGGCGAGTTCCTCGCGGGCTTTGTTCAAAGCAGGAGTTATGATAGTCCCGAGGAACGCATCCACAGCCCCGGGGGTCTTCGCCATCTTGTCCGAAAGGATGAACGCAGCAGGGCTTTCATAGCCAAGAAGACGCGCCTTCTCCTGACGAAGTTCAAGGATTTCTGCGATTATTTCCCTCGTATCGTTCTCTCCCCCATTGGCTCCGCGGCTGGAATATGCCCTGAACATCTTCTCTCTCTGAGCCCTGTCAGCGCAGGAAGCCATCGCAGGAGCATACTCCGAAACAGTGACCCCGCACTCCGCAGTAAAAGCGTTATTCTCGGCAAGAAGCGAAGTGCCGAATTTCTGCTCAAGCAAAGAAAGACGGGAATTGATTTCCTTCATCCGGGCCTGATTCTCCTGGGAAAGAGCAATTCCGTTGGCGACAAACGCCCTGTGGGTCTTTTCAAGGAGCATCATCTCCTCCCTCGAGAGTTTCACCCCGCAGCCGTCGTCGCAGCCCGAATCCTCGGCGAAGCAGGCGTCCGCATAGACTTTCTGCACCCTTTCGAAAAGGTCGTGGTTCATATAAATTGCGCTGGAGTGGTCGGAGACAAGAGGAATCACCTCTTCCACGACTGCCTGAAGTTCAGGCGTTCCGTCGGTCTCGCTGAGGTTGAAAAGCACTCCCTCAACCCTTTCGAGGAGTTCTCCGCTGCGATCAAGCGCGGCGACAGTGTTCTCGAAAGTCGGAGTCTCGTCCTGAGAGATGATAGCCTCGATTTCCTCGCTCTGCTGGCGGATGCCTTCCTCGATGGCCGGAAGATAGTCCCCGGTTTTGATCTTTTCAAAAGGAGGTATTCCGTAAGGGGTGTCCCATTCGGTAAGGAACGGATTCTCGTGGCAGGCGGTAAGCGAGGAAAGAGCAAGAGCCATAATAAACAGATTTTTCTTCATAAAAGCTTGATATAAGATGGTTTATATCCATATAAAATACCCCCGGAAGGTGTACTGCGCGAATGCTTCCGGAGGTAAAAAATTATTCTACAACGATGTCGTACTGGTCGCGAAGAATAAGCTGCACGCTGCCCTGGTACATTGTGAGGACACCGGTTGCAGTGATGGTCTTCTCTCCGCTCAACACCTTCGGGTCAATCTCAAGATCGGCGAACTTGGAGTAGCCGCTTGTTCGGATCTGCACCGCGCAGTCCTTCTTCTCGATGCTCTGAAGGCCGTCAGGGTACATAGAATCTGAGGTCGGTTTGAAATACTGGCTCACGGAGTAAGGCTGCGCATTGGAGCGGATTTGAGCTTTAACGTCAGCAAGCGTCTGTCCGGAAGATGACGAACCGGAGTTGCCCACAGTGGCGCTATCCCAGTCTCCCGCATCAATGTGGGAGATGAAATTGGTCTTTGTCATCGCCCAGGTGGTGATGTTCCAGGCCTTGTCGGAAAGAAAAATGCGGTTCGAAGACTCGTCGTTGGACTCGTTTCCGTTGATATAGAGAAGCGCGAACACCTCATTGCCGTACTTTAGACCCTTGATTGTGACGAGAGAGCCCACAGCGGAGTTGCTCCACTGGGACTGGTCGTACCGCGGGAGTTGGGTGATTTCCTTCGGAGTGATCGGCTTGATGTTGGTCGGGTCGCCACGGAAAATGTGATTGTCGATTATGTACTTGTCCTCTATGTATGCTGTGGAGTATTTTGTCTGCTCAGGGTCCTTCATACCTATCTGAATCGTGCCCTGACCGCCGCTGGAGTAGGAGGAAGTGGCCTTGTGGATTTTCCATCCGTATTCGCCCACTGCGAGGGCGTCGAGACTGATATACACCATCTGACCCTCAAGGTAGTCGTTATAGAGGCTCGTGAGGCCGATTTTCACTTCTATCCCCGGGCCCTCGTCAGAGTCCTGAATGTAGAAGGACTTGTAGAAGTTGCCGCAGCGGTCGGTGGATGTGATGCGGCCGCTGACCCAAAGGTCCTCGCTCACTTCCCAGCACCAGGTCGTAAGGTTCGAGAGGTTGTTCGTGCCGGTTTTCGGGTCCGTTTTAGAGGCTTCCTCGTAAAATCTCGTGCAAAGTTCCTGCACGGTGAGAAGCTTTCCGGTAACTCCCTCTTCCGGATCGAACGGAGCATAGACCTCGGCATTCTTGTATTTACCGGTGAACACCGGCTGGAATTCCTCGCAGGAGGAAAGGAGCATAGCGCAGAAAACGAGGGAAGTCAGCATCCCTTTGACATTTCTTTTCATTGTAATATTCTCTTTCATAGTCATTCCTCCTCCTTAGAATCTGAAATAAAGGTTCAGCATATAATTGATTCCCTGCATATAGAAGTACTTGGAGTCGAACTTGTAGTAGTTCTTGTAATCCTCGCTCTTTATAAGTCGGGTCTGCTCGTAACCTCCTGTCTTGATGTTCCTGTTGTTCAGAAGGTTCTTCATCTCGAGAGAGAAACCGAAGTTGTATTTACGGTCAATATACCAGGATTTTCCGACGCTAAGGTTCACTATAACGGCAGGTTTGAATTCCTCCTGACGAGTCATATAGTTGATTTCGCCCGGAGTGAGACCCTTTTCCGCATACTCCTCGCTCAAAGCCCAGTCGTGCTTCTCCGCGCCGAGAATCCAGCTCTTGGAGGAGCGGGTGTGCTCGGTGATGTAGTCGTCGGAGAGAGAGTTGTCAGGACCTGCAGCAGCTTTGATTGTGCGGTAGAGCGGGTTCATATCGAGGTAGGACTTCGCATAAACGTTCGCTCCGAGAGTGAAGAACCAGTAGGAGGATGTGCGGTAGTTGAGGGCGAGGTTTGCCGCAATCTGAGGGGTGGAAGGAACGTGGTGCTTCTGAACCTTTTCAACGACATAGTAACCGTCCTCGTCGGTCGCGAAATACTCGGTAGGAACAATTGTGGAGGAGTTGATCTCGGCCCAGTCATCCTCGGTGAGGTCGTCGCGGAGCTTATAGACAGGACTCTCGGCCCAGTAGGTCACAGGCTTTCCGTAGGAGTCGGCCACGACCTCGGAACTGTTGTCCACCGTCTGGTACATCGTCGGGGTGGAGATGTAAACATAGTTGCCCCAGCTGAGGGCTCCCTGAAGACTCAGGCCCTGAAGGAAGAACGGAATCTTGAATCCGAGCTCAAGTCCGAGATGGCGCTGGTTGATGCCGGTCATCGCGAAGTTTGTGAAAGAGCGCTGGGAGTCGTCATAGAAGCTCATCATATCCGACTGATGGAAAATGTAGGTGAGGAATCCGGTCAGACGAAGGTCGTAGCCGTTGTTGCTGAATTGGTAGTTGATGTCGGCGGAGGCGGTCTTCGGTCTGCGGAGATTAGGGATCAGAGAGTTGCGGGTCCTCGGGGAGAGGAAGGACTGGCTGAAGGTAGGAGCGTCAATGTACAATCCGGCGTTCGCGTATATACGGTGACCTCCCGTGAAGTCATACTCCAGATGTCCCTTTCCTGCATAGGTAACAAAGCGTGAAACCTTGGATTTACCCTTGGAAGTCACATAATTCCCATTTTCGTCCTTAGTGGAGAGGTTGAGGGAGTTGCCGTTGATGTCCTTCACGATGATTTCGTTGCCGTTGTCGTCAAGGCCGGCGAAGAGTCCCTTTCTCACGAGACCTTCCCTCCAGAATGAGGAGTAACCGATGCGGGCTGCTCCGTCCATCTTGAAGTTGCCGAAGTCGAAGAAGCCGCTCACCCACGCGTCTGCGTTGCGAACCTGAGCGTAGTAGTCGTAGCCGTACTTGCCTCCCTTGGTAATCTGCTGGGCCTCACCGTGTGCGAGATAGTAGTCCAGGTCGTTCTGGACCATCGCCTCCGAGAAGGAGAAGTCGCGCTCGGCGAAGTTGTCGGTGTTGAGGTAGTACTCGCCTCCGAGAAGGTCTTTAACCTTCTTGTAGTATTCTGTGCGGTTAATTTTTGCATTGACACCGCCCTTGAGGGTGAAGAGGCTGTTGGCGTTCCACTTGAAATTGGCGGCTATATTGAAGTCGTTCTGGTCGGTGCGCCTTTCCTCCTGAATGTACTTCGAACGTCCGTCGGCAGCGTAGTAGTTGACGTTGTAGAGACGGTCCCAGTCGAGGTGCTGAGTCTTGACGTCGTTCTTCCAGGCCTCCGTGGCGTATTCATACTTATCCATATTGACCCTGCCCCAGTTGCTGTCCTCCATATAGAAGTAGCTCGGGAGGTTGCGGTAGTAGTCGGCACGCGGGTCGGCGGAGTCGTACCAGTCGAGAGCGGAATAGCCGTTGCGGCCCGTGCGGTAGAGAAGGGTCACGCCCGCCTCGAAGTTCTCGAGAGGGTTGGTGGTGTATTTGAGGACGAAAACAGGCTCGTGGGTGTCCCTCACGCGGGAGTTTCTCACCTTGCCGTTCTGGTAGCCCCAGTTGGAGTTGTACATATTGTCGCCCATAAGGTCGTAAACCTCCTGGGTGGAAGCGTTCTGAGCTCCCCTCTGTCCAGGAGCCGCGAAGGCCATAAAGGAGAGACGGTGGGCGTCACCCCATTTTTTCTCCGCGCCGAGATAGTAGGCGAACGAGCGGTAGTAAACTCCTTTCACCCAGTCGTTTCCGCCAAGACGGGCAGAGGCGCTGGCTGCAAAGGACCAGCCGTTGTCCATTTCTCCTGAGGCGTAGGTCGCCATAAAGCGCATACGGTACAAAGCGGAGTTCGTAAGGGCACTGAATCTCCATCCGGGACGCACTGAGGCAGGGTTCGCGAGGATGTTGGTCACGCCGTTGTAGCCTCCGATGCCGTATGGGGAAGACTCTATTCCGATGGTGCTCTCCTTCGCTCTGGTCGCTTCGTTAAGTCCGCTCCAGAGGGAGTAGGGGGAGTAGCCCGTGACGGCGTCGTTCATCTTTACGCCGGCGAGGAGCACATCCTGGCTCTCGCTGTTGTAACCCCTGTTCTTGAAACGGACGTCGCTGAAGCCGTAGCCCACGATGTTGTTGTAGGGGTCGTTCGCTCCGAAGAGGATGGAAGGGGCGTCGGTGTAGCCCGAGTCTTCCATATCGAACTCGGCGAAAGAGGTGTCATCCGCATCACGAACGACCTGCTCGGCCACAAGGGAAACGAAGATGAGGTCCTTCACATAGCCTTCCACAGTGAGGTTGATGTTTGAAGGAAGGTAGCCCGGAGCCTCGACGGTCATCTGATAGGTTCCGTTGTCGAGTCCGTCGAAAAGGAAGGCGCCCTGAGGGTCTGACTTATCGCTGAGAATAGTCTGGGAGCCTTTGGCAATGGTAATCTGGGCACCGGGGATTGGAGCTCGCCCGGCACGGTTGACGACTGTTCCCTTCACTCCGCCCACTCCGCTGCTTTGAGCCTGGAGTGAAAGGCAAGTAAGGAGCGTCGCCGCTGCCATTAAGAGTTTTTTAACCATATTTTTGTGTGTTTATTGTTTCTGTATGGGCAAATTCGCTTATTTGCCAACGACTATATAGGTCGGGTAGTGGTCGCTATAGCCGCCGATAAAGGACCCGTTGGAGAAGGTGCGGAACGGATAACCCTTGTAGGTGCCGCTCTGGGTGGTCATCCACGGCCTCTTGAACACCACTCCGTAATACTCCTTTCCGTGGTTTTTGGTCACGCTCTGAATCTTGAGACCCCCATTCGGCGCACAGGCAAGGGCGTAGTTCACCAACTGAAGGTCGTAGATGCTCCAGACTCCCTGATAGCAGAGGGAACCGTAGCCGGCCTTGAGCATAGAGATATATGGGGAATAGAAATCCGCAGGGGTCACGTCCTCAAGGCTTTCCTTGCCGTGAAGATACTCCGCCATAGACTCGTCGGTAGGGTTGTCGTTCATATCTCCCATAACCACGATTTTAATCCCGGGGTAGAGCTGCTCCATTCTGCGGGAGTGGTTGTAGATGATCTCGGCGCCCCTGCTGCGGAGGTTCCCGCCCTTTCCGCCCACGCGGGACGGGAGATGGGCGACATAGAACGCGAACTCCTCGCCGGCAATCTCGCCGTGCACCATCAGGATGTCACGGGTCTTGAAATAAGAAGTGTCGGTGTCGGAAAAGTCGATGGAAGAGTTGAAGTCGAACGGAATGGACTCGCTGTCAAGGAGAGTAAACTGCTCGGGCTTATAGAGAAGCGCAACGTCCACTCCCCTTCGGTCAGGGCTGTCGTAGTGGACAATCTGGTAGTTCGCCTCGGCGATCTCAGGTTGGCTCACAAGGTCCTCAATCACAAGGCGGTTCTCAATCTCGGAGATGCCGAGGATCGTGTGCCAGCGCTTGTTGTTGTCCGCCATAGCGCGGATTACCGTCGCCATATTGTGGAGTTTCTTCCGGTACTTGGTCTCGGTCCAGTGGTTTTTGCCCTCCGGAGTGTATTCCTGGTCGTTTTTCACAGGGTCGTCGTAGATGTCGAAGAGGTTCTCAAGGTTGTAGAATCCGATGACATAGTTCTGACGGGTCTTCTGCGCCCCTGCGGAAAAACCGACGAGAAGCAGCAGAAGGAGAGAGACTAAAATGTTTCGTTTCATATTGTGTGTTTATTATGGGTCTATGGTTCATTTGTACGTGGGAGAGGCTCAGCAATTCGCTTTTTTAACAGCCTCTACAGAGGCCAGAGGTCGGCGGAAGGCTTCGTCTCCTCAATTTCCGCAGCCTTTTTCGTACCCACCTTGGCAGGCAGGTTCACAAAAAAGTTCACTCCCACCTTCTCCTCCAACTCCGAGATAGACATAAGGTCCGAACGGGTCGTCGCTGAAGCTGAGGTGAAATGGTCGAGCCACACTCCGCAGGCTGAGTAGCCGGCGGACTTGGAGTAGCGGAGAAGCGCCTTGTAGTAGGCTGTGGGCACTGTCGCGGCAGGACCGCTTCTGCCCGCCTGTACGCTCTGCCTGCTGCCCTCCACAACACAGCCGGTTACGACATACATCGTGTCGGTGGCGGAGTTAAGGCGCAGTGACCAGTCCCTCACTGTCTGCTCAAGGTCTTTCCAAATATTCTGATTGAACCTATTGTACTGCGGAGTTACATTCGTCGGGTAGAAGGTCTGGAGATTTCCCAAAAAAGTCTTTCTGTCGGCGGAAGGTATCTGGTGCCCTCGGTCATACTGTCCTGCATAACTTCCGTACGGGGTGCAGACCTGCTCCGACTGCGGGATTAGCGGATCGAAATTGCTCCAGTCGTCGCGTCGGCTCCCTGAGCTGATGAGGCCCTTGTTGAGCGGGTAGGCTACCCAGAGGGAAAGGTGGTCGGAGGGACTCCAGTAGAAAGAGTAGTTTCTCACTCTCTTGGAGCCGAACACCATACTGTGCCAGCCCCACGTGAGTCCGTCACCTGATTTTGTCTCGGGAAGTTCCAGCCAGGCTCTGTTCGCCTTGTCCGCCGTGTCGCCGGCAGTGTCAGACTTGTCGGGAGTCTGGGTAAAGAGACACTCGACTGCGTCAGAATCGGTTGTGAGAACCACATAGACTGAACGCGGTTCATCGGAGGTGTTCTTAGTGAAGGTGAGCTTAATGTTGCTCTTGTAGCCGTTGCCGCCGGTGTGGCTGAGGCTTGCCCATCCGCTCTGCTCCCCTGCGTAGTCAAGGTCGAGCATCCAGGCGCCGCTTCCCCTCACGACAACCCTAACGCTTCCCGCATCCATCCCCTCGCTCTCGCTGGAAAGGGTCACAGAAAGGTCGGAAGAGTTTTTTTTGCCCCCGAGGATGTCGCAGGAAAGAGCCGCCAGAAGCAGCAGCGCACAAGGGAAAAGTCGAAGAAAAGACTTCATTTATTATTGCCGATTAAGGGAAGCCCGCCTTTCGACGGGTTTCCCTTTAATTAAAATGCGTAATTATTCGAAAGAATCAACTTCTACTTATAAAACACTGCCTTGGAGAATTCTATAAACTTGTTCTTCGAAGCATTTGTAACTGTCACATTATACACAAAACGATAGAACTTTCCTGTCCAATCGGCCTCTCCAGCTTTAAACTCTACCGTTCCATCCGTGCTCACTGTTGTTCCTGTAAGAGTAGAGACCGCATTAGCTCCACTTGCAGCGTCTTCTGCAGTATTGTGAACTGTGAGAGTGAAAGAATTAACCGTAATATCACTGACAGAGCCGTGTGTTACAATAATTTTAGCAATCTTATCAGTTATTGCTGTTTTGCTGTAAATAGCTCTATCAACCTTATCAAGACCTTTTCCGCCAATTCGCCAAGGAGTATATGTCGAGTTTCCTGTAACATTCCAAGTAATACCAGAAATTTCCACATCGCAAGATGACGCATAAGCACTATTTGAGCCTTTTGCAGGAGCTAAAGTATAGGCGACTCCGGCTTCCGGCTCCGGCTGAACGGCAGACTCTGTTACACTTGTAACCATGATATTGAAGTATTTGTCGTCCTTAGAGCTGGAAACGCCCACGAAATAGCCTGCGACATCCACATTCTTACTATTAAGCGTTGAAGGTACCATCGTTGAAGCCGGATTAGAAATGCTCCCTATGTAGGTGGCGCCGTCAACTGAGATATTGTAATACGTCTTGTTACCGCCCGCGCTGATTGTAAGCAAACCGGTTGTCTTCACATAGCCGAAGAGGTTATCGTAGGTAGCGATATTGTCCTTGGTAATCTCTGTTGCAGTCGGATATGTAACCGCAGTGTCGTGTGAGTTAACCTTGAAAGTGTAGCCAGTAATCTCAGGAATATCATTGTAAGTGGTTTTGGTTCCTTCCACGGTAACATTGTCACCGACAGCAACCGTATGCTCAACCTTTTCGTCATATACGTAGACAAGTCCATTGTTTTCAGTCTCGTCAGTCTTGAGGAGGAATCCCACCGTGCTTACGGCAACGGCGAGTCCGGTCACTTTGGTCGTTTCTACAGTGCCCTCCTCATATGAAAGGATGTAAGCGTTGATTACTTGGTGCTTTTTCTCAAAATAATCGTACAGGCCGGCAAGCGTAACTGTTCCGCCGTTGGAGATTTTGCTGCTCCAGTCGGATTTGTTGTTTACACTAAAAACATAGATGGAACCTGTTGCGTCCTCAAGGTCAAAGCTGCAATATTTTGAATAAAAGTTTGACACGGTACCCGTGAGCTTGTAGTATGTTGTCTTGTTTGCAGCTTTGATGAATTCAGCGACGGTTTTCGCCTCGGCATTGGTGTAGTCCGGTGTCTCCACTTCTGGAGCTACGCCGTTGATGGAAACAAGCTGACCATTCTTCTGAAGTTCAGGAGTGTTGCCTTTGAAATTTACGAGATAGCCCTTTACTACAACGACATCTCCCACTTTAAAGGCATCCTTTGTCGCCTCTGTAAACTTCTCTCCGCCGACATACAGGCACTGGAAAACAGTGAACTGAGTGGAAGTGGTGGTGCCGTCATCTGAGATATCGAAGGTTGCATTGCCGTAAGAGGTGCTGATTTCCTTGATGGAAGAAACTGTGCCGGTAACATAAACTTCAGCATCGGTTGTAGCATCAGAGTCAAGTTTTGAGGCTACCTCGTATGCCTGAGAAGCGGTGTAAGGTTTCGCCTGGGTGCCGTCACCCTTCTGAACCTCACCTTTCTCGCCCTTCTGTGAAACGGAAAGAGTCCTCTTCACGCCCACTACGCGGAAAACGATGTCCTGGCTTCTGTCGTTGCCGGTGTTGGCCTCCACGGCGACTGTAGCCTCGGTGTCGCTCACCTTGGTAACCTTAATCCAGGAAGGGAGTGAAGACGCGGCATCGATTTTCCAGTCGCGGTTTGAAGTCACACTGACTGACTGGGTTGAAGCCGTAGCCTCGAAAGAAAGCTCAGAGGGAGAAATCTCCAGCGAAGCCTTGCCTGTGGTGTCATCTTTCTTGCAGGAAACAGCCACTGCGGCCACTGCGAGAAGGGTAAGAAACAAGTGTTTGATTTTCATTTTATTATGTATTTATTGGTTTTGCTTAAAAATGCGCAGCAAAATTACTACAACTTCCCCAACTTTCAAAGTCTTTACAAAAATTTAACTCATTTCCTCTGAAGCGATTTCGAGCCATCGCCACAATCCCGAAAAAGAGATTATCTTTGCGGCCGTTTTGGATAGCGCCCGACCGGGCAAACGCGTCAGAAGCCGCGCTCGAAACTCAGCGCAAAACGGTCACTCAGGTTTCGAACGGTAACACATAAATTGAATACTTGTGAAAGTTAAAATGGTCAGATTCAAGCAGATACTTAAAGACTGGATGCTTCCGCTCGCGATGGCGGCGGGAGTGGCGGCCTACCTCATATATCACAGCATTCCCGCTCTCGCCCCCGCCGGGCCCTACCTTGAGAAAACCGTCGGAGTGCTGCAGCCGCTGCTGATGTTCGCTATGCTGTTTCTCTCCTTCTGCCGGATTGCCCCGCGCCAGATGCGTCCGCACCGCTGGCAGCTTTGGCTTCTTCTGATTCAGGCCGCCGGATTCATCCTCCCGG
Source organism: bacterium (assembly GCA_963640535.1). GTDB lineage: Bacteria > Bacteroidota > Bacteroidia > Bacteroidales > UBA932 > Cryptobacteroides. Next base: position 29,458 of record CAVHYU010000007.1, on the reverse strand, counting down.
GACTCGTAGTGATCCTTACCGGCGAAGGGCACTATGCCGTCCTTGTGGAGAGCTTTATGATCTGTATGATTTGCCCTACTGCTACGGCCGCCGCGGTGATTACCGGGAAACTCGGCGGAGATATGCCGGGGATTATGACCTACACCATTCTCATCAACATCCTCGCGGCCATAGTGGTGCCTGCCATTGTGCCTCTGGTGCACCCCACAACGGGGATTTCGTTCATTACGGCCTTCAGTATGATTATAGCGAAGACTTTCCCTCTGCTGATTATGCCGTGTCTCTGCGCCTGGCTGGTGCGCTTTCTTCTGCCCGCGTTCCACCGCTGGCTGCTCCACTTCGAGGATCTCGCGCTCTACATCTGGTCAATTTCCCTGCCGCTCGCTATTGCGGTGACTACCCGCGCCATCGTAAAGAGCGACATCCCGGTGGGTTATCTGTTCGGAATCGCCGGAGTGTCGCTTTTTTGCTGCGTTCTGCAGTTCTATCTCGGGAGGAAAATCGGGAAGAAGTATGACAACAGCGTCACCGCAGGGCAGGCACTCGGACAGAAAAATACTGTTTTCGCCATCTGGATGGCCTACACCTTTATGAACCCCGTGACGAGCATAGCGGGAGGCTTCTACAGCCTCTGGCACAACATCTTCAACTCCTGGCAGCTCTACCGGAAACAGCATAAGAGCTCGAATGAAGCTCAAAACTAAGGCGCAGTAAAGACAGGGATAGGAGCACAACGCAGCAGACCGCACTATATTTACTGCGCTACGAATCGGTAGGTGATTTCGCCGACCTGATTGGCAGGGGCAGTGGTGGACGCGCTGAAACGCGAGGTGCGGGCGGCCCGGACGGCATTGCGGCGGAGGCACTCGTCAGTGCTTGAAACCGCCTCAACTATTTTTGCGCTCACGACCACGCCCGAATTGTTGACTTTGATGATTACGGTGACGTCTCCGCCCCCATAGCACTGATATGCAGGCACTTTAAGGCTGGAAGCCTTGCGCCCGTCAAGGGTCCAGCTCAGAACCGAAGCCCCCGAGTAGGCCTTCCTCTGGGCAGAAGGCTCGGTTTTCTTCCGGTCCGTGCGAGATATATCCACAGTCTCGCCCCTGGCATCCTCCTCCCTGGAGTCAAGGCCCTTGAGGTCCCTCTGGAGCCTCTCGTTCTCGCGGTAGAGTTCCTCCGCGTCGGTATTGCGGTCGTCCTTGAGTGGAGCGGAGCGGTCAACGGTCACATTTCTAACGGGATCGGAAGAAGACCTCACGCCCATATCCGCAATCATATCATCGATTCTCCTGCTGATGCTCTCCTTGAAAACCTCCTCTTCGAGGGCCTGCTCCTCCTTCTCCTGGCGGGAAAAATCCATTAGAAAACTGTCGTCCTTCTTCAGCTCTGAGCCGATCTGGACAAGCAGCAAAACAATAATCACCACCAGATGGAATATGATGGTGATATAAAGTCCTGCCTTGTTCTCTGTGCTCAGATGCCGCATAAACCCATTAAATTACTGAAGGACAATGAGTTTTCCGCCCGTTTACTTGGGCTGGGAAAGAGATTTCTCGATGGTCGCGGCAATCACGTCGATGGCCACCTTGTTGTGCCCGCCCTGCGGGATTATCACGTCGGCGTACCTCTTGCTCGGTTCGATGAACTGGAGGAACATCGGCTTCACGGTGCGGGAATACCTCTGGATGACGGTCTCCACAGTCTTGCCCCTTTCAAGAATGTCGCGCGCCATCACCCTCATAAGCCTGTCGTCGTCGTCCGCATCCACAAAAATCTTGATGTCCATCTGGGCCCGGAGTTCGGCGCAGCAGAAAATCAGGATGCCCTCCACGATGATGACCTCAGCCGGGTTGACCGTCACGGTCTCGGTCTGGCTGCGGGAACAGGTGATGTAGGAATAGACCGGCTGCTCGATGGAGTGACCCGCCTTGAGTTCCTTCAGATGGGAAATGAGCAGCTCGAAGTCGATTGAGTCCGGATGGTCGAAGTTGACCCTCTGCCTCTCCTCCATCGGGAGGTGGCTTGAGTCCTTATAGTATGAGTCCTGAGGGATGACGACTACCCGCTCTTTCAACTGGTCTGTAAGAGCCTTGACGACAGTGGTCTTTCCAGATCCGGATCCCCCGGCAATTCCGATTATGAGCATAATTTTTCTGTTAAATTTAATACTCGGCGTTCTTCGGCGTACGAGGGAAAGGAATCACGTCACGGATGTTCGCCATTCCGGTCACAAAGAGCAGCAACCTCTCGAATCCGAGGCCGAAACCGCTGTGGGGAGCCGCTCCGAAACGGCGGGTGTCAAGATACCACTCAAGGGTCTCCCTGCCCATTCCGAGTTCGTCGATGCGGGCGTTGAGCTTCTCAAGGGAAGACTCCCTCTCGGAACCGCCGATAATCTCGCCGATCTTAGGGAAGAGGACATCCATACCCCTGACGGTCTTGCCGTCCTCGTTCTGCTTCATATAGAAGGCCTTAATGTCCTTAGGATAGTCGGTCATAATCACCGGCTTCCCGAAATGCTTCTCCACAAGGTAGCGCTCGTGCTCGGACTGAAGGTCCACGCCCCAGTAAACCGGGTACTCGAACTTCGCTCCGGATGCCTCGAGAATCTTAATGCCCTCGGTGTACGTAAGACGTACGAAATCGGTCTTCACCACGTTCTGAAGCCTCTCGATGAGCTCCTTGTCGTACATATCGTTAAGGAATCGAAGGTCATCGGCGCAGTGGTCAAGAGCGTACTGTACAAGATGCTTGATAAAGTCCTCCGCAAGGTCCATATTGTCGTTCACGTCGTAGAATGCCATCTCCGGCTCCACCATCCAGAACTCGGCGAGGTGACGCGGGGTGTTGGAGTTCTCCGCACGGAATGTAGGTCCGAAAGTGTAGATTTCTCCGAGCGCCATCGCTCCGAGCTCCCCCTCCAGCTGTCCGCTCACGGTGAGGCTGGTGTGCTTGCCGAAGAAGTCCTGGCTGTAGTCCACCTTACCGTCCGCTGTGCGCGGCGGGTTCTCCATATCAAGGGTAGTCACCTGAAACATCTCGCCCGCGCCCTCGCAGTCTGAAGCCGTGATGAGCGGAGTGTGGAGATAGACGAATCCCTTGGAGTTGAAATAGTCGTGGATGGCGAATGCCATTGCGTGACGAACTCTCAGCACAGCCCCGAAAGTGTTGGTTCTCGGACGAAGATGCGCGATTTCGCGAAGGAATTCGAGCGAGTGGCCTTTCTTCTGAAGAGGATAGGTGGCAGGATCGGCCTCTCCGTAGAGTTCAAGCCTGCGTGCCTGAATCTCCACAGCCTGTCCGCCTCCCTGGGAAGCTACGAGTTCGCCTTCAGCGGCGATGCACGCTCCGGTGGTGATTTTCTTGAGAAGATTCTCGTCGAAAGCGGCGACATCCACCACAATCTGGATATTGTTGATGGTGGAACCGTCGTTAAGGGCGATGAAGTTCACATTCTTGTTTCCTCTTTTTGTCCTGACCCAGCCCTTTGCAAGCACCGTCGTGCCCGGGGTGGTCTTGAGAAGGTCCTTGACCTTTGTCCTCACTGTTTTTTCCATCTTTATCTTGTTCGTTTCGCCCCGGAAGGGGGCCTATATTTTTAAGCCCAAAAATGGCTTTGGGGTCAGCCCCTATTTTTCAGTTTTTGGTGTGACCCCCAGGATTTTCTCCTTGAGGTCCGAGTTCTCATAGAATCCGGTGAATCTTTCGGCGCCGCAACCCAGCGCATAAACCGGGACAGGACAGCCTGTGTGGCTTCCACAAACCCAACCGACGCTGCAGCGAGCGTTCACTTCGGCGTTTTCTTCCGAAGAAAGAGAAGAGTCGTCGTGACCGCACTCTTCCCACCACTTGTCAAATTCGTCCCAGCGCGTCGAGTAATTTTTCACGCCGAAGGCAAACCCTCCGGTTTCGTGGTCGGAGGTGACAACTATAAGGGTCTCGTCAGGATGTTCGAGATAGAACTCGTAGGCCTTCTTCACTGCACGGTCAAGCTGAAAAACGCTTTCGAGCATACGCCTGGTGTTGTTGCGGTGGCAGGCCCAGTCGACATAGCCCTGCTCACACATAATGAAGAACGGAGAAGAGTCGCCGAAATCCTCAAGACACGCCTCCACGAGGTCAGCTGCCTGCAGTCCGAGACCCGCTGCAGTGAGATCGTAGTTCTTGTTGGTGTCCTTGGAGTCGAAATCCTCCTCATCCTCAGGGTCTTCCGGAAGGAATATCTTTGTTTTCGCAGCGGATTTCTCAAGTTCAGCCTTTCCGAAGCAGACATCGCAGTTCCCGTCAGCCTCAATGAATTTCACCACATCTTCCTGGTCGTGATGCTTTCCGAAGCGGTCGATAATCTCAGAACCGCCGAAGAAGTCGAACCCGGTGGCAGGGATTTCCTTCGAGATGTCGTAATATGCGTTTCTCTTCTGCACGTGGGCATAGAAAGCAGCCGGTGTGGCGTGGTTCACAGGCCCGTCGGACATAATCCCCACCTTGTAACCAAGGTCACGGAGGTCATAGGCAACCGAGCGGAGCGAGTCCCCCTCGGAGGAAGTGCCGAGATGACCGACATTCGTCTTTTCACCGCACGCGATTGCAGTTCCTGAAGCGGCAGAACCGGTAACGGAGCTGTTGTTGCACCACGTTCTGCAAAGTCCCGTCACAGGGAAGCCGGTAAATGTGAGATAGCCCCCGCCGAGTTTTCCGCCGTCCTCATAAGCGAGGTAGGAGTCGGCAGCCGATGCGTGCGCAAGCCCCATCCCGTCACCGATAAAAAGGAAAACATACTTCGGAGCTGTTTGCGAAGGTTTTTTGAACATCACCACCGCCGAGACCGTAACGGCCGCGACGAGCACTGTGCAAAGAATAATCGCAATCTTTCTTTTGTTCTTCATTCTCTAAATCATAAAAAAGAGGGGGATGTCCCAATGTTTTTGTTATCTCAGGACATCCCTTCTCTCATAAAACTAAAGGGTTATTTCTCGGCCTTTCGTGCCGCATACATAATCTTCAGCGCGGAGCATCTTCGCAGCTCCTGCTTTACATCTGTAACAATACCCATATTGGTGTTTTCATCCGCACGGATGGAGACGGTCATAAATGAACGGTCTGCCTCGCTCTTGGAGTCACGCTCCGAAGCGATGAAGTCGCGGATGTCGTCAATCGTCTTGAAAGAATCGTTCAACTGAATTCGTGAGTCGGTACCGAACTGTGACTGAAGGTGCTGAACCGGCGTACCTATGTTGATGTAGGATGCCAAGTCCTTCCTTTCAAGTTTCACAACCTCGGAAGCCTCCGGAAGTTTCACGATGACCTTGTTCTCCGTCTTGCGGAGGTTGGTGGTCACCATAAAGAAGAACAGGAACATAAACACGATGTCGGAAGTCGACGCGGTGCTCGCCATAGGCGTTGTCTTCTTGCCGTCTTTTCTGAATTTTGACATATCTCTATACTCCTATTTTTTTGAAACATCCTTAGGCTCGGCCTCGGAAATCTTCTGAGGAACTGCCTCGCGGACTATCTTCTGCTGATCCTCCGTAAGCCTTGCGTAAGGCTTGCCGTAGTTGGCGCGGGAGAAATCGTCACGAATTTCGTTGATTGCCTTTACCAGCTCGTTCTGGACTGCAATGTAGGCCTTGTAGCTTGTACCGCGGTCGTTCTGGAGGGAAATCACTCCCTCGGAAACCGGATATGCGCCGAAGCCTTCAATCTCCTTCACTTTCTTCTCAGGAAGAGAAGGGTCGTCGGTAGGGTTGGTAAGGAATTCCTTGATTTTATCTTTCAACTGGCTGACATCCATAGCTTCGTTCCCGGCGAAAAGCCTGTCTGCGGAGTTAATCTTCACAATAATGATATTGCGTCGGTTAACCTTCTGGTCTTCAGCCTTCTGATTTTCAGCAGGCATAGGCGGAAGACGACGCTGCAGTCCGGAGTCCTGATTCATTGTAGTAGTCATCAGGAAGTAGCAGAGCAGCAGGAAAGCGATGTCCGCAGTGGAACTTGAATTGATTTCTGGAGTCTTTTTGCTCGCCATAGTTGTCGATTATTTATTACGTGATGCACTTACTATAGCTCCTACGATGATGGCGAGAACCGCACACCCGCAGCAGAAGTAAGTTACATTAAGTATTGTGTCAGTAAGCTTGAGAGTGCCAGCGGAAACTGCGATTGAGCAGCCCTGAGCCTCTGTTCCAGGTGCCAGCAGGTAAGAAACTCCCACCACTGCGACTGCTACTACGAGAGCGATGCCGATCTTGATGAGTCCCTTCGGGTTCTGCTTGATGGTGAAGTAGATACCGAGGCAGACAACAGCAAGAATGGCGAGGGCAACCAGAGCATACGCGCAGTAGAGAAGCACATCAGTAGCGACACCTTCGCCAGTCGTGAAACCGTAAATGATTCCGAAGACTGCGAGAGCGACACCGATGATGATGAGCACCCATTTAAGTATTGTTGTTACTTTTGCGTACATTGTATTCTGATTTATTTTTTCTCGTTCTTGACAAGGATATCTACAAGGCTGATGGATGCGTCTTCCATTTCGATGGTACGCTTCTCAATCTCTGCGAGGATGTAGTTGTAGAATACCTGAAGAATCATAGCAACGATCAAACCGCCGACGGTGGTAATCAAAGCGACCTTCATACCTCCAGCGACGATGTTAGGGGAGATATCGCCGGCTGCCTGGATTGCATCGAATGCCTCGATCATACCGATGACAGTTCCCAAGAATCCGAGGGAAGGAGCAAGGGCGATGAAGAGGGAAATCCAGCTGAGTCCGCTTTCCATAAGGCTCATCTGAATTGAACCGTAGGAAACGACTGTCTTCTCAACGATGTCGATACCCTGATCCATACGGAGGAAACCCTGATAGAAGATGCTTGCGACAGGACCGCGAGTGTTGCGGCATACGTCCTTTGCAGCCTCAACGCCGCCTTCGTCAAGAGCCTTCTCAATGGCCTCGAGGAGCTTCTTGGTGTTGGTCTTTGAGAATGCAAGGTAGATGATTCTCTCGATTGCGATTGCGAGACCGAGGATAAGGCAGAGCACGATAGCGGCCATATATGCAGGACCACCCTCGATGAACTTTGTCTTAAGAGCCTGATGAAGAGGAACTTCCTCCTGAGCTGCTGTCAATTCAGCAAGAGACTTTACCTCTGAAGGAGCAGCTGCCACTTCTTCGGTGGTTGCAGCGTCGGAAGCCTCCTGAGCTGTTGCGATCTGAGCAGAAAAGGCCATCAAGCCGAAAGCTGCCAAAAACAAAAGAACTTTTTTCATAATTGTTTTTTGAAATTAATACTATTAAAATTGTTTGTTATCTGTTTATTGTCATTTTGTGTGGTCGCGATTTACGGGCTTCATCCGTTTTTCTTATCGCGATTTTCAAAAATCGGTGCAATTTAGCAATAAAAATTTATACTGAAAACATTTATAGGGATATTTTTATTTTTCAAAGCGACATCCCGCCCCTGTGGACGCGGTCGGGAAAACCATCTAAATTGTGATTTCACCCCTGAGGTCACAGCCGAGCAGCTCCTCCACGCGGGAGTTCAGCGAGTTTTCGCCCAGCAGGACGAAAAGTTTCCCGAGGGCGCTCTCCGTCGTGCTGTCTCTTCCGTCCAGAACGCCAGCCTTCTTGAGGGACTTTCCGTTTGCATAGATATCCATATCCACCCTGCCGGAAGGGCATTGGGTGACATTCAGAAGCACTTTTCCCATTTCGTGTGCCTCCCTGACCGTCGAAAGGAACCACTCCGCAGAAGGGGCGTTCCCGCTGCCGTAGGTTTCGATGATGACCGCGCGCGTGGCGCTGCCGCACAGAATGTTTCGCACCACTTGCGGGGTTATGCCGGGGTGGATTTTAAGGATAGAGACCCTTGTGTCGAGGTTTTTGTGGAAAACCGGCCGGGCGTTCCAGTCCTTCGGGGTGATGATTATGCCGGAGTTGTAGCGGATGCTGATGCCGGCCTCGGCGAGAGGAGGCAGATTTTCGCTGCGGAAGGCGTTGAAATTGTCGGAGCTGAACTTGGTGGTGCGGTTGCCTCTCATAAGACGGTTGTCGAAATAGATGCAGACTTCCGGCACAAGGGCGTGCCCCCCGGAGTCCTTTGCCGCCGCAATTTCCACCGCCGAGATCAGATTTTCCTTGCCGTCAGTGCGAGGAGTGCCGATCGGAAGCTGGCTCCCGGTGAAAATGACCGGTTTGGTGAGCCCCTCGAGAATGAAACTCAGCGCAGAGGCGGAATAGGACATAGTGTCCGTGCCGTGGAGGATGATGAAGCCGTCGTAGAGGTCATATTTTTCCTCGATTATGCCGGCGATTTTCAGCCACATCGAAGGCTCCACGTCAGAGGAGTCGATTATCGGGGAAAACGACAGGGAGTCAATCCTGCACGCGAATTTCCCTAGCTCTGGAACTTCATCCAGTATCTGGCTGAAATTGAATGGCTTGAGGGTATTGTCGGTGGGGTCGGCCTTCATCCCGATGGTGCCGCCGGTGTATATTATAAGTATGGAGGATTTTGGCATTGAGGGATTCATATCTTAAACAGTTTTTCCGCCGAGGCTGTTGTGACCGAGGCTATCTCTTCCAGCGGAATGCCCTTTATTTCAGAGAGTTTCGTGGCTATAATGGGGATATTCGCGCTCTCGTTGCGTGTCCCGCGAAGCGGGGTCGGCGCGAGGTAGGGCGAGTCGGTTTCGAGCAGGATTCTTTCGAGAGGGATGTCCTTGACGGTTTCTGCGATGGAGGCCTTTTTGAAGGTGAGCACCCCGCCTATCCCAACGAACCAGTCCCCGTAGCGGTCCAGCTGCCGGAAAGTTTCGATGCTGCCGCTGAAGGCGTGAAAAACTCCCCGAAGGCCTCTCCCGCGAAAGGCCTCAAGAATGTCGAAAGTGGCTTTTGTAGCATCTCTGGAATGGATTATGACGGGAAGATCCATCTTCAGGGCCAGTTCCAGCTGGGCGTGGAAGCACTCCTTCTGGGCATCGAAAAGGGAAGAGTCCCAGTGAAGGTCCAGCCCTGTCTCCCCTATTGCATAAATCCTCCGCCCGGAGAAATTCATCACGCCTTCGAGTTCGTCCCGCCAGTTCTCGTGGAGCTCCGTAGGGTGAAGTCCGAGGCAGGGAAAGGCATTTTCGGGAAAGGCGTCGCAGAGGGAAAACATAGCCTCCCTGACGCTGGAGTCGGTGTCTGCCATCACAAGGCGGGTGACGCCGGCCTCGATTGCGCGCCTCACCGCTCCCGCACCGTCACCCTCGTAGGCGGCGTCATAGAGATGCGTATGAGTGTCTATAAAGTTCATTTTGCAAGCGCTTACCTTGAGTTTTTACTCATCCAAATTGAGCAGCCCGGGAAGCGGGGGCAAAGTTAAGACTTTTTGAGTAAATATTCGTCTGCCGAAGAGGCCGCCCCTCACCCCCTTCCGCTGATTGAGCACCGCTGAAGAAGGTCGATGGAGATGAGTCCGTCACTTTCAAGCAGAGAGGTGAGCTCACAGACAGCGCGGCGCGGGGCGGAAGCCTCCTCACAAAGTTCATCAATGCTGATGCCACTCCGTTCACGGATTTTAAGCAGCAAAGAAGTGAGAAGAGAGAGTTTTTCTCCGGGAAGAAGGGCGCAGTAGCGCTCACGAACTGTCTCGGGGTCAGGAAGTTGCGGCCGATAGCCTCTTCCCCCTGCGCCTCTCCCGCCCGGGAAGCCGCTCTGCGAACCGCCCGAGAAACCGCTCTGCGAACCGCCTGGGAAACCGCCCGGAAAAACGCCCGGGAGGCCGCACCGCCCCTTCTCCACCAGGCCGAGCTGCTGGGGGAGAGTTTCCAGAGAGTCGATGATTTCCGCCACGCCCTCGCGGATGAGGTGGTTGCAGCCCTGCGAACGGCCATCGTCTCCACGCCCTGGGAGAGCGAAAACCGCCCTGTCGTAGGAGAAGGCCATCCGGCAGGTAATCATCCCGCCGCCCTTCAGCGCTGACTCGACAAGGATGACGCTGTCGCTCAGACCGGCTATAATCCTGTTCCTTCTTATAAAATTCACTGCAACAGGCGGAGTCCCGGGAGGATAATCGGTTACAAGGGCGCAGCGTGGCGTGGAGGCAATGCGGCGGGCCCAGTCACGGTGGCGGGAGGGATAGACCGCATCGGGACCGGTCGCCATCACCGCGACGGTGGGAAGTCCCGCTTCGAGAGCCGAGGAGTGCGCAAGAATGTCCACTCCGTAGGCAAGGCCGCTGACAATTACGGGGCGCCACGCGGCGGCCTTTGCCCGGGAGGAGTTTGTCTTAGGGTTCGCTCCGGAGGCTTCCGATGAGCGAGAAGCCGCTCCGGCGGTGCTCCTCCCCTGTGTCGCAGCGGCAATCGCAGAGACGATGTCGGTGCACCACTGCCGTCCGTAAGGGGTTACCTCCCGAGTGCCCACGACCCCGAGGGCTGGGGCCTCCCTGGAGAAAATCTCCTCCAAAGGACTGAGAGAGCGCACAAAAAGCCCCACAGGAGCGTCGGGGCACTCCAGAAGGCGCGGCGGATAGCCCTTCTGAGTCTTCCCAACGAAGACAATTCCTTCATCCGCAAGGCTCTCCAGCATCCGCTCGGCGCTCCGGACCTCAGAGTCGGTAATCCTTTCCTTATATTTATTATAAGGTCCGAAAACGGTCTCCTTCTCCCCTTCCCCGAGGCCGAATACAGCGGCGGCGCTGCCGAGACTCTCAAGGAGCGCTCCCGCAATCTTGGGTTCAAATCCGAAAATGGTGTTAAGCGCGCACAGGCACGCAGTTTCATAGTCTATGCTCATCCCGAAATCTATTAGTTTTCATCCGGGCAAAGCTAACAAGAGAAAAAGAAAAATCTGTTGTACGAGCCCTCCCGCACAGCAGATTTTTCTTTTTTTTGAATACTTTTTTTCTTTTTTTAGCGCACAACGCAGCAGGCCGCCCCCAGACACCCCTTTATATAATGAGCAGGGCATCGCCGTACGGGCCGAACTTATAGTCGTTCTCAAGTGCGACCTTGTAGGCGTTCATAACCTTCTCGTACCCACCGAAAGCCGCCACTGACATCAGCATCGTGGACTCCGGCAGATGGAAATTGGACACGACTGCGTCCGGAACCGAAAACCTGTACGGCGGGAAGATGAACTTGTTGGTCCAGTCGTCGAAAGGCTTCACCTCGTCGTTCGTGGTGACGAAGGTCTCCAAGCCGCGGATGACCGTGATGCCCACCGCGAGAACCTTGTGCCCTGTGTGCTTCGCCTCGTTGATCCTGTCGGCCGCCTGAGTCGAGATTATAAGCCTCTCGGAATCCATCTTGTGCTTGGAAAGATCCTCTACATCCACAGAGCGGAAGTGTCCGATGCCCATATGGAGGGTGATGAATGCCTTGTCTATATCCTTGAGAATCATTCTGTTCATCAGTTCGCGGCTAAAATGCAGACCCGCTGCCGGGGCGCAGACCGCACCCTCTTCCGATGCGAAGATGGTCTGGTAATTCTCGGTATCCTCCGCTGTCACCTTAGGCTTGACCCATTTCGGGACCGGCATCTCGCCGAGGGAGAAAAGCACCTGCTTAAACTCCTCGTAGGTGCCGTCATAGAGGAAACGCAGAGTTCTTCCCCTGGAAGTAGTGTTGTCTATCACTTCAGCCACAAGGCTTTCGTCCTCGCCGAAATAGAGTTTGTTGCCGATGCGGATTTTCCTCGCCGGGTCCACAATCACATCCCAAAGCCTCTGCTCCGGGTTCAGTTCCCTCAGAAGGAAGACCTCAATCTCTGCCCCGGTCTTCTCCTTCTTGCCGTAAAGCCTTGCAGGAAAGACCTTTGTGTTGTTGAGAACGAAGACATCTCCCTTTCCGAAGTAGTCGATTATGTTCTTGAAAATTTTGTGTTCGATTTCACCGGTGTCCTTATGGAGAACCATAAGTTTACATTCATCCCTCCATCTCGGGGGCTCGGAAGCAATCTTATCCTGAGTAAGATTGAAGTTAAACTGCGAAAGTTTCATATATTTTTGTTGTTATTACCCAAATATGACGGGAGAGTCACCTCCCACCCACCTGCAAGGAGGCTGACCCAAAAGCCTTTGAGCCCATCTTTCTGATTTCCAGTCTCTGTATGCATAAGTAATATATTATACGACTTTTTCAGACTTTTGTTTCACAACAGACAGAGAAAAAAGCGGTTGCCTCTTTCCCGCCCACAATAAAAGGGGATGACTTTTTGGTCACCCCCGTCTTTACTCGCTGATTTATCTGTAGTCGGATTTTACTTCAGGGAAGTTACCGCATACGGAGTCTGCAGGGCATACCGTGCTGCCTGCAGAGCCACCGGAGCGTTTGCGTCCGTGACCGGTGTGGAGTAGCTACCCTCAGTGGTGCTGGAAGAGGAGTACCTGTAGGCGTTCTTGTCCAGCTTCACATTGTCGAAGGACGGAGAGATGAGCTTCTCGAACATCATACACGCGGCCGCATAACGGCTGATGCCGTAATCCATATGGTAGCCGTCGCGGGTGAGGGCCATATCGTTGTTCAAAGACGATGTTCTGAGGTTCTGAAGACAAGTGCCGGTGGCAATCACATCCGTAAAATCCGTGATGTCCCCCATCAGTTTCTTTGTCATCTCGACAATGGTGCTGTACATTCCATCGGTCGTGGAGAAAGTTTCCTGACTCTGGTCCGCTGTGGCAATTTTTGCGAGATTGTGGTAGGCCTGCGACATAATGAAATAGAACTTCGGGGTTTTGGTCGGGCAGTCCGCCTTCACCTTGTCCACAAGGCCCTGGAAAGCCGTCTTCTGACTTGCGGTCCAGTCCCACGCCACTGCTCTTCCGGTGTGCTCCTGAATGGTGACGATGTCCCACTTGTCACTGGCAACGACCTCGTGTAGGCTCTTCCCGGTGACATCGGTCCACGAGGTGGCGCCGCTCTCGCAGCGGTAGCAGTGATAGTCCACAGAAGTGGAGTAGCCGTCGTTATACTCGAAGACACGCCTTCCGCCATAATACATATGGTAGAGCTTTATGTCAGTGATGCCCGCGGCAGCGAGAAGCCCTGGAAGGTGCTCGACCGCATCCTTGGTAAAACTGTTTCCGATGAAAAGGATCTTGAGTTTCGCCGTGGATTCCGTCGGAGTCTCGGGCTCCCTGGTGCCGATGAGGTAGGTGATGTTGTTCAGCACTGACTTTGTCGTTCCCTGAAGGCCCAGATAATTGATCTTGGCCTCGTCGGTGTAGGAGTCGTCCACGCCCTCGCCGGAAGCATAAGTGCCCACTGAACCGCCGGCCGTACAGTCTGTCCAGGTTGCCGCGCCGTTGTTGTAAGCCCAGAACAGGCCTCTGTTTTTGCTGTCTGACTGAATTTTTCCGTAGTTTGCACATCCGGTGAAAGTCGCCGTGTTTGAAAGGCAGGTTATGCCTCCGATGCGTGCGGAAGAAGTGGAGATGAGGTCGCCGTAGTTGATGCAGCCGCTGGCGGAACTGCCCGTTCCGGTGTTGCAGGTGATGTTGCCGAGCCTTCCCTTGTCAGAGCCCGGGCAGGTATTCATCTGATTGCCCCGGTTGACGCAATTCACGAGCTTTGTCATCCTGTTTGCAGCGGCGCAGATGCCGGAAGTGCGGCAGGTGGCAGATGTCATATTCCCGCTGTTGGAGCAGTCGGAGATGGTGACATATTCTGTGGCGGAAGCATCCGCAGAGGAGAAGCCTACAATGCCGGCAATGTGCTGGGCATTAGCTCCGCCCTGATTGTTCCCGTCCGCATTCTCTGCCGTGATTTCCCCGTAGTTGTCAACGCTGTCGATGGTGACTGCTCCCTTGTCGGAAAAGGCATAGCCGACAAGGGCCATAAACTGCGCGGCGTTCGTGGCTCCAGTCTTGCCTTTGAAGGTGAGCGGAGCGTAGCTGTGAATGTCCCTTACGGCAGCATCCACGACCACACCCGCAACAAGGCCTGAGGCGGAGTTTTTCGCGGTGGACTCCACCGTGAGCGAACAGCTGGACTCGAATGTGAAGTTCTCCACCACGGCGCCGGAGCCAAGGACTCCGAAAAGGCCGAAGGCGCTGCCTTCTGTGGATGACTTGTCAACTGCCTTGAAGTTGCGGATTTTGTAGCCCTGTCCGTTGAACTTGCCCGTAAACGCCGCTCCGGAAAGGGTAATTTTGTTGCTTGCGACGCTGAATGTGCCGTTTCCGATCGGAGTCCAGGCGGTGACGGAAGACATATCTATGTCACAGAGAAGGTTCACTCCGCCCGCAGCGTCCTGCCAGGCCGCAGTGGACTCCCCAGCGTTCACAGCCGCTGCAAAGTCAATAAAATCCTGAGCGGAAGCGATTCCCTTTGAGAGGACTTCGCCTGCAAAGACATTTCCGGTTACAATGGAAGGTTTCGTCTTCGCTGTAAAGTAGATGTAGGATGCAAAGTTCTCGGAAGTGATTTCCACCTGGGAGGAAGCGTCGGAATATGGGCCTATCTTGCCACCGACCTTATTGTCCCGGATGGTGATTGTCTTGTTGTTGGTGTTTGCCACGATTATGCCGATGAACTTCTTCGCAGAGTCAGTGGCGTTGAAAATGTCGGAGAGAACGCTTCCGTAGTTGGTGTTGCCATCAACGACGCAGGAATTGTCATTGGTCTGTCCGACTATGCCGCCTGCATAGCCCTGGGTGGTATTTCCTGCGACGGCAAACATAATGTTGCCTTTGTTCTCGCAGTTCAGGACGGAGGTTTGGGCAGCCATAGCGGAAACGATGCCGGCAACTCGGCTGTTGGATGCCTTGGTGTCGGTGTCGACAATAAGAGCGAAATTCTTGCAGCCGTCTATAGTCGTGTTCTTGTTCGCTGTAGCGACCACACCTGCAGCACGGGAAGCCTGGATGTTCATTGCTCCGTAGTTCTCACAAGAAGTGATTTTTACGCACATCTGAGTTGATGCAGACTCCGTAAGGCCGATGACTCCGCCCTCGGAGAAGGCTGTAGCGCCGTTCTTGGTATTTGTCGTGTTCTCCGAAGTGAATACTCCGTAGTTCACGCAGCTGTTAACCTCAGAAAGAGCCTCGCCGTTGGAATAGACGCTGCCCGCAATGCCTCCGAATCTCTGGCTGATGTTGTCCTTGCCTCCGGAAATGACGAGGGAGGCGTAGTTGGTGCAATGCTCAACGGTTGAGTTCACCACGGCACCCGCAATACCGCCAGCGCAAACAAGGGCGGCTGAAGATGATATGATGGAGGAGCCGTCGCCCACTGTGACATCCTTCACTGTAGCGCCGTCAAGCACGCCGAAAAGACCCATAACGGTCCCTGAGGCGGCATCGGCGCCGACTTTCATCTTAAGGTTCTTGATCGCGTGGTTCTGCCCATAGAATGTGCCCTTGAAAGCCGCCCCGGAGGCAACGGTGCCGTTAAATGTTCCGTTTCCTATCGGAGTCCAGGAAGCGACAGCTGACATATCTATGTCCTTGTCCAGATAAATATCCATCGTCTCCGCACCGTCCTGAGCATTCACTCTTGCGGCAAATGCAACGAGTTCATCCGCAGTGGAAATGTGTATCTTGGTTTCCTTCGCTTTTTCAAAGAAGATCGGGCGGAGCACAGTCACCTTGTCCAGATCAGTCGCCATCAGGACAATGTTTCCCGAGGTGAAATCTGAAGGGAACGAAACTGCTACCTCTTTCTTCTTCTTGTCAAGCGACGCTTTCACGCCCTTTGCCTGAGCCAGAGCGACGACCGCTTTGTCGGCAGCGGAACCGGTGAGGTCATAGCCGACGGTCTGCTCTGAGCCGAGATTTGCGACTGTGATGCTCACGGAAGAGGAAATCGTAAGATTGAGGGAGTTCTGCACCGGGAGAGTGATGCTCTCTCCGTTTCCGGATTTGATGACAAGGTTGCCTTCTGAGTCCTTTGCAATCTCCTTGAAGATTGAAGAACTTCCGTCAGCGGCCTCGACCGGGTTCCCGGCAGCGTTCTCGATGCGCTGTCCGTCGACTGTCCAGTAGCCCTGCGCGTCCACGCTGACAACGGGAGTTTTTCCGGCAACCGGCACAGGAGCGCCGTCCACAGAGATGTCGGAGGTTGTTCCGTCCACCGTTACGGTCCAGTAATAGAGACCATTTTCAGCCTTTCTCACTCCCACGACCGGGACATTGAGAAGCTGGTCCTCGGAGGCCACCACAAGGCTTTTTTCAGACCCTTCGGCGTCGAGATAGGTAAGAACATAACTTCCGTCGGAATTCTCCTCCACCGCAGTTATGACATTGCCACAGGTCAGCACCGCAAGGGATTCAATCCTTGAATTCGCCTCGTCAATCCTTGACTGGAGCGCGGCAATCCTTGATTTTATTTCATCGAGCCTGTTCTGAAGCGGACCTTCGTCGAAGGTGCATCCCCCCAGAAGAACCGCAGTCAGAAGAACAAGCACTGATTTTATTATTGTCTTTTTCATCGCTTTGATAATTATTGGTTATCCGCCTCAACGAAATATTTGGAATTCTGATAGCCGATGGCGTTGTAAACTGTAGCATCAGGAGCTGTCTCAGGGGCATCCTTGTATGTCGCCCATTCGCCCACCTTACCTCCGCGGGTGCAGCCTGTAATCTTGATGTTGCAGTAGCCTGCAGCCCATCCGGGACCGTCTCCACCGGTGTGGTCTTCGGCCTGAGCGGTGATTGCGCTGAGGATGATGCCGCTGTTGGCGCAGCCTGCAATCGTACCGGTTTTGAAGTGCCCCACAAAGCCTCCGCAACGGCTGGAAGTGTGAGAGAATACATTTCCGCTGTTGGTGCAGTTTTCCACCGTCACATCCATCGCCTCTGAACCGCCGAGGATGCCGCCCATACGCTTAACCTTGGTGGCATATCCATCGAGGTCGAGATAATTGTCCTCTATGAGTCCGGAATTGGTGCATTTGCTGATGGTCGTCTTGTTCGCGGAAGTTGCGGTTCCGCTTATGCTGGCGACTATGCCTCCGCTTCGGCCGCTCGGACCTGTGATGTGCCCTGAGTTGGAACAATTTACTATCGCAGTTTCCTTACCGGTAAGCACAAAGGCCACGATGCCGGCTGTCTGAAGACCTGTTCCTCCAGCCTGAGCGTTGGCAATTTTACTCTTCACGAGGACATCTCCGCAGTTCTTGACCCCTTCCTCCTTTGTCTTGCCGCCGAGAGTGAGGTTCTTTCCGCTTCCCACTATTCCAGCGAGGCTCGCCGCCATTGCCTGAGGGCATTCCGCCGAATAGACTATGCTGACGTTGTTGGTAACCCCGCTGATTGTGACGTTCTCGGCATAACCCACAAGGCAGCCGATTGAAGGCGTGACTGAAGGGATTCCGGTGACAGTTATGGTCTCCCCTGCCGCGCCGAGAGTAAGGTCGGAGATTGTAGCCCCGCTGGCTGCTCCGAAGAGACCGTAAACGTTTGTCTTGGAGACATCAACGCTCCAGGCTATTCCCTTGATGGTGTGGCCCTTGCCGTTGAACTTGCCTGTAAAGGCAGCGCCGATAGTCATTTCAGGTGCGCCAGTTGACTCGCAAGTCGCGTTTCCGGCCGGAGTCCACTCGACTCCGCTGAGGTCAAGGTCCGCAAGAAGGCAGACTTCGCCTTCCTCGTTTTCCCAACGGGATGTGGAAGCGCCGGCATTTACACTGCGGACAAACTCAAGGAATGTCGCTACGTCCTTGATACCCTTTTCTGCCGACGGGTCACCGGATCCGCCGCCACGGACGATAGGAGTCTGCTTCACGACGATGGCTGTAGAAACATCGTAATTGGAGTTACGAAGGATTATCCTACCCTCGCGCTCGACATTGGAAGTGCTTTCGAAGTACTCGGCCACAAAGTTGAACTCGGAAGTGATGCTCGCCTTGGTATCAGTGCACTTGAGCCAGGAAGAGCACTCGGCCGCAACGCTCGCCTCAACGTCAATATTGTGCGAAACTCGGATAGTGAACGGAGTCATATCTCCCGTAAGATTCACAACCGGCTCATTGAGCGGGGTTATGAGCTCGTTGTTCTTCACATAGTTCTCGAACTCGATCCGGGTCTTTCCGTAGGTGAAGAACAGGGGTTTATAGACGATTTCGTCGCCCGCTGTCGCAACTATAACGACATTCCCCTCCTCGGCGCCATCCTGAAGGCTGACGCTGATTCTCTTGAGGGGTTCGCTTACGCTGACATTCACATTGTAGGCGGTGAGATAGTCCACAGTGGCCTCTTTTGCCATAGTCCCGGAAATGGAGTAGGTTATGTCAAGGGTGGTGGAATAGCTCTCCACGGCAAGGAACGACGGGGTGGAGAAAGCGATGGCGAGAGCCTCTCGGTAAGTCGCCGAGAAAGAGCTTCCGTCAACGAGAGTGAAAACGACCAGGCCGCTCGCCGAGTCCACCGTTACGCTTTTGAAGATTTCCGTCGTGATGTCCTTTGCAAGCATTCCGGTGCTCTTTCCGCCGACGGTCCAGTAGCCGTCGGAATCTATGCCGACTTTAGGCGCTGTCGTGCTGACCGGCATCTTCGCTCCGCCGGCCCCGAGCAGCCAGGACCAGGACCCTCCGTTGTCTGAGGTGTACCTCCAGTAGAGAGTTCCGTTTTCCTCGGCGGTTCCGAACATTACAGGATGCTGGACAGAGGAGGCCTTTGCGACCGTTACGGTCTTTTTCTCTCCGCCCTTATCCTGGTAGGTGATCACATAATTCCCCTTTTCATCCACGCCCACGCGGGAAATAAAGTTGCTGCTCAGAAACTGCTCCGCAGCACCCAGGTCCGCATTGAGGCTTTCAAATCTGCCTTCCAGAGTGGCAAGGCTGTCTTCGAGCGCGGCGATGCTCTTCTCCAGGGGAGCGGAGTCGTAGCCGTTGCAGGAAGTGAGCAGGAATGCCGCAAGGCAGACAGATATAATCGCGAATATCTTTTTCATACCTTATTTCTTTTTTAAGTAAATGTAACTCATACAGCTCCTCTCGCCCTTGCTGTCGGAAGGAGTGGAAACCAGGCCGGAAACTCCGCCCTTGAGCGCCCACATTGCGGAAGATCCGCCGCCGTCAAAACGGGTGGAGTTCCACGCTCCCAGCCTGAGGGCTATTTCGGTGACCTCCGCGGCGGTGACGCCCGTTGACTCGGCCGACCTGCCGTCAATCTGCACGAGCATAATCCTCGATTTGGTTTTATCGATGCAGACAAAAGTCATAGGGTCAGTGAGCTTGCGGAAATCGTGACCGGAAGGGACTGTGTAAAGGGTGTTCTCGCCGTCCGTTACATAGTGCCACATTGTTGAGTTCTGGATGAGGATAGGACGAAGAGTCTCGCCCTCCACCTCCATCTCGGCCTTGAGGCTTATCTTGTCGCCGGCCTTAAGGGCCGAGAGCGCATCAGCGACGCTGCCCCAAGCCTGAATCGCAACAGCCTTGGTGTCAGTCAGATACGGAGCCTCAGAGAGAGGGGTCGTTCGGCCGTCGTAAACTGCGGTGACGCTTGCCTCCGCCCATCCGGTGTTGACCGTCATATTCTCCCCGGTGTACTGAGCGACTACGTAAAGCGCCCTATCTGCAAGAGGATTGGTGATGGACGGAGCCTCGGCGTGAGGGGTCTTTACATAGCGGGAGGTGTAGATGTTCAGAGGATAGGACTTCCGCATCGCTGAACTTCCTCCGCGGAGGATCGTGTCATTGACGCTGTAGTACATATATTCCTTATCCAGAGCCTTGAGAGCTCCTGTGAAGGTTTTCTTCCCGCAGGAAGCAGTATTGTCTTTGTAGATGGTGAATGACCAGGCGTGGTTGGCGAGGTTTTTCACCACCTCCGGAGAGTTCATATAGAGGATTTCTCCGTTTTCGATGTGCGCCCCGCGGAGGATTCCGTCGTTGGAGTCGAAAAAACCCGTGTTCACGCCTGCTATCACGCTCTCCCCCGCTGAGGTTTTCCTCGCGCAGAGTTGGGAGAGGGTTTCGCGAAGGTTGAAGCCGTTGTTGGAATTGCGGTTGCCGTTCGGATTCGGCATCTTGTCGTCGGCGGTGGCGGTTGCAAGTTCAATTGACGGGTTGGTAAGGTCCACCT
Organism: bacterium; assembly: GCA_963640535.1. Classification (GTDB taxonomy): domain Bacteria; phylum Bacteroidota; class Bacteroidia; order Bacteroidales; family UBA932; genus Cryptobacteroides. Next base: position 9,440 of record CAVHYU010000007.1, on the reverse strand, counting down.
CGAGTACTTTCATCTTGCGCGCCAAGGTCTTGAATTCCATAGCGTAGTAGTAGCAGCCAGGAGCTAGCAGGCAGGACTCCGAGGTCTTCCAGAGGTCGTTCTCGGTTTCCACTGAGAATGTTCCGCGAAGATGCACCGTGCGGGTTGCGAAATGCCCTGCAGGGTCGGTTGCCATAAGAGTGAACTTGCCCTTACGGAAATCCGCAGGCACCTTCACGCTGACTGTGCTTGTCGCGGAATTTACGCTGGCCTCAAGATTTTCCGCCGTCGTGACATTCACCGCAGCCTCTTCAAGAGACGCCCCTGTGAGCGAGTAGGTGTATTCAAGCGAAGTCACTCCGTCCTCAACCTTCTGTTCGCCGCTGACCTCGGCGCCGCCCCAAAGAATCCTCAGGCAGAAACTCTCCTGAGTTGCCACAGTGAACGTGCTCCCGTCGGCAAGCGTCAGTGTCACCGTGCCGTCGGAGTTCTTCGCGGCGGAGGAAATGAGCGATGCGCTGTGGCCTGAAGACTTCACCTTTTCGCCCTTTGAGTCAAGGACATAGTCCCCGTTCACCATCCAGTAGCCGTCTTTGTCGGTGGTGAAGGAAGGGGTGCGTCCCGCAACCGGGATTTTCGCCCCGTCCTTGTCCGTAAGGACGGTGGTCTTTCCGCCTGAGGTGAGAGTCCAGTAGAGGACGCCGTTCTCAGTGGCGGTGCCGATGATGTCAGGGTTCTGAATCTGAGAGGCCGCTGCGATGACGGCAGTCCCAGTGGATGCGCCGCCGGCGGTGGAGTAGGCTATTGTAACGCTGCCGTCAGAGCCGGTTGTGATGGAAGTGATGACTCCGCCGCTTTGTGAGGCGGAAAGAAGACCCACCTGTCCCTTGAGAGCCTCGAGAGAGGAGGAAAGTTCCTGCAGCTGCTTCTGAGCCTCGTCCACCTGCTTCCAAAGCGAGGAGTCGTCGAAACTCGTGCAGGAAGCGGCTGCAAAAAGAAGCGCGGAAAGAGTCAGGATTGATATTCTTGTTCTTTTCATATTCTTATAATTCTGATTGGGTATCAATATCCCTGGTTCTGGGTGAGAGTACTCTGTCCGGTTTTCTCATCCTTAGGATAAATCTGAATCTGCTTGGTTGGGATAGGATAGAGATAGTCCTTCTCCTGCCATTTGTAGGTCTGGTCCTGGAACTGGACAAGATATCCGCTCGTGTCCTCGGAAAGGGTATTTTCCTTGCCAGCGGAGACATTCAGAGTGTTGTCGCAGTCGGTCGAAGGAGCGCTACCCTGATAGATGCAGAGGTCCGCCTTGCCGTCGTTATTCATATCATACTCTCCGAGTGAAGGGAACCAGCAGCCGACAAAGCCCGGGCCGAGAGTGTTCGATGCAGGGCAAAGCTGCTCTCCCTCGTGCCAGCGTAGCATATCCCAAAGCCTCTGGCCTTCGTTCACAAGTTCGACGGTTCTCTCCCTGCGGATTTCGAGAATAAGACCCCTGTTCGCGTTCGACAAAAGGTGGGCGTCAGTGTAATACGAACTCAGGAAAGCATCCGGAGAGGCAGAAGCGGCTGCCGCGTCAAGAGCGGGCATTCCGACCCTTGCGCGCACCACATTCACGGTGGCGTCGATGATGCTCTGGTCCGCCTGTCCGAGTTCTGCGAGAGCCTCTGCGTAGTTGAGCAGAACCTCGGCATAACGGAAGATGGCGTAGTCGGTGGTGGAAGTTGTCGCACCGTCGTGGGTGTCGTCAGAGAAATACTTTATCGGACGGTAGCCGCTACGGTCGTAGTCCTTGCAGGAAGGATAGTACTTGGTGGAGGCGTCAGTGCCGAGAGCCACATAGTCCGGAGCCGCGATGGTCTGGGACATACGAGGGTCACGCGAAGCGAATTCGGCGTTGTACTGCATCGTCTCCCAGCCGCTCTGACTCTGGAAAGGAGTCCCATCCGCCATCAGATAGTGGTAGGCAAGGGCGCGGGTGAAGGAATACCTCTGGTTCTTGTAGGTGAACTGCAGGCCGTGACGCACCAGAAGTTCGTCGGTCCAGACATATTTCCGCGCAAGTATGGTCTCCGCGCTTTCGGCGTCCTCGAGGAGGAAGTAGTCGCGGTACGGTTCTCCCTTGATGAGAGCTGAACCCGTGTACATCTTGTACTTTCCGCTGTCCATAACTGCCTTTGCCGCATCTGCGGAGAGACGGAGGAAGTACTCGGCGGAGAGGGTGATTGAGGTGCCGTCGGAAGCCGTATAGCTTTCGTCCGGAATGTCGTGGTATTTTCTCCAGGTGCCCTCAAAAAGAGCCATACGGGACTTCAGTGCAAGAGCAGCATACCTGTTGATGCGAAGATTCCCCTCGGCCCAGGTCTCCGGAAGGCCGGCAGCCGCCTTGTCAAGGTCTTCCATCGCCTTCTGCATCACATAGCCGCGGCCATCGCGCGGACGGTAGAGAGCCTCCTTGTCGGAGTCGGAAATTACCTTGTCATAGAAAGGAATGTCACCGTATTTGCGCACCTTTTCATAGTAGAAAAATGCTCTGAAGAAATAGGCAATCCCGTCATATTTCGCCCTCACAGCCTCATCGGTGCAGTTTACCGAGTGCTCGAGGTAATAGTTGATGTTTCTCAGATTGCTCCAGGTGCCTGTGCTCCAGGTCTCGTTCTCGGCGGAACGCGTGCCCCTCTGGAAACTGCTCAAGGAGACGTGATACTGGAGGTCATTGTCCTGAAGAGCGCCGTCAAAGGTGTCGTCAGGAGCCGGCAACATCGCATAGAAACCGTTGGTGGCAATCTTCAGTTCGTTATCATTCGTGTAGAAAGTCTCCGGAGAAAGCGAAGTTTCCGGGAACTTGTCGAGGAATGAGCTGCAGGAAGAAAGAAGACCGAGTGCCCCAAGAGAAAGGAATATCCTGTATATATTTTTCATATTCACTGTTATTTAGAAGGTTATGTCCACACCGAATGAAACTGTCCGTGAGAACGGGTAGATGCAGTCGTCAGCGGCAGAAGATGTGGCAACCTCAGGGTCGACGTACTTCGTGTTCCGTTTCATCGGAGACCAGTACCAGAGGTTCTCTCCGGTGAGGTAGAAACGCACCTTCTCCACCGCCTTGTTCGGCTTGAGAGGAAGGGTATATCCCAAAGTGAGGTTCTTCAGACGGATGTATGCCGCATTCTGAAGATAGCGGTCGGTGGTTACGTTAAGAGCGGAGTTGCTCGAAGTGGCTGAGTAACCCCTGCGGCGAGGGAAGTAGGTGTTGCGGTTATCCTCGCTCCAGGCCTTGGACTCGAAGTCGGTCGGAACGAAGGACGATGCCGGGAAGCCGTAGAGTCCCCAGAAATAGGAGCAGTTAGCGCTCGGCATCCAGTCGCACTTGCCCACTCCCTGGAAGAACACGGAGAGGCTGAAACCATACCAGTCAAGGTCGCCCTTGAAAGAGTAGGTGTAGCGAGGAAGGCTGTTTCCCACAATGTAGCGGTCGCCAGGGTCGTCCACAGTGTTCGCTCCGGTGTTGATGACTCCGTCGCCGTTGCGGTCCACGAACTTCACGTCACCGGCGAGGAGGCGTGCATCGGATGCGACTCCGCAATCATAGACGGCCTTGTTCACTGCCGTATCGTTGATACGGGACTGATACTCGGCGGCTTCTGCGTCCGTTTTGAAGAGGCCCTCAACCTGATATCCCCAGATTTCGCCGAGCCTCTTGCCCACATAGTGCTGGCTGAGAGAGCGGTTAGGGTTGTCAAATTTGGTGATGGTGGTGACGTAGTCTCCGAGCGACCCCGCGATGGAGTAGTACAGAGGCTTTCCTGCTGCCTTAACTTCGTCTTTCCAAGCGAGGGAAATCTCATAACCCATCGTACGCAGGTCTGCTCCGTTGATTTTCGGAGAAGAGGTTCCGAAGACTGCCGGAAGCTCCTGAGAGGAGGTGAGCATATCCTTCGTGTCCCTTATGTAGAAGTCTGCATTAGCTGTGAGGCGGTTGCCGAGCCAGCCAAAGTCAAATCCGAGGTTGTAGGTCACGACCGTCTCCCAGGTAAGTCCCGATGTGATTGCCCCCGGGGTACTGACTTTCGGAGCCTGAGTCGAGCCGTCGAAGGTGTAACCCATCATAGAGGTGGAAAGAGTGCTGATGTAGGAGTAGTTGCTCACCTGCTGGTTCCCGAGAGAGCCGTAGGAGAAGCGTACCTTCGCAAGGTCCCACCAGCCCTTGAGAGGAGACCAGAATTTTTCCTCGGACATCCTCCATCCTGCGGAAGCGGACGGGTAGAATGCCCAGCGGTTGGCTGCGGCAAAACGGGAAGAGCCATCTTCGCGAGCCGAAATCTCAAAGAGGTATTTACCGGCATAGTCGTAGTTCACTCTGGCGAAAAAGCCGAGAGTGCGGTAGGCGGTGTTGCTCTCTGAAGCCGATTCTATTACGCCCTGAGCCATATTTATGAATGCGAGCTTGTCGGAGATGGAGCCCTTCTGCCGTATGGTGAGGGCGGAAGAGTGGTAATCCTGAAATTGGGAGCCGGCCACGGCTGAGAGATTGTGGTCTCCCCAGGACTTGTTCACACCGAAGTAGGCGTTGGCGATGTGGGCGTCCAGACGGCCGCGGGCCTCCTGATAGAAGTCATAGATTGAACCGTTGGTGAAGTCCACCACGTTCTTCATATTCTTGTCCCAGGTGTTTGCCGTAGGATAGGAACGGTAGCTGTTGTTGTTATCCTGAAGCCGGTAGGTGTAGTCGGCGGTGAAGTTGAGCCAGGAAGTAATGTCGAACACGAGGCGGTTGGTCAGCATAAGGTAATTTGCCTTGCGCGAGTTCCTGTTCCTTCCATCAGTGAAGACTCCGCCCCTTCCGGAGGCAATCGGAGAGTCGGCGAACTGGATTCCGTTTGTGTACATAGTGGTCGTGCCGTCAGGGTTGACCGGTACGAGGGTCGGGCTTATGTTCTGGGTTATGTTCCAGAGGATACCGTGGGAAACGAGCCCCTCGGAACCGTCCTGCTCCCAATATCCGCCGTAGTTGTAGACAGACCCTTCATAGCTGATGTTTCCGGTATAACGGAGCCACGGCTTCACTTTGGCGTTGACCTTCGCGCGGAAGGAGTAGCCGTTGTACAGGTCCTCGGAAGCGTTGTTGAACACGCCTTCGCGGTAGAGGTAACGGCCGCTGACATAGTAGTTTATCTTGTCGTTGCCGCCGTTGATGGTAATGTTGTGCTCGGTCTCGGGGCGCACCTTCTTGAAGATGTAACTGTACCAGTCGTAGTTGCCCAGATAGCGATATTTTCCCTTGTCATTGGTGTAAACCCACGGCCGGTCCGGGTTTTCGGTCTTGTCGCCGCGACGCTCGTAGAGCATCTGCATTTCCTCGTCCGTGTAGTTCCAGGCGTTGTAGCCTTTGGAAGAATGGAGGGTAAAATCGTTGGAAAGTGTCACATAGTCGTAACCGGTGGTAATGAAGTCGGTCTTGGTGGTGTTGAACGCCACTCCGCCGCGGCCGTTGTAGTTAATCTTGAGCTCACCGCTCTTTCCGTTCTTGGTGGTTATGAGCACGACACCGGCAGATGCCGTTGCACCGTAAATCGAGCAGGAAGACGCGTCCTTGAGGACTGAAACCGACTCGATGTCGTTAGGGTTGACCTGAGAAAGGGAGCCCTCGATGCCGTCTATGAGGATTAGCGGGCTGCCGGAGTTGAGAGAAACCTGTCCGCGGATTTTGACCGAGTACTGCTTTCCCTCCACGGAGCCGTTGCCCATACTCATAACGAGAGAAGGATCCGCTCCCTGAAGCGCTTGCGCGGCACTGGTGACAGGGCGGTTATTGAGGTCCTTTCCGTTGATTACACCCACAGCGCCGGTGAGGTTCACTTTTTTCTGCACGCCGTAACCCACGACAACGGACTCCTCGAGAACGTCAATATCCGCAAGGAGCGTAATCACAAGGCCGTCGGTCTGCACTCCGAAAGTGGAGGCATAGTCCTTATATCCCATCATAGAAATGGTGAAGGCCGTGCCGCGCGAAGCGTTGACGGTGAATTTTCCATCGGCGTCAGTCATAGCGACGGCGTCCGTGCCTCCGCCGGAGGGGATCACCATAGCGCCCGGGACAGGACCCGAGGCGTCCACAACCACGCCCCGATAGACCTCGGGGGCGGAAGATTTCTGAGTCTCATCCTTCACGACGAGAATCATTTTCCCGTCCCTCACCGCGTGCATCCCGGTTCCGGAAAGCAGGGCTGACAGGGCCTCGTCAAGACTGACTCCGGACGGTGGAGTTACCATCCGGTTGATGTCAAGAAGGCTTTCATTATAGGCGACTGTTACACCGCTCTGGTGCTCCACAGCCTCAAACGCCTGCTTCAGACTGATTGCCCCCGAAGGGAAGGTCACGCTCACTGTCTGGGCGTAAAGTCCCGCTGAGGAAATCAAGGTCAGAGCAAACGCAATCAGATAATGTCTTAATTGCTTCATAGACTTATTGATTTGTTGATAATTATGTGTGTTGGTTATATTGTGTTTTAATGTATTCGGGGGTCAGTTTGAGTGGGATTATTATGTGGGGAGGGAGGCGAGGGGGTCAGCGGATATAGACGCAGTCATTCGTGATTTCAAAACTCATCCCCGGAACAAGCGCACAGACGGCTCGGAGCATCTGTGGGAGGGACTCCCCGTGAATGAATTTCGCCGTGAGGAGCATTGAGTCATATTTCCCGGAAGTGACGTAGGTGGTGAGCCCATACTTGCGCTCGATTGCCCGGGCGATTGAGTGGATATTTTCCGAGCGGAAGCACATATCCCCGCGAAGCCAGGCTGTGTCTTCGGCGGCACTTACGGCGGAAACCTCCGAGATGCCGCTCTCCCTGTCAAAGCTAAGTCTCTGATTCGGGACAAGATACACTTCCTCATCCGCTCCGGCTACCTTTGCCGAGATGCTGCCTTCGCAAAGGGTCGCGGCAGTAGTGGAGGACTCCGGGTAGGCGTTCACATTGAAGACGGTTCCGTGGACACTGATTTCCATATCCGAAGTGTTTACGACAAAGGGGACGGAGTCGCTGTGAGTGACGCTGAAAACGGCCTCTCCGCTAAGGAAAACCTGCCTTCGGGAGGAGGAGAATTCTTCGGGATATATGAGCACGGAGCCTGCGTTGAGACTCACCTGCGAACCGTCCGGAAGAAGGACTTCTCGGGTTTCGCCGTTATGGGTAATCTGCTGGCAGAGAAGGGGCTGGGGAGCTGCTGAGCTTTCTGCCACAATCACTTTTTCAGAATAGAGTTTAATGGTTATCCAGGGCACGGCGACAAGAGTGACGGCCGCAGCAACGCCCGTGAGGACAAAGCGAAACAGGTCGCGGGAGTGCTTGCGTGAAGAAGCCTTGGCGAACTGCTTTTGTGCCTTCTCGGCCTCGGAGGCCTTCTGCATAACGCGGCTGAAAGCCTCATCAAGAGTTTTATTCGGAAGAGTGTCGCCTTCGTGGCTGTCCCACTGGTGGCGCGTGAAGTTGTTTTCTGTCATATCGTGTGGTTTCTTTACCTGCGGCCGACTTTTGCCTGCACACTATAAGACAAAAAAAACAGGGCTTGCACCCAAAGAAAAATCAAGTTTTTTGGGGGCTGCTTGTCTCCTGGTTAGTCAAAGAAAAGAAAGGAGAGAAAAGAAAGAACCGGGAGAGCGGCACGAAGCTCCCTCAAGGCAAGATTCAGGTGATTCTCAACGGTTTTCTTCCGTATGCCGAGAAGAGAGGCAATCTCCTCGTTGCTGAAATGCTCCAGACGGCTCAGGATAAAGACCCGGCGCCTCTGCTGAGGCATCTTCCCAACCGCCGCGGCAATGAGCGCTTCCTTGCCCCTGAGGTCTATCTGTTCCTCAACCATCTGATCATACGGCAGGTCCGCCGCCAGAGAGTCATACACCGGCTTGTTCTTTTTGATGTAATTGACCGCCTGATTAAGGCTCATCCGGTAGAGATAGCTCCCCAGTGAAGATATGTCCGGCAGGGCCACCCTCATAAGCCAAAGTTTCAGGAAAACTTCCTGCGCAAGGTCCGCCGCATCTTCCTCCGAGCCAAGGATGCTCCGCATAAACCCGTAAACCTGAGGATAGTAAGCTTCAAAAAGACCGCGAAACGCCGCCGAGTCTCCCTCAGCGGTACGTTCCATCAGCATCCTTTCCATTTGTGACTCAAGCATAGTCCGATTTTCCAAAAACTTGCGAAAGATAATATGTTTCCGCCGGAAAAACAAAAAGGCTGATATACGAGAGGGGAATCTGCTTCTGACAGAGAGTTTTATTTTAAAACTTTATCTTCGTAACCAAGCCTCTCTTTTGCATCCGCCAATGATTTTTGAATCTGAGCCACAAGGACATCGCGAGGAGGCAGTTCTGTCAAATACTTAGCGACTTTAATTCCTGCTTTCCCAAGTTGCAAAAGTTCTATCTGCTCATCACTTCCCTCCGTACAAAGCAATAGCCCGAGAGGGCTTCCCTCCCCCTCCTCCATTTCATTCGCCTCGAGCCACCGAAGGTATAATTCCATCTGGCCTTTATATTGCGCTTTAAACCGGCCAAGTTTAAGGTCTATCGCTACAAGTCTATGTAGCTTCCGATGATAAAACAATAAGTCGAGATAGAAATCTTCGCCATCGATAATCATTCTTTTTTGACGTTCAACGAAACAAAATCCATTTCCTAACTCGAGCATAAACAGCTCAAGATGCGCCACAAGACTATCCTCCAGATTCTTTTCGCTATACATCCCCTTCAGTCCTGCGAACTCTAGAAAATATGGGCTTTTGAAAACGACATCCGGAGTCACAGCATCGTTTTCCCGTATATTCGAAAGTTCTTGTTTAATGAGGTCTTCTGGCTTAGTAGCTACTGCAGTGCGTTCGTAAAGCAACGAATCTATTTCCGAACGTAGTCTGTCGCGGCCCCACCTATTGGCGGCTGAAAGGGTAAGATAAAACTCCCTCTGCAAAGAATTCTCCAAGGGAAAGACCTCAATAAAGTGTGACCAGCTCAATTTGGTCGCAATCTGCGACACTATCTTCACATCGGGGAAAAGTGTGGCAAATTGCATCATTCTCCGGAGGTTTCTGATCTCAAAACCTTTCGAACCATAGATTTTCTGCAATTGTGTCGCAATCCGCGACACAATTTGCTTCCCATATTCAGCACGTTCATTTCCGAGCACATCGCGATTAATCCTTTCCCCAATATGCCAATACATCATCGTAAGTTCAAAGTTGGCAGTAGATGCCACGTGCTCCCGAGCTTCGTCAATAATCTGGCGAAGGTCTTTCACCAATACTGCGACGCGTTCATTGATAACATCAAGCACGTCTGATGTCACAAGTTTAATTTCAGTTGTCATAGTTTCTTTACAGGATTTTCCCGGGTATACTTGCGGATAATCAATTTACCTCTCTGAAGACCTCGACGATGGACGGGTAGGTGTTCTGGAGGTACGGCG
>CAVHYU010000006.1:0-97074 GCA_963640535.1 bacterium | reverse complement strand
ACTAACTGTTGAATTGTTGGCATAAATGATTGTAAATCTATTATTTATGTTTTTAACCCCATTTTTTGGGGCTGCAAATATACGAATTAATTTCCAATAATCAGATTTTTTCGTGATATTTTATCAGACCCTCCATCGGAGATTTGAGTATCCGGCCCGTTTTCATACCGAATTCGGCGGCGACGTCCCCGAGGGTGTCAGCGCAGGCGAAGGCCACTGAACCTACGCAGTTAAGGGAGTATTCCCTGTAGTCCGGATAGAGGCTCACGATGCCGCGGAAAAAGTCGCGGAATGCTGTTCGGATAAGATTTTCGCAATAGGGGCTACGGCTCCGGCGTTCCCCTACCCAGGCGGCGAAAGAGGCGCAGTAGCGGTTGGGGGCGCCTCGGCGATAGACCTGTTCTATGATTTTCTCCGCACCTCCGCCGACCTTCTCCCGGAGTTCCTCCCATATATCAGGGGGCATATTCCCGCGCGCATAGTCCCTAAGGAGCATCCGCCCGATGCAGGCGCCGCTCCCCTCGTCCCCTAGGATGAAGCCGAGCGAAGGGAAACTCCGGGTGATGGCCACCCCGTCATAAAGGCAGGTGTTCACCCCAGTGCCGAGAATGGCGGCAAAGCCGGGAGCGTCCCCGAGAAGCGCCCTTGCCGCGCCGAGAAGGTCCGACTCGGCAAAAACGCCCTTTGCCTGAGGGAATACGCTCCGAAGGGCCGTGCAGACAGCCTGCTGCAAGTCAGAGCTCACCCCCGCGCCGTAAAACCGGATTTCGTCCACGGCGGAAGGTTCAATTTCCGCAGGCAGGCTCCGGAGAATGTCCTTTTGAAAATCATCCGAAGATGTGAAATTTGGGTTGTAGCCCGGGCCGCTCCAGAGCCCGGGAGTCGCTCCGGATGGCGAAAGCAGCGCCCAGTCGGTCTTAGTGGACCCGGAGTCCGCTATAAGTGTCATTTTCATATTGCCAGAAATTAAGAGCCGAACTTCCGGCAAATATGGGGATTTTTAAAAATTTGAGCAATACTTACAGCGTGTTGCGGAGATTTGCGCGATTTTGCGCAGTACGCTGAAGATCTTACGAAAAAGAGGATGACCCGGGAAGTCGGAATTTGACTTCGGGGCCATCCTCTTGATTGTTTCTTATGGGCGGGGAGTTCTACTCGCCTTCGGATGAAGATGCTGCTTCAAAGAGGACCACTGCATCTGTCAGCCTAATCGTGTTCTTATAGGTTGAACTGGTGCTGGCACTAAACATAAAAGTAGATATTGACTCCGGCCAAGCATATTTCGCACTCATCCCGTCATAGAAATATTTGAATCCACCGGATGTCGCAACCTCCAAACCTTCTGCATAATTTAGATTAAATGTGCCGCACACCTTCTCACCGCAAGTAATAACAAGAGCGGTATTCCCATTTGGGGTTTGCGGATGAGTATAAAGTTTAATACCGGCAACTGACTTGCCCTCAGGAACAGTGTATGTAAGAGAACTCGTGGCTTTCTTGGCAGTGAGACGAAGAGAATTTGTATAACCTTCTCCGTCTTTGTAGATTTCTATAGTACTGCCGGCCTCCCACTCTGAAGGAAGATCAGACAATTTGTCCAAAGTAAAATTGTAATATGCCGATGGCTGCTCTGTGTAGCCGGAACCGGAAATATTGAACGGGATGACGTTGATTTTGCCTTTTTCTATCTTCTTTGCTGCATTGAGAGAAACTTCCCTTGTGATGGTCTTGGTGTCTGCAGTAACCGTCACTGTAATCTTCGTACCTGCGGCGACATCAATAGGATTGACTACATACCAGATGTGGTAGGTGCCGTCACTGTTTTTGGCAAGTCCTCCAGGATAGTGTGCGGTCACTGCGTTGCCCGGAGTAGTCATTTTATTACTCCCATCAGAGTAAACATCGCTGTGGGACGGATAGACGAAGCCTGTAAGTGCGGTGGAGTCGGTCGCGGTGGTGCTCAGGGCAAAGGTCACCGCGTGGATTTTCTCATCGCCGAGGACTGACTCATCGTCAGAGAGTTTAAGTTCAAGATGAGAGAAAAGTCTTCTGAACTTGACGTCAGACACAGAAGTCTTCGCATCTACGCCATACTGAGCCTGGCCCACAAGGGCGTCCATATTCGAATCAAAGGAGTCTTCAGAAGGGAACTGAGTCGGATGTAGCCAAAATTCGTGAGCAGTACTTTTACTATTCAATTTTACCCTTGCGTTATTCGGGAGCAAAAACAAATAGTTGTAGGTGGAACCCGCCGTGGCATCGTGAGTAAAGGTGTAGCCGCCGTTCCCGTCAGGTGTGGCGACCGCTTTTGCAAGGTTGGAAACCTCGGTGGTTTTATCACCGGCATAGTAGAATACTGCCATAGTCTCTTTCCCGGTAACCTTGATTCCGTCCTCCTCGGTGAAAGCGGTCTTCGTGGAAGCAGCCCACGGCTCCTGGGAAACAGTTACGGTCCTGGTGAGAGCGAATTTTGAAGCCTTGCCGTTCTCTATGTCGGCGAGGTCTTTCTGGCAGGCGGAAAATGAAAGGATGCCTCCAGCGAAGGCGAGCATTGCTATAATCGTCTTTTTCATAACAGTTCCTCCCATTTAAAGTTGCTCCCAGAAATTGTATTTGGAATAATCGTTCGGAATCGAGCCGTCATTCCATCCGACAGTCGGAGACGCGGCGAATCCCAGTTCAGAGGTGACGTCCGTCACCTCAATGCGGGGAGAACTGTACCCCCCACGGTAGATTTTCTTTGTGTCTGAATTTTGTGTCATAGTGCTATTATTTTGGTAGTGATGTTTTTTTGTCCGGTGACAGACGTCGCGGATGGCCGCTCGGCGTCTTATTGTTTCTGAACCGTACCCTTGACGCCGTAGATGCAGCCGTCAGAGCAGTAAACCGCCATTACGATGTCGCCGCCGATGCCGTTGACAGAGTTCCAGTTGGCATATTTCTCCGTCATATCGATGCCGGCAGGACGGGAAGGAGAGCGCATAGTGCTGAACTGGGCGCCGTTCATTTCGTCCTTAGGGCAAATTTGGATTTCAAGGTCGGAATTGGAAGCCGCAGTGCCGGAAGGAGTCCTGTTGGTCTGGTAGGAGATGAGGAAGAAATTGTCGGTCTGAGTGATGTACGGAGCGCCATTATAGAATTCCTCTGGATGGAGGCTCGTCTGGAACGGGTCGAAGCGGGGTGTACCATCTGCAAAGTCGCCAACCGGAGAGGACCAGCTGCCTGAAACGGGGTTATACACCACAACCGGGTGGAAGTCCTCCCCGCCCGAAGGCCTGCGGTACTCGAGAGAGAGGTAGATGTTGCCGTTGTAAACGGTTGCTGCCGGCATACCGTCACGGCCGCCCTTACAGTAGGCGGCAACACGTGCGGTGCCCCAAGTCTGTCCTCCGTCCGTTGATTCCACAACCGTTATATTCTGGTCGCCGATGCCGCTTGCGGAAGCGTACGGGGTCTCGTCAGCGAAATAGACCTGCACCGTGCCGTCAGGGAGCTCGAGGACAAACGGCTCGTAGCAGCCGGCATACTGGCTGGAAGAGTAGATTTTGACCGGCTCGCTCCAAGTCTGTCCTCCATCATCGGAAGTGAGGACGGAGATGTGATAAGGGAAAGCTTCCTTGTCGCCGTCGGAAGTTCTTACGCGTTCATTGACAGCATAGATGATGCGGCCCGGCTTATAGGGGTTGGAAGAGCAGAGCTGCGCAAAATCAGGGTTGTCAATCTTCACGATGGTGTTCTCATCTGAGTCGTAATGCTCAAAAATGCACATCTCACTGTCCCAAGAGGCGCCTTCGTCGCTGCTGAACTTGACATAGGCATCCTGCCCGGTGGAGTAGCAGGCCATCAGACGGTCGTCGGAGAGACGGTGCACACGGCCATACACAGCAGGATTCGGGGCTATCTGAACCGGATTTTCCCAGTCAACCCACGGCTGTCCCTCAATGTGGGCAGTCTGAGTGAAAGTGATGTCCTTGGTAGAGAGGCCCGAAACGATGGTGAGCGTCGCGGTGCGGGTGCGCCCGAAGGTGTTGTCGGAAGCGGTGAAACGGATTTCAGACTTTCCGGCCTCGCCCTTGGTGGGAGAGAAACTGAACCAGCTGGAGTTTTTGACGGATTTCGCTACCCACGGCTGGGTGGTTGTGAACTCATACACTCCCGGCGTGGTCTCGGAGTAGCCCTCGAGCGGGACGGAAACCGTCGTTGACTCCGCCGAAAAGGAGGAGGATGCAGTCGCCTGCTCCTTTTTGCAGGCGGAACAAAACGCGAGCGCGACAAGGGCTGAAGCGATATTGATTATGGTCTTATAATTCATAAATTTCTATTTAAAAAGAATTATATCGTCGATATACACATAGGCATAGTTACCACTTACGACGGTAGTTTTGTTCCAGGTGCAGGCAGGATAGACCTTGATTGTCCCGTCTCCGCTGAAACTCATATTATACTGGAAATTAATCCATTTAGGCTTGCAGATATAGCCCCACGGTTCGAAAGTCTTACCCGGATTGTCGGGATCGTCGAGCCCGGCATCAGCGTCACCTTTTTTGATGGTAGAGAGAGTCTTGTATTCGTTGGAATAGTCAGACTCAAATGCCAGACAGATTGTACGCCGCGCGGTCGCGCTCAATTCCCCTTCATCTGAATCGAGACGGCCGGTCAGTTTGATGCCCTTGAACTGCGAGAGATCTATGCCGTGATTGTCGAAATAATCTTTGCGGAAGAGGAAACCGCCTCTTGTCCTATTTTTGCTATCAACGTGCCAGCAGAGAACCTTGCCGTGCCCGTCATTTTTGTAAGGACTGTCAACAACGGAAAGAGACTCTGTTTTTAGGTACGACGCGTTTGAATTGTGAATCTGAAACATCTCCGAGAACTTTCCGTCATTGAAATCGGCGAGATACTCGTCGTAAACTATGGTCCATTCCTTCTCCACGATCTCTCCCTTGGCGTTTAAGCCTTTGTACTTGACATAATAAGTTCCGAGCGAAGGAAGGATATAGGTAATTTCGTCGCTTTCTGAAACGAGGTCGTCGCCGATATACCATCTGTGGCTCGCTCCTGCTCCGCCGTACTGGATGTCGGCAGAGATGTTCACCGTGAATGTGAACGCCCTTTTGTAGTGCTCCTGGAAATCAATCTGCAGAGGCCTGTTTTCAGCCTTCACGGTGAAGGTCTTTGCGATGGAGCCCGCCGCATTGGTACCCACATAATCAATCCTGTGTACGTCTCCGTCCACAGACACGTTCTTCGGGAGGTAGGTGTCGAAGTAGGCCTCGGTGCATTTCTCCTCTCCGTCGATTTTCCAGGAGTGCGTGACATTCTGTCCCTTGTCCACGATGGCATAAAGCTGAAGACGGCTCTCCTCTACACGGTTGATGGCGGTGGAATCGCCCACAGAAAGGTGAATTTCCAATTTGTCGTCAACGGTGACGGTGTAGCTGTGCTCGACAGAGCCCGAACCGTTGTAAGCCTTGAACGAAACGGTAAAAGTGCCCGGTTCATTGAAGGTGTAGGTGAGCTTGTCCGTAGAGGCCTCCAGAAGACCGTTCACTCTCCACTCCTTGGTAAGTTTTTCTCCCTCGGTGAAATTTACGGAGAAAGTGTAGGAGTCGCCTACCGAGAGCGAGATGGTCTCGGGAACGTCGGAAGGGAACTCGGCTACCGGCGCAGCGTACTGAAGCGGCTGGACTTCAGCGGTTGTGCACTGCCAGAGACAGAGGGCAACGGCCGCGGCGACAAAAATATAACGTTTCATATCTTTAGTTTACTTTTTGGTCAAAAATTACTTGTAGTTCTCCTGATTCTCGTCCTGCCACTCGTTCACTCCGTCGCGTACGCGGTTGCGGAAGGTGAGGGTGTCGGTGGCGTGCCAAACTTTGCCCTCGGAGTCGGTGTACTTGTAGTTGAGGAACACCTTGCGGTCCTGAAGAAGACGGGCGCGGTTGTAGCTGCTCTCTCCGTCAGGTTCTACGGCGTAGGTCGCTCCTGGGACAGACTCGATTGCAACGGAGCCGTCCGGGGAGAGAGTAAGTTTCATCTGCGCAGCAGAGCCGTTGAGCTCTCCCGCCACAGCATTCGCCGTGAGGGAATGAGGGGAAACGGTAGTGAGCGTCCAGACTTTATTCGTGGACTGAGGAATCACGGTAGGGTAAGTCTGAGTCTTGCTGCCGTCTTCGAGTGTGGCCTTGCCGCCGTGATACCAGTTTCCGAAGAGCATATTCTCGTAGCGGACGCCGATGACGGTGGACTCGTAGCCGGCGATTATGTCAAGGCCGTTGCCGGAAGTAATCGTAAGCGGAACCACAAAATCCGGGACGAGGCTTGCTGAGCCTGCAAGATAGGCAGCTGAGTCCATCTGAACGGTAATTTTGCCAAGATGCGTATTCTTCTTTATCACAGTGACGCCGTCCTGTCCTCCATCATTTATGAGCGAATACTCCGAAGACGGAAGTGTTTTAAGAGCGGTAATCTCTCCAGTGAGCTCGTTAATGTAGCTGAGAGTATTCAACTTCATTGCAGAGAGTGCGTTCTCGCCAACAAGAGACTCGTCCACCGTGTAGTTAACGGTCCTGTCCTCGCCATTATTGATAATTCCGGCAAGAGCCACTCCGGTGGAGAACTTCATCCCCTCGCCGACTACCACCGTCCTCACATCCACATTGTTCGCGAAACCGACCCCCTGAGAGGTGGAGTCCTTGATGTAGCTGCCGTAGCAGGAGGTGAGCGCGAAAAGCGCGGCTAAAATTATAATTGCATTCTTTTTCATATTCCTGTTCTCCATATTTTACTGCCAGCTTTCCCAGCCCTCGTTCTGTACAAGGCCTTTTGTCTTGAGCATTTCCTTGTAAGGAATTGGCATATAGGCAGATCTGTAGACACGGGACTCAAAGGC
Organism: bacterium; assembly: GCA_963640535.1. Classification (GTDB taxonomy): domain Bacteria; phylum Bacteroidota; class Bacteroidia; order Bacteroidales; family UBA932; genus Cryptobacteroides. The sequence goes on along the minus strand of CAVHYU010000006.1, from coordinate 90,182 downwards.
CTCGGTGCCGTAGGTGAAAGTCTTGTCATCGTTAAGAGTAATCGTCGGCCTGTGGATCTCCTTGTTCAACTCGCCCAGAGTCGTGGACCAGCGTCTGATGTCGTAGAACCAGCAGCCCTCGAAGCAGGTTTCGATTCTGCGCTCGTTGCGAAGGAATTTGTCGAAAGCCTCGGTGCCGGCAAGAGAGATCTCGTCAAGATACGGGTCTTCGGTGAAGCCGTTTTTGCCGTCGTAGGTGTTTCGGCTGCGAAGGTATGCGATGGCTTCCTTGGCTGAAAGACCGTCAATTTTGGCATTAGGGCCGCCGACCTGATTAGCTGCCTCGGCAAAGGCGAGGACCATATGGGCCCAGCGGATGTGGAAATTGCTGCGCGGAGCCTTCGTAGTGGTGCTTTCCCTCCAGTCCACACCGCTGTAGACGAACTTCTTGATGTGGTAGTTGGTGCGGGAGTTTCGTGAAGAGACCTCGGCGGCGTCTTTTCCGCCGTTGGCCCAGTTCTCGAAAGTATAGTCTCGCTTATCCTGATAGCCGGTTGTGATTTTTCTGCCGTTGTAGAAGATTACGCTGTAGAACCTCGGGTCGCGGTTTACGTATGGATTCTGAGGGTCGTAGGCGAGGGTCGGAGACTTTCCGAGAGGATAGCCGTCAGCCATACCGAAGGCGTCCACGAGTTCCTGAGTGGCTCCCATTGTGCCGTTGCCCTGGAAATTATACGGATAGAACATACGTTCCATAGCATCATTAGAGCTATCGTAGTGGCCGGCGAAGATTATGCTCGGGCTGTTGGGGTCGGTCCAGTCAACGGCGTCCTTTATGTTGAATCCGCCGGAAACGCTGCCGTCAACATCGATTTTGAAGTCGATGACCTCTTTGGCGAACTTTGCCGCCTTTTCCCAGCGGGTAACATCGCCCTCGGGATTGAACCTCGGGCTCGCCCAGGTGAGACACACAAGAGCCTTGATTGCAGTCGCGGTCATTCCGTCCATTCTGCCGTAGTTTCTGGAGCCCAGCACGCGGAGGTCCTCAGTGTTGGTGACGAGGAAGTCCCTGTGGGCGGCGGGGAGGTAGGCGATGGCTGTGTCGCAGTCCTTGAGAATCTGCTCCACGCACTCGTCGTAGGTTGCGCGCGGGAACTCGATGTCTTTAATCTCGTCGGCGTCATAGTCCCAGATTCGAGTAGGTTCAAGAACGAGCGGAACTCCGAGAAGTTCCCCGGTGGTTGCGCGGCCGCCGAATTTCTTAAGCAGGTCCCAATAGAACCACGCTCTGAGCGCGTGAGCCTCGCCCCAGGTCTTGTTCTTGAAAAGTTCGTCAAGATGCTGGTCGGTCATATAGCGGACACTCAAGCCCTTTCTGTCCTTGATGAAGAGGTTCAGATTGTAGATGGCCTTGTAGTCACGGGTCCAGTAGGTGCTGAACAGGTCCTTGCTTGGGCGGGTAACTCCCACTGCAAAACGCGACATATCGGAAGTCGTGGAGGTCTCCGCCGCGTTGTCGGTGAGGCAGTCCAGATAGGCGCTCTCGTTGTCGTCGTAATTGGACGGAATGAAGTCGTAGCATTTGTTCACAAGTCCCTGCATCTTCGACTGATTTGACGTGACGTAGTCCGTGTCGTAAATCTCGGTCGGATACGGTTCAAGGAAGGAGCAGGAGCAGGACAGGCCCAAAACCAGGAGTACAGATATTATATTGTTTCTTTTCATCGTCTTCGATTGATTTAGAACGTGAATTTAAAGCCTCCGACAAAGGTTCTCATCAAAGGATAATTGGTGAGACCGGCGTCGATGGACTCAGGGTCGAGATCCTTTATTTCAGAAAGGGTGAGGACGTTGTTCGCCCTGAGATAGACCCTCATTCCGCGAATGCCGCGGGTGATGTTGAGCCTGCGTACAGGGAGTTCATAACCGAGCTCTATTGTCTGAATCTTGAAATATCTGCCGTTCGCGAGCCAATATGAGGAGGTCACATAATTGTTGGTGACCTGATTGTAGGTAAGACGCGGAGTGGAAGGATCGGTGGCGTGCTCGAGGGTGTATTTGGTGTAGTTAGCGTCACCCCAGCCGTTGAAGTAGTATTTGTTGTTCATCAGAATGTCGCAGGAAGAGCGTCCGGTTCCGGTGACGAGGAGGTCGAAATCCCTGTACTTGAGGTTGAGAGTGATGCCGTAGTAGAGAGCGGAGTTGCTTTCACCGATGAGGCACTGGTCAGAAGAGTCGACGTAGCCGTCTCCGTTCATATCCTGATACTTGAAGTCACCTGCCTGAAGCGAAGTGTCAAAAGACTGAGGAACTTCGAGAGTCTCCTCGTCGGTCTGGAACTGACCGATGTAGCGGTAACCCCAGATGGCTGTTGCGGATGTGCCGACGCGTGAACGGTAAGGCTCGCTGTAGTCAAGCTCGTCCACTCTGATTTTCTTTGAGAATCTACCGCAGCCCCAGGCTCCGATGGAGTAGGAGAAGTCCTTCCCGATGTTGTCTTTCCATCCGAGGGAAACTTCATAGCCCTGGTAGGCGGTGTTGGCGTAGTTCATATAGTATGAAGCGTCGGAAACGCCGGTAACCGCCGGAATCACATTGGAAAGGGACGACACCGGACCGTAGTTGAGGAAATTGTAGTAGGTGAGGGACGTTGAAAGTCTTTTCCCGAGGAAGAGGCCATCGAGACCGATTGAGGCCTCAGGACGCTTCTGAAGGGTCAGATTCGGGTTCCCGAGTCTTGAGATGAGAGTGCGGTAAACCGCATCGCTCTGAGTCGTACCGAACCAGGTAGGGCTGCTGAGATAAGGTCCGAAGAGGCTGCCGGAGTCATTGTTGGAATAATTGTCATACTCGTAGTTCGCTGAGAACTGGGAATCATAGTAGAGCAATCCCGCCTGGAAACGGAGTTTGAGAAAATCCATTCCGCTCACATCGCGAAGCCACTTCTCGTTGGACATAATCCAGCCAAGGCCCACTGTCGGAGAGTAAGTCCAGCAGTTATTGACAAGAGCGTAAGTGCCGTGCTCGTTCATCGTTGTGGAGATGATGTAACGGTCGTCATAGACATAGCTTGCGTTGAATCCGACGTTCATCTCACGCCTATGCTCGCGGACACCGGTCATAGAACGCTTTGTAATCATATAGTCAGCGCCGGCCGATACGGCGTGTTTTCCGAAGGTGCGGTCGTAGGAGAGTTTCTCCACGAGATACATCCTGTTGGAATAGAAGTCCATAAGTTTGGACTTGTTTGTGGTCTGAATGACGCTGTGGCTCGTGCTCTTGGAGAGAGTCGAGGTGACCTCGCCTGATACAGCGTCAGTCGTATTGGAGATTATGTAGGCTGCGTAGTCCTCCTTCGTTCCGAGACGGACGAAGTTGGTGGCGTCGTATGCAGCGTATGTCATCGATTTCAAACCTTTCGTTATGAACGAGAGGTCCACGTTCAGACGGAGATTCATCAGACCCTTTCTGGTGGTCTCGGTGTAGTGACCGTTCTCGGTGATGTTTCCGATAGGGTTCTGGGTGTATTTCGCGGTGATTGCATACCACGGAGACTCAAGGTCCGGGTCGTTGTTGGCATAAATCGGGAACGACAGCGCCGGGATGGTGTTGACGTCGTTGAGGATGGTCGGGAACTCGACTCCGTAGGAACTTCCATAGCCATAGTGCGGAGAACGGCGTATTCCCATAGAGGAGATGATGCCGAACTGCGCAGTTATGTATTTATGAATCTTGACATCAAGATTTGCGTTGATGTTCACCCTGTTGTAGTCGGCCGCGGAACCGAGTTTATACATATCGTCCTCACCTGCATAGCCGAGGTAGGCGTAATACTGCACCCTGTCGTTTCCACCGCCGGAATGGAAGCCGGCCTTGCGGTAGGACATAACGTTCTTGAGCATCATACTCTTGAAATCCACGTTAGGATGGGTGAGGCTGTAGGCGTCTTTCTTTTCATACTCCTGAATGTCGGCCTCGGTGTAAAGAGGAGCGAGACCGCTGTTAACCCTCGCGAGGTTGTTCAGACGCGCATAGTCAGCTCCGTCAACATATTCGGCCATCCTGTCCGCCACATTCACTCCGGCCTCGGCGAAGGCGTTCACATAACGGTTGTTGGCAACGCCTCTTTTGGTTTTGATGTTCACGATTCCGTTGGCTGCGGAGGCTCCGTAAAGGGTGCGCTCCATAACGTCGCGGATGATGGTGATGGACTCAATCTGCTGAGGATCCAGCGGGGTTTCATCAATTTCCACCGGAACATCGTCCACCATATACATAGGAGTACGGCCCCTGGAAGTGACTCCGACCCTGGTTTCGCCCTTGACGCTGACGCCGGGAGCACCGTTGTTCTCGGTGACGACCACGCCCTGTGCAATGGCAGTGAGGGCATTGCGAATGTCGGTTGAGGAGTATTTCTCAAGTTCTTCGCCCTTGATGATGATGGTGTTGCCCAGGGAATGGCGCTGGGAAATCTGCATATACGGCAGGTTCAATTTCTCGGAGTAAACCGCCTGTTTGTAGAGGGTGATTACCTTCGAGTCAGCCAATGCGGCAACAGAGGCATAGACTGGCTGGAACCCTTCCGCAATGATTGAGACCCTGTCGCGGGAATCGGCGGTGAAGCGGACATTGCCCTCCGGGTCGGTGGCCTCGTGCAAATTACCCTCTCCGACTGTGATTTCAGCGTAAGGAATAGCATTGCCGTCCACATCCAAAAGCCTTACTGCGACATTGACTGAGTTGTCCTGTTTTGCCTTGGACTTTTTGGACTGAGCGGAAGCATCAGACGCGGCTGCGAACATCACGACTGCGCTGCATAACAGCAACGAAGAGAAGAAACGGACTATATTTTTGTATTGTTTCATAAACTAATCGGATTTAATTGTGCTACCACTCCTGTTTAGGTGTATAGTTCTTCATCTTATTCAAATCTGACTGACGGAAGCGAATGTAGTACATACCGTCGTTCTTCCACACGATCTGCCTTCCGTCCTCAAGGGCAAACCTTTCGTAACGGAAACCTGTAGGGTAAACACTGGCGTCATAACCCGGGTTCAGTTTGGTAGCCCTCATTCCGTACAGCTTGCTGCGTCCGAGTTCCGGAGCATCCTTCCAACGGCGGATGTCAAGGTAGTAGTGGTTGCCCTCGAAGCAGAGTTCGATGGTCCTTTCGTTCTTGATGCGGGAGCGGTAGGTTTCCTCCTGAGCAAGGTATTCTGAACGGACATTAGGCATACCGGCACGATTTCTTATGACATTCAACGCCCCAACGGACGAAAGTGTAGCACCCGGAGCTGTGCCGTCGGCGCTGCCGGTGGCTTCAAAGGCGCATTCCGCATAGTTCAGATAGACCTCGGCGAGACGGATGACCGGGTCAACAATATAGATGAAATGGGAACTCGCATCCGAATAGGGCCCGCCCAAAGTTTTACACTCCCAGTAATAAGTTCTGGAGGAGTTATCTCTGGTCTTGTACTTCATCCAGTTCCCTCTATTGCCGTCCTCGTCAATATACATCGAAGCCGGTGTAGAAAAATCCGCCACTTTTTTCTGATTGTAAACCACGGAAAGATCCAGACGCGGGTCCCTTTTGACGTAAGGATTCTGCTCATAGTATGAACCGTTGTCGGTCGCTATCTGGCGCTGAGCCTCGGTATTGAGGGCATAGCCGTCGATGGTTTCAAACTTGTCCACGAAATTCTGGGTCGGGCATCGTCCTACGTTCTGATCCTGACTGTTTCCTTTACAGAAAACACCGGGAACGATTGACTGAAGAGTAGAGTGATTGTACCGGTACTTGCCGTAAGCACGACTCCAAAGGTGCTCGTTGGTGTGTTCGGCGTCGTGGAAATTCTTTGTGATTTCAGAGAACGAGAGCAACTCATAGTTGTACTCAAGCGCTGTCTGAAGAGCGTTCCAGTTAGCTTCGGCCGCAGCTTCCCATCTTGTCTTGTCTCCACCCGGGTTATTCAGAGGACTCGCGGCATACATCAGAGCACGCCCCTTGAGGGCAAGAGCGGCGACACCGCTCGGTCTTGACTGATCTGAGGCCTGAAGCCTTCCGTCAGAGTCCCGGCGCATCTTCCCTGCCGCCTTGAAATGGTCGGCAGCTGCCTGGAAATCGTCCGCGACTTTAAGAAGGAACTCATATTCTCCCGGAGCAGAAAGATCCCACTCGTCATCGGCACCAAGCACCTTATCGACATAAGGCACGGCTCCGTAGTAACAGAATATGTCAAAATTGACGTACGCACGGATGAAATAAGCCTGAGCCAACATATCCTCTTTCTCGGTTTCAGTGGCGTCCTGAAGCATATCTATCTTCTCGATGGTCTTGTTGCAGATACGCATAATTTTCCAGGCATACACGAGTTTCCCGGACTCTTTGTCATCGGTGGTATTGTAGCCGAACTGAGTGATGGCCTGACTGCCGTCACCCATCTTAATTTTATGGGCAGGATTGTCACGGGCAGGGTCACAGATATCTGTCAAAGCATCCGTTGTAATCTTCCCGGAATTGAGGTTCCACAGCAGAGGCGAATATGGTCTTATCTTGGTTTGGGTTCCGCCATAGACTGCCGAAAAATACTTTTTAAAGTTCTTGTATTTAGTGAATACCGCTTCTTCGTCAAGGTCCGAATCCGGAGACCTGTCAAGATAGGAATTCAGACAGGACGAAGCGGACAAGGCTATGGCAAACAATGCCACTAAAGTCAAAAATCTGTATTTTGATGTAGTTTTCATCGTCAATCCGTTTAGAAGTTAAGCTGAAGGCCGAGTTTAATGGTTCTCATATGAGGATATGCCCCCTGTTTGAGAGTCTTGGACTCCGGGTCGCCCTCGAGGAGATCGGTAAAGGTGAGGAGATTGTTGCCGGTCACATAAACCTTGATGCCCTGCATTCCCGTCCTTTTCTTGAAGTTGCGGCCGCTCCAGGTGTAGCTGAGGCTGACGTCCTTGAGCCTCACATAGTCGGCTCTTCTCCAGGTCTTGCCGGGAATCGTTCCGGCCACATTGGTGGAATAGAGAGCGCCATAGTGCGGGGCGCTGTGAGTACCGGAAGGATTGGCTGGAGACCAGTAGTTGAGAGCGGATTTGTGGGTCACGTAGTTATCCTCGAAGAAAGCGTACTCATAAACGCCGTCATAAGTCACATACTTGCCCGCATATCCTTGGAAGAGCATACTGAACTCCAGTCCTTTCCAGGAGAATCCGGTGTTGAATGCGAAGGAATACGGAGGATAGTAGGAGCCTTCGATGAGTCCCTTGTCATCGGTGTTGATGGTTCCGTCGGCGGTGTAATCCAAGTACTTGTAGTCACCGACAACAACCTTGGAGATGCCGGAGGCGACCGGGAGGAAATTGGAGTGGATGTCGTCGATTGAAGTGAGGAAACCTCCGTCGATGAGATAGACTCCGGAAGTGTTAGCTCCGATTGGGGCTCCGATTGTACGCTGATGGTCAAGCATATAAGGAGCATCGTCCGCATAAACGACCCTGTTCTCGTTGAAGGAGAAGTTGCCTCCGATGTTGAACCTCCAGTCAGGACCGAAATTCCTGCTGTAGTTCACTTCGACCTCGACTCCGTGCTTCTTGATGGCACCACGGTTCATTTCCTTGGAAGTGGTTCCGAGCCAAATCGGGGTCTGGTTGTTCATAGAAATGAGCATTTTATCTCGGTATTCGTCAAACAGGTCCACATTAAGCGTGAGGTCGTTGTTAAAGAAGCCCAACTCGAAGCCGAGGTCCATCTTGCGGGCCCTCTCCCATTGTGCAGACTCGTTGGCAGCACTATCCTCAACAATGTAACCATCTTTGGTGGAGTAGTTGCTGATGTAGAGCCAGCGGTTGTCAGCGTAGTCGTTACCCACAAGACCTGCGGAAGCGCGGATTTTGAGTTTGCTGAGGTATGGCTTCAGTGGCTGCATAAACTTCTCGTTCGTGACAACCCAGCCTACTGCGCCCGAAGGGAAGAAACCGAAACGGTTGCTCGGGGCGAACCTCTCGGAACCGGTGTAGCCCATATTGAGCTCAAGGAGATAGCGGTGCGCGTAGTCGTAGGTGGCGCGGGCAACGAGCGCCTCGTTATAATAAGGGAAGGCTGTGCCCTTGTCCTGCTCCTGACGGTTGAAAAGGAAGAGTCCCGTCACGGTGTGGTCTCCGAATGAGCGGTCGTAGTTGAGCGACAGGTCATAGTAGAGGTCGAGGTAATAGCCGCTCTGGAGGGAATTGCTTGCCGATGTGGTGAAGATAGGGTCGGAATACACATAAACTGACCCGTTCACTCTCTCCCACGGATTCTCTCCCGTGCCGATTTTGTCGAAGTCGAGGGTGTAGCTCGGACGTGAAAGGCTGGAGGAGAGAGTCTCATATTTATAATAGGTACTCAATGAGACTTTTCCCTGAACGGAAAGACCCTGGGTGATGAAATCCAGTTTCTGGTTGAGGATGATGTCGGAGAATATCTTTGTTCCCGTGTACTGGGTGGAAATTCCGGACATCAACACATAGTAAGGATTGAAACAGTTGGCGTCGCCTCCCTTTTCCAGACGGTCCTCCCGTTTGTCAGGATAGTCCGTATCCGGAATAATTTCCATAAGACTCGCCGGGTAGTAGGCTGGGTAGCGGGCGGTGCTGGCTCCAAAGATGGATTTCCAGGTCTTGCTTTCTTCATAGGCGCTCGAATCGGTCCTTATGTCAACGGTACCTCCGAGTTTGAAAGAGAGTTTCGTGCTTTTTGTGAAGTTGAAATCCACATTGGTACGGAAGTTCAGACGGTTGTAGTTGAAGGAGGTGTTGACCTTGTCGTCGGACAGGCTGCGGAAGATTGAGCCTTCGTTGGTGTAGCCGACTGACGCGAAGTACTTGACGAACTTTGTTCCGCCGCTGATGTTGAAGTTAGCGTTGGTCGTAGGGGCGAAAGACTTGCAGAGGAGGCTGAACCAGTCCACGTCAGGGTAGCGGTAGGAGTTGACCGTGCTTGAAGGGTTGCGGTACTCGTTCAGGACAGACTGGGATTTCATCTCGGTCCAGTTCTGGTCATTCTTTGACGCCGTATTGAAGAGCTGCATCGTTGTGTAGCTGTCAATGTGGGACGGAGTGTTGATAGGATTGGCAAAACCCTGGGAGACAGAGATCTTCATCTTAGGCTTGCCTTCCTTTCCGCTCTTGGTCGTGACGATGATTACGCCGTTCGCGCCCTTCGCTCCGAAGACCGCGGTTGCGGAGGCATCCTTGAGGACTGAGATGTTCTCGACCTCGTCCGGGTCGATGGATGCAAAATCACGCTCCACGCCGTCCACAAGCACCAAAGGGCTGTTGCTCCCGAAACTGGAGACGCCTCGGATGACGATTTCCGCGTCGCTGTTACCCGGCTGGCCGGAAGACTGCATCGTGGTGACGCCGGAGAGTTTACCGGAAAGGGCGTTGGTGATGTTGGAGATACCGGAATTGACGAGGGTCTCACCCTGCACCTGAGAAATGGCGCCGACGACACTCTCTTTTTTCTGCACGCCGTAACCTACGACGACGACGTCATCCAAAAGAATTGCATCTTCGTGAAGTACGATGTTGTAGGAGGAAGTGGACCCGGTGAGAGAAACGGTTAGAGTCTCGAAACCGATGCTGGAAACGACCAGACGACCTTTGGCAGGGACCTTCATAGAGAATTTGCCGTCGATGTCGGTGATTGTGCCGACATTCTTCGTTCCCTCGAGGAGGACGCTGGCACCGATTACCGGAACGCCCTGAGAATCAACGACGACTCCGGAAATGGTCCGCTGTCCGCCGGCATTTGTCTGGGCCGTAGAACTGAAGCTTCCCAAAAGTAGCAAGAGACTTGCGAGTGTGCCTGTCAGCACATTGAATAAAGTTCGTTGCATTATCTGTATTATATAGGTTATTTCGCTAATGTGTCAAAAATCGTAATTCCGTTTTCTCCGTGCGCGTGCACGGAAACTGCAAAAATAGCAAAAAATCAAAACAGATTCAACAAATTTTGTATTTTTTGACCTATTTTTTACAATTCATACACCTTTGTCTTGTATTTCACGTGGTAGTCGGGAGAGTCGGCATCAAGGACAAAAATCTGATACCGCTCGCCCCCGGGATAAACTCTCACTACAATGTGACCCCAAGGCTTGAAGGTTTTCCAAAGTTCCTCTCCGAGCTGCGCGCGGGAGTACTCACCGGTAATGTAGATGTCGGTCGTGCCTCTCCAAAGTGAAGTGTCGGTCATTCTGGAAAGAGCGTCCGCGCAGGGGTGGTTCTTGTGGCTGGCGTCAATGATAATCGAGCGCGGCGAAAGAGTCTGCAGGAAGAACGGGTTGCAGGTGTCGTGGTAGCCGTGGTGGTCCGCCTTCAGCACGGTGACCGGGCCGCAAATTTTGGCTACATCTGTTTCAAAATCACGTTCCTGGCATTTGTTGTTCCCCCAGTTGCTGCCGGCGATGTCTCCCCCGTTGTAGTAGGCGAACTTGCCGTAACGGAGCTTGAGGACGCAGGAGACTATGTTCTCGTCAAAAAGAAGCGGGTCTCCGCTGTACATCTTTCTGGATTTTGTGCCCTTTCCGGTCCAGACCTCGCCGTTTGCGGCAAGATTGCGGATTTCGAAGCTGCGGGAGTATTTCTTCGGAGAATTGACCAATCTGAACTGCTTTTTGCTGCCAATCTGAAATTTCTCGACGCTGGTGCCGTTCCCGGCGATGTGGTTCACGAAATTGATATAGTGCGGGATGAAGCCCTTGTCGGCCCTCAGGACATTCTCCCGTGAGGGAAAATCATAGTCAGGGTAGCCTCTGTCAACGAATTTATTGAAATGAAGGTACTCTCCAAGAAGCGTAATTCCTGAAAGGTCGTAGCCGTTGGAGCCGGGAAGAGCGTCACGGACGACTCCGATGTGGTCGGAGTGGAAATGGGTAATCATCACATAGTCAAGCGTGTCCCTGCCGGGCTGAACCTGAGAGAGGAAATGCTTGATGTAGAGGGCGAGCCACTCGCCTACCTTTTTTGAGCTGTCCGGATGCTGCGGCCCCCAATTGTTGTTGTCGCCTGCGTCAATGAGCATAGAGGTGCCGTCCGGCATAATGAGAAGAGCCGCATCACCCTTTCCCGTGGCGACGGTGTGGATGTCAAGATAGCCTTCCTGCCAGGACGGGAGATACTCCACTTCGTTTGCAGAAAGGACGGTGACAAGCCTTACGGTTTCTCCCTTAGGGACGGAGGCAGTGTAACCCGCGACAGCCATACCTTCACAGGGTTCATCCCAGGAATTGGTCCCCGAAGCGCTCCACCTGGTGTAGGACGGAGTGACGGAAGGGTTGGAACTGAAGACTTTGAGTTTTATAGATTTGCCATTTTGGGTAAGAACCTCTTCATCCTGACGTACGTCAACAGATGCCGGCGTCACCATTCTCCATTGGAGATGGGCTTCAAGGTCGGTGCGGGCAGTAATCTCGTCAGTAACATAGAGATTGCCGTCACTGTCCAAGGTTATGGTTCTAAGGGCTGAGGAGACCTCTCCGCCATAGACCGGAGTCATATCGAGCGTTGCGCCTCTGCGTGAGGGAGTGTCATAGACATCAGTTATCTTGGCGAAGCCTTTGGCGCAGAAATCCTTGTCGTTGATGGTGAGGGTGCTGTGCCCCCTGTTGTTGAGCCTCCAGACCTGCCAGCGTAGGGAGTTCTGCTTCGTACTCCAATAACTTCCCTTCTTCGCTTTAAGGGCGTTTTCTATCGTCGCATAATTCGGGCGCGACACATCGGCGGACCACCTGCAGCCGAGAGCGTCATAAACAAACGACCCCGCATCCATATGGCCGTGACTCGCAGACGCTTTTCCGCCCTTGAAGCCAAGGTAGCGGTCAGAGTCGGTGTCACTCCAGTCTCCGCGCACGAGAACGAGCGGGGTTTCGCCCCCGGTGCTGCAGAAAAAGTTTGCTGAGGAAGCCTGTGGGGAGGCGTCTTTGGAAGTGAAAGCGGAGTAGGCCGCGTCCAGGTCTTCGATGTCATTGGCGCAGGAAAGTGCCATCGGAAGGTAGCGCATCTCGCTCATAGTGGTTTTGTAGCGTCCGATGCTCATCTGACGAAACTCACTACGAAGAAGAGAGACATCGCCGTAATGCTTTGCAAACCACCACATTGCAAGCTTTGGAACAGCCGTTTTGCCGGAGGAATCTCCAAAGCAGTAGGAGCAGTTGTCAACGCCTACCATCATCAGAATCCATTCGGGGGTTTTCTTCAGCCCCTCACAGGAATCCATTCCATAGAGATTTCCGAAGGTCTTCTCAAGAACAGAAAATATGACCGTCTGATAGGCTGTGCCGTAGCTCCAGTAACTATAGCCCTCCGGATATACCCCGTCAGGGTCATAGAGTTTCTTTACTATATCGCCGTTGTTTGCTATAACTTCGTTTATAAGTCCTCCGCACTGAGTTTTCTCCTTTCCATAGACGGCGACAGCGGCGGCAAGAGGACCGCCGTAGCAGACCTGATTCCAGTTGCTTACCATACTGTTTGAAGGGTGCCCGCGCACAGGAACTATGGCTCTTTCAAGCAAGACCCGACTGATTTTCGCTCTAAGGTCGTAAGGAAGGGAGTAGTAGAGCCAGTCATATCCGATTGCGACCGCAAGCGACATCTCCCCCACATCCAGGAAGTGTTTCGGATTCCAGTCTTTGAAGCCCACTACCGTTTCAAGGTCGTGCACCGCCTTGTCCAGATATTTCTTCTCCCCGGTCAGCCTGTAGGCGTAGGAGCAGGACCCGATGCGGCGAAGGGCCTCCCGCGAGCGTTGTAAAAGGCGCTTATTCGCCGCGTCAAGTTTGTATTCTATATCTCCCGTTGCGGCAACAGATTCATCCGCTATGGTCATTATCATTGAATGGAGATGAGACAGAGTCACATTCGAGGAAGAGTCAACCGTCACTTTTTTCTCCAGTCTTTGAAAATCGGCGGCGTTCATCATAAGCCTCGGATGTCCCATTCCGTTTAGCAGGGAAAGGTCGGCAACACCTTCGGGGTCAGCCTCGGTGGATTCTTTCTCCTCGACAAAGCCCTTAGGAACCTTGTCATACCAGCCATCAGACGAAGTGCGGGCTAAGACGCCGCAAGGAAGAGTGCAGAGAGCAATTAGTGCGAAAGCACAAGATAATTTATTGATATTCAGTTTCATATAACTTCAAAAGATGCTGCCGAAAGGTCTTTGTCGGCAGAAGATGAACCGATAAAAACTGTGAACGACCCTTTTTCTACGCTCCATTTTTCTTCCGCGCCCCAGCACTGAAGCATCTGAGGGATGATTTCGAATTTCACCTCACAGCTTTCCCCGGCCTTGAGGCTCACTCTTTTAAACCCTTTGAGTTCTTTCACCGGGCGCGTGACTGAACCGTATTCGTCACGGATGTAAAGCTGGGTCACTTCGTCGCCGTCATAGGGGCCGCAGTTGGTGAGGCGGACGGAGGCTGTGAGAGTCTCTTCGGGGCCGATTTCGCTCTTGGAAAGTCTCACGTCGGAGTATTCGAACTTGCTGTAACTCAGGCCATAACCGAACGGCCAGAGCGCTCCTGTCTTAGAGCCCGCGAAAAGGCGTGAGTACTGGGAGTGCTTGTGATTATAGACCGTCTGAACCTGTCCCACATTGCGCGGAACGGTGACGGGGAGTTTTCCTGAAGGGTTGACAAGACCGGCGAGGACTTCAGCGATTGCCTGTCCGCCCATCTGGCCCGGTTCCCAAACATTCAGAATCGCGTCCACATTGTCTTTTGCCCAAACTGCGCTGAGTGCCCTGCCGCTCATAAGAACGAGCACGACAGGCTTTCCGGCCGCGGCTACTGCCTGAAGCAACTGCTGCTGCATTCCCGGAAGGTCAAGGTTGTCGCGATCACAGTTCTCGCCGCAGGTGCGTCCGAAGGCGGAATATCTTTGGGAGTTATCACCCACGACAACTATGCTAATGTCGCACTGGGCGGCCGCCGCCTGTGCGCGGAGAATCCCCTTTGAGTCAACATTGGAGATTTTTCCGCCAAAGCACAGAGTGTCGATCCGGGTCTCCGGGAAAACTGCCTTCAGGCCGTCATAGACGGTGATGACTGCAGAGTCCGGCTGAGGCGCCGCCCAGTCGCCGAGGATGGTCTGGCTGTCGGCATTCGGACCGGTGAGGAAAATGCGGCGCGGAGCTTTCCGGGAAGAATTATCCTTTAGAGGAAGCACGCCGTTGTTTTTAAGAAGCACGAGTCCCTCTCTTGCGGCCTCAAGCGCGGTCTGGCGATGCTCCTTCGCTCCGCAAATCTGTTCAGGGATTTCCGGAACGGGGTTTTCAAAGAGCCCGAGGGCAAATTTCGCCTCAAGAATTTTTCCTGCCGCCCTGTCTATCCTCTCCTCGCTTATGCGTCCCGACTTCACGGCGGCGACAACGGCCTCGAAGTATTTCGGGCCCTGCATATGCATATCGATTCCTGCCTCAACGGAAAGGACGAACGCCTCGGTGGAGTCTTTGGCGAAGTGGTGCATTGAGTGAAGCCTCTCTATGTCCATCCAGTCGCTCACTACAAAGCCCTCAAAGCCGAGTTCGTCACGAAGAAGGTCCCCGAGAAGCCAGGAATTGCCGTGGCAGGGGATGCCGTTGAGCTCATTGTGGGCAGCCATAACGGAACCGACTCGGGCCTGGGAAACGGCAGCGATGAATGGTGGGAGGTAGAGTTCGCGAAGTTTTCTCTCGGAGATGTCCATCGGAGCGGCGTTGAGTCCACCGGCAGGTTCGCCGCCCGCTATAAGATGCTTCGCGCAGGCGAGGACGTGCTCGCCGCTGAATTTGCCGTCGCGGCCCTGAAGTCCCCAGATGGCATATTTACCCATCTCGGAGGTCAGAAGAGGGTCCTCTCCGAAGGTCTCCCCCATTCTGCCCCAGCGGGCGTCGCGGGCAAGGTCGAGGTTCGGGGCAAAAGCCCAGAAAAGCCCCCTCTGACGCATTTCCTGCGCAGTTTCCTCCCCTATCTTCTCCATAAGGGCAGGGTTGAAAGTGGAGGCCATATTGATGTTGGTCGGATAGACCGTGCAGCCTTCGATGAGGGCGTTGCCGTGGAGGGCGTCAATTCCCAAAAGCAGAGGAATCCCCAGCCGGCTTCCCCTGGCTATCTTCTGCAGGGCAACGGCTTCGTCGCTTGTCATTACGTGAAGAAACGCTCCGACTTCGCCCCTGCGCACCTTGTCCGCAAGGTCAGGGTTGCCGAGATTAGTGTCTGTGGCGTCGATGTTCTTGTGCGCCGAACCTTTTCCCGGTTCGACATAGCAGGGAGCCACATATTGGCACATCTGTCCCACCTTCTCTTCGAGAGTCATCTCGCGAAGGAGCAGTCTGGCGCGTTTTTCAGCTGGGAGCGACGCGTCCTTCCAGTCGTCTTTTGAGCAGCCGGAAACCAGCAGAAGAGGGAGCAGCGCTGCAGCTAAGAGGAGTGTTTTCTTCATATCAGTCAGGATAAATTTTTAAGCATTTAAATCGTTGTATATCAAGCCATAAGAATCACAGACTAAGGTTCTTGTCGGCGGTGAGCACGGTAAGGAAGGTGACGGTTTTGCCTTTTGAAACTGTCGCCGTGTAGCCGGCAACAGCCCCCTTGTAGGTTTTTTCCCAGTCCAGTGTTCCGTGGGACTCCCAGGACGTGAAAACAGGAGTGGCGGAGCCGCTCTGCACTTTGACCTTCAAGTACATAGTCTTGCCGTCCTGAGTGAGAGTCTCTCCGTCCTCGGAGACGGCAACGGAAGCCGGAGTGACCATTCTCCACTGGATGGAGGCCGCCTTCGTACTCAGGGCCGTAATCTCGTCGGTGATGTAGAGGTCGGTCCCATTTCGGATTTCAGCTTTTCGCGTAACCGAAGCCGCCTCGCCGCTGAAGACGGGGCTGAGATTGAGCTTGGCGCCACGTGAGGCCGGGGTGTCGTAGGTTTCCTGGACTGTCGCCGCACCATCCACATTGTGGTCGGCTCCGTTAATTGTAAGAGTGCTGTGCCCGCGATTGTTCAGGGCGAAGATTGTCCAGCGGAAAGAGTTCTGACTGAGGTTCCAGTAGTCGCCGCGAGACTCATAGATTGAGTAAGCCTCACGGTTGAGTTCCTGCGACCATCTGCAGCCGAGAGCATCATAGACGAAAGTGCCAGCGTCCATATGGCCGTGCGTGTGGCCTGCTTTCCCGCCCTTCAGAGCAAGATAGCGGTCGGAGGAAGTGTCGTCCCAGGTGGTGCGGGAAATCACGACGGGGATGTCTCCCGAAGCGTAATACATCGTCGGCATTTCTCCGGAGGAGCCGGTGACAGAGTCGAGGCCGGTCGTCGCATTGGCGCACGCAAGGGCTACTGGAAGCATACGGACCTCGCTCATAGAGGAGCTGTAGGGGTTGGTCTCATTCCCGGAGGTGTTGTTGAGAAGCCGCACTTCGACCCTAAGCAGGGAAGGGTTGTTGTAATGCATTGCAAACCACCACATTCCCATCTTCGGCTGGTCATACGCACTGGTGGAGTCTCCGAAACTGTAGACCCTTCCGTTCACTCCCGAAGACATCAGAAGCCAGCGCGGAGTCTTTTCCAGGGCAGCGCAGTTGTCCATCCCGTACAAAGTGCCGAAGACTTTCTCGAGAGCGACAAAGATGAAAGCCTGGAAGCCTGTGCCGAAGCCCCAGTAGGAATACCCTTCGGGATAGACTCCGTCGGGTTCATAGATTTTTTTGAGTATGCGGCCGTTGTTGGCGATGCATTCGTTGATAAGAGCCCCGGACTGGGTCTTTTCCTTGCCGTAGATGGCAATTGCTCCGAGAAGGGTGCCGCCGTAGCAGACCTGGTTCCAGTTGTGCTCCGCAGTGGTAAATTCCGCGGTGCGGCCGGGGATGATCGCGTAGTTCAGGAGTTTTTCACGGATTTTCACCCTCAGGTCGTAGTCGAGGGAATAGTAGAGCCAGTCGTAGCCGAGGGCGACGGCGGAGGCCATCTGCGCAGCAGTGAGGAACTTGCTGGATGCGTTCCAATCCGAAAAGCCGACGACTGTCTTAAGGTCCTCCACCGCCCGGGTGAGATATTTCTCCTCGCCTGTCATTCGGTAGGCGTAGGCGCAGGAGCCGATTCGCTTCATCGCCAGCTTAGCCTGGTCCTGATTTTTGTCCGTATCGGTGGTGTTGTACGTGATGGATGAAGTGGCCTTTGCGGACGCATCGGCAGTTTTCATCATTACGTTGTGGAGTTTTGTAAGGGTCCGGTTGCTTCCGGAGTTGGTCGTGACCTTCTGTTTCAGTTCCTCGAAGTCCCGGCGGTTCATAAGAAGGCGCGGGTGGCCCATATCCTTGAATACGCTAAGGTCCGCCGTGCCAGCAGGGTCAGCGTCCGAGGATTCTGCCTCATCACGGAATCCTGAAGGCACGTCGTCGTAGAGCGGGGTCTCGGGCGTCGGTGTAGGGGTAGGGTCTGGGTCAGGATCAGGGTCAGGATCGGGATCAGGGTCAGGGTCGGGCGAGTAGGGTTGGGTGAAGGTTATATCCTTTACGGTCGTGCCCGTTATGATGGTCATTTTGGCGGTACGGGAGGAACCGGAGGCGTTTTTAGTGGCTGTGAACTTTATCTGCACATCTCCGGCGTCTCCCTTTGACGGAGAGAAGGAAAACCAGGATTTGACGCTCTTCGGAGTGCTGGCTGTCCAGCTCTGGGAGGTGGAGAACTGATAGACGCCGGGCGAAGAGGAGGAATAGCCTGCAGCGGGGATTGAAACCGAGGTTGTCTTGGCCTTAAAAGAGGCTTTCGGCTCCAGTTGCTCCTCCTTTGTGCAGCCCACAAGGAAGGAGACGGCCAGAGCCAAAAGCAACAGGAGTTTATTTGAATGCCGCCTCATTTTACAGAGCGCGGACGTCGGAGATTATCTTCAGGGACTTGCGGCAGAGTTCGGAGATTTCCTCCCATTCGCCTGCTTTCACAAGGTCCTTCGGGAAGAGGTTGCTTCCCATTCCGACGCAGGTTGCGCCGGCCTTGAACCAGCCTTTGAGATTATCCGCTTCCGGTTTCACTCCGCCGGTTACGAGCACCTGGGTCCACGGCATAGGGCCTTTGATTCCCTTCACGAAGGCTGTTCCGAGAACGTCTCCAGGGAATACTTTCACGACGTCGCAGCCGGCTGCCTGGGCGGTGCCCACCTCGGTCACTGAGCCGCAGCCCGGGATGTAAGGGACGCAGCGGCGGTTGCAGATGGCGGCAACCTCAGGGTTGAAGAGCGGACCTACGATGAAGTTCGCACCGCTCTGAAGGAAGAGGGCGGCAGTAGGGGCGTCAATGACGGAGCCTGCTCCGAGAATCATCCCGGGAAGTTCTTCCTCGGCATATTTGACGAGTTTTACGAAAATTTCGTGGGCGAAGTCACCTCTGTTGGTGAATTCGAAAACGCGGATGCCGCCGTCATAGCAGGCTTTGAGCACTGCCTTAGCGGTTTCTTCGCCGCTATTGTAGAAAACCGGAACGAGTCCTGTGGTGATTGCGGACTCAAGAACCTGTACTTTGCTGTATTTTGCCATAATATTAAGGTATTTCTAAGAGTAAAACAGAAAGCATTACTACGCTGATTGAAAGATGGTCAAGGAGCGCAACGCTGCCATTCGCTTTTATCGGGACACGCGGCCGGAGCCATTACCCTTCATAAGAGTTTCGACTTCCTTGACGCTAACCCTGTTGTAGTCGCCCTCGATTGTGTGCTTGAGGCAGGATGCCGCAACTGCGAAGTCGAGCGCCTCGGCGTCTGTAGGGTACTCCAGAAGACCGTAGATGAGTCCGCCGCAGAAGGAGTCGCCTCCGCCCACGCGGTCTACGATGTCGGTAATGTCGTATCTCCTTGAAGCATAGAGCTTTGCTCCGTCATAAATCACGGCGCCCCAGGTGTTGTGGTCTGCGTTTACGGAGCCCCTGAGGGTGATGGCGACTTTCTTTGCGCGCGGGAACTTTTTCATAAGCTCCGTCGCGACATACTCGAACTTCGCGCTGTCGATTACTCCCTCGTCGGCATTGAAGCCTTCCGGTTTGATGCCGAAGACCTTCTCGGCGTCCTCCTCGTTTCCGATGATGACGTCGCACCCCTCGACGAGTTCAGGCATAACTTCGGCTGCCGTTTTGCCATATTTCCAGAGGTTCTTGCGGTAGTTAAGGTCGCAGGAAACCCTGACTCCGAGACGGTTCGCAGTCTTTATCGCCGCAAGGCATTCCTTAGCAGCAGCGTCGCTGATTGCAGGAGTGATGCCGGTCCAGTGGAACCAGTCGGCTCCCGCGAGGACCTTTTCCCAGTCGATTGAGCCCGGGACAATCTCCGCGATTGAAGAGTGTGCGCGGTCGTAGATGACTTTGCTCGGACGGGCAACGGCGCCCTTCTCGATGTAATATATGCCCATTCTGTCGCCGCTGGTGATGCAGCCGCCGACGCCGACTCCAAGGCCGCGAAGCTCTGCAAGGCAGGAGCGTGCGATTTCATTGTCAGGAAGGGCGGTTACGAACTGAGCGTCCTCGCCATAGTTTGCAAGCGAAACGGCCACATTAGCCTCGCCGCCGCCGAAAGTAGCCTCAAATGAGTGAGCCTGACTATAGCGCAAATGCCCCGGCGTAGCAAGGCGAAGCATTATTTCTCCAAAAGTTACAATTTTCTTTGCCATAATGATAATGTATTAAGAGTAAGGGGGATGAAGAAAAGGATGGAGTCAATCCGCCTTTTCTTCGCAAATGTGCGTGGGAGAGAATGGATGAAGAAAAGGATGGAGTGCAAGGCTCGCGACGAAGGGAAAACCGCAGCAACCTTTCGGTTGTGAGGATTTTCGCGAGGAGCACAACGCAGCAATCCGCCTTTTCTTCGCCATTCTCTATATTGAGAATGCGTCGAAACCGCCATCCACAACACACACAGTTCCGGTCACGGCCTTGGAAGCCTCGGACGCGAGATAGTGCAGCGTGCCCACGAGCTCGTCCGGCTCAAGGAAACGTCCGATCGGAGTGTGCGCAAGAATGGTGTGTGACCTCTGGGTGAGAGAGCCGTCCTCGTTCGTGAGGAGAGTGCGGTTCTGGTTAGTCAGGAGGAAACCCGGAGCAATGGCGTTGACCCTTATGCCCTCGCCGAACTTGATTGCGAGCTCAGCGCAGAGATACTTTGTCCAGTTGGCCACGGCAGCCTTGGCGACACCATAGCCTGCCACCCTTGTGAGCGGGCGGAGAGCCGACTCTGAAGCGAAGTTGATGATGGAGCCCTTTCCACTCTCGGCCATTGACTTTGCGAATACCATAGTCGGAATTATGGTGCCGAAGAGGTTGAGCTCTGTGACTTTCTTCACTGCGTCAACATCGAGGTCGAATATGGTCTTGTCAGGCGGTACTGTGGCTGAAGCCATATTTCCGCCGGCAGCGTTGAGAAGGATGTCAATGCGGCCGTAGCGGGCGATGATGTCGGCGTAGTTCTGTTCGAGAACAGCCTTGTCAAGAACGTTGGTAGGGAGGAAAAGAGCCTCGCCGCCCTCAGCCTTGATTTCACCGACGAGCTTCTCGCCGATTGCGGACGCCCTCTCAAGGTCGAGAAGGACTACAGGGCAGCCCTCGGCCGCGAAATATTTAACAATCGTGCTTCCGAGCACGCCGCAGGCGCCGGTCATCACAACGACCTTGCCCTTGATATCAAAAAGATTCTGTGCCATATTGATATTGAAAGTAAATTAATTTTTAAAACCTATTTGACCGAGTCAGGAATTCATTATTTGGTGTATTTGGCCCTGATGATTGCCTCTTGCAGGCCACGAAGCTCCGCCAGGCTGCGCATACGCCCGTAGCAGGAATATCCCGGATTGGACTTGCGTCCGAGGTCATCGCACATCTGGTGGCCGTGGTCAGGACGCACCGGAAGGCTCACCCCGCGCCTCTGCTCCACTTCGAGAAGCGCCTCCATCATTCCGTACATATCAACGTCGCCCTCAAGAAGGTTCGCCTCGTAGAAGTTGCCCTCGGAATCGCGCTTTGTGGTTCTGAGGTGTACAAAACCCACTCTGTCGCCGAACTCCCTCATCATAGCGACGCAGTCGTTGTCCGCCCTCACTCCGAAAGAGCCAGTGCAGAGGCACAGACCGTTGGAAGGATTCGGAACGGCGGCTATGATTTTGCGGAAATCATCCGCTGTGGAAAGCACGCGCGGAAGCCCGAGGAGAGGATATGGCGGGTCGTCCGGATGGATGACCATAATGCTGCCGCACTCGTCGGCAACCGGACAAATCTGCTGGAGGAAGAAAATGAGGTTTGAGCGAAGTTGCTCTGCGCTGACCCCGTCGTAGCGTGAAAGAGCCTGCCGGAACTGGTCGAGAGTAAAACTCTCTTCGCTTCCCGGAAGACCGGCAATCATATTTCTAGTAATGAGCTGAATTTCAGCCGCATCCATTTTCTCGTAACGTGCCTTAGCCTTCTCTATTTCCTCTGGAGTGTACTCGGAAAAAGCCTCCTTGCGGCCGAGAATGAAAAGGTCGAAAGCAAGAAAAGCGGCCCTTTCGAAGCGAAGCGCCCTCGAACCGTCTGGCATCTGGAACTGAAGGTCTGTGCGGGTCCAGTCCAGCACCGGCATAAAGTTGTAGGTTATGCACTTGATGCCGCACTCGGCAAGATTACGGATGCTCTGCTTATAATTCTCAATATATTTAAGGTATTCGCCCTCGCGAGTTTTGATGTGCTCGTGCACTGGAACACTCTCCACCACGCTCCAGCGAAGTCCCGCTTCGGCGATGAGAGCCTGTCTCTTGCGGATTTCCTCCACGGTCCAGACTTCCCCGTTCGGGATATGATGCAGTGCGTGAACAATGTCTGTTGCTCCTGCCTGTTTGATGAACTGGAGACTCACCGGGTCATTCGGACCGTACCATCTCCAACTTTCGGTCATTTTGTACATTATCGTTATATATTAATGAGTTATATCCGTCCTTAACCGCCGAAGAAACTCAATTTCAGACTTTTCTCCGCGCAGACAGTGCAAATTTAGCAATGATTTTCAAATTTCCGTGCACGCCCACGGAAATTATTTTGGGGGGAATTGGGCAGATGTTATGATTTTTAATTCATATTTATTACATTTGTACCCGAGTAGTGTATTGTTCAGTTTCATTGTTACAATCCATAACCGGATAAATCTTTGATTTTCCGCGCTTTACAGTAAAATTGAGACTGCATTGGACGATTATTAGGGTATTATGAACATCTTTCAATTCATAAGAAGACTCATTGCGGCGGCCTTTGCCTCTGCGGTTTTATTCTGCCTTCCGGCGGCGGGACAAAGTTCAGGACAGGTCAAGGGGACCGTGTCTGACATCGACGGGCAGCCTCTTGCCGGAGTTGCGGTGAAGGAAGCCGGGTCCGCCAACAACTACACCCTCACCGATGCCAACGGAAAATATACTATCAAAGTGAAAGACCTTCGGAGCGCAAACCTCGAATTTTCGATGCTCGGGATGTTGAGTCAGAAAGTGAAAGTAGGCGGCAAGGCAAACGTGAACGTCACCCTGGAGGAAGACTCCTACAATATTGACGGAGTGGTAGTTACAGGTTACCAGACCACGAACAAAAGGGAACTCACCTCGGCAATCACGACGGTGAAGGCTGCGGACGTTATGATGGCGGGAACGATGAACGTGGACCAGATGCTTTCCGGTCAGATTGCCGGCGTCGCAGTCACCGAAACGAGCGGTTCTCCGGGTGCCGCATCCAAAATCAGGGTCAGGGGCACCTCCACCATCATCGGCAACAAAAGCCCGCTGTGGGTGCTTGACGGAGTGATTCTTCAAGACCCGGTGGAAATCGACCACTCCGACCTCACCGGAGATGACGCCGAGTATATGGTGGGAAATGCCATCGCGGGAGTGAACCCTTCCGACATTGAGTCAATTTCAGTTCTTAAAGACGCCTCAGCGACCGCAATATACGGCATCCAGGCCGCCAACGGAGTCATCGTCGTGACTACGCGCCAGGGAAAGGAGGGTAAGCCCCGGATTTCCTATTCGGGAACAGTCTCAGTAAAACAAAGGGACAGCTACGACCAGATGGACCTTATGGACGCCTACGACCGCATAGTTCTTTCGAGCGAAATTGTGGACGCGGGACTTCACTACACAAGGGATATGTCTTCGCTTAACCTCGGCTACGAAGGACTTCTGAACCAGTACGAGTCCAAGGGGCTCACCGCGGAGGAGTTCAGAAGCGAAGTCGAGCAGATGGCACGGCGCAACACCGACTGGCTGGGCCTTCTGTACCGCAATGCAGTCACCAACAGCCACACCGTCAGCGTTTCAGGAGGAACAGACCGCACCACCTACTACACCTCCATCGGAGCCGACATCCAGCCCGGAACGGCACGCGGAGAGCAGTCCAACCGCTACACCGTGCTCGCAAAACTCAACTCGTGGCTCACGAAAAAGCTTTTCGTCGGAGTGCAGCTCAACGCCTCGATGAGGAAAAACACCGGCTACTACGGCATAAACCCGCGCAGCTACGCCTATTCCACCTCCCGCACCATCCCTTGCTACAACTCTGACGGCTCGCTCTACTTCTATGAGCCTTACAGTGCACTGGGAAGCGGGAAAGACGCCCTCACATTCAACTTTCTAAGTGAAGCGGAGAACTCAGGGACGGAATCGAAGGTGAACAACGTCACTGCAAAACTCAACCTGCAGTGGCTCATCTGGGGCGGAATCAAATATGAGCTTCAGGGCTCATACACAACCACCCAGACAGTGAAGAACTCCTGGGCGAACGACCAGACACTTCAGGTAGCTAAAATAAGGGGCTACAGCAAGGACTACTATGTGCAGACCGGGTCGGACGAGTGGAACGACTCCCCTCTCCCCGTAGGCGGAATTCTGGACTACTCCCAGACCACGGCTTCAACCTGGGACCTTCGCAACCAGCTGAGCTACAACCAGAGTTTCGGCGACCACGTGGTCAGCGTGATGGCCCTCAATGAACTTCGCAGTTCAAAGAATGACGGCTACAGCCAGTACTCCTACGGCTACCTTCCGGACCGCGGCAAGACCGTTTCCCCCGCCTACACCGACCGCTATCTCACTCAGCTTCAGGGCGGAAGCTTCAACCCCTCCATCACCGACAACATCCGCAACGTCGTTTCGTTCAGAGGCGTAGCTTCATATTCATACAAGGACAGGTACCTTCTCAGCGGCAGCATAAGTATGGACGGTTCCAACCAGTTCGGAACAAACCCCAAATACAGGTTCCTCCCTATATGGTCAGTCTCCGGAAAATGGACCATCAGCGAAGAGTCCTTTCTCAAGGCCAATCCGTACCTGAACTACCTTGCCATCCGCTGTTCCTACGGAATCCAGGGAAACGTGGACTCGGGAACTTCGCCGGATCTGGTGATTAAAATCGGAGACATAAGCTCGGAAACGGGACTCGCCGAATCCACCGTGAGCTACTGGCCGAACGCGGACCTGAGGTGGGAGAAAACCACTTCCTACAACCTCGGACTCGACTTTTCACTCTTCGGTACGCGTCTCAACGGAACGGTGGACCTTTATAAGAAGGTGGGGACGGATATGATTATGACAAAGACCATCTCCGCCGTGAACGGAATCAGCAGCTATAAAATCAATGCCGGGAATATGAACAATTCCGGTGTGGAGGTGGCCCTGACCGGTTATCCGGTGAAAACCCACGACTGGTCAATGAATATCCAGGTTAACTACGGCTACAACCGCAACACGATGACAAAAGCCAACGACGAACTGGGCACAATCACCAATTCGGAGAAACTCTCTGGAAGTGCGCTGATTGTGGGGGAAGCCATCGGAACGTTCTACTCCTACGACTTCGCCGGTCTGGACCACGAGACAGGACTTCCTTTGTACTACGACAAGGACGGCAACACACAGACAAAAATCGACGACCGCACCTACAAGAATTACACTCTCTACGAGAGCGAACTCCGCCTTGTGAAGACCGGACTTCTCACCCCGCCGCACACAGGAGGAATAAACATAGGATTAAGGTTCAAGAACTGGCACCTCAACTCCTCTTTCACCTACTCTCTCGGGGGTATGGGCCGCCTTCCGTCCATCTACAACGGCAATTATTCCAAAGTCTTCGACCCGGAGTACAACGTGACCGTGGACATAAAGAACAGATGGAAACAGCCCGGGGATGAAGCGAACACCAATATCCCGGTTCTTATGGACGACTACTCCTACGACGGGCTGAGACTTCGCCCGACCGACGCGTCAAAAGGCGACATCTACAAGGGCTCGGCTATGTACGACTACTCCACGGCAAGGGTCTGCTCTACAGACAATTTCCGTCTTCGTTCCGTGTCGCTTTCATACAACTTCCCGTCTTCGGTTCTAAAGAAGATGAAAATCAATTCCCTGTCCATACGCCTTCAAGCCACAAACCTTTTCATCGTGGCGAACAGCAAATGGCACGGATATGACCCGGAACTCGGCACCTCGGCCACAAGCCCTATTCCGAGGTCTTACACGCTCGGGGTCAACATAACGCTATAGGAGGAAAAGAAGATGAAGAAAATTACAAAACTTGCGCTCGCAGCTCTGCTGCTTTCCTCCTGCACTTCGTTCCTTGAGAGGACTTCGCAGAACCAGATTGTCCCCACGACAGTGGACCACTACAAGGAATTGCTCCAGGGCAGCAACGGCTATTTCCTCTACGCGACCACCTACGGGGTGTTTGTCCAGCTGATGACGGACGACGTCGCCTACACGGACCTCTCCGACAGGGTGGAAGTGGACAATCCGGTCGAGAGCACAAACCTCAGCACTTACAGAAAAATCTACCAGTGGGCGGACGAGATTGAGGACGATGACGACTTCACCGACCGTCTCTACGGCTACCTCTACAGCCAGGCTCTCGCGGCAAACACGGTCCTTGACGCCATCGACTCGGCCGAAGGGACTGACGAGGACCGGGAGATTGTCCGCGGACAGGCCTACTTCCACAGGGCCTTCGCCTACCTTTGTCTTGCAAATCTCTACGCCGCTCCATACAACGTTTCAGCGGCAGAGGACGCCTGCGTCCCTGTGAAACTCACCCCGACTCCAGGCACGGACGTTTATCCGCGAGCCACAATGGAGGAGGTCTGGAGCCTCATACGAAGCGACATTGATGCGGGAATAGCGTGTCTGGAAGGCGCTGAGATTCAGAACATTTACGAAATATCTGTGACGGCGCTCTACACTCTGGGCGTAAGGGCCGCGCTCTATATGGAGGACTTCGACGCTGTCGTTTCCTACGGAGAAAAGCTTCTTGAGCGCAATTCCAAGCTCTACGACATCACCTCCCTCACAAGCTGCGTAAACCCGACGCTCTCAACCCCGGGAGGCTCCGACGTGAAAGGACTCATTTCATCCACCAACCCCGAAATCCTCTGGCTCTACGGCAGGAATGTCTGGCTGAAGAACGTACTCGGAGGCCTTGCGGACAACCACATCTACTACTACGCGATGTCGGATGAGCTTCTCGACTCCTTCGAAGAGGACCTTCTCCCGGGCGAAAAGGATATGCGAAAGACCTACTACTTCTACGCCCCTAAGATTTTCAAGGGAGTGGCGAGCCAGTGGTACAGCTACAACCTTTTCAAGTACGACGCCGAGGACGGCTACCACCGCAGCCAGGCTTTCCGAACCTCGGAAATCTACCTTTCCCTCGCAGAAGCCTATGCAAGAAAAGCCTCCCCGGACTATTCCAAGGCACTTGAGGCGCTCAACGCGGTACGCCGCAACCGAATCAGCGGCTACACGGACAGAAGTCTCACCGACATTGGAGGAGAGGACGGAATCGTGGAGTACATCTGGAAGGAGAGAAGGCGGGAGCTGTGCGGAGAGGAGTTCCACCGCTGGTTTGACCTTCGACGCGAGGGAGAACCCGAGATTCTCCACCAGTGGAAGGACGGGAAGACCTACCGCCTTGAAAAGGGTGACGAGGCCTACATTCTCAACTTCCCCGTAGAGGAAAGGAAAGTGTGCCCGGAGAACTTCAATCCGCGTCCTTACAGAGAAGCGATAAACTAAGAAGGAGGAGTGTATTATGAAAAATAAGATATTGATTTTCATAACATTAATGGCGTCTTTTCTTGCCTTCGGGTGCACGAAGGAGAAGGAATATGATTTCAGCTGGCTGGACGGCATCGCCGGAGAATGCCCTGAGGGGGTGAAGGACTTTAACGACAAGTACAAGGTTCTTCTAACCAATTCCATATCCTCGCAGACATATCTTTTCGACGGAAGTTACACTCTCGCAACAACTTACACCCCCGCGAGCGATGAGCAGACCATTGCCGTCGCCGAGTTTCTTGAGAAAGAGGTGTTCCCGCTTTTTCCGGACGGGTTCATCGCGAAGTATATGCCCTCGACAATGTATGTTGCCGACAGCGTCCGGTTTGAGTGGACATATGAACTCAAGGACAACATAGACGGGAAAGATATCGGCAGGACAACGACTAACTGGCGCAGCCTCTGCGGCGAAGTGGGCGGGAAACAGGTGACCTTCTCGGCGAAGGCTCTCGAGACTATGGACAGGGATTCTCTGCGCTACGAATGGACCTCGCTCATTGTGGAAAGGATGATGTCCAACACAACCTACTGGAGCGAGCCGACCGAATTCATAACTGCCGCCGAGGACAGGATGTACGACTACTACCAGATGTCCTACTTCAAGTTCTATCAGACTTCGCTCGGAAAGAAGAGCACGACTTTCGGTGAGCCGATGACCCCCTACCCCGACCAGTTCAACCTCTACTATTATTGCGGGGCCTTCCGTCCGTGCAGGTACGGCTACAACCTCCACTACTACTATTCCGCAGCCTTTGCCCAGAGCGGAGGATACGGAGATGAGGCCACAGACGGATATGTCTATTACATAAAGACTTATCAACAGGATTTCGGGGATATGGTGGCATTCCTCCTTTGTTATGATGAGGCGAAACAGGAAGCCTTGATTCAGAGGGCGGCAAAGCAGACGACCGAGAAGGAGACCACCGAATATAATGCCGACGGGTCAAAGACAACGACGACTGAGACACTTACTGTGGGGAGGGAAATTTTCGACACTAGGATAGCTTCAGTTAGGGCTTACCTTAAAAAGCATTTTTCCTGGGATGTGGAGGCTACTGAATAAGGGCGTCTTCCAGGATGAGAAATGAACCCGATGGATTTGAATAATATATAAACCATTTATACACAATGAAAAAAAGCACACTTATTCTTGGCGGCCTTTCGCTTTTTGCAGCCGCTTGCGCAGTTTCCTGCACCCCTAAGACCGTAATCTGCGGTACCTGGGAGGGCGGAGCGGGAGACACTCTCGTTGTCTGCGAGAAGGCAAAAGATGCGGATTCCGTTTTCGTAGCCGCAGCACCTGTCGCACCGGACGGGACATTCTCCGTTACAGTTAAGACAGACTACCCGAAAAGGCTCACACTCTGTTACGGTGACAAGAGCAAGAACATTTTCGCCGGCAAGGATTCAGTTAAGGTCACAATCACTCCTAAGAGCGGCACCGACAAGAAAGGCAAGGCCTATTCCACCTTCAGCTGCACGGTTGACGGAGGACGCGACCAGAAGATTCTCGAGGACGGGGAAGATTTCAACTTCAGCAACGCTTTCATCCAGCTCGGCACTATGATTATGGCGTCCAAACTCGCCGATATGACCGACCAGAAACAGATTGATTCGGTAAGCCGCGGCATCACAATGATGAAAGAGGCCTACGATTCCATCATCGGGGTCTATCTTGACACCACCCGCAACTCTGTGGCCGTCACCTACTTCTTCGAGGACTTCCTCCTGAAAAACCGTCCGTTCGAGTATGTTCAGACCAGATACAACGACCTCGACAAGGCTGTAAAGACTTGCCCGCAGGGTGTTAAAATCGGACAGGAAATCGAAAGGGCGTCACACTTTAGCGTAGGTGGCACTCCGGAAGACTTCACCCTCCCGGACCCTGACGGCAACAATTTCTCACTCAGCCAGTTGCGCGGCCACTACACCATCATCGACTTCTGGGCTTCCTGGTGCGGGCCTTGCCTTGCCGAGGCGCCGAACGTGAAGGCCATCTATGAGAAGCACCACAAGGACGGTCTCGAGATTCTTGGAGTTTCGCTTGACGAGGAGAAATCCCGCGACAAATGGGTTGCAGCCATCCAGAAGAACGGCCTCGACTGGCATCAGGTGAGCTCGCTCAAGGGCTGGGACTGCCCTGTTGCAAAGTCATTCAATGTTACCGGCATTCCTCGTATGTTCATCCTCGACCCTGACGGAAAGATTATCGCTCAGGACCTTCGCGGAGAGGAGCTTGCGGCAAAGATTGACGAGATTTACGCAAAATAGGCCTCAGATGCACGCTCGGAATGAGGGAACGCCCCCCGGGTATGAATCCAGAATACATCTTAAATCATTTATTATTAACTCATTAAATTATCAAAGTTATGAAAAAGTACATTTTGATGGCAGCCGCAGTATTGGCAATGGCTGTATCCTGCAACAAGGCTAACACAGAAGAGCCTGCAGCAAAGAAAACCATCGACGACGTCGTCCTCACTAACGGAAAAATCACCTACAGCGTAAATATCGAGGCTCCTAACGGATATCAGACCGTTGTAGAGGAGGCCTCAGAGATTGACGGAATGGTTTCAGACGGATATTACGAGACTGCCGCAGGAGTAATCTGCCAGGCACTTTATTCAACAGATGTAGTAAAAACCAATGGAACAATCGAGAAGACAAAGACCGACTCGTTCCTCTACGGAATGGGTGGAGGCAAGGACATCAAAGCTGCTTCTACCTACTACATTGCAGTTGTTGCTGTAGACGAGAATGGCGAGTTCAAGAACGAGGACGCTGTAATCGTCACCTATCCTGAAGCTAAATAGTTTTAGCACCCCATACGACAAAGCAGGCTGACCGATTTGGTCAGCCTGCTTTCTTTTATAGTTGCATCACCCGAGCGGCGTTTCGGGTGGCGTTTTTGCGGCAGGGGGCTCGCTACTGCGGATGGAACTGCTGGCGGCCGAGGATTGAGCGGCCAAGGGTCAGGGAGTCGGCGTACTCGAGGTCATCGCCGAAGCCAAGGCCCCTTGCGAGCGAAGTCACCTTCACCCCGAACTGGGAAATCTGTCGGTAGATGTAGAACGAGGTTGTTTCCCCCTCCACGTCTCCACTAAGAGCAAGGATTATCTCCAGTGGGCCGTTCTCCTGCTCTGCAAGCGTCCCCGAAAGGACTTCGCGGGACCCTTCTGAGAGGCAATCCTGCTTCCCGCCCGTGCGGGCGGAAACCCTTTCCACGAGTTCTCGGATGGTAAGGTCCGACGGGCCCACTCCGTTAATCGGGGAGATGACCCCGCCAAGAACGTGGTAGAGACCGTGATACTGTCCTGTCGCCTCGATGCTCATAACGTCCCGGACAGACTGAACGACGCAGATTTGGCTGCGGTTGCGGCTTCGGTCCGAGCAGATGGAGCAGACTTCCGAGTCCGAAATCATCCGGCATTCCCGGCAATACTTCACATTATCCCTCAACGATGCAATCGACTCAGTGAAATGGTGCACGTTCTCCTGCGGCTGCTTCAGAAGATACAGCGCAAGACGAAGGGCACTCCTCCGGCCGATTCCCGGAAGAGTGCCTATCGCCTCAACTGCATTCTCAAGCAATTTTGAAGGATAATTCTCCATAAAGTTGTGAGGATTTTCACAAGGAGCACAACGCAGCAGACCGCCCTTTAAGACGATTTGCCCTATTTGCAGGACATTGCTGCGATGGCTATGCTGTTGAGCTTAGTATCGATGCTGTCGCCGCGGCTTGAAAGCACGCAAGGCACCTTGGCACCCACAGCCATACCGGCCTGCTTTACGCCCACAGCGAGCTTGGAGTTGGTCTTGTAGAAGACATTCGCAGACTCGATGTTAGGGAAGAGGAGGCAGTCGGCGTCACCGGCAACCGGGCTCTTGAGCCCCTTGATCTGAACGGACTCCATATCGATGGCAACGTCGAGTGCGAGCGGACCGTCAGCAACACAGCCCTTAACCTCGCCCCTTTCAACCTTCTTCGCAAGGACTGCAGCCTCAACGCAGGCAGGCATACCCTCAAGCATCTGCTCTGTGGCGGCGATAATCGCAACTTTCGGAGTCTCGATGCCCATTGAATGAGCAGTGTTCACAAGGAATCCGAGCATAGCCTTTTTCTGCTTCAGGTCCGGAGCAGGGATTACGGCCATATCGCTGAGGAAGATAAGCTTGTGATAGTTAGGGTTTTCGAGCACAGCAACGTGGGTAAGGACAGCCTTCGGAGGAAGGATGCCGGTCTCCTTGTTGAGGATGGCGCGGAGATATTTGTCGGTTGAGCAGAGGCCCTTCATAAGGAAGTCGCCTGCGCCCTCGTTAATCATTGCAACTGCCTGAGCGATGGCTTTAGCCTCTACAGGGTTGTTGATGACGGTGAATTTGCCCTTGTCGATGCCGTCTTTTTCGCAAACGGCCTTGATGAGGTTCTCGTCACCCACGAGAGTTGCCTCGATGAGTCCGAGGTCCACTGCCTTTGAAGCGGCGGCGATGGTGTGCTCGTCAACTCCCCAGGCTACAATCATTCTTTTCTTGGCTCCGCGTGAAGCGAGTTCGCCGAAAATGTCCTGAAAACTGGTAAACATATTAATGAGTTATTTAAAATTACAATTCTGCGCAAATTAGACTAAATGGATGGAGGGCAAGGCAGCCATTCGCCATTTTAGTCAATTTGCGATACAATGTGCATAGTGTCGCGTGCAATCATCAGCTCCTCGTTGGTGGCGATGACGGCAACTTTCACCTTTGAATCCGGCAACGAAATCATCATCTCGTCGGCCTTCTCCCCGGCATTGGCATCGTAGTCGAACTTAAGCCCCATATAGGTCAGGTTCTCGCACACCCTGCGGCGAAGACGGACGTTGTTCTCGCCGATACCGCCTGTGAAGACGATAAGGTCCACACCGTTCATCGCAGCTGCATACGCACCGATGAGTTTGGTGATGTCGTAGGTGAGTTTCTTGAGGGTGAGTTTCGCCCTGCGGTCTCCGGCCTCGGCGGCAGCGTTGAGGTCACGCGCGTCGGAGGATATGCCTGAAAGGCCCTGGAAGCCGGACTGTTTGTTCAGAACCTTGCTCATCTGGGCAGGAGTGAGGTTTTCCTTCTCCTCGATGTAGGTCACGATGTCAGGGTCAATGTTTCCGCAGCGGGTTCCCATAATCATACCCTCGAGCGGAGTGAATCCCATAGAGGTGTCCACGGATTTTCCGTTCTCCACGGCGGTCACGGAGCTTCCGTTTCCAAGGTGGCAGGTGATGATTTTGCTGTTAGAGAGGTCCACTCCCGCGAACTCGGCGCCCTTTGCGCTCACATACTTGTGGCTGGTGCCGTGGAAGCCGTAGCGGCGGATGCGGTATTTCTCGTAGTACTCGTAAGGAAGCGCGTACATATAGGCGTACGGAGGCATAGTCTGATGGAAAGCCGTGTCAAAAACGGCAACCTGAGGAACCGTCGGGAGAGCCTTTGTGACAGCGTCTATTCCCAGAAGGTTCGCCGGGTTGTGAAGCGGGGCAATCTCGCAGCAGCTGCGAATCTGCTCCACCACCTTGTCGGTAACCAGAGCGCTGCAGAAGAACTCCTCTCCGCCGTGCACCACCCTGTGGCCCACAGCCTCAATGTCCTCAAGAGACTCCAGAACGCCATACTCCTTGTCCAGAAGAGCGTCCAGCACTGCCTTGATTCCGACGGTGTGGTCGGCGATAGGCATCTCCTTTACGAGTTTCTCCTTTCCCGGAGCCTGATGTTTGAGGCAACCCACTTCAAGTCCGATGCGCTCCACAAGACCCTTTGCGAGAAGGTCGTAAGCGTCGTCGCCCTTCATATCCAGCAGCTGATACTTAAGCGAAGAGCTGCCGCAGTTAAGCACTAAGATAATCATAAAATTCTATGTTAAATTATTATATATCAACCAGTTGAGTATATAGCTCAGAATAACCGCACAAAGTTACGAAAAATAATGCGAAAAAAGTTGTCGCAGCGGATTATGGAAAAGCGGACAAATTCCAAAAATCGGGCGCTGCAGGGAGTGTGGCGTTTCTCAAAGCGTCATAACCGAATATTTTCAGCCAAAATGCAATATTTTTGGCGATTTTGGCTGAGATTCTTTGCATTAAATAAAGTATTTCACTAATTTACAATCACATAACTCACTCTGATAAAAATTCACTTTTTCAGCCAAAATGCAATATTTTTAACGATTTTGGCTGAGATTCTTTGCAAATAGCGTCAAAAGAGCCTATATTTGCAGAAAACACCAGCAGACTATGAATACGGGAAACATCATCGGAAGAAAGAACGAAATTGATTTGCTTCGGCGACTCTACCAGTCAGACAAATCAGAGTTTCTTGCCATTTACGGGCGAAGACGCGTCGGTAAATCCTATCTGATTGACGAAAGCTTCAGGGACGAAGTCGCGTTTTCCGTTGTCGGCATATTCAAGAAATGCGAAGAGGGCGAGGAATATCAGCACAAAAGGACTCAGCTCAAGCATTTCTATCGCAGCCTGCTGGACTATGGGCTTCCGCCCTCATACAAGGAGCCGAAGGACTGGCTTGACGCCTTTGATCTTCTCAAGAAGCTGCTGAGCGGAAACACCGCTGCGAGGAAAGTCGTGTTCATTGATGAACTCCCTTGGCTTGCCGGGCAAAAATCTTCCGAACTGGTAGAGGAACTCGGCTACTTCTGGAACAGTTGGGCGGTGAAACAGCGGAACATCTTCCTCATCGTGTGCGGTTCAGCAACGAGTTGGATGCTCGACAATGTAATCCGGGACTACGGCGGACTGCACGAGCGGCTGACGGAAAAGATGTACCTCGCGCCGTTTAATCTTTGCGAGGCGAAGCAGTATTATGCAAAGCGCGGCTTCAAAATGTCTGATTATGAGATTGCGCTCAGCCAGATGGCCATCGGCGGCATCCCATATTATATGGACCGTATGCAGCCGGGGAGGACTTTGAGCCAGAACATCAATGAATTCTATTTCCATAATTCTTCAATAAATCAGGAATTCCGCGATGTATATACAGGACTTTTTCAGTCAGCCGAAAAATATATGGACATAGTGCGCGCTCTGGGCGGAAAGTTCTATGGGATGACAAGAAGCGAGATATTGGAGTCCACTCAAATGAAGGGCGGAGGCACGTTCACCAAGATGATGGAAAATCTTCAGGAGTGCGGAATCGTACGCTCGTTCTCAAGATACGGCAAGCAGAGAAAAGAGACAATCTACCAGTTGTGTGATTTCTTTTCCATATTCTACCTGAATTTTGTCAGCGACAAGGCCCTGAGAAAGGATTGGACATATTTCCAGAGGACCCACGAATACGAAAACTGGGCTGGACGGGCCTTTGAACTGCTCTGCTCCCGCCACCTCGAACAGATAAAAGCTGCTCTGCGGATTAAATCTCTGGGGCAGGACTACAGCTGGACTGGGACCGCACCGGACGGAGGCGGCGCACAGGTGGATATGGTAATTCCCGCGCCGGAAGAGAGGACAGACTATCTGTGCGAGATTAAGTTCTCCGAGAACCGATATTACATAACTGACGATTACAGAAGAAACCTGCTGAATAAACTTGATGCATTCAAAGCGTCGAAAAATCACAAGCCTTCGCATTCCCTGCTGCTGGTTCTGATAACATCAATGGGGCTCGGGGAGTCCATCCACAACGACATAGTGAACTCATCTCTAAGTCTCGAAGACCTATTCAGTCCGCTCCGGCCGTAGAACCTGAGCGGAGCGGGGCCGCTTGGGGAAACACAATGCAATAATATCAAAAGTTGCCGGCAGATTCCCATCTTCTTAAGAAACTTTCCTAACTTTGCGCTGTGGACCCGGGATTCTTTTGTCGCCGCTTATGCCGAAACTCAGAAGAATCGAGCGCGCCGTGCTCCCATTCGGCGCAGGAGTCGTAGCCTTTTCACTCGCACCCGTCCTTTTCCCGGGCGGAAATTTCTTTGGACTCAGGCCCCCTGAAGGGGGAAATATGCTCCTCGGAGCCGCTGCGGCGGGCATCCTGACGGGCCTTGCACTGCTGTGGACCCTTTGGAGAACGCGAAGTTCTGTAGGGGCCTGTGCGCTTCGCGCCCAGCTCTTCGCGACTCTGTTTTTTGCCGGCGCGCTCTGCGCCTCCAGAGCCGCCCTCACCGCCCTCTCTGGCGGAGGCCACCCCATCACGGAGGGCGCAACGGGAGAGGCCCTCGCCACCCTCGGAGAAAAGTTCAAGACCCTTTTGGAGAGCCTCCCGCTAAAAAGCGAGGAAGACAACGCCCTTCTCAAGGCCCTTCTGCTCGGAGACCGCAGCGCCCTTTCGAGAGAGACCGTCTCGGCCTTTCGGGAAAGCGGAGCCTCCCACATCCTCGCCCTTTCGGGCCTTCACCTCGGAGTCATCTACGGGGTGGTCTCGCGCTTTGGACGGGTGCTTGGCAACAGCATCGCGGCGGGCAAACTCAGAGCCGCCCTCACCATCCTCACAACGGGCGCATACACTGTAATGACCGGCGCAGGGCCCTCAATCAGCCGCGCCTTCCTATTTATTCTTGTGAGGGAAACGGGGGTCCTGCTTGGAAGGCGGACTGACCTTAGGACCACGCTCGCGGGAAGTTTCATCCTCCAGCTCTGCATAGACGCGACGGCTCTGAAGGAAATCAGTTTCCAGCTTTCCTATCTCGCCCTTGCCGGCATAGCCTACATCTTCCCCTTTTTAAGAGACTTATACCCGCAGGGAACCTCGCATTTTCCGCGCCCGCTGAGGTTCATCTGGAACAGCGCCGCCCTCTCCATCTCCTGCCAGATGACCACCGGTCCCCTCGCCTGGCACTGTTTCGGCACCTTTCCCCAGTATTTTCTCCTCACGAACCTCATCGCCATCCCCCTCACGGGACTTCTGATCCCAGCCGCCCTTCTCCTTGCCGCCCTCTCCGCCCCGGGCTTCTGCCCCTCCGTCCTTGCGGACGCCGTAAGCGCCCTTTGCGCCGTCCTTCGCGGCAGCCTCAGTGTCATCGCAGAAATCTGAGCATCGCCCTGCCGCTGGGGCTCCGATAGAAAAATGCCACCGTCACCCCGACCGGAATGCCACAAACTTTGCTCTGCAGGTTGCGTTATATGATTTTCCTCGCTATCTTTACCGTATGAAAAAAATTGCATCAATACTTTTGGCTGCCCTGACGCTTTTCTGCGCAGGATGCACCCGGGCGCGGCAAAACGGACCCGCTCTCAGAACGGGGGATCTTGTTTTTGTGCAGATTCCCTCAGACTATGACCTTGAAGATGACTCGATGGCAGGCGCAATCAGCGCCTCCACTGCAGGGGGAGACTCGCTGATGACCATTCACGTGGCCATTCTTGAAGTTCAGGGAGATTCCACCTGGATTATCGACGCCACCCTCGCTCACGGAGTCGACCGTCATCCGCTCGACACGCTGCTGAGCGATTTTACGCTCAAGGACGGCTCGTTGCCGGTTTTCGTTGTCAAAAGGCCCCTTGTCAGCGAAGATGAGGCCCGCCGGGACGTAGAGAACGCCAAGCAGTTCCTCGGACAGCCGTACGATGTCCATTTCCTGCCCGACAACGGCGCGATGTATTGCAGCGAACTGGTCTGGTATTCCTATCTGAAGGAAGACGGAACCCACCTTTTCGAGCAATACCCGATGAATTTTCTTGACTCCGGCGGAGAAATGCCCGTCTATTGGACCGAACTTTTCGCCCTCCTCGGAGAGGAAGTCCCCCAGGGCGTGATGGGCACCAACCCCCAGCGGATGTTCCTCTCCCCCTCGCTCTCGCTTATCGAAACTGATTCGAGATTCGGGGGAAGAGCCGAGGGGGAAGGAAAGTAGAAGGATGTTTGCGTGGAATTAAGGAGAAAAGTCTTATTTTTGCATACTTCATAATAAGCAGAAACACTTAATACGAGATAGATGGAAAATAAAAAAATGAGCAACTTCCGCTGGGTTATCTGCGCGATGCTTTTCTTCGCGACGGCGGTAAACTACCTGGACCGGCAGGTCCTTTCCCTCACCTGGGATGAATTCATTAAACCCGAGTTCCATTGGGACGAATCCCACTACGGAACCATAACTTCCATATTCTCAATTATCTACGCAATCTGTATGCTCTTTGCCGGCAGGTTCGTGGACTGGATGGGAACGAAGAAGGGCTATCTCTGGGCAATCGGCGTCTGGTCGGCGGGCGCGTGCCTCCACGCACTCTGCGGGGTGGTGACCGAGACCGTGACCGGGCTTGAGAACGCCGAGCAGCTCATCAGGGCGACGGGCGACACGGCGGTGCTCATTTCGACTGTAAGTATGTACTGTTTCCTCGTGGCCCGGAGCGTTCTTGCTCTCGGCGAGGCCGGAAACTTCCCTTCAGCCATCAAGGCCACAGCTGAGTATTTCCCGAAGAAGGACCGCGCGTTCGCCACATCCATCTTCAACGCCGGAGCGTCAATCGGCGCGCTGGTGGCGCCGCTCACTATTCCGCTCATCGCGAAGGCCTGCGGCTGGGAGATGGCATTCATAATTATCGGTGCCCTAGGCTTCATCTGGATGGGAATCTGGGTGTTCGTCTATGACAAGCCGGAGCACTCGCGCTGGGTGAATGCGGCGGAACTTGAGTACATCGAGCAGGACAAGAGGATTGAGGCCGCAGGAGAGGCTGCCGAGGAAGCCTCAGAGAAAACGGTTCAGAGTTCTTCAGATAAGTCAGCTCAGAGCGAGGGCGCCGAGTCTTCCGGGCAGAAGAAAATCACCATCTGGCAGGCGCTGCGTTACCGC
This sequence comes from bacterium, assembly GCA_963640535.1. Lineage (GTDB taxonomy): Bacteria > Bacteroidota > Bacteroidia > Bacteroidales > UBA932 > Cryptobacteroides. The sequence goes on along the minus strand of CAVHYU010000006.1, from coordinate 52,337 downwards.
CAGACCTGGGCAGTCATCTCCGGCCGCTTTATGGCCGACGGCGTGTGGTGGTTCTTCCTTTTCTGGACTCCGTCCTACCTCAACGCCCAGTTCGGAATCAAGACCAGCGACCCGCTCGGTATGGCGCTGATTTTCACCCTCTACGCAATCACGATGCTCTCCATCTTCGGAGGCAAGCTCCCGACACTCTTCATCAACAGAGCCCTCAAAAAAGGCGGAGCGTTCGACCCATACGCCGCAAGGATGAAGGCTATGCTCATATTCGCACTTGTGCCGCTTCTTGTGCTTCTGGCCCAGCCTCTCGGAAGAATTTCCCCGTGGTTCCCTGCAATCATAATTGGCATCGGCTGCGCGGCGCATCAGTCCTGGTCGGCTAATGTCTATACAACCGTGAGCGATATGTTCCCGAAACAGGTCGTTGCGACGGTGACCGGAATCGGCGGAATGGCCGGAGGAATCAGTTCGATGATTATGCAGAAGTTCGCCGGAGAACTCTTCGTCTATGCGGGCGAAACCAATCTTCAGTTCCTCGGGTTCGAGGGCAAGCCGGCAGGCTATTTCATCGTTTTCTGCATCTGCGCCGTAGCTTACCTTGTGGGATGGCTTCTTATGAAGGCGTTTGTGCCTAAATACAAGGTAATTAAATTATAATCGATAGCGCCCGGCTGAATGTCGGGCGTTAAAATTTCAACTCAAAATCGCATACAGAATATGGAACCATTCATAAACGACGATTTCCTTCTCGGCAATGAGTACGCACGGGAACTATATCACGAGAGCGCAGAGTCTCTTCCGATCATTGACTACCACTGCCACCTTTCCCCGCGGGAAGTGGCCGAGAACCACCGCTTTGCCGACATCACCGAGGTCTGGCTCGGCGGCGACCACTACAAATGGAGGGCGATGAGGTGGAACGGAGTGAGCGAGGACTATATCACCGGAGGCCGCTCAAGCTGGGAGAAGTTCGAGAAATGGGCGGAGACCGTGCCCTACACTATGCGCAACCCGCTCTACCACTGGACCCACCTGGAGCTTGCGAGGGTTTTCGGCATCCATCAGACTCTATCGCCGAAGAATGCCCGCGAGGTTTACAACAGTTGCAACGCTCTTCTTGAGGGCGAAGATTACAGGGGACAGGCGCTTATGCGAAGGTTCAATGTGGAGACTGTCTGCACCACCGACGACCCGGCTGACTCTCTGGAGCATCACGCCGCCATCGCCCGCTCCCCGTTCGGAGTGAAGGTGCTTCCGACCTGGAGGCCGGACAAGGTGATGGGAGTGGATTCTCCTGCGGACTACAGGAAATATATCGAGAGGCTCTCTGCAGCAGCAGGCGTGGAAATCAATGATTATCAAGCGCTTCAGAGCGCCCTCCAAAAGCGGCACGACTTCTTCGCCTCAATGGGCTGCCGACTTTCAGACCACGGGCTGGACACCTTCTACTCCGCCGACTGCCCTCGCGAAGAGGCGGACAGAATTTTCCGTAAAGCTCTCAATGGTCAGACCCCTTCGGAGGCCGAAACGGCAGCGTTCAAGAGCGCGGTGCTCTTCGACCTTGCAGTGATGGACTGCGAGAGCGGATGGACCCAGCAGTTCCACATCGGGCCAAACCGCAACAACAACCGCCGTATGTTCGAGCTCCTGGGCCCGGACACAGGGTTTGATGCAATTGACGACAAACCTGTAGCCGCAGCTGGACACCGCTTTTTCAGCTCACTCGCCTACGACGGCCACCTTGCCAAGACCATCCTCTACAACCTCAACCCTAAGGACACCGAGGTTTTCGCCACGATGGCGGGCACCTTCAACGACGGGACGACACCCGGAAAGATGCAGTACGGCGCTGCGTGGTGGTTCCTCGACCAGGAGGACGGGATGCGCAAACAACTTAACGCGCTCTCCTCTCTGGGCCTTTTGAGCCGCTTTGTTGGGATGCTCACCGACTCCAGAAGCTTCCTCTCCTACCCTCGCCACGAGTATTTCCGCCGCATCCTCTGCGCGGTTCTCGGCGACGACGTCGCTTCAGGAAGGCTTCCTGAAAGCGAAATGCCTTTCATCCACAAAATGGTGAAAGGCATCTGCTACGAAAACGCCAGGGATTTCTTCGGGTTCTAAAGTACACGCCAGGGGGAAGTCGGGTTCAACAAAGGCTACGACATTTTAGTCCCTCCCCTTATCTAAGATATTTCGAGAAGAACTCCCAAACTAGTTCGCAGGTCGGAATGTAGGACTCGGACCAGCTGTGGTCGCCTCCGCGGACCTCGTACAGAAGCACGTCAGCCGCAGGGCCGCCCTTCCAAGCGGGAAGCCCGTCTGAGAATTTGTGCAGGAGAACCTGTTTGCGCTGAGCGGGAACTTCGGTAATGGTTTCGCTCTCGCAGCCGTTTGCATTGACAATGTGGCTCACTGCGACAGGGACGGCAAGATACTCTCCCCATCCGCCCTTATTCTGAGGGTCGCCCTCCCAGAAAGAGACTCTGTCCGCTGTCCCGTGAACTTCCATAAAAGGAACCGGACGGCGGTAATCCGTGCTCATACATTTGAGGGTGAGGCCCGCGATGGAAGCGATGGCGGAGAAGGTCTCCGGGTGCTCGGCTGCCATCTTATAGCACATCTCACCTCCGTTGGACATACCGGTCAGGAACACATTCTCGCGGCTAAGTCCATACTCCTTCTGAAGCTTCTTCACAAGGCGGCGCAGGAAAGCGGTGTCATCGATTTTGTAGCCCTCCTGAGCAGGATAGCCCACGTTCCAGCAGTTTTTTCCTTTTCCGTCCTTCGCCCCCTGAGGCCAGCAGACAGCGAAACCCTCTCTATCTGCAATCTTCATAAAATTCTGTCCGCCCCTCAGAGCCCTTCCGCCATAGCCGTGAAGCACCACGACAAGAGGAAGCACTTTCCCTTTGGAGTTTTCCGGAATGTAAAGCCAGGCCGTGCGCTCAAGTCCCTGGTCTTTAATCGTGACTTTCGTGCAGAACTGCTCCGGTGACGGGGTCTGCGGACCAAAAGCGCGCACATCACCCACTCCTACGGCCTTTCCCCCCTCGTCCAAAGCGATGGAATTCAGAAGGTCCAGCTTGCCATCGGAAATGAGTTTCAGGATGAGCTCTCCGAAGAGAGTGTTCTGCCAAGCGAACCAGGCCCTGGTAAAATTTGTCGGGTCGTCCTTGTGGAAGGACTCGTGGATGAAGCCTGTGAGAGCGTCGGTGTTCAGCAGAGAGACTATGCAGTCGCGGATTTCTCCATCGTCAGATGAAGTGAAGGCACGCATCATAATGCTCATCGGCCATATCATATCATACCCCACGTGCGGTCCACCGATGCCTTCTGCGGCGCTGCCCTTAAAGAAATAAGGGTTGCTGTCGCTCAGGGCAAAGCGGCGGGTGTTGAGGTAAACGGGGTCATCCGGAGCGACATCCCCGAGGTATGCAAGCGAAAGAAGGCTCGGGGCATTGGAATCGTCCATAAGAAGAGCGTTGCCGAAGCCGTCCACTTCGAAGGCGTAGATATTTCCGAATTTGGGGTGATAAACGACGGCATATTTCCGGATTGCCGCCTCAACCTCGTCGGCGAGCGAGCGGCATTCAGAGGCCATCGCGGTGTTCCCGTTCACTGCTTCAAGTATCTCAGCGGCCTTGCGAAGGGAAGTGACTGCAAAGAAGTTGGACGGGATGAGGAACTCGAATGTGGTGGCGTCGTCGGAAGGGCGGAAAGCGGAGGCTATGAGCCCGCAAGGCTTCACCGGGTTGCCCAGTCCGCCGCAGCACTTGGTGTCGAGCTGGCGATCCGTGACGCGGGTAAAATGGTAGGGTCCGACGCCGTCTTTTCTCTGCTGCTCCTTCAGGGTGCGAAGAATCGCCTTCATTCCCTCAATCCACTTGTCGCCGAAAACGGAGGTGTCGCCCGTAACCTTCCAATACTCGTATGCAAGGCGTATAGGGTAGCAGTGGGAGTCGATTTCCCACTTTCTTTCGTGGTCGTTCGGGTTCATATCCGTGCCGTCGTTCGCCCATTCTCCGCCGGTGGGACCGTCGTTAAAGGCGTTTGCATAAGGGTCAAGGGCGATGGAATAGAACTGACGGTTGATTACCCCGGCAATCATTTCCCGAAGGTGAGCATCGCTATCTGCAAACTGAACGTATGGCCAGACCTGAGCCCCGGAGTCGCGCATCCACATAGCGTGGATGTCGCCCGTATAGACAAACGTGTCCGGATTGCCGTCGCTATCCTCCCTAAAATGCACCGTGGTGTCAAGCGTGTTCGGGAAGCAGTTGCGGAACATCCAGGAGAGTTTCGGGTTAGTAAGCTGAGAGGTCACTTCATCTATGACCTTCTCTATCTTTTCCGACGTAAAAAGCCTCTCCCCCGGCTGCGGACGCCTGGATTCGAAGGAGGCGGTCTGCGCAAAGAGCGATGAGCCGCAGATGGTGCAGAGCCCGATAATGGCTGCGGTTATTAGTTTTCTTTTCATATTGAGTCCTGTTTACATAAAAAACCTCTGGAGGAATCTATCCTCCAAAGGTAAGAAATATTATTCAGTGCGACTATTCCGAGAGTGAATATGGACGGTCGGAGGCCGAGGTCGAACGTTTTGTGTCCGGAGTCGGAGCCATCGTGAAGTCTATCCTTGCCCCTTCGGAAAGATCCGAATGGGTGAAATAGGTCTTGGTGTATGCCTTTCCGTTAACTTTGAGGGACTGAATGTAGAAGTTCTCGCGGCTGTTATTTGCAGCGTCAATGACTATCTTCTTCCCGGAAGGGAGATTGACCGTTACTTTGCGGAAGAGCGGCGTTCCTATCGCGTATTGGTCACTCGCCGGGCAGACAGGATAGAAGCCGAGCGCGGAGAATACATACCAGGCGGAAGTCTGTCCGTTGTCCTCGTCGCCGCAGTAGCCGTCAGGGGCTGCAGTGTAGAGTTTGTCCATCGCCTCGCGGATGTGCTGCTGAGCCTTCCACGGCTGTCCCGCCCAGTCATAGAGATAGAGCATATGCTGGATAGGCTGGTTGCCGTGGGCATAGTTGCCCATATTCATAACCTGCATCTCGCGGATTTCGTGGATGGTGAAGCCGTAGTAGCTGTCGTCGAAAATCGGCGGAACATCAAAGACATTGTCAAGATTGCGGCAGAAATTCTCCTCCCCTCCCATAAGCGCGATGAGGCCCTTGATGTCGTGGAATACGGACCAAGTGTATTGCAGGGCGTTCCCTTCGGTGAAATCGCCTCCCCATTTGTAGGGGTTAAGCGGGAGGGAGAACTCTCCGTCAGCCTTGCGGCCGCACATAAGGGAAGAGTCAGGAAGGTAGAGATTGCGGTAATTGAGAGCCCTCTGCCTGTAGATATCTATCTCCTCCTCGCTCTTTCCGAGAGCCTTTCCGAGAGTCCAGATGCACCAGTCGTCGTAGGCATATTCCAGAGTCCTTGCAGCGCTTTCGTTGATACCCGTATCGCACGGAACATAACCCAAGCGGTTGTACTCCTCCCAGCCTCTGCGTCCGGAGGTCATCGTGCCCTCGTGGACAGCGTTGGCTCCGTGCACAACTGCCTCCCAGAGAGTCTCGACGTCGTAGCCGCGAAGACCCTTGATGTAGCCGTCGGCAACCACCGATGCGGAATTGTTTCCAATCATACAAGGTCTATGTCCCGGACTTGACCACTCCGGCAGGAATCCGCTCTCACGGTAGGCATTGACCCAGCCCTCCTGCATCTTTGCGGCCACGTCGGGATAGATGAGGTTCAGAAGAGGGAAAAGGCTGCGGAAAGTGTCCCAGAAGCCGGTGTCGGTGAAAAGGTAGCCGTCGCAGATTTCTCCGTTGTATGGGCTGTAGTGCACTCGGCGGCCTGAGGCATCGATTTCAGAAAAGTCACGAGGGAAAAGAAGGGAGCGGTAGAGGCAGGAGTAGAAGGTGCGGAGGCGGTCGGTGTCGGTGTCCTCAACGGCAATTCTTCCAAGAACCTCGTTCCAGCGGTCCCGTCCTTCCTGTGCGATGCGGTCAAACGAGCCGTCACCAAGTTCGCCGAGGTTTCTTTCCGCCTGCTCGAGGCTTATGAAAGAGGATGCGACCTGGAGATTTACCTTCTGTCCTTTAACTGTCCTGAATCCCACAACCGCCATCGAATGCGAAGATTCGCTTGACGGAGTTGCGGAGAGCTGCGTTCCATTAGTGACTGTTCCGACATATTCGAAAGGAGTGTCTGAAACTATGACGAACCAGTTGCGGAAATTCTCCGGCACTCCTCCGGTGTTCTTTGTGGTGTAACCGACGATTTTGTTCTCATCCTCAAGCACTTTCACGAAAGACCCGCCGTCAAAAGCGTCCACGACTATGTAGGAGAGGTCTTTCTCCGGATAGGTGAGGCGAAAGGCTGCAGCCCGCTCAGTCGCGGTCATCTCCGCCAAGACATCGTGGTCCGCCAGATAGACGCTGTAGCAGTATGGAGTGGCGGTTTCAGCCTTGTGGGAGAACCAGCTCGCACGTGAGTTCTCGTCAAAGACAAGGCCTGTGGTCACCGGCATAATTACAAACTCGCCGTAGTCATTCATCCACGGACTCGGCTGATGGGTCTGTTTGAATCCGCGGATTTTGTCCGCGGTGTAGCTGTAGGTCCATCCGTTTCCCATTGTCCCGGTCATCGGAGTCCAGAAGTGTGTTCCCCAAGGGCGGGCGAGAGCAGGATAGGTGTTTCCGGTGGAGAATTCCGGCTTGGACATCGTTCCTACAAGGGTGCTTACATAGTCAACAGGGCTCTTTTCCGCATTGACAGCGCCTTCAGAGCAAGCCACCGCCCCCATCAGAGAGGACAGAGCGGCTGCGGCAAGTATTATGGTTTTCAATTTCATCGGAGGGAAAATTATGGGATATCAACTTCAATGGACTCGGAATAGTTCCAACGCTTGGTTCCGCTTCCGGATGGGGTGTCGTAATTGATTCGGGCGGCGGCACGGATGAAGACTTTCTGCCCGGATGGAATCGTTCCGTTGGATTTGATGGTCACATTCTTGCCGATTAGCGATTCGAAGGCGGCGCCTGTGTATTTGAGCTCACTGGACCAGCGGTTGTCCCTGGCACGGTAGCCTACGGATGAGGAGCGGCTGACAAAAAGCTGAACGTCAGTAATGTTGGCGTTGGCGTCCTTCCAAGTACCCGACTCTCCGAGAGCGGCCGCAAGTTCAGCCTTCGTGGTGGCCCTGGTGACTTTCACGTTTGCAGTGATTTTGCCGGCGCTCACAGTCGGAGACCCGACGATTTCCACCTTCAGGAAAGGCTGAACCTGAAAATTGACCTCTGTCTTGCCCTTTATGTGTGTATTCACGCTGCCGTCTTTCAGCACGGTTCCGTTCGCATCCTCAATTACGATAGGGACGAACGGACCGTCCACGCGGATGTTGTAGTCAGCCTCGAAGAGTTTTGTATTCTGGAAGGTTCCGTTGGAGCGGCAGTAGAAGTCCTGCGGGGTCACATTGCCTTCCCAACTAGTCTCTATAAGTCTCACGCGGATGCCCTCTGAACCCTGGTCTGTGAGGACCGGGTCTCCGGTCTTGATGTCGGTTACGGTGCCGTAGAGAGTCTCGGCCGGGGCGTCGTAATTGTCCAGCTTAAAGAGCGAGCAGGAACTTAGAACCAGCACGCTCAGCACTGTCATATATAAAGCTTTATTTCTCATAATCTTCTATCTGTTAGGCTGTTGGTCGATATATGCACTCTTTGATACCTCGTTCGTAGGGATTTCGAAGTAGTAGTCGAGAGCCGTGTATTTAAGCTCCATCTCACGAGCCATCTGGAAATTGGCGTCGAAGAAGTATTTCTTCTCGCGTGTGCTGTAGAACGGATACAGGCCGTGCAAGCGGTAACTTTCACCTTTTCCGAAACGGCTCGCGTCACGTTTTTCGCCCCAGAATCCGTCACGACCCTCGTCGTGCTGGACTCTCCAGCGGCGGATGTCCCACTTGGACTTGTGCTCGAAGGCAAGTTCCTTGCGGCGTTCGCGGCGGACGATGTTGCGGCTCTCTTCGTCAGCGGTAAGGGCGACTGTAAGCTCATCCGCACCGGCCCTCTCGCGGATGTCGCGGATTGCCTGAGTTGCCACCGTCAGCATATCGTCTCCCTCGACCGGGCAGGCGGCTCCGGCTATGGAAAGTTCCACACCGGCCTCCGCTGCAGCGAGAAGCACATCAGCGTAACGCATAAGAATGAACGGCTGTGCGGATTTGCCCTCACCGCGGATGTAGTTCGGGTCGGGGTTGAGGTATTTGCGGAGGTAGAAGCCGGAAAGATTGGCCTCGTTGTCCTTCACGTCATAGAATGGTCCGTTGGCGCCCGCCGCTGTCATCTGGCTTCCGTCCTCAAGAGTTACGATTTCCTGACCGGACTGAGCACGCGGGCTCAGGTAGAGGGTCTTCGGAGTGGATGTGTACTGGGAAAGAGTCTGATAGTAGTTCTGGGTGGCACGGCTGTAAGAATAGTCGCTCCAGAGCGGTGAGACAGGGGTGCTGCCGGTGTAAACGCCCGCACGTATTTCAATTTCCTGATTGCGGAAAGTGTCTCCCGGGAGAATTACATACGCCCTGAGGCGAGGCTCCGCATTCTCGAAGAAATCCATAGTAGTATCAAACATCAGATAGTGTCCGGAAGTGTTGTCCGCTCCGTCGGTCACTCTGATTGTTCCGTCAGCGTAGCGCTCGAAACCGTCAAAAAGCTCCACGAAATCAAGGGAAGGGCAGCTGCCGGAGCAGAGCGGGTCGCGGAAGATGAACGGAGAGCTGTAGGCGTCGAGACCGTGGGTAAGGGAAGGATAGAGGTATTCCTTCACATAGATATTTTCCGGGCTGGTGAGGTCGCTGAACATATCCACCATATTCTGATACATAGCGTCCTTGTCGCCTGCGGCCCATTTTTTCTTGTAGAGAGAATATTTCCCGGACTCCATAACCTGCCTTGCAGCCTTGTAGGACTCGGAAAAATATCGCACGCTGGCCTCCGCCGCGCTCTTGCTGTCAAAGCCGATGACGCGGACTCCGGTCTTGGCTCCAAGCCCCGTAAGCCTTCCGGACACGGTTTCATTGTACTTTGCAACGCTTCCGGCATAAAGCATCGCCTCTGCCTTGAATGCGAGTGCAGCGTATTTGTTCACAAGACCGCTCAGGGTCGCCGTCGCAGGAAGCAGGGAGATGGCGGTGTCAAAATCCGCACACACCTGGTTCCAGGTATCCTCCTCAGAGGCACGCGGGACTTCAAGTTTATCCGACTCGTTCGGATAGGCAATGGTGGAAGTCACCAGCGGAATACCTCCGAAACGGCGCGCCATCTGATAGAAGACGTATGCGCGGACGAAGTAGCCCTGCCCTAAGAAATCATTATATTCCGTCTCGGTGAAGTTGGCCCTGTAGGAAGGAAGGGTCTCGATGAGGTGGTTCGCATCGTGGATGAGGACGAACGCCTGGCTCCAGCACGGGGTCTCTTCGCCCTGAAAAGTGCGGAAAACGTCGTCACGGTTCATAGCCTCGCCGCACCCGTCGATTCCCAGAGTGCCCAGCCAGCCGTTGAAGGTGAAGCCCCAGGCCGCCATATACTTAAAATCCTCGAAAGGCATATAGCTGTAAAGACGCGCAAGGTAGATGGACACGCCCTTTGTGGAACTCATCAGGTCGTCGTCAGTCACGATGTTCTTCGGCGTAAGGTCCATACTGCAGGAGGCGAGAACAAGGGCTGAAATGATTGCTGCAAATATCTTTTTCATAATCACGTGCATCTTAGAATGTCAGGTTCATACCAAGTGAAACCGTCTTGTTGAGCGGGTACATACGTCCGTAGTCGGAGTCCGGATGTTCCGGGTCCACATATTTTATTCCGGTGAAGGTGAGAAGGTTATATCCGTTCACGAACACCCTGAGGCCGAAATTGGAATTGCGGAACTTAGGAATGGTGTAACCGAGTTCGATGCTCTTGAGGCGCAGGTAAGAAGTGCTCACGCGGTTGAATGAGGAGTTCTTCTGCGGACTGTGTCCGGTGTAGGCGTAATTTCCCGATATCCACTGGAGAGACTGGTCGTACGGGTCTGTGTATTCTCCCGCAGGTCTCCACCTGTCAAGGAACTGCTCCAGAGCGCCGCCGCCGTTAGAACCCCAGATGGAGTAAAGCGGCTCATCGTACATATATGAGCCCAAAGCGGAGCCCTGGAAAAGTACGCTGAAGTCCAGCCCTTTCCATTCGCAGTTGAACGAGAGGGAGTAGTTCATCCACGGAGTCTGATCGTAGGCGTACGGATGTTCGTCCAGACTGTTGATTTCGCCGTCGCCGTTCCAGTCGAGGTATTTGTAGTCGCCCGGAAGGGTGTCCCCCTCCTTGTAGATGTCATAAGACCAGATGTCTTCCCAAGACTCGTAGCGTCCTGCCCCCTCGTAACCGAACTGGATGCCCTGGTAGCGGTTGGTGAGGTTGTCGTTGCGCCAGCGGTCGTAGGAGTTTCCGTAAGGGCCCTGGCCGTATGCCTTGAGGTTCTGACGACGTGTAATGGTCACTATTCCCTTGAGACCGTAGCTGAAGTCTTCTACCTTGTGTCTGTGGGAAATCTCCAGTTCGAGACCGAGATTTCGGTCGCTGTTGAGGTTCTCCACCGGAGCGGAAGCGCCCACAACGGTAGGAAGAGAAGATGTATTCTGTCCGAAGACTCCGTCGCGGCTGCGCTCGAAATAGTCGAATGTGATGCCGAGAAGGCCGTTCCAAGCCTCAAAATCCACTCCGACATTGAAAGTCCTGGACTTGAGCCAGGTGATGTTAACGTTCGGAAGCGGTGAGGTGCTCACTCCGTAAACCATTTCGCCGCCGATGAGGTAAGCCGGTGCGTAACCGGAATAATATCCCTTTTCGCCGTCATTTCCTGTGGCAGGGTAAACATATCCGGAGAGCCATTCGTAGTTCAGTTCGCTGTCGTCTCCGAGCGAGCCGTAACTTGCCCTGAATTTCAACTGGTTAATGAAGGAGAGAGCACTGCAGTTTTTGAAGAACGGCTCTTCTGAAAGCCTCCAGCCCACTGAAGCGGACGGGAAGAAGCCCCAGCGGTGTCCCTTTGCGAATTTGGATGAACCGTCGTAACGGAACTGTGCCTCAAAGAGGTAACGGTTGTCGTAAGCATAGTTCACACGACCTATAACTGCCTGGTATGCAAGGTCATAGAATGAGTTGATGTTGCTGTTGATGTCTACGTATGTGGACTGGGTCTTGTCCTTGAGGGCGGTGAGGTATGGTGAACTGAATGCAAGGTCACCGATCAGATAATAGTTGTCGCCCTTGCGCCTCTGGGCTTCGTAGCCGAAGGTAGCCCCGACATCGTGCTTTCCCCCGAAAGTGCGGTTGTAGTTGAGGAGAATCTGTCCCAGCCCCTGCCATTTCGTGTAATTCTCACGGGTGAGCCTGTCCGAGTGGTCGGAAAACTCCTTCGCCACATATTCCCCAGTAAGCTCATCCTGCGCGTAGAGGTTATATGCCTTGCGGAAGAACTCGTTGTCGTCGTAACGGAAGTCGTAGCTCGCCATTCCCTTGAGAGAGAGTCCCTGAAGAGCGTCGGTAAGGGTGCCGAAGTCATACTCAAGTGAAGCGGATGACTGGAACTGCTTCTTGCGATAGTCCTTGTATCCGGAAACCGAGCGGGTCATCATCGCCACGGTATTCTGCATAAGGTCAAGGCCTTCGTAGTTGAGCATCGTCTGGTCCGGATCCACATATGCCGGGAAGAGCACGCCCTGTTTCCAGAGGTTGCGGATTAGGGTCACGGCATCCGAGTCCGGAGTGCTGCGGTTGTCAAGAATTCCGCTGATGTTGAGGTTTAGTCTGAGCCCTCTGGCAATCTCCGCGTCGATATTTGAACGGAGGTTGTATTTGGAGTAATTAAGGTCACGGGAGCGGAAGAATCCCTCCTGGTAGATGTAGCCCATACTCACATAGTACTGGCATTTCTCCGTGCCGCCGCTTATGCTCAAATCGTGCTGGGTCTGAGGAGACATCTTCGAGAATACGAGAGAGTTCCAGTCAGCCGCGGTCTTGGTGCCGTTGCGGTACTGGTCCATATACTCCTGCGTGAAGGTCACCGAGCCGCTTCCATCAGATTTATTCAGAGCCATTTCGTTGTAGAGGGTCATCGCCCCTATCGCGTCGGCAAGCTTCGGCATCGTGGACGGCATCTGGAACGTAAACGAGCCGTTGTACTGAACGCTTGCCTTGCCCTGAGAGCCTTTCTTTGTAGTGACGAGAATTACTCCGTTACCTCCCCTGACACCGTAAATAGCTGCGGAAGCGTCCTTGAGGACGGATATATTCTCGATGTCGTTGGCATTGAGCCTCTGGAAGTCTTCGGTGGAACGTGGAACGCCGTCAATCACGACAAGCGGTTCACCCAGTCCACGGATATCCAGACTGTTGTTGTACGTTCCCGGCTCAGCGGATTTCTGCCACACCCTCACGCCCGGGATTCGTCCGGTCAGCATATTCTGCGGGTTTTCGTTCTTGGTTTTGATGAGGTTGTCGCCGTCCAGACCTGAAACCGCTCCGGTAAGGGAACCGCGTTTCTGGGTTCCGTAACCTACGACCACGACAGCCTCAAGCCAGGTGTTGTCATCGGTCATAACGACATTTATTTCGCCTCTGCCCTGAACCGGCTCGGTCCTGGTGGCCATTCCAAGGAGAGAGAATTCGAGCGTGGCGTCCGGTCTGACGCTAATCTCATAACGGCCTTCGGCGTCGGTGGAGACTCCGGTCCGGGTGCCCTTCACAAGCACGCTCGCTCCGTAAACAGGTTCCGAAGAACTGTCGAGAACCACACCGGTCACTCTGATATTCTGTGCATTAAGTCCAATGACAGAAAGCAGAGACGCAATTGTCAGCAATATTGTCCTCTTCATAATTTATGCGATATGGATATTAGTCAAGTCGGGAAAGGTTCCACTTCGCCAAGACCGCATACTCGGCAGCGTAGGCGAAAGTGAACATTGCCTCCACATTATTTTTCGAAGTTGTCGCATTCCACCCGTAAAGGAGGCTTGGCGGAAGCATATTATCTTTCAAGTAGTTGTCGTAGGCGTAGTCCAGGTTGTTCTGAAACGTGCCGATATTGAAGGCGACATTCGTGTAATGAGCGGAAACATCCACCCATCCACGCAGAAGCACCCCGTTGAACCAGTTGTTGAACCCGGTGACAGCATATTCATAGTAACCGGGTCTGGAGGTGGATTTGGTCGCGAAGTAAAGGAAGGCGGAGGTGGAGAGAGAAGTCATATCGGAAAGATACTGCTCATCCCCAGTCACTCTGTAGAGGTCAGCGGCTCCGGAAAGCATAGTGCCGCTGTTGTAGGAATATGCCTCTCCGGTAGCTGATTCCTCTTCATTGTGGGCGCGGTATTTTACTCCGTCAACGGTCTCGTATGCTATGTTGTCGCCACCGGACCCCTTGGCGCCGAGCATATCCCAATAAACGCCGTCCGTGCGCCTGTAAAGGTGGGTGCGCTGGAAAGCATAAACCTTCTTCGCATACATAAGATAGTACTCGCTCTTTTTCATCCGGGAGGTGAGGCGCTTTCTATCCGCACCTATATATCTATATGTAATCTCCTCTGAAGAGTTCTGATAGATTTCGGAAAGCCACACCAGCGGGCTGATGAAAGGGCCGTTGCTGCAGGAATGTTTCGTGTAGTAGCCCGGTCCCCAGACGATACCGCCGTGTTCGTTGCCGTCGGAGTCGAGAGTGGTGTCCCAACCGTCAAGGACATAATCCGCAAGGTATTCAGCCTTCTCAAGGTATTTCTTCTCACCCGTAAGCTTATATGCCTCAATAAGTTCTCTGATGAGCCACTGCTGGTCGTCATAGACATTCTCCCTCCCCTCGACCGATGCCTTTCCTTTTGATGAGGCACGGTTCACTCCGTAAATGGTCCATTCGCGGGTCTGGGTGTAGGATGTGAGGGTATAGGTGCCTTCATACCAGGCGAGATTATCCACGAGGCCGGAGAGCATAGAGGCGTAAGTGGAAAAATAATTGTTGTAGAAACTGTCATTGCCGGCATCCTTGAGCGCGGTGAGGCCGTGAAGAATTGAGTTTACGGCTTCGATTGCGCTCGTGTACATCCACACGCTGCCTTTTTCCGAGGAACGGCTCCCCGTGTAAGGATTGTAGTAACGGGACATAGCCTCGCCGCTTTCCGAAAAATAATTTTCCTTTGCCGCGGAGACCATCCTCATTGCCTTGAGCAGGTTTTCACGAGCGATAGTAACCCTTTCTTCCTGCTTGGCGGGTTCTTCATCCTTCTTCGTATCCGCAGTCACCTTTGATGAGCAGGCAAGACAGCTGCACAGGGAAAGCGGAACAATCAAAGAGATTAGCAGATGTTTAAGCATAACAGTTATGTAAAAAAAAGGCTAGCCCGGGACCCGCGAAAGTCCCGGACCGCCTTGATATGAAGATAATTACTTAATGGAAATTCCGTAGATGGAGAGCTTGTTCTCGTCGTCGTTGGCTTCACCCTTGAATACTCCAAGAGTGAGAACGACATCTTTCCCGTTGAACTTGGAAAGGTCATAGCCGAATGATGCGTATGCGTCAGGGTCGTCTGCACTTCCATTCTCGTGAGTGAACTTCCAGCATCCGTCAGAGGCAGCTGAACCTACTGTGGTGGATGGGGTCAGATTCTCAACTGTTCCGTCCTCGGTGATTGCTGCAAGTTTGAAATATGTCGGATTTGTGGAGCTGAAGTTACGTGCCTTGAGAGTCAGGATGTTATGGCCTGCACTGATAGAGAACTTAGCGTAGAAATAGGATTCAGGTTCAGTCGTGCTGACTCTGGTGCCGCCTCCGCGGGTCTTCATAACGAAGCCTTCGCCAGCCTGAGGTTCATTATCCTTCTGGATAGGCATACAAGCCCAGAATGCTGCGAAATGGCCGACTCCTCTATATTTTGCGTAAGCGTCACGATATTTCTGAGGACCGTCTTCGTCTGTCCAGCCCTCCTGTGGAAGACCTGTAAATTCGGAGAATTCGGTGACAGGCATAGTTGAGCGAACCATCTCCATAGTCATATTGTAACTGGAGTGAAGGCCTGCGACAGCTTCGCCAGGGAGATATCCCCACTCTGAAGGCACTTCCTTCGCGAAGGCTATACGGCGGAGTACAAGCTGCTTCCAGTAGTCTCCGGTCTCCCAGCGGTAGGTTCCGATGGCGATGACAACCTCTTTGCCAATCCACTTTGAAAGGTCGAATGAAGGGTCAGGGTTGCTGTAACTCTCATTGTAAGATTCCATCTGACTTCCTACGAGTTCTGCGACAGGGTCTGCAGCGGAAAGGTCAATGACCATAACACCCCAGTGGCAAGGCGCATCGGAAGAGGAAGCGTGTGTACGCATCTTCACTGACATAATGCAGTTGTCGGCAGTGATTTTCTTGCGGCCTGCAAGATAAGAGTCAAACATCTCGTGGTCTGCAGGGTTCTTCCAGTCGCCGTCATCCTCGCGGTTACGGATCTGGATGGTAGTTCCTTCGTTCTGCTCTTCCCACCAGCCATAGAAGCTTGTGAATGTGCCCATAAAGTCGGTTGACCAGTCGAAATGAGGATAGTCATC
Organism: bacterium; assembly: GCA_963640535.1. Taxonomy (GTDB): domain Bacteria; phylum Bacteroidota; class Bacteroidia; order Bacteroidales; family UBA932; genus Cryptobacteroides. The sequence goes on along the minus strand of CAVHYU010000006.1, from coordinate 36,734 downwards.
ACCATTCTTTCCGCCACGGTACTCGTTGTAGTGCCATACGTCCACTTTCGCGAGATCGTCGGCAGTTGCTCCGCGAAGAATCTCCTTGGCGCCCATACGAACGTCAGCGAGAGTAACTGTGAAATCGCCGGTGAACTGGTCTCTTGAAACGGTCTTGGTGACGTCAACACAATTCGGAGCGGTGAAAAGAAGAGTGTAGTCGTCGATGGTCAGGTCCTCGAAGGTATACACTCCGTCTTCGCCGGTAGTGGCAGTTTGCGCACCGCTGTTGAGGCTCACTGTAACCCCTTTCATACCGGCATTGTTGTTCCTTGCGTCAAGACACTTTCCGGTAATCTTTGCGCAGGCGATTTCCATAACGACATCCACAGTGGTCTTGTCATTCTTGAAAGAAGACTCGGTGAGGGTCGCAGAAGAAGTGGCGTAACCCTTTTTCTCGAAGAGAACGGTCTGCTTGGACTGGGGCACATTCTCAATAGTATAGGAACCGTCGACTGAAGTAACGGCTTTAAGAGATGTACCTTTTACGGTGACATTCACATCGATAATCGGAGTTGCAAGATTGTCTGTCACGACACCTGAAACGGTGCCGGTCTTGACAGCCTGAGGGCCGTCATCCTTTTTGCAGGAATCAGCCAGGATTGCCCCGCTCAGAAGAGCAAGGGACATAAGAAAAATTTTAGTGCTTTTCATAATTCGAAATTTTATGAGAATTAGTGGGTGCAAAGTAAAAGGCCGGGGGTTAATTAAGCGGTTAAGCTCAGATTATCCACAGAATTATTTTCGTTAATCTACCGCAAAATAAGCCACGACTTCCATAATTTATTTACCTTTGCCCCATAAAATTCGATTAAATGACGATTAAACGCGCATTTTCAATCATCGCCTCGGCCGCCCTCCTGTTTCTTCCCGTCCAGGAGGTCTTTTCTCAGGGTCTCGGATTCCACGGGATGGACTACAGAATTGACCAGCGCACATCCTACGATGTTTTCGGCAGCAGTCCCGAGACATTCAGCGGCAGCATTTCAATTGATTTTGAGCTCTACACGGAGCCCATATCCGAGTTCGGGTATTTTTTCAGGATGAAGGATGAGGGCGGAAGCCACCGAATCTGGAATCTTTCCTACGACAGCCGCGGGGACAGCACTGTCGTGCGTCTTAACGAGGAAGGAAGACAAAGCCTGATCAAGGCAATAATCCCTCACGACGACGTCAAGCACCTGCACTGGCACGATGTCCACATAGGTTTCGACCTGGTGAGAGACTCAGTGAAACTTGACATAGCAGGGCGCTCATTCAGCGCGCACTTTCCAGGTCTTCCGGACAAGATTAAAGCGGCAGTCATTTTTGGAAAAAGCGACCACATCATCGACGTACCGTCCTTTGCCATACGAAAGCTCCACATAGGAAACGCACGAAAGGGATTCGATTTCCCTCTTGACAGCACCGAAGGCAGCCTTGTATGCGACACCGCCTTCAAAGTCCTGGGAAAGACAGAAAATCCGGAGTGGCTGATCAACAACGCGATGCACTGGAAGGAATGCGGAAATTTTTCGTACGAAGACATCGCTGCAGCAGGCTATAACCCCCACAGGAAGGAGTTCTACTACTTCACGAACAAAGAGATGACCGTTCTGGACCTTATGAAGGACCAGACCCGCACCCTCGCCTCTCACTGTCCGGTCAGAATGAAACTTGGAAACAACTTCGTTCCCGGGGATGGCAAGGAAATCTTCTGTTACGAGCTCTACAACGATGAAGTCCCGGCCGGGAGTGCCTCCACAGCACTTTTCGACATTGAAGAAGGAAAATGGGAAAGGCTGAGCACACAACAGCTCAGCAAACCTCTTCACCACCACACCGGTTTCACAAATCCCGCCACAGGCCGCTACGTCATCTTCGGAGGATTCGGAGATATGTCCTACAACGGAGAATTCCACGAATTCGACTCCGAGAAGTGCGAATGGAACGAAATCTATCAAAATCACGGCGGGGACAGAATCTACCCCCGATATTTCACATCCTCAGGAACGGACGGGAAATACATCTACATCTATGGAGGAATGGGGAACGAGTGCGGGGAACAGGTCGTTGGAAGACGCTATTTTTACGACCTGCACCGCATAGACCCCAAGACCGGATTCTGCGAAAAACTTTGGGAGCTGGATTGGGACGAGGGGGACAAAGTGCCTGTACGCAGTCTTATAATCGACGGAGACTGCTTCTACACACTTTGCTACCCCGAATATATGAGCCAGTCCCACCTGTCTCTCTACCGCTTCTGTATTGCAGACGGGACAAAAACAGTACTCTGCAACGACATCCCAATCGCTTCAGATAAGATGAGGACCAATGCGAATCTTTATCTGGACAAGGAGCTCGGGCTTTTTTTCGCGACCGTGCAGGAGTTCCCAGACGACATAAAGTCCACCCTGAAAATCTACTCTCTCGCCTACCCTCCGGTGACCGAGGCGAGAGGACTTTCCGACGGAGAAAAACTCTTTCGGGTATTCGCGCGCAGATGGTGGTGGGCAGCGGCGATAGCATTTTCCGCGCTTCTCGCTCTTGTCATTTCCCTCATTCTGAAAAAGCGCAAAGGCGCGGATGAAAGTCTCCAGAACATAAATAGACGCATATTCAAAACCGAGGCAAAAGCCGACAGCATATCCCTGTTCGGAGATTTCACGGTCCTTGACCACGATGGCGAGGACATAACCCCGCTTTTCACAAATCAGCAGATACTCATTCTCTGCCTTCTGATTAAACGCCGCGAGAACGGCATCTCCACGAAACACCTCAGCAGCGTCCTCTGGCCGGACAAGGAGGAGGAAAAAGTCAAAAACTCAAGGGGTGTGGCAATCAACAACCTGAGGAAATCCCTCGGACATCTGCAGGGCGCGATAATAACTTTCAGAGAGGGAAGATATTACTTGGAACTCTCCGGGGAGTGCACCTGCGACCTTTTCCGCCTGCTGGACTCCCTTAAGGGGGGAAACAAGGACGAGGCCCTCGGCATCATCTCCCGAGGAAAATTCCTTAAGTCCGTCAACGATGACATATTCGACGATTTCAAGGAAAAAATCGACAACATAGTCTTCCCTCTTCTTCAAGACGAGATTGAGCACCGGTTCAAAGTCAAGGACTACGAGGCCGTGTACGAAATCCGGGAGATGATTTCCCGAATAGACCCCGTGGACGAGGCGTCGTTTCTTGTCACCGTGAGGGCACTGAAAAGGCAAAAACGCATAGAAGAGGCGCTGGTGCTGTACTCCACGTTCTGCAACAACTACAAAAAACTCAACGACACCGACTTCAGCACTCCGTTCAAGGGCATCTGAGTCGCGTCTGAGGAGGGGCTCTCGTGATTCTTTACCCCTGACGCTCAAAAGTCCATTGACCCGATAACCCGGCGGGGAAGACTTGCCCGGAAGGGAGAAATTGCATAAAAGAAACCGCGCTATAAGTCGAAAAAATATTGACTTGTAGCGCGGTTTCGCTCTTAATTCAGCCTTATTTAATTATCACTCAGAAGTTTAGTAAGAGCGACAAAATCTTCTACGCTGAGCCTTTCGGGACGGAGTTCGAAGACTGGGTTTAAGAGGAGTTCCGCTTTCCTCTGCTCTGACCATCCACCCTTCTGCGCGGACTCCTCGATAAGAGGTTTGAGGCTGTTGCGAAGGGTCTTGCGGCGCTGGTTGAAGCCGGTTTTCACCACCCTCTTGAAGAGGACTTCATCGCAGCCGAGTTCAGTGCGGGAGTTTCTCCTCAGGCGGATTACCGCTGACTTCACCTTAGGGGGCGGATTGAACGCGCCCTCGCCCACAGTGAAAAGGTATTCGATGTCGTACCAGGCTTGAAGCAGCACGGAGAGGATTCCGTAGGTCTTGCTGCCGGGCTTTTCAGCGATTCTCTCGGCCACTTCCTTCTGAATCATACACACCACCTGCGGAATGGAGTTCTTGTGGTCGATGATACGGAAGAAAATCTGAGAGGAGATGTTGTAAGGGAAGTTGCCGATGACGGCGAAGGTGCCGGTCTCCGCCTCCCGTCCCTTCTCTTTTGCGGAATCAGCCACCCCTGCGGAAGTCTTCTTCGGCGGGAAGAAATAGGAAAGGTTCATCTTGAGGAAGTCTCCCTCAATGACCCTCCCGGAGGCATTCGGAAAATGCGTAAGCAAATAATCCACCGACTCCCGGTCAATCTCAATCATCCGAAGGTCAATGTCGTCCCTCTCAAGAAGATATTGGCTGAGCACCCCCATTCCGGGACCGATTTCCAAAACCGGCATCGGTGCTCCCTCTTCGTCTTTTTCCACCAAAAGAGCATCGGCAATGTTCTGCGCGATGCTCAAATCCGTAAGGAAATGCTGTCCCAGAGCCTTTTTCGGCCTCACAAGGTCAGTTTTCATTACTTAGAGAAATACTTATCCAATTCAACAAAAATGCCTTCGCCGCGAAGGTTTCTCTTGAGAATGGTGCCGTCCGGACCGAAAAGCATAATCTGCGGAATTCCCTGAATGCCATAGAGTTCGGTCGGAACAGTGCCGGCATTGATAATCTGATTCCACACTACGCCGTGCTCCGCTGCCGCAGCCTTGGTGTCCTCCGGCTTATCCCAAACCGCAACGCTCAGAACCTCCAGACCCATAGGGCCATACTTCTCGAATGCCTTGCGGATGTTCGGAATCTCCCTCTTGCAAGGGCCGCACCAGGATGCCCAGAAATCAACGAGCACATATTTCCCCTTGCCAACATAATCTGAAAGCGAAACGCTCGCTCCGTCAGAGTCCTCGATGGTGAAATCCACGAACATCTTTCCCTCCTCGGTCTTGATGCCCTGCTCTGCAGCCTTCACGATTTTCTGCACCACAGGCTTTGCCTGGATGGAGTCAGCAAGAGTAGCCGCAAGGTCTATAAGTTCCTGATTCTCAAGCTCGGAGTAGATATTCCGAAGAGCGAGAACAGCGATATTGTTGCTTCTGTTCTTTTCGATTGCCGCCTTGTTGAAATTGACATATTCCTCGGTGAGAGACTCGTCTAGAGCGATGGCCTTGTCGTTCTTCTGCTCATCAGTGAGGGTGGAATCAGCATAAATTGCCTGCATCTGAGAGCGGTAGTCGTTTTCAAAAGCCTCAACCTTAGCTGTAAAAGCCTCTTCATTTTCCTGCTGCGACTTGCAGCCCACAGTGAGCGCTGCCGCAACAGCCACTCCGAGAATGATATTTATCTTTTTCATATCTATAAATGTTTGATTTTCAATCTGTCTACCTTTATCCCCTCAACCTAATTACAAAGGTAAGAAAATTCTATAAAAAAAGAGGGTGGCCAAAAAGTCAAAAATTGACTTTCGGTCACTCTCTTTCAGACTTTTAACCCCAGCAGAATAAAAGATAGGATCCCCTTGGCGCTGGAGCGCCGTGCGAAGTCTTCGAAGGGGGAGGCTTGCGTTGATAGGGAAGATGGAGCACAACGCAGCAGACCGCTTCTATTCAAAGTGCGGGGAGGACCGAGGTTGAATAAAAGATGGGATGCAAGGCTCGGGACGAAGCGAAAACCGCAGCAACCTATCGGTTGTGAGGATTTTCGCAAGGAGCACAACGCAGCAGACCGCTTCTATTCAAAGTGCGGGGAGGACCGAGGTTGAATAAAAGATGGGATGCAAGGCTCGGGACGAAGCGAAAACCGCAGCAACCTATCGGTTGTGAGGATTTTCGCAAGGAGCACAACGCAGCAGACCGCTTCTATTCAGCCTCGGTCTCGCTCTCCTGGTAAGCCTTCAGAAGCTTCTCCTGCACATCCCCCGGCACCGGCTGGAAGTCAGCGAACTCCATACTGAATGTCGCCGCTCCGGAAGTGAGGGAGCTCAGTGCGGTGGAATACTTGTACATCTCGGCGAGCGGAACCCGGGCCTTCAGGACAGAGAATCCCTTGTCGGTGTCCATACCCTCGATGATTGCGCGGCGGTTTTGAAGATCCGACATACAAGCGCCCATATAGTCGCCCGGAGTGAGCACCTCCACATTGTAGATAGGCTCCATAATCTTCGGACCTGCATTGCGGAAGGCCTCCTTGAAGGCGTTGCGCGCAGCGAGGACGAAGGAGATTTCATTGGAGTCAACCGGGTGCATCTTTCCGTCATAGACATAGACCCTGATGTCGCGTGCGAGCGAACCTGTAAGCGGGCCCTCGCTCATCTTGTCGTTGATACCCTTGAGGATAGCCGGCATAAAGCGCGCGTCAATCGCACCGCCCACGACGCAGTTGACAAACTCGAGCTTTCCGCCCCACGGAAGGTCGAAAGACTCCTGACCCTTGACGTTGAGAACCATATCCTTGCCGTCAATCTTGAACTTGTTGGTCATCGGCTGGCCTTCGACGATCGGGCAGATGAGGAGGTGAACCTCACCGAACTGGCCTGCGCCGCCGGACTGCTTCTTGTGGCGGTAGGAAGCGGCTGCCACCTTTGTGATGGTCTCGCGGTAGGAAATCCTCGGCGCAAACATATCGATTTCAATCTTGTTCTCGTTGAGAAGGCGCCACTTCACGATGTTGATGTGCTGCTCGCCCTGACCCTTGAGGATGGTCTGCTTGAGCTCCTTGGAGTACTCGACTATGATTGTAGGGTCCTCTGCGGAGATCTTGTTAAGAGCCTCGTTCATCTTCTCGTCGTCCTTCTGCTCCTTCGCCTTGATGGCTGTGCGGTAGCGTGACTTAGGGAAGTTGATGTGCTCGAAGACGATTTCGCTTCCTATCTGGGAGAGGGTGACATTGGTCTTTGCGGCGCGCAGTTTCACGGTGCAGCCGAGGTCTCCGGCGACGAGTTCCGTAACCTTCTCCTTCTTCTTTCCAGCCACGGCATAGATGGCGGTAATCCTTTCCTTTTCGCCGTTCTCCGGATTCTCAAGGTCCTGGCCTTCAGTGAGTTTTCCGGTCATAACCTTGAAGTATGCCACTTCGCCGAGGTGCTGCTCGACGGCGGTCTTGTATATGAAGAGCGAGGTCGGCGCGTCCACGCTGCACTCGATTTCTTTTCCGTCCTTGGTGATTTCCTTTCTCTCGGCAGGGGAAGCGGCCACCTTGATGGTGAATTCCATAAGCCTCTTCACGCCGATGTCCTTCTTTGCAGAAAGGCAGAATACAGGGAAAATGGAGTCCTGGCGTATGCCGATGCCGAGTCCCTTGCGGATTTCGTCCTCGGTGAGCTCGCCGGTTTCGAAGTATTTTTCCATAAGGGTGTCGTCAAACTCGGCAGCCCTCTCGATGAGCTGACCCCTTAGTTCGTCTGCCTGCTCCTTGAGATTTGCCGGAATTTCGAGGTCCTCCCTCGTTCCGTTCTCGTCCTTGAAATGGTAGTACTTCATCTTGAGTACGTCAATAAAGCCGTCGAACGAAGGTCCCACGTTCACAGGGAACTGGATGATGACCGGTTTCTGACCGAAGGCTTCCTTAAGGCCGTCGAGGGTGTTCTCCCAGGAGGCCTTTTCGCCGTCAAGCTGGTTTACGCCCAGAATGACAGGCATATTGTATTTCGACGCATAGCGCGCGAAAATTTCCGTCCCGACCTCGACTCCCTGCTGGGCGTTGGCGATGAGGATGGCGGTGTCGCAGACCCTGAACGCGGAAACGGCTCCTCCTACGAAGTCGTCAGCGCCCGGGGCGTCGATGATGTTGAACTTAGTGTCCATAAACTCCGCGAAAAGCGGGGTCGCGTAGATTGATCTCTGGTTTATCTGCTCGATTTCAGCATTGTCCGAAACTGTGTTCTTTGCCTCAATCGAGCCGCGTCTGTCGATGACCTTGCCCTCATAGAGCATAGCTTCAGATAATGTGGTCTTACCTGAACGGGTGCTGCCGATCAAGACCACATTACGGATTTCTTTAGTGGAATACGTTTTCATTGCGATAGTTATTATTATGTGTTATTAGTGTCGCTGCAACCGTCCGGACACTGGAGAGCTCCGAAACCCGTCCGGTCACATCTTGCAAATTTAGAAAATTTATCCACATATTCTAATGTTTGAGGGGATATATCGCATAAAAAATGTGAGAAATGACTCTTGACTCACCTCTGCAGCGAAGAAAAATGAATCCGAAAATCATCGGCAGCCACGCAAAAAAGTTCGTTGAAGGGGCAAAAAAAGTTTCAAAATCGCAAGTTTTTGTTGCGATTCGCAAGAAAAACTTGCGATTTTCGTGTTGCTTTTCGCTATAATTTTGTGCTGCTAAATACTAATCGCTCCATTTTATGGATAACCAGTCTATAAAAGAAAAAATTTACTGGTACCGGAAAAGCCGTGGTTACACGCAGGAACAGATGGCAGATCTTCTGGGAATATCAGTAACCCAGTTCAGGAGCATAGAGAACGGCAGTACTAAACTCATTCATCGATCGGCAGGACCGATTGCCGCAATTCTCGGGCTGAGCATCGAAGAACTATTCACCGGGGAGTTTGAACCGGAAAAGGTGCTGAAGGAGCCGAAAGTGCGCTACAATGCAGCCGATATGGCGTGCGAAGGGTGCAGGTTCAAAAAGGCGAATGAGGAGTGCGAAAATAAGCTGCAGGCTCTGAGGAAAGTAAATCAGACTCTGAAAGATTTAGTCGACAGTAAAGAAAGGGACATTACTCACCTTGAGGACATCATCGCTATGATGAAACGCCTCAAGGGACTCGACTAACGGCGTTCTCTCTGCCCCGGGCGGGAAAAACCACACCGAGAAAGACACCCGGCTGAAAAAACGCAGACTCAGCCGGGCGATTCTTCGTCTGTCTCCGCCTCGGAACCGGCAGCTTAAGACTTCAGCGCGGGGTGATCCCAAAGTCAAAGACCTTAAGTCACCCTCGACGACTACTATAAAAAGGGCGTGGACTGCAACTCTGCCCACACCCGAATGGCGGCTCTGGAACAGCCGAGCACGACGGATAGGCAACGAAGCAGTCCACGCCCTGAGGCGTGAACTGTCGCTACATATCCTGGCCGTGCTTAAAATGTTCCAGATTTCCAATCGGCAGGAAATAAGCTTTCTGTATGTTTCAAAAGTCTTGCGCCGCTTGCTGGCGCAGTGCAAATTTAAGGATAATTTCTTAATTCCGGCAGTTTTTGCGTATATTTGCCCCTTGCGAATTGCAGAGCGCTTTCAAAAAGAATACAATTACTTTCAGACACATATATGACTCCAAACGAACTACAGTCACTGAAGAATAAATATGACATCGTCGGAAACGACCCAGCGCTGAACCGGGCGCTGGAAATCGCCGTTGCCGTCGCCCCCACCGACATCACCGTGCTCATCAGCGGAGAGAGCGGAGTGGGTAAGGAAAACCTTCCGCGGATTATCCACCAGAACAGCCGCCGAAGGACCGGGAAGTATTTTGCCGTGAACTGCGGAGCCATCCCCGAGGGGACTGTGGACTCTGAACTTTTCGGACACGAGAAGGGCTCGTTCACCGGAGCAATCGACACTCGCAAGGGCTATTTCGAGGAGGCTGACGGGGGCACTCTCTTTCTCGACGAAATCGGGGAACTGCCGATGGCCTCCCAGGCGAAGCTCCTCCGCGTGCTCCAGTCCGGTGAATTCATCAGGGTGGGCTCCTCTAAGGTGCTCAAGACCGATGTGAGGGTGGTTGCGGCGACAAACGTCAACCTTGTCCACGCCGTTTCCAAGGGCAAGTTCCGCGAGGACCTCTTCTACAGGCTCAACGCCGTGACGATTATGGTGCCGTCGCTCCGCGAGCGTCCGGGAGACATCCATCTTCTCTTCCGCAAGTTCGCCTCCGACTTTTCTGACAAATACTCGATGCCGAGGGTGGTGCTCACCGAGGACGCCGTCATCACGCTGAAAAAATACCGCTGGCCGGGTAACATCCGCCAACTCAAGAACGTTGCGGAAACCGTTTCCGTAATCGAGACCTCAAAGTGCGGATCGAGAGCGGACAAATGCGAGGTGAACGCCGAGACGCTGAAATTATACCTTCCGGACCAGGACATAAACCTGCTTCCGGCAACGGTGGAGAAGGGACAGGACACATTCAAGAACCCGGAGGAAAGGGAGGCGGTGATCCGCGCGCTCTACACTCTGAGACAGGATGTGGACTACCTCAAAAGCGTGGTTCTGAAGGGCGGAGCCCCTTCTTCCGCCGCCGGCAGCATTCCGTCCCTTGCGAGGGCAATAGAAGGCCCGCTCACGGGGGCGGAGGATTTCGCCTCACACCCGTCGGTCCCGGGGAGCATCCGCTGGGACGAACCTCGAAGGCCTGCCTCCGAGGAGGACTATGAGCCTGAGGAACAGGGACTTGTGGAGGATGTGCACCAGGACATTTCGCTCAAAAGACTCAGCCAGGAGCTCATCGACAAGGCTCTGCGCAAGCACGGAGGCAACCGCAAGGCCGCTGCTGCGGAACTCGGAATCTCCGAAAGGACCCTGTACCGCAAAATCCGTCAGCAGTCAGAAGAGGGCAAGGAGGCTTAAGGGGAGGCGGCTCCGGCCCTTGTAAGGATAGAGGCGGGGATTAAGATATGGACAAACTCATTTTGTAGAAATATGGCAAAACACATAATAAGGTATGCGTTGGATGTGGCGGCTCTCGTCGCGGCAGCGCTCATCGTAAGGGCCTGCGGCATCTACTCTTTCACGGGAACTTCGATTCAGCCGGACGTTAAGACTGTCACAATCGAATACTTCGAGTACAAGGCGCTCAAGGTGAACCCGACGCTCTCGAACGACCTCACGGAGGCGATGAAGGACAAGTTCCGCAAGCTCACCAAACTGGAAGAGGTCGAAGAGGACGGAGACCTTGTAATTGCCGGAGAGATAACCGGTTACGATGTAAAGGCAACCGCTGTTTCCGCAGACGAACAGGCAGCGATGAACCGCCTCACGGTCAATGTGAAGATATATTTCACCAACAAAAAATACCCGGAGGACGACTTCGAGAAGTCTTTCTCGGCCTACGCGGATTTCTCTGCGGACCAGATGCTTGACGCTGTGGAGGCCGACCTGATTTCGGGCACCGACGGCATTCTGGACAAGTTGTGCGAGGATATCTTCAATGCCACCGTCGCAAATTGGTAGGCGGAGGGGCTTTAAAAAGCGGTCTGCTGCGTTGTGCTCCTAGCGAAAATCCTCACGGCCAAAAGGTTGCTACGGTTTTCGCGTCGTTGCGAGCCTTGCATCCCATCTTTTTAAACCACCCTCCCCTCGCAATCTAATAAGGAAGATAAATTATTATGGACGGAAGAACTATAGATTTACGGAAACTTACTCTGGAGGAACTCTCCGGGGTGGTCAACATATATCCCTGGTTTGCGGCGGCGCGAAGGGAACTGTGCCTTAGGATGGGCCCGGAAGGGCTTTCGGAAGACGGAGGACGGCTCTTTGCCGAGGCGGCGCTATATGTCCCCTGCCGAAAGAGGATCAGCGAAATTGCCTTGCGGGGAAAGGGCGCTACCGAATCTGCCCACAGGGACTCTGATATTCAGCAGCTTCTGAAATCCCACGCGGGGAATGCCGCCCGGGGCGTTGAAAGCGCAGCAGCGCAGGAGCCTACGGGATACAGGAGAGAAGTACGGATTGTCGGAGGGGACTACTTTTCCCGGGACGACTACGCTTCTGTGGAGGAAAAGGTGGACACCGCGGGGATGTTCAAGAGCATATCCTCAGGAGAAAAAGGGGGATCCCAGGAGAAGAGCACAGGGCTTCAGCACCTGGGGTTCTACACCGAAACCCTCGCCGCAATTTACGCAGAGCAGGGCTATTTTGAGGAGGCCAAATCAATTTATTCTCAACTAATTTTGGCATATCCGGAAAAAAGTGCTTACTTTGCATCCCTTATTGAAAAGTTAGACCTCGAAAGGTAGGAAATACACGAATCGAGGCTTTCGGCGTGAATAATTAAAAAGTTAGTAATATGAAAGTTTTATTCATAATCCTTACAGTGCTTGTAATCCTTGCAAGCATCCTGCTTACAATCGTTGTCCTGCTTCAGAACAGCAAGGGAGGCGGACTTGCAAGCAACTTCACCACCGGCAACCAGACTTTCGGCGTCCGTCAGACCGCTGATTTGCTCGAGAAGCTCACCTGGGGTCTCGTCGCATTCATCTTCGTCGTTTCTGTGGTGACCACTTTCATCCCGCACATCAACAACAGCGGCAACATCACCGACCAGATTGACACCGAGATTGCGGCTCCCGCTCCTGATTTCGAGGGTCAGCCTGCCGACACTACCGCAGCTGAATAAGTCCGGAATCATCAAGAGCCTCTTAGGCGGGTTTCCGATGCATTTCCGCTTGGGACTGACATCGACATCCCAGCCACACAACCTTCAGAGGCCGATTTCTCTAAAAGAATTTTCTCTAACTGACAAAATGTCAGTATTTTCCGCATAGGAATATAATTTGGATTTCATAAAGCCGTCTGCTCAAACGAGCAGGCGGTTTTTATGTTTAACAAAGTGGCCCGGCAGCGGCACAAGACGCTGCAAGCGGGGCCGATAAAAGATTTTTAACTATGGAGAACAAGTATGAGAATCTGCAGAAGTACGCCATCAACCTCAATGAGCGGGCAGCCCAGGGCAAACTGGATCCGGTCATCGGGCGTGACGAGGAAATAAGAAGGGTTCTCCAGATTTTGTCGAGGAGAACGAAAAACAACCCTATACTTGTGGGCGAGCCGGGTGTCGGAAAAACCGCCATCTCGGAAGGCATCGCCCAGAAAATCGTGGACGGCAACGTTCCTGAGAACCTGAAGAACAGAGTGATCTACTCTTTGGACCTTGGAGCAGTGATTGCCGGTGCAAAATATCAGGGGGAGTTCGAGGAAAGGCTGAAAGCCGTTGTAAAAGAGGTCGTCGACAGCGACGGCGAGGTCATCCTTTTCATCGATGAGATTCACACACTCGTCGGTGCGGGACGAAGCTCCGGCGCGATGGACGCCTCCAACATCCTGAAGCCGGCCCTTGCGAGGGGAGAACTCCGCACCATCGGTTCCACGACCCTGGACGAGTACCAGAAGTACTTCGAGACCGACAAGGCGCTCGAAAGAAGGTTCCAGATGGTGATGGTGGACGAGCCCAGTACGGCGGAGTCCATTTCCATCCTGCGTGGACTTAAAGAGAAATACGAGAACCACCACAAGGTGAAAATCGAGGACGACGCGCTGATTTCAGCCGTGGAACTTTCCCACCGCTACATCACGTCGAGGTTCCTGCCGGACAAGGCAATAGACCTCGTGGACGAGGCGGCCTCCAAACTCCGTCTTGAGATGAACTCAGTTCCGGAGCCTATCGCGGAGCTGGACAGCAAAATCCGGCAGCTCGAAATCGAGAAGGAAGCAGTAAAGCACGAGGGGGTTTCCCTCAAGCTGGACAAAATCGAGGGCGACCTCGCCGAGGCGCGGAAAGAGCACGCCTCTCTGGAGAAAAGATGGGACGAGGAAAAGGGCATCCTTTCCGAAATCCAGAGCGCGAGGGCTTCTCTCGAGCAGCTTAAAATCCAGGCCGCCGCAGCCGAAAGGAGCGGAGACTATGGAAAGGTTGCCGAAATCCGCTACGGCAAGATGGCTACTCTCCAAAAGAGGGTTGAAGAACTTTCAGAGAAAAAGGCCGCAATCAAGGATCCTATCCTCAACGAGTCCGTCACCCCTTCGGACATCGCAGAGATCGTGGCCCGCTGGACCGGCATTCCGGTGAACAGGATGCTGGAGAGCGAGAAAGAGAAACTCCTCAGGATGGAAAGCGAACTGCACAAGAGGGTCGTCGGGCAGGACAAGGCCATCAAGGCCGTTTCCGATGCGGTGCGCCGCTCAAGGGCCGGCCTGCAGAACGAGAAAAGGCCTATCGGCTCGTTTATGTTCCTCGGGACGACGGGCGTAGGCAAGACCGAACTTGCGAAGACCCTTGCTGAGTTCCTGTTCAACGACGAAAATATGATTACCCGAATCGATATGTCCGAGTACCAGGAGAGGCACTCAGTGAGCCGTCTTGTCGGTGCGCCTCCGGGATATGTGGGCTACGACGAAGGCGGTCAGCTCACCGAGGCCGTAAGGAGAAAGCCCTATTCGGTCATCCTGCTGGATGAAATCGAGAAGGCCCACCCGGACGTGTTCAACATCCTGCTTCAGGTCCTGGACGACGGCCGTCTTACCGACAACAAGGGAAGAACGGTGGACTTCAAGAACACCATCCTCATTATGACCTCCAACGCCACAGAGGCTCAGCTTCACGAGACGATGAGACCGGAATTCCTCAACAGGATTGACGAAATCATCACTTTCGAGTCTCTCACCAAGGACGACATCAGGGAGATTCTCCATCTCCAGATGGATGCTCTGAGGGCAAAACTGGACGAGAACGGCGTCGGAATCCGCTTCACTGACGAGTTCGAGGAGTATATGACCACCGAGGGTTACGACCCTGCCTACGGCGCAAGGCCTATAAAGAGGCTGATGCAGAGGGAACTTGTGAACCTCATCGCGAAAGCGATCCTCGAGGGCCGCGTCCAGAGGGGCTCTACTATCAAGGTAGATGTCCGCGATGGCCAGGTCGTAATTGAAGAGGCCGACTAAAAAGCGGTCTACTGCGTTCCTCTCCTAGCCCAAATCCTCACAACCCAAAGGTTGCTGCGGTTTGGGCGTCGCCGAGAGCCTTGTATCCCATCTTTTTATTCGACCTCTTCCCCACCCGCAAACAAAGAGGCCGACTAAAAAGCGGTCTACTGCAGTAAAGAGAGAAAATACTGCCGCAGAGTGGTCCAGTCGTAGTACGGGCCCTGAACGGTCTGGAGAGCGGGGATGACGGTCTCGCGTTCGTTGCGGAGGAGCTTTACGAGGACCTCGCCCTTTTTGTTGCGGTAGAAAATCATCTGGAGATTGGAGGCCATCGGCATCTGGCGGAAACCGTACCAGAAAGACGGAGCGTCAGCGCAGCGATGCGGCTGCTCAAGCCCTTCCAGCCTCAGAAGACTCAAAAGAGGAGAGAGACCTGTGTCGTGCCCGAAGCGGAGATCCGCCGCGTGATCATTCCCCTCAAGCGCCTCGTCGGCCTTTTCAACGATGTCCCGAAGAATTCTCTGACCTACTATATCCCTGCCCCTTCCATTCTCCACCGTTGCGCACATTGAATTATAATGGGTCACAGTGTCGTGGCACCAGGCGGCATAGAGCTCGTCAAGGGTGAAATGGCGGAATATGTTCGGATCTTCATCGAGGTCCTGTCCGATTCCGCCGCCCCTAATCACATAGAGAATGAAAAGACGCGGGTTTTTGTCCTTCATATATTTTACCGCCTCATCAGGGTCCGTGAACCAGGAATTGAGAATTCTTGACGGGTCGAGATGAACGGTGATAAGGGAATCGGCAATCTCATAGTCCCTGCCCGGGGCGCCCTTGGTGGAGCCGTCGTGGTTGCTGAGGTATTCCTGATAGCGTTCTCCGGCATCCATTGTCATCTGAAGCTTCGGATTCAGCCTTCCGAGTTCAAGGCAGAAATTCGCCATACTCTGGATGCAGCGCTGCACGGGGGTGGAAACGCAATAAACCTCTTGACGGTCCTTCTGGTTGAAAATTCCGGGGCAGCGATTGTAGAGATTATGCGCAATCCCCTGATGCTGAGCCGCCCCCTTGTGGGTCAGATAGCCATAAAGACCACGGTGCTGCCTCTCGATTATTTTCATATCCTCGTACACCATAGCGCCCTCGTCCGTAAGGAGATTGTGGGCGGAGAGAGAATCGAAAACAGGTACTACTCTCGAAATATGACTCGTAGAGTGGTGGGTACGGCTTCCGTGACGGCCATAGTGGCTGACATAGAAAGGCTTGTAACCCTTAGGGGCCGGAGTGTCAATGATTTTCTCCGGAGCCTCGTAGTTGTGCAGAGTGTTGACGCAGCAGGACGGGTCGGCGGCAAAGATGGCCTTCACCTCGGCCTCAGCCTCCGGGGTCTGCCCGAAAAGAGAGGGAAGAGCGAGGAGTGAGGCGAGAAGGAGAGCGACGATTTTACGGATATATCTCATTATCAATAGCTTGGATAAAATTTCTCAACAAATATAAAGCAATGCGCTTTTAGGACTATCGGGTCTTGAAATCGACGGTGCCGCGCACATCATCGGAGGCTGCGGCAAAATAAACGGTGAACTCGTGCGCAGGATCAAGCACCCAGGAGTGGGTGTCCGGGTTGAAATATGCAAGGTCTGAAGCAGGAATTTCGAACTCCACTGTTTTGCTTTCGCCAGGGGCGAGAGAAACTTTGTCGAAGGCCTTGAGCTCCTTCACCGGACGCTCAAGCTCCGGATTATGCTCGCCGATGTAGAGTTGAACCACCTCCCTGCCCTCGCGGGAGCCGATGTTCTTCACCTTCAGAGATGCCTTCAAGGTGCCGTTTGCGCTGAGATGTTTGTCGGCCCTGAAGTCGCTATACTCAAACTCGGTGTAGCTCAGGCCGTGGCCGAACGCAAAGAGAGGCTTGATGCCGCGAGAGTCATACCAGCGGTAGCCGACATAGATACCCTCCCTATACTCCACGTCCGCGCCGCAGGTGTAAACGCCGAGAGCGTGTGCAGGCGAGTCCTCAATGCGGACAGGGAAGGTGAACGGAAGCTTTCCGCTTGGGTTGACAGAGCCGAAAATAACGTCGGCGATAGAGTTCCCGGCC
Source organism: bacterium (assembly GCA_963640535.1). Taxonomy (GTDB): domain Bacteria; phylum Bacteroidota; class Bacteroidia; order Bacteroidales; family UBA932; genus Cryptobacteroides. The sequence continues at coordinate 20,092 of CAVHYU010000006.1, read as the reverse complement.
TCGGAGCCGCAGAACCAGCACTGAAGAATGGCGGGAACGCTCTCAATCCACGGCATCGCAACCGCGTTTCCGTCAACCAGACAGACTGCCAGACGCGGATTGACCTCGGAGAGGGCCGCAATGACCTTGTCCTGAGCGTAAGGAAGATTGTAGCTGCGGCGGTCACAGCCCTCGCAGTCCTGGCCGCAGGATTTGTTGAGTCCTCCGAAAAAGAGCACCACGTCGGCTTCGGCGGCCTCTTTCACCGCGTCGGCGATGAGCTGTTCTTCACTCCTGCTCTCGGAAAGGTCCTGGCCTGTGGTGACTCCGTTGTATGCTCCGGATGTGTCTCCCACATATCCCCTTTCATAAACCACTTCTGCCTTGTCGCCGACAGCTGCCCTGATTCCCTCAAGCGGAGAAACTTCATTTCTGACCTTAAGAGAGGAGGAGCCTCCGCCCACTGTCATCATCTTCACTGCGTTCTCACCCACGACGAGGATTTTTTTCGCCGTAGAGAGGTCAACCGGGAGCACTTTAAGACCACCGGAAACAGCGTCATTCTTAAGAAGGACGATTCCGCCGTCGCCGATTCTGCGGGCGGCGTCAAGATGCGCCGGGGAGTTGAGCTCTCCGAATGGTTTGTGGGTGTTCATCGCCGTGCGGAAGATGAGTTTGAGGACCCTGCCGGCCTTGTCGTCGAGGGTTTTGAGCGAAGCCCTGCCGTCGCGAAGGCGAGCAAGGTACGGGTCTGCAAGCATATATTTGTCATACTCGGTCTTGCCCTTGGTGTAGAGCCCGTCTGTACCTGTGCCGTACTCGAGGTCCACTCCGTAGAGAGATGCCTCGTCAGGGTCGTGGGCGCCGCCCCAGTCGGTGATGACAGCCCCGTCAAAGCCCCATTCGCCCTTGAGCACACCGTCGAGAAGGTACTTGTTGTGGCAGACGTGCTGGCCTTTGTAGAGGTTGTAGGAAGCCATAACGCTCCACGCACCTCCCTTCTGGACGCCTTTTTTGAAGGCGGGGAGATAGATTTCGTAAAGAGCCCTGTCGTCCACCTTCACGTCCGCGATGTGGCGGTTGCACTCCTGGTTGTTGAGGCAATAGTGCTTCAGGCAGACTGAAACTCCGTTCTTCTGAACTTCCTGGATGTAAGGGACGCACATTTCCCCTGAAAGATAAGGGTCTTCGCCCATATACTCGAAGTTGCGGCCGTTGTAGGGGGTGCGGTAGATGTTCACTCCCGGGCCAAGCAGGACATCCTTCTCCCTGTATCTGGCCTCCTCGCCGATGCTTTTTCCGTAGAGGGCCGAAAGTTCCCTGTCCCAAGTGGCTGCAAGGCAGGTGAGGGCAGGATAGGCGGTGCAGGAGTCGTTGGTCCAGCCGGCCTGGTCCCATTCGTTCCATTTCACCTCAGGACGGATGCCGTGAGGGCCGTCGGTGCACCAGAGCTCGGGGATTCCCAGGCGCGGGACTCCTGCAGAGGAGAACTTGCTCTGAGCGTGGAGGATGCGGACTTTTTCTTCAAGAGTCATACGCGAAAGCGCATCTGCGACCCTTTCGTCAAGAGGTTTGCTTTCGTCCATATAGACGGGGACGGAAGGCTTGGAGGAGTTGCAGCCCATAAACGCAAAAACTGCGCAGGCGGCAAACACAAGGAGATTTTTCTTCATATCGTTCGGTGTTATTATTTTCCAAAGTCGGGAAGCGCAAAGTTAGGGATTATTCCGGTCCATATGAAATAAATTGTCGTGAAACAGGCCACTTTTATTATGCAACCACTAAAAAAATACTTGCTATATTCGCACTCTCAAATCCAAAAAACGATGAAAAAATTTTTAACGATTATATTTTGCTGCTGGGCGGCGCTCGGGACAGCCTTTGCGGACGAAGGAATGTGGATGGTGCACTGCATCGACAAGGCTCTGGAAAAGAATATGAAGGAGAGGGGCCTGAGGCTCGGAGCACGGGAGATTTATTCTGCGGATGCACAGGGGGCTACGCTAAGCGACGCTGTAGTGGCGCTGGACTTTGCCTGCACGGGCAGCATCATCTCCGACGAGGGGCTTCTCATCACCAACCACCACTGCGCCTACGCCGATGTCCACGCGATGAGCACCCCCGGGAAGAACTACCTTGAGGACGGATTCTGGGCCTTTGAGAGCAGCGAGGAGAGGCCAATTCCGGGGAAGAAAGTGTATTTTCTCCAGAAGGTGCTGGATGTGACAGAGGAAGTTGAGACCGTAAAACGGGACTATACCACCCGGGGCAAAGCCTTCGGGATGAGAAAGTTGAGCTGGGAAATAGAGAAAAAATACCGGAAGGAATACCCCGGGCTGGAGGCGAGCCTCAGTTCGATGTGGGCCGGGGAGAAATACTACCTCTGTCTCTACCGGGTCTATGGGGACGTACGCCTTGTGGCCGCCCCTCCGGTTTCCATAGCCGCCTTCGGAGGGGACACGGACAACTGGGAATGGCCTCAGCACAAATGCGATTTCGCGCTCTACAGGGTCTATACCGCGCCTGACGGAAGGCCGGCCGCGCAGTATTCTCCGGAGAATATCCCTCTGAAGCCTCAACGCAAACTCAGCATATCGCTCGGAGGCTACAAGGAAGGCTCGTTCGCGATGGTTCTTGGATACCCTGGAACGACATCGCGCTACAGCAGCAGCGCGGAAAATGCCTTCGAGACGGGGGTGACTCTCCCTATTTCGAATCGCCTGAGGGCTTCTCAGATGGAGATTATCCGCCGCGGGATGGACTCATCTCCCAAAGTCAGGCTGCTTTATTCCGACAGGTTTTTCAGCCTCAGCAATGTGCAGGAGCTCCAGGAGGGCGAAGTGGACTGCATCCGCAGGTTCGGCGTGATTGAGGACAAAGAGAAGGAGGAGGCGGAGCTGAACAGATGGATAGATGAAAACCTGCAGAGAAAGGAGCGCTGGGGGAAACTGACAGAGGATCTCGGGAGGCAATATGAGAGGATTTCCGCCGCCTCAAGGGATATGACCTATTACAGGGAAACCCTTGTGAGGGGAAGCCAGATGGGGATGGCTGCAATCCGGATTGCGAACCTTCTTGACGCCGCGAATAAAAAGGGCGTGGAGAGTTTCAAAGGGAGTGATTTCACCCGGGATCTCGCCCGGATTGAAAGACTCTACGACTCCATAGACCTCCCGCTGGAAAAGGAACTTTTCACCTACTCTCTCGTGGAGTTTTTCAAGAATGTCTCCCCGGATATGTTCAGTCCCTATCAGGAGGAGCTGTGGAAGAGGTTCTGCGCGGGTGAAAATACAGAGGGGAAGGACGGCTTCGAGGAGGGCCTGAAGGATATGGCCGGCTGGCTCTGGAGCAGCAGCATTCTTTCGGACAGGGACAAGTTGGAGGCGTACCTTGGGGGGAATCACAGCTGCGCGGAATACGCCGCCGACCCGATGTTCCGTTTCTACCAGGAAATCCAGATAGTGAGGTTCAACCAGAAAGTCCGAGACATTGAAGGCGTGCAGAAAATTTCCGACCTTCGGAGGGAATATATCCACGCCCTCTACGAAATGAGGCGAGAAAAGGGAGTGAGTCAATATCCTGACGCAAACTCCACCCTTCGCCTCACCTACGGGCGCATCGGCGGCATTGCTCCGAGGGACGGTGTGCGCTGCTCCCACTTCAGCTCCGTTGCCGGAGTTCTTGAAAAGAACGACACTTCCGCCCACGATTTCTGCCTCGGAAAGGACTGGAAGGAGATTCTTGAAAGCGGCGACTGGGGACAGTGGGGAGCCTCTGTCAAAAAGGAGAGGGGCTGCACTCCGCAGGAGAGTTTCCCTGTAAATTTCCTCTGCGACTGCGACATAACGGGCGGCAACTCAGGTTCTCCGGTTCTGAACTCCCGCGGCGAACTCATAGGCCTTGCCTTTGACGGCAACAAGGAGTCCCTCGCAAGCGACGCCGCCTACACCCCTTCGTACAACAAATGCGTCTGCGTTGACATCCGCTACGTCCTCTTCACTCTCGGAAGCTACGCCCACCTGACCCGCATCCTGAACGAACTCGGCTTCTAATTTCCCATCTTTTTATTCAGCCTCTTTTCCACCGCGCGACATTATCCTAGAAAATCAGCGAAAATGAAACATTTTTCTTCATTTTCGCTGATTTTCTAGGATCATTATTTACTATTTCAAGGATTCTCTCCGGAACTTTTCGTCAAAATTAGTAAAAACGGGGCAAACAAAAAAGTCTCCCGGCGAGACCCGTCGGAAGACTTTATATTTAGCACGCCGCGCGACGCGGCAGATGCCCATAAAAAAGGCTGGCTAAAATTTCTTTTAGTCAGCCTATGTGTAATACTTGGCAAAAAAGTAGTAGAAGTGGGCAGATGCAAGGCGCACGGTGAAGATAAAACCGGAGCAACCTTAGGGTTGTGAGGATTTTATCAAGACGAGCAACGCGGCAGATGCCCGCTTATAGTACTTTTTTAGTTGAACTGAGCGAACTCGATGTCATTAGCAGCCCTCTTTGCAAGCTTGTCGCACTTCTTTGCGTTCTCAAGGTTAGCCTTAACGCCGTCCTTGTCGCCCTGACGTGCAGCGATGATTGCCTTGAGGTATGCGCCCTTAGGGCAGTCGCACTTGATTGCTGAAGATGCAGCAGCGTAGTCGCCAGTGAGGATGTTTGCAAGAGCTGCAGTGAATCCCTCTTTGCCTGCCATCTTGGAAGCGGCAGCCTTGTAGTCACCGTTAAGGATGTCAACAGTAGCGGCATTCTCGTTAGCGGCCTCAGTTGCAGATGCTGCGAAATACTTGGCAGCCTCTTCGAGGTTGTTCTCGCGGAGAGCAAGTACGCCAAGAACGTTCTTCACGTCAGCGTCGTTTGCGTCGCACTTCTCGATGGCAGCCTTGCAGTCAGCGTCTTTGCCTGCGCGAGCGTAAACCACTGCGAGGTTGTACTGAGCAGTCTTGCTTGAGTATTTCTCGATTGCCTTGTTGTAGAGGGAGATCTTGTCAGCGTCCTTCTCTACGAGAGTTGCAGCGTGAAGGAGTGCAGGCTCGTCAAGAACATCACTGTTCTCGTCAACGAGTTTGAGAAGCTCCTCGCTTGAGTAGTTGGTGAACTCAACGTTAGCGATGAACCTTGCGCGACGAAGCTCAGGGAGAACCTCTTTTGCAAGAGTTGTGTAAACTGCAGACATATTCTTGATTTCCTGCTCACGAACTGCAGGGTCGCTGTACATAGAAAGAACGCGGAGGATAAGCTCCTTGTCTTCGATGTTGGAGTTGTTTACAAGCTCCTGGAAGCCTTCCCAGTCCTGACCAACAGACTTAACGTTTACAGGTGCGTCGATAGGCTCTTTCTTGGTAACCTTGTTGAATGCCTTCTCAGCGGAAGTGGAACGCTTGTCAGAAAGTTTAGCGTTGAGCTCCTGTCCACCGTCAGGTGAAGCGTATGCAACGATGTCGGTGCTTACGATGTTTTTGCGCTCGTTCTCTTTAGCAGCCTTTACTGCAGCAAGGAAATCCTTGACTGACTGGCCCTTGAGCTCAGAGTTCTTGACGTCTGCGCTGTTGATGCTGTAGAGAATCTGGCCCTCTTCAGGCATATTGATGATCTCCTGATAGCCGTCAGCCTTGAGATCTACGCGACCCTGCTTGCAAGCGAGCATATAGGTGGTGTTTGCACCGTCAGCAGCCTTCTTTGTAGGAAGGTCGATAGTCTTCTTCTTGTAGCTTACAACGCCGCGGAGCTCAAGATAGCACTTCTCCATTCCCTCTTCGTAGGTGAAATGAACCTTCTTAGAGATGGTAGCGCCGTCTGAAGGAACGACCTCGTAGTTGTCCTTAACCTTCTCACCCTGGAACTTGAACGGCTCCATAGCCTGCTCACCGCCGTCGAAAACGATAACCGGAGTTACGGTGAGGATGGCCTTCTTGTGGAAGTAATCCTTCGGATAAGTTACTGTGACAGTTGCGTCGATGTTACCGGCAACAACCTCAAGAACAGCAGGATCGCACTTTACGATCACATTCTCTGCCTGTTCTGCCATCTTCTCCGGTGAGCTGCAGGCAACTGCGGCAAGACCGAGGGCGATAGCCAAGAATTTGATACTCTTTTTCATTGTTTATGAATTTAAAATTGGTTTGTAATTTACTAATTCATAGCGGTTTCACCCGCGTTCGGACCCGGAGTCGGATTCCCGTTTCCTCCCAAAGCCCAATTTCGCGCAAAAATAGGCATTTCCGATGAAAACGCCAAATACAACCGCGATTTTCCCACAAAAATAGTGCTCAAACCGCTAAAAATCTTTAATTTTTTAAGCACCCCGCGAAAAACGGAAGTTTTGAGGTGGAGAATACGGACAAACACACTATCTTTGTAGGTTGTCGCTGCCGAAAAAGGCTGCGAGGACTGACACTATGGCAAAAAAAACTCACGAGATATTGCCTTCCAGAGCTGCGGAGGGAGTGCTTGAGGCAGGATGCGACGAGGCCGGGAGAGGCCCTCTCGCGGGTCCGGTCTTTGCCGCCGCCGTGATTCTCCCCGAGGACTTCTCCCATCCCCTGCTGAACGACTCAAAGCAGCTGACAGAAAGGGAGAGGGAGGAATTGAGGCCCGTTATAGAAAAGGAAGCCGTTGCCTGGGCAGTGGAGGAAGTGAGCGCGGAGGAAATAGACCGCATCAACATTCTCAGCGCCTCGATTACCGGGATGTGGCGCTCCATTGTGCGGCTGGGGGTAAAGCCCGAGGCGCTGATAATCGACGGAAACAGATTCCGGGATCTTGAGAGACTCCCTCAGGCGGCGCTTATGGAGTATTTCCCCGGCGGACAGCTCAAGGACTATATCCCCGCTTTCAAGGCCCTTCCCTGGCAGACCTTCGTAAAGGGGGACGGGCGGTTCGCCTCCATCGCGGCGGCCTCCGTTCTGGCGAAAACCTACAGGGACGACCGTATGAGGGCTCTCGCGCGGGAATATCCCCAATATGGATGGGACAGGAATATGGGCTATCCTACGGCGGAGCACATTGAGGCCATAAGAAAGTACGGGTACACGCGCCTCCACCGTAAAACTTTCCACGTCAAGGAGTTGGAGGCTACGCTTTTTTGACCTCTCTCCCACCCGCACTAAGAGGATGACCCCTGCGCCACACCCTCGGTTTTGAATTGAAATTGAAAATAAATTTTAATACAATGAAAAAAGTTTTGATTTCGCTCGCCGCCGCGCTTTTGCTCGCGTCGGGCTCCGCGCTTACGCTTTCTGCGGACGAGGGTATGTGGCTTCTGCCGCTGCTCGAGAAAATGAACGCGAAGGATTTGAAAAAACACGGTTGCAAGCTCTCCCCAAAGCAGATTTACTCTGCTAACGGGGTGTCGCTGAAAGACGCCATCGTGCAGTTCGGAGGCGGGTGCACGGCAGAGGTCATCTCCGACGAGGGACTTCTGGTGACTAACCACCACTGCGGATATTCCAGCATCCAGGCTCTGAGCAGCGTCGAGCATAACTACCTTCAGGACGGCTACTGGGCAATGAACCGCAGCGAGGAGCTCCCTTGCAAGGGACTGAGCGTTACATTCCTTGAGAGCATAACCGATGTTACCGACATCCTTGCGGAGACTGAGAAAGAAGCCCGAGAGCAGTACAGGGATAGCGCGAATGTGGACAAGAAGGTCGCCCAGGCAAGGGCCGCAAAGGAAAAGGAACTCGAGAAGGCTTCCGACGCAGAGAATCCTAACTGCGAGAGCGAAGTCGTTTCCTACTACAACGAGAACCTCTACTACCTTATTGTGTATAAAGTGTATCGTGACATCCGTTTTGTCGGCGCACCGCCTTCCTCAATCGGAAAATTCGGAGCCGACACAGACAACTGGATGTGGCCGCGTCACACCTGCGACTTCTCTATGTTCCGAATCTATGCCGGAGGTGACAACGAACCTGCGGAATACAGCGCCGACAACCAGCCGCTCCGTCCGAAGAACCATCTCAAAATCTCGCTCAAGGGCGTGAAGGAAGGGGATTTCACGATGATTATGGGCTACCCGGGCCGCACCAACCGTTTCGCAACCTCGGCGGAGCTTCGACAGATGATCTCCGAGCAGGACATCCGAATTGAGGCGCGCACGCTCCGTCAGGACCTTATGATGGAGGATATGCTCGCTGACCCGAAGGTCAAGATTCAGTATGCCAACAAATACACAGGCTCATCCAACGCGTGGAAAAAGTGGAAGGGAATGAAGATAGCCTTCGAGAAGCTCAATGTCATCGAAAGGGCCGAGGAAGAGGAAGCGCTGTTCCAGGCCTGGGCCACCGCAACGCCTGAGCGCGAGGCTCTCTACGGAAAGGCTCTCGGCGAGATTTCGTCCGCAGTGAAGGCGGGCCGCGAGGGAGCATTCCTGAGGGCCTGGCTTTTCGAGACGGTTTACCGCTGTGAGGTGTCGAATGCGGCCGCTGTGGCTATAGCTTCTGCATCAAAGTCTCTCAAGGAGGGAAAAGACACCTCCGCAGCGCTTAACTCCGCTCTGGAGGCTCTCCGGAAAAACGAGTTCTACAAGGACTACTCCCTCCCGACCGACAGGAAAATCACCGAGGCGATGCTGCGTCTCTACCACGAGAGGGTTGATTCCGCCGACTGGATTCTTCCATCCTACAGCGAAGACTCGCTCAAGGAGTATGTTGACAACCTTTTCGCAAAAAGCATCTTCACCAGTGAGGAAAAAGCCAGCGAAGGCATATCCAAGGGCGGATTTGACGCAATTAAGAACGATCCGGCATTTGCACTCTACAGACAGTTCCTCGCCAAGTATTTCGCCGCCGGAACAGCTTCTGCGGAGGACAGTTCCAAGCAGCTTGCAAAGGGCAAGAAGGCCTACACCGCAGGGCAGCTTGAGTGGAAAGCGGGAGAGCCGTCCTACCCGGATGCGAACTTCACGATGAGGCTCACCTACGGCAACGTTATGGGCTACTCCCCTGCGGATGCCGTTGAGTATGAATACTATACGACCCTCTCTGGAGTGATGGAGAAGGAAGACCCGGACAACTGGGAGTTCGTCGTGCCGGAAAAGCTCAAGGAACTCTACTACGCGGGGGACTACGGACAGTATGCAATGCGAGACGGAAGGATGCCGGTCTGCTTCCTGAGCAACAACGACATCACGGGAGGCAACTCCGGCTCGCCGGTTATGAACGCCAAGGGGGAACTCATCGGACTCGCGTTCGACGGGAACTGGGAGTCAATGAGTTCGGATGTTATGTTCGAGCCCAATCTCCAGAGGTGCATCAATGTGGACATCCGCTATGTGCTCTTTGTCGTGGACAAGTTCGGAGGGGCCGGCTACCTTCTCAACGAAATGGATATAGTGAAATAAATAAAGCCGCTTAAAAGCGCATTGCACTGCATCTTTTTATCGACTTTATTTGATAAGGAATAACATATATATGATTACAGAACAGGGAATACTCGAAATGCTTTCGGGGGTGCAACACCCCGCAAAGGGTGACCGGAGCGTGGTGGAGCTCGGGATGGTGGAGCGGATAGGCATTGAGCCTCTTGAAGGAAAGGGGGAAGGCGCCGTGAAAGTTTCCGTCACTCTCGGCTTCAGCCGCCACCGCGACCCTCTTGCCGAATACCTCATCGGAAGCACCCGCGCGACCATCATCCACGGCTGTCCGAAGGGGACTGAGGTGGAAGTGCTAACGGTAATTAAGGACGAACCTCGGCCAAAGAAAAAACCGGGGCTCGACCTCGGGCTTGAGGAACTCGAAGGGGTGAAAAACATCATCGGGGTTGCTTCAGGCAAAGGCGGAGTGGGAAAATCCACTGTCGCCGTCAACCTTGCTGTGGCCCTCTCGCGCCTTGGCTACAAGGTGGGTCTTGCCGACGCTGATGTCTATGGACCTTCAGTCCCGAAGATGACAGCCACCGAAGGAGAAGTGCCGGGCTCGTTTCAGGTGCCGTCCGAGGAACCGGGCGGGGAGCCTCGCGATGTGATTATGCCGATTGAAAAATACGGAGTTAAGTGGATGTCCATCGGATATTTCGCCGCTCCGGAGCAGGCCCTGATCTGGCGCGGTCCGATGGCCTGCAACGCCCTCAAACAGATGATTCTTCAGGTAAGGTGGGGAGAGCTCGACTTCCTCCTTATAGATATGCCTCCGGGAACGGGCGACATCCACATAAGCCTCGTGCACGACATCCCGATGACGGGGGCCCTGATTGTAAGCACCCCGCAGGCCGTTGCGCTTGCCGATGTGGAGAAGGGCGTGAATATGTTCAGAAACGAAAATGTGAACAAGCCGATTCTGGGCCTTGTGGAGAATATGTCGTGGTTCACCCCGGCCGAACTCCCCGAGAACCGCTACTACATCTTCGGACGGGACGGAGGAGTGAAGATTGCAGAGAAATACGATATTGACCTGCTGGGGCAGATTCCGCTTGTGCAGGGCATCCGCGAAGACGGCGACAACGGCACTCCGGTGGCGCTGGGCTCGGGGCCCGAGGCCGTGGCGTTCACCACCCTGGCAAACAAACTTGCAGAGAAGGTCAAATAAAAGCGGTTTGCTGAGTTAAGCGTCTTACCCAAATCCTGTTATGAAAGAGTTCCGCCTTACTGCACTGCTCCACCCCTTCGCGGCCCTTGCGGCGGCGATTTGCCTCGCATCCTGCGGGGTGAGAGTTGACATTGCCGTTGTCGGCGGAGGAGCGAGCGGAGTTGCGGCCGCTGTGGCGGCGGAGCGCTGCGGGGCGAGCGTCGCGCTTGTGGAAGAGACTCCCTGGCTCGGCGGAATGTTGACCTCGGCGGGCGTAAGCTGCACTGACGGCAATTTCCGCCTGCGCAGCGGCCTTTTCGGGGAGTTTGTGGACTCCCTCTCAGCGCGTTACGGCTCCCTCGAAGCCCTTCACACGGGGTGGGTGAGCCGGATTTGCTTTGAGCCCCAGGTCGGCGAGGCCGTTTTCGAAAATATGGTCTCGAACTGCAAGGGGATAAGGCTTTACACAAAGACAGGGCTTGAAAAAATTGAAGGCGTCCCCGGAAACTGGAGGCTGAGCCTTAGGGACAGCGGGGGAAGGCTCCGAAGGGTGCGGGCGAAAGTCATAATAGACGCCACGGAACTTGGCGATGTGGCGGCTCTTCTCGGGGCGGAATACCGCCTTGGAATGGACTCGAGGGCCGAAACGGGTGAAGAGTGGGCTCCGGAGGAAGGGAACCCCATAGTTCAGGATATGACCTACGTCATAACCCTTCGGGACTATGGCCCCGACTCTGATATGACCATTCCGGAGCCCCCGGGATATGACCCCGAGCCCTACCTCAATTCCTGCCTCAACCCGGGCAATTACCCCTCGGACATCCCGACGGCGCTATGGAGCGTGGATATGATGCTCTCCTACGGTCATCTTCCCGGAGGGCTGTATATGCTGAACTGGCCCATCTTCGGCAACGATTTCTACGCGAACCCGGTGGAAATGACCCGTGAGCAGAGGGACTCGACCTACGCTCGGGCCAAGAATTTCGCTCTGGGATTTCTCTATTTTATCCAGACTGAGCTGGGGCGGAAAAATTTCGGAATAGCAGAGGGGATTTACCCCACAGTGGACGGGCTTCCGCTCTATCCGTATTTTAGGGAATCCAGAAGGGTAAAAGGAGAGAACTTCTTGACACTCAACGAAATAAAAAATCCGTACAGAAACAATCTCTACCGCTGCGGCGTGGCTGTCGGGGACTATCCGGTGGACCATCACCACTACGCCTGCCCCCAGTACAGGGAAAAGTGCCGGATTGATTTCCCGAGTGTTCCTTCGTTCAACATTCCGCTCGGAGTGATGCTCCCGCAGGGCCGCGAGGGGCTTCTGGTGGCGGAAAAATCCATTTCCGTGAGCAATCTTGCCAACGGGGCCACAAGGCTTCAGCCGGTAGTGATGCAGCTCGGGCAGGCGGCGGGAGTCTGGGCTGCGATGGCGTCCCGGGAAGGGAAAACTCTCCGCGAAATCCCGGTGAGGGCCATCCAGGCAAGGCTTCTCGAAAACGGGGCGTATCTTATGCCCTATCTTGACGGCTATTCCAAAGCAATCCAAAGGATAGGCGCCACAGGCATCCTGCGGGGCGAAGGCCGCAGCATCAACTGGACCAACGAAACCCTATTCCGCCCGGATGAGCTGCTCGCAGTCTCAGAACTCCATCTCGAAGAGTACTACCCTCAAGTCGAAGACGAGGCCGGGGCCCTTCCAGAGGACTCCGAAGGTCACATAAAGGCAGCGGATTTCATCAGATTCCTCCGCTTGGTGAACGGAGACAATGGGCGGACTTCAGGGGAAGACAAGGCGGATAACTGCCCGAAAAACAGAGAAGAGCAAATCTGGACCCAATGCGGGCTGAGGGAATACACTCCCGAAAAGCTGGTTAAGCGGGGGGAAGCCGCAGTTTTACTGGACTATCTTCTCCGCCCGTTCGACCGCCCCGTAGACCTTGACGGCAACCTCCGGTAGGTCACACCCGTTTGATTTCCATATAGGTGGCGCCGATCTGGGCACCGAACACGCCGCCGATAAAGCCTATCAGGTCGCCCTGGGCTATCTTGCCGTCGCGGGTCAGCATTTCGATTGACTTGGCCGAAAATTCCTCCTTGTCGCTCACCTTGGAGAAAGTATATGCCTCGATGCCGAAGACGAGAGCCAACTCCCTCATCGTGTAGCTGTTGTAGCACATCGCATAGACCGGGACCTTAGGCCGGAAAGTGGAAAGGTAGCGCCCTACGCGGCCGGTGTAGGTGTCGAAAACAATCGCCTTGACCGGAAGCTCGTGCGTGGCGGCCACAAGCGAACGTGCCAGCACGACGGCCACCGGCTTGACCACCTTGCGCAGATTGAGCTCCAGATTGACATCTATGGTCTTCTCGGTCTGCAGGGCGATTTTGGTCATTGTCCTGACTGCCTCAACGGGGTATTTGCCGTATGCGCTTTCGCCGCTGAGCATTATGGCATCGGCGCTTTGGAATATAGCGTTCGCCACATCGGTCACCTCGGCCCTGGTCGGGCGTGGATTGTCAATCATACTCTGGAGCATCTGAGTGGCGACGATGACAGGTTTCTTCCTTTCCCTGCAGGCGCGCACTATATCTCTCTGTATCAAAGGGATATTCTCCGCCGGAATCTCGACTCCGAGGTCTCCGCGCGCCACCATAATGCCGTAGCAGTAGGTCAGGATGTCGTCGAGGTTGTCAATTCCCTGCTGGTTCTCTATCTTGGCGATGATTTTAAGGTGGCTGTCGCGCTCATCCAGGATTTCCTGGATTTCCTGAAGGTCGCGGGCGCTGCGCACGAACGAATGGGCGATGAAGTCGATGTCGGCATCGATTGCCCATTCGATGAACTTCCTGTCCTTCCCGGTTACTGCCGGAAGGTTTATGTTCACTGAAGGCACATTGACGCTCTTGCACCCCTTGATAATCCCCTCGTTCATCACTTTGCAGATAAGCTTCCCACTCTCTTTCCCGATTACGGAAAGGTCCACGGAGCCGTCGTCGATCAGGATGTCGGAGCCGACCGGAACATCCTCGGACATATGCGGATAGGTGGTGTAAAGCCGGGTCTTGCTGCAGCGCTGGGAGGGGTCGTCGATGATTTCAACGATCTGCCCGGTCTTGGCTATGAAGCCGACTGCGTCCGCCATCTGCGTGAGCCTGATTTCCGGGCCTTTCGTGTCAATGAGGATGGCGATTCTGTCGGAAACTTTCCGGACATTGTCAACAACCATCTGCGCACCTTCTATCGTCGCGTGGGCTGAATTGATGCGCACGACATTCATCCCGTTTTCGTAAAGCTGTCGTATAAAATCCACATCACAGCGATTGTCCGCTATGGTGCATATTATTTTTGTCTTTTTCTCTACCATAAGTTGATAACTGCTGCCCGGAGGATGAGTCAGGTGCTACAAATTCTTGTAAATGTTCTCGATGATGGAGGCAAGAATCTTCGAAGTGTTTCTGGAGTGACAGTTGCAGGCGACCACGGCGTCCTTGTCCGGGATGATGATGCTGAACTGTCCCCACGCGCCGTCGAGCCTGTACATTCCAGGCACGGAACACTTCCACATCTGGTAGCCGTAGCCCTGCGACTTTTCGAGGCTTTTCCTCTCGTCGGTCGCTACCTGCACGGACATCGCCTCATCGAACCATTCTTCATTAAGCAGCCTCTTTCCATCCCAGACTCCCTTCTGGAGGAAGAACTGCCCCATCTTGGCAAGTGATTCCGTGGTGACGTGCAGACCCCAGCCGCCCATACTGCAGCCTTCGGTGGAAACCTCCCAGAGATGACGGCGGATGCCCAGCGGGCTAAAAAGCCTGCTCTCGAGATACTGCTCCACAGTCTCGCCAGTGAGTTTGGTGATGATGGCACTCAGCATATAGGTGCTCATCGAATTGTATTCGAAATGGTCGCCCGGAGCGAACTTGAAGCCGCAGGCGAGCACTTCCGCGGCCGGGTGCTCCACTACTCCCGCCTCCACAGGGCCGATCAGGTCGCGGGCAAAGCCGCTCGTCATCGTCAGCAGGTGCTTGACGGTCAAGCTCTTGAGCTCCTCTGACGGCTCAGAGGGGAGTTCGCTAGCATCGAAGAAGCCGATCACCTTGTCATCGACGCTCAGCAGACCCTCCTGCACAGCGAATCCGATAGCCGTAGCGGTGAATGTCTTGCTCGCCGACCAGAGGATATGCAGCGCGTCGCTCTCCTGTCCCTCGGCGTAGCGCTCATAAATGAGCTTGCCGCCCTTGAGCACCACCAGAGAGTGGATCTCGTTGGTCCCGTCCATCCTTATGTCGGTAAACACCTTGTCGAAACTGCTCACATCGACGCTGCTGTCCTTCGCCTGCGGGATGGGAGTGTCCTTGACTTCCTGGCAGCAGGAAGCCATAATTGCGACTGCACACAGCAGCGCAGAGAGTTTGCTATATTTCATAATGTAAAAAATTTAACTTTCGTAAGTATCTAACTCCTTTGTGGCCCACATAGGCTCACTGACAAGGCGAATATACAACTAAAATCTGACAACATCAACCGGTTCATAGAAAAAGGATGCGGTTGGCATTGTCAATGCGCTCCCGGGAGGGCGGCTGGACGCCTTCCAGAGAGTATTCAATGCCGAGTTCCCGGTATTTGTATATTCCCATTGTGTGATACGGCAGAACGTCGATGCGCTCCACATTGCTGAGCGTCGAGAGGAAATCTCGCAGCCGGGTGAGCCACACGTCGTCGTCGGTAATGCCCGGAACAAGCACGTGACGAATCCATACCGGCTTGTGTATTTCATCCAGATAGCGGGCACAGTCAAGTATGTTCCGGTTCGTGTGACCGCCGGTCAGCCGGCGATGCTCGCCGTCGTCGATGTGCTTAATGTCAAGCAGGACGATGTCGGTGACTTTCATCAGCCTGCGGAATTTGTCAAAGAAAACTCCCTCACGGCTGAAAGGCTGCGCGGAAGTGTCGAGACAGGTGGATATCCCCCGCTCCCGGGCCATCTCGAAAAGTTCGATGAGGAAGTCAATCTGCACCAGCGCCTCTCCCCCGCTCACCGTTATCCCGCCTTTGTCCCCCCAGTAAGACTTGAAACGCTCCGCACGGTCCAGAAGTTCTGCTGCGCTGTACTCTTCCCCCACCCCCATCTTCCAGGAATCGGGATTGTGACAATATCGGCAACGCATCGGACAGCCCTGCAGGAATATCAGAAACCTGATCCCGGGGCCGTCCACCGCGCCGAAACTCTCGAGAGAGTGAACTCTTCCTTTAAGCATTTACAGACGCTCGTGCGCGTTGCGCGCAATGACATCGAGCTGCTGCTCACGAGTCAGGTCAATGAACTTGACCGCATAACCGCTCACACGGATGGTGAAGTTCTGGTATTCCTCCTTCTCCGGATGTTCCATCGCATCCTTCAGCTTGTCAAGGCCGAAGACATTGACGTTCAGGTGATGGGCGCCCTGATTGAAATAGCCGTCCATTACTGACGCCAGGGTGCGGGCACGCTCCTCATCGTTGTGGCCAAGAGCGCCCGGGCTGATCGTCTGAGTGTTGGAAATGCCGTCCAGGGCATACTCGTATGGAAGTTTCGCCACTGAATTGAGCGAAGCAAGAAGGCCGTTCTTCTCTGCGCCGTAGCTCGGGTTAGCCCCCGGAGAAAGCGGTGCGCCGGCCGGACGTCCGTCAGGCATATTGCTGGTGTATTTGCCGTAAACCACGTTGGAAGTGATTGTCAGGATGGAAGTGGTAGGCTCTGAATTGCGGTAGGTGTGATATTTCTTCACGAGAGAGAGGAAAGTCTTGAGCAACCATACGGCAATCTCGTCAGCACGCTCGTCATCATTTCCGTAGCGCGGGAAATCGCCCTCGGTCTTGAAACTCAGAGGGAAGCCCGTTTCATCGCGGATGATGTTCACCTTGGCATATTTGATGGCGGAGATGGAGTCAACGACGTGGCTGAAACCGGCGATGCCGGTAGCGAACGTCCTGCGCACGTCGGTGTCGATCAGAGCCATTTCCTCAGCCTCATAGAAATACTTGTCGTGCATATAGTGGATGAGGTTGAGCGTCTTCACATAGACACCGGCCAGCCAGTCCATCATATCGATGAATCTCGGCATAAACTCCTCGTAGGTAACCACATCCCCCTCTATAGGACGCATCTTGCGGCCGCACTGCTCGCGGGTCTTGCTGTCCACACCGCCGGAGATTGCATAGGTGAGACACTTGGCAAGATTGGCGCGGGCGCCGAAGAACTGCATTTCCTTTCCGGTCTGAGTGGCGGACACGCAGCAGCAGATGCTGTAGTCGTCACCCCATACCGGACGCATCACGTCATCATTCTCATACTGGATGCTGCTGGTCTTAACCGATATCATAGCCGCGTAGTGCTTGAACGCCTCAGGCAGACGGCTGCTGTAGAGCACCGTAAGGTTAGGCTCCGGAGAAGGCCCCATATTCTCCAGAGTGTGGAGGAAACGGTAGTCGTTCTTCGTCACCATTGAGCGTCCGTCCTGTCCCATACCGCCGACTTCGAGAGTCGCCCAGACAGGGTCTCCGGAGAAGAGCTGGTTGTAAGAGGGGATACGCGCGAATTTCACCATACGGAATTTCATAACCAGATGGTCGATCAGTTCCTGCGCCTCGCTTTCGGTGAGTACTCCTTCCGCGAGATCACGCTGGATGTAGATGTCCAGGAAGGTTGACACCCTTCCCACTGACATTGCGGCACCGTTCTGGGTCTTCACCGCTCCGAGGTAGCCGAAATAGAGCCACTGCACCGCCTCACGGGCATTGCAGGCAGGCTTGGAAATGTCGAAGCCGTAGAGGGCGGCCATTTCCTTAAGCCCCCGAAGAGCCTTGATCTGCATTGCAACCTCTTCACGCAGGCGGATTACCTCATCTATCATCTCGCGGTCTCCCATCTGGTTGAGGTCCTTCTGCTTCTCGGCGATAAGATAGTCAATGCCATAGAGGGCTACACGACGGTAGTCACCCACGATGCGGCCGCGACCGTATGTGTCTGGAAGGCCTGTAAGTATGTGATTGTGACGCACGTGCTTCATTTCATCCGTATATGCGTCAAACACTCCGTCGTTATGGGTCTTGCAGTAATTGTGGAAAATTTCGTGCAATTTGGCAGACGGCTCATAGCCGTAGGTTGTGCAGGCCTGCTCCGCCATCTTGATTCCGCCGTAAGGCATAAATGCGCGCTTAAGCGGTTTGTCTGTCTGAAGGCCGACCACCTTCTCCAGTTCTTTGGTTCCCTCACCGATGTAGGCGGCGCCGTAGGCCGTAAGACTTGACACCACCTCGGTTTCCATATCCAGCACTCCGCCTTTGGCCCTTTCCTGCTTCTGGAGTTCCTTCAACATTCCCCAGAGTTTCTCTGTAGCCTGAGTAGGTCCTGCCAAAAACGACTCGTCGCCGTCATAGCTGGTGTAATTGTTCTGAATAAAGTCACGCAGATTGACTTCAGATTGCCATTTGCTGCCTTTGAAACCTCTCCATTCCGTTTTCATAGTCGTTGATTCTTCAAATTTTTACTATTCTACCTTAAAAAACGCGCAAAGGAACGAATAAAATCCGAAATAATTGTCATTTTGAGGCTAAATATAGCCGATTTGGGAAAAGTTTCACTTATTCATCTAAGTTTGCAGCGAAGTTAACCGAAGCGTTATGAGAAAGAAATGTACCAGCCTCAAAAAGTAGACACGATGACTTAAACTGAAAATAGTTGACAAAACACCGGATTTATTCTGCATTTTAAAATAATTTCGCATTTTTAGTTCGACTTTTTGTGGATTTCCACACTTTTAAGGATGACTTTTTGTTAAATATCACATTTTTTAGTTCGACTTTTGTGCATAATTGTGCAAGAATTGTTACCTTTGTATCATAAAATCAGAGAATTATGAAGAGGTGTGCCATCAGCGAACTATACAAATGGAAAGACAGCGGCGACAGAAAACCGTTGATAATGCTCGGAGCACGTCAGGTCGGAAAGACTTGGCTGATGAAGGAGTTTGCACGGGAAGCATACAAAAAAAGCGTGTATGTAAACTTCGAGGACAATGAGATTCTCAAGGAACTGTTCGTGAATGACTTTGACATTCAGCGCATTATCAGTGCAATCCAATGGAGCACGGGAGTCCCGGTCGATGAAAACACACTAATCATCCTCGATGAGATTCAGGAGGCGCCGAGAGGAATAACGGCTTTGAAATATTTTGCGGAAAAAGCACCGCAATACCACGTCATCGCTGCCGGCTCCCTGCTTGGCATAGCTATGCACCATAATGACTCATTCCCTGTCGGCAAGGTTGATTTCATACACTTGTATCCGCTTTCCTTTTTTGAATTCCTGGACGCAGTCGGAGAGAGTCGTATGGTGGATCTGCTCCGGAGCAAGGATTGGAAAATGATTACGGCGTTCCGCACCAAGTTTGAGGAACGTCTGCGACAGTATTATTTTGTGGGAGGGATGCCCGAGGTGGTTTCCTCATTTGTGGGCGACTGGAACCCGGAGAAAGTCAGGACGGTTCAGAAAAACATCATCGAAGCGTATGAGCGCGACTTTTCCAAGCACGCCCCGGCAATTGAGGTCCCCCGCATCAGAATGGTCTGGAACTCCATCCCGGCGCAACTTGCAAAAGAAAACAAGAAGTTCATCTATGGTGCCGTCAAGGAAGGGGCACGCGCAAAAGATTTCGAACTCGCCATCGAATGGCTGAAGGATGCCGGCCTTGTCCATAAAGTAAACCGCTGCAGGAAAGCGCAGCTGCCGCTAAAGGCATACGAGGATTTCTCCGCCTTCAAAATGTTCCTGTCCGACATAGGACTTATGGGAGCGATGAGCAATGTCCCGGCGCAGAGCATTCTGGAGGGCAACGCGCTGTTCTCGGATTTCAAGGGCGCGCTGACTGAGCAATATGTTCTGCAACAGCTGATAACGAACTCATCTCTATCCATTTACTACTGGTCAGCTGACAACTCAAGGGGCGAAATAGATTTCCTGCTGCAGGACAATGAGAAAATAATCCCCATCGAAGTCAAGGCGGAGGAAAACCTCCAGGCAAAGAGCCTGAAATCATTTGTGAAAAAAAATTCAGGGTTGAAAGGTGTACGTCTATCTATGTCACCCTACCGGGAGCAGGACTGGCTGACCAATTATCCGCTCTATTCAGTTGAGGCGGTGATGAAGGGGGATGAATAAAAGTGACGAAAACTCCGAAAAGCCCTAAAAAACGGGGATTCTTCCGGAAAACCGCGAAATAAATTTGGGGATTCGGCAGAAGAAGGGAAATTTTGTAGAATACGCCACCAAACGGTGATGCGCGTTGAAGAGGAAAATGCGAAAAGCTTCGCGTCTTTGGAGCCGAAAATGTGAAATTTATGCTGATTTTGCATCCAAAAATGTGAAAGAAGAATGCGATGGCCCAGATTACGATTACCGGGAGCCTTTTCTTTATGCAGCCGCAACGATTTTCTGGCAAAATTGCCAAAAATTATTCGCAATATATTCCGAGGTTTAGGTTTTAAACTTATATTTGCAGCAAAATAATGGCAAAATTGCCAAAAAATTATGCTACGATGATAATTCAACGAGACTACTATCTGAATC
>CAVHYU010000005.1:83952-116700 GCA_963640535.1 bacterium | reverse complement strand
CAGAGCGTCTGCCTTACAAGCAGAGGGTCGGGGGTTCGACTCCCTCTGCTCCCACGTGTTCTTTAACAGTCTGTTGACTTCTCGTCCATCTTAGGTTTTGGGTGCTATTTTGAGATGGATGCGAAGTCCAACGCAGCAGACGCTCAAAAGAGCGCCAAAACACAGTCCTGTAGCTCAGTTGGTTAGAGCACTACACTGATAATGTAGGGGTCAGCAGTTCAAGTCTGCTCAGGACTACAATTTCTTTGAAAACTTGGGGGTATAGCTCAGTTGGCTAGAGCATCTGCTTTGCAAGCAGAGGGTCGTCGGTTCGAATCCGTCTATCTCCACAACATTGAGATATGGTGTAATGGTAGCACTACAGATTCTGGCTCTGTCAGTGAGGGTTCGAATCCTTCTATCTCAACTAAGCCGAAAGACCTGGGTCCCGTAGGCGCAATATTATGATGGCGGGATAGCTCAGCTGGTTAGAGCGCATGATTCATAATCATGAGGTCCCCAGTTCAATCCTGGGTCCCGCTACAAAACGATTTGATGATGATTGAGTTCCTCAGTCATCATTTTTTTTGCCCCGCCCGAGTCTTCGATTTAACCATTATGCCAGTCTATATATGGACAACAAAGTTTCACTCTGGAGCATTTTCGCAGTATTTTCCAAAATCGGCGCCTTCACCATCGGCGGAGGCTATGTGATGCTTCCCCTCATCGGAGACGAGGTCACCAAAAGGGGCTGGATCAGCGCGGAGGACTACAAGGATGTCACAGTCCTTGCTCAGAGCGCTCCGGGCATCCTCGCCATCAATATCGCCTACTACGCCGGCTACCGCATCCGCGGCATCAAGGGCAGCATAGTAGCCGCCATAGGCGCTGCGCTGCCTTCATTCCTGATTATTCTCGCGATTGCAATGGTTTTCACCTCCTTCAAGGACAATGTCTATGTGCGTCGTTTTTTTCAGGGAGTGAGGCCTGTCGCCGTGGCGCTGATTCTTTCCGCCGCCCTCGATATGGCCAAGGGAACCAGGTGGAAATGGTGGTCTGTGGCTCTTGTTGTCGCGACCATTTTCCTTGTGGCTTTTCTCGGGGTCTCGCCGATTTGGATAATCCTTACGGTGATTGCCGGAGCCGTCAGCATTTCAGTCATTAAGGACAGGAGGAACAGACAATGATGCTTTTCTGGGAACTTTTCTACACATTCTTTCTCATCGGCCTTCTGAATTTCGGCGGAGGCGGAGCGATGGTTTCTCTCATCCAGTCTCAGGTGGTTATGCTCCACGGCTGGCTCACCGAAGGGGCTTTCACCGACATCATCGGCATCTCGCAGAGCACCCCGGGCCCTGTCGCCATAAACTGCGCGACCTACGTGGGCTACGAGGTCATCCACAGCGCCGGTTACGGAGTGGCGCTCTCCATTCTGGGCTCGTTCCTTTCCACTTTCGCCGTGGTCCTGCCGTCCTTCCTTGTGTTTCTCGTGGTAATAAGAATCTTCAATAAGTACCATTCCAGCCAGGCCTACGCCTACGCGATGGCGGGACTTCGTCCGGTGGTGACGGGACTTATCGCCGCAGCCGCAGTGGTGCTCACCATCCACACCGGCCCGGTTTCGATAATAGAGGAGAATTTTCCTAACTGGATTGCCTGGGCGCTATTTGCCGCGGCGCTCATTCTGTGTCAAAGCAAGAAACTTGGCCCGATTACGATAATCCTCTCCTCCGGTGTGATTGGACTTCTGGTCTTTTAGAGAGGAGACGGCGCACTTCTGCGTCAGGCCTTTGACTTATCAGAGGAAGTCTATTCGACGAAGCCGACCTCGATGCCTTCAATCAGAAGGTCGAACGAACCGGACGGAGCCTTGACCGAGACCGTTTCTCCGACTTTGTGGCCCATCAGCGCCGCCCCGATAGGGGATTTGAGAGAAATTTTTCCCGCCTGGAGATCCATTTCGTGCGGGCTCACGATGGTGAGTTTCATCTTTTTGCCGAGCGCGAGATTGGTGAACTCCACCCGGCTCAGGAGTGAAACCTGGTCTTTCGGAAGTGCTTTCGTGTCAATGACCCTGCAGTATTGAAGGGTCTTCTGCAGATAGCGGATGCGGCTGATGGCCTTCGCCTGGGCACTTCTTGCGGCCCTGTAGCCTGCGTTTTCGCTCAAATCCCCCTCTGCCCTCGTTTCCGAGAGCTTCTCCTTGATTCGGGGATATTCCACATTTATGAGGTTTTCAAGCTCCCCCGCAATCTCGTCGTATCTTTCCTTAGACAGATATTCCATCGTGCTGGCCTATAAACACTTTATCTTATAATCTTCCACGTATTCGATGCGGCGGACGCCCTCGTTGACGCGGGAGCCGTCGCGGAAATCGAAGCGGGTCTGGAGCATTGACTGAGGAGCGGAGCCGATTGCACGGAGCCAGCCGTCACCTTTCTGAGCGCAGAGCCGTGCAAAATAGAGAACAATGTCGTAGCCCTGGAAACTGAACTGGGTTGGCTCGGTCTTGAAAAGCGCGCGGTACTCTTTAACGAAACGGATGACTTCCGGGGAATTGTAGTCGATGTAGTAGGCGAGACTTATGTGGAGGTCGTTATTGTGCAGGCTCTCCACTTCGATGTCATAGCCCCTGACCTTAGAGTGGCAGAAAATCTCCACATTGCGGTTCTCCCTTTTCAGAAGCCCGATGTTCCTGAACGCGTCACTAACGAACGCTTCGCTCTCGGAGGCGATGACAAAGCGGTTGACCGGGTCTTTTTCGCCCTTCTTGAGTTTACCGTTCTCTCCCGCCTTACTCTCAAGGGTCTGGGCTTTCAGGCTTTCGAGAATGTCGCGGCCTTCGAGGATGCTGTAGCTTACCGTGCTGTATTTGATTCCGGTGAGATCCAGCATTGAAATCAGACTGTTCATAGCTTCACTTTCCTTGCCGCCCTTTTCGCGGATGAGCACCGTGCGGTCTCCGTCAGAGTACTCCTCGCTGAGCCACTCGGCGAGGTCGGCGTACTGCAGGTCGTGCGGAGTCGGAACCTGAATCAGCTTTGGGTAGCGGGTGGCGAGCTCGGCAGCCTTCGGGTCAAGCGGCGAGATGAGCGGCTTGTCCTCTCCGATTATGCCGTAAATCTTCTGAATGTCTGCAGGCGCAAGCGGTCCTATGACGAAATCATCCCCTGCGACAGCCTCCTTCGTGATGGGGTAGTCCGCGTCGGCAACATCATACACATCCACGTTGATGTTCAGCCCCTCGTTCCCGAGAGTTCGGGAGGCGAGAAGCGCTCCGCAGTAGAAATCCATCGCCGATGAGCTCGGTTTCTCATTCCTTGACTTAAACGGAAGCATAAGGGCTATGCTGACATTGTCCTTAGGAGCGTCGTTTTCGAAAAACAGCTGATCGCCAGAGCCTGACGCATTCTCCACGATTGAGTTGTCCGAGGAGAAATACTCCTTTTCAGCGGCCTTCTGTGCCGCCTCTTTTGCGGCCTCGGCCTCGGCGAGTTCCCTCTCCTTCTGCCACTGGGCGGACTGGGCCTTTGTCGGGATTATGAGCTGCTGCTTGGATTTGAGAGCTGTGCTTTGGAGGGAGTTAGCGCGAATGATGTCATCCGGGGTGACATCGTACTTCGCTGCTATGGTTTCAAGGGTCTCGAACCACTTGACGCTGTGAATTTTAGACTCCTCGGAGGGCTCTTGGCTGGCGGCACCCTCGCTTGAAGATGTCCCCACTCCGGCGTTGGAAGTTTTCTCATCCTCTGACTTCAATGCGTTCTTCCCGCCCTTGGAGGGCTTTCCCGCGAGAGCCTCTGCGGAAGGGATTACGATGATGGCGTTTTTCTGAAGCCCTTTTTCCTTGAGCCCCGGATTGAAGCGGTAGATGTCCTCAATCGCCACTCCGTAGGCTTTGCTGATGGAGTATAGGGTCTGCCTCTCCTGCACCACGTGGGAGTAGCACAGCTTCCCGCCAACCTTCACTTTCTCTTTGGAAACTTCCACCTTCACCTGAGTGTAGCCCCCGTTGCTCTGAGAGAAGAGTTCCGCACCAGCCCCCGCCCAAAACAGAAGGCAGAGAGCCGTAAGAGTCAATATCCGTGAAAAATGCTTCATATCCATTGTAAAATAAACTTTTAGGTCAATAACTTATGTGGTGCCCGGGGTCTCCCCGGAATTATCTATAGCGAGTCTATGAAAGCGGTGAGTTTTGCGGCGAAAGCTCCCCAACTCAGTCTCTGCTTTTCGCTGCGGATTGCCTCGATGAGGCTTTCCCTGAGCATTGGAGCGGCAAAATATCTTTCAATCTCCTCCCGGATGCACGCTGGGGTCACCTCCCCTGCGACAATTCCCGTCCCCCTTTCTCCTATGGTTTCCTTCAGCCCTCCCGTGTCCGTGACGATCATCGGCACTTCGAAATGGTAGGAAATCGAGCTTATGCCGCTTTGGGTAGCGCTGCGGTAGGGGAGAACCGTGAGGTCGGCGGCAGAAAAATAGCGTTTCACTTCCGAGTCTCGGATGTAGCGAAGGTCTGTGAATATGGCAGCCTTCTTTCCGGGCGTCATCCCGTCAATAATCCTCTGATATTTCTCGAAACTCCCATACGGCTCCCCGGCAACGATGAGCTGGTACCCGTCGGGAAGGCCGCTGAATGCCTCCAGCAGTATGTCCAGTCCCTTGTATTCCCGGATGAGCCCGAAAAAGAGTATGTTGCGCTTTCCGGGGGCGAGCCCGAGCGATTTTTCCGCATCTTCGCGCGGAAGTGCCTTCCCGAAATGGGAATAGAGCGGATGGGGAATTACGGTGAACCTGGCGTCCGGTTTCAGCCTCAGAAGGTCCTTGGAAACCGCCTCGCAGAGGGTTACATAGCCTCTGCAGCCGCTTAGGAAATACCTGGTCAGCGGAGTGTCGAAAAATCTCCGCTCGTGCGGAACCACATTGTCCAGGATTCCGATTACCTTGCAGCGCGGCCTCTGGTGGCGGCACACATAGCCCAGTGCCGGGCCGAAAAACGACATCCAGTAGCGTACGATCAGCACATCCGGGTCCCATTCACGGATGGCCCTTGCGGCGGTGATGTATGAAAACGGATTGACCGTGTCGAGTACAGATTCGCTCTGCACCGGCACGGCCTCGTCGTCTGGAGTCACTGTCTGTCTCTTTCCCGGAAAAAGAATGGAAGGGTATTGCCTTGAGAAATTGAACGCCTTGACATCGTGGGTCTTGCCCAGTTCTTCAAATAGGCAGGCGTTGAACTGAGAAATCCCTCCTCGATAAGGGTAGAAACAGGACAGCAGCGCTATTTTCAATTATTTCTTGCTTTTGGTTGCAACATATTCCTCGTTGAGCCCTGCAATCACCGCGTCGGTGATGTCGAGGGTGGAGTCGGCAGTGATGACCGGAGCACCGCCCTGATTGGTGAGAATCATAGCGTAGCCCATAGTCTCGTTGTAGTTGTCAAGCCAAGTCTTGATTGCGTCAACAAGCTGGTTCATCATAACGATCTGCTCCTCCTGAATCTCGGCCTGCTTCTGCTGGGCGTAGAGATTGAAGTCATCCTGAGCCTTCTGGAGCTTCTGCTGCTGAACTTCGGCAACCGAGCGGGTCATAAGTCCTTTCTGAACCTTCTCCTGGAAATCGTTGATGTCCTTCTCGAGCTTCTTGCCCCTGCGGGTTACCTCGGCCTGGATGTTCTGGGCCTTGGTTTCAACGACTGACCTCTTGTCGTTGGCCATATCGTACTCCTGAAGGATCCTGTCGATCTGCACATAGACAATCTCTCCTGCGTGTGAAACTTCCTCTGTCTGAGTGGCTTCCTCATTCTTGTCAGATTTGTCGAGAGTGAAGAACAAAACGCCGAACACGATGGCTGCGGCAAGTGCTACGACACTGATTGTCAGTGTAATGATGTCGATTTTTTTCATTTGATATTAGTTGTTTATATTTTTCAGTATAGGCCCGTCGCGGGGCATAAAGACTACAAATATAGGTATTTTTTATAATTTCAACTATTTCTGTCCGTCAAGTCCGAACTATTTCAGGCAGTCAAGATAGGCCCTGATTGTTTTTTCGAGTCCGAGATAGAGCGCGTCGCAGATGAGAGCGTGCCCGATTGAAACTTCGTCGGTCCAGGGAATCCGGGTGACGAAATAGCGGAGGTTCTCAAGACTCAGATCGTGCCCTGCATTAAGTCCGAGACCGCATTCGCGGGCTTTCACGGCTGCTGCAAGATAAGGCGCGATGGCCTTCTCCGGCCTCCGGGGAAACTCCTCGGCATAGCCCGCCGTATAGAGCTCCACTCTGTCGCATCCGCACTTTGCCGCGCCTTCCACCATCGCAGGGTCAGGGTCTATGAAAATCGAAGTCCTGATGCCCTCGGATTTGAATGTACGGCAAACATCTGTAAGAAAGTCCCTGTTTTCGAGGGTGTTCCACCCTGCGGAAGAAGTCAGGGCGTCGGGGGCGTCCGGGACGAGGGTCACCTGCGAGGGATGCACTTCCTTTACGAGGGCGATGAACGAGGGGATCGGGTTGCCTTCGATGTTCAACTCGGTGTGCAGCAGGGGCTTAATCATCCGTACGTCAGAGTAGCGGATGTGCCTCTCGTCCGGCCGTGGGTGCACTGTAATTCCCTCTGCTCCAAAGTTTTCGCAGTCAACGGCCGCTTTTTCCACATCCGGCATATTGCCTCCCCTGGCATTACGGATTGTGGCTATCTTGTTTATGTTTACGCTAAGTCTTGTCGCCATATCTGTTTCTGTTTGTTTCCTGTCATCCTTCCCCGATTCCCGGGGGCGGGAAGAGATTGACTCCGCAAAAATATGCAATATTGTTCAATTAAGGTAAATTATTCCTAATTTTGTGGTCCTGCATCGCTCCGCGTCTTAATCGAGGCGGTTGCCGGTGCTCCCGAAAGAAAATGCGAACTCCCGAACTTGGGACTCAAGTTTTGCAGTGAAAGTTAAATTCGATTATGATAGCGATATTTTATAGAAATCCTGAACTCATCGCTTCCGAGGCCGGTTCCTCTTTGGTTAGGCGGCTCTCTGAAGCAGGGGTGGAAACTCTCCCGGTTTATGTGCCCGCAGGAGAGGCGCTTCCTCCTGATTCCCCCGAGGGCGCTGATGCCTTTTCACGGATTCCGCCCGGGGACATCGATCTTGTGGTGAGCCTCGGCGGCGACGGCACCTTCCTTTCCGCGGCCCGTCTTGCCTCCCCTCGCGGCATCCCGGTTCTCGGAGCGAATATGGGCCGGCTCGGCTTTCTTTCCGAAAACCGCCCTGAGGACGTGGCGGAGGCTATTATCAGTCGGGACTATAAAGTGGAGGAGAACGCGATGCTTTCAGTAAAGGCGGCCACCGAGGACGGCGCCGAGACGGAATATCTTGCGCTGAACGAAATTTCGGTGCACAGGCTCGGGGCTGCGATGCTCGGAGTGGATGTGAGGATCAACGGCTTCGATCTTCCGACCTATTGGGCTGACGGACTGATAGTTGCGACCTCTCTCGGCTCTACGGCATATTCCCTCAGCGCCGGCGGCCCGATTGCTTTTCCCGGAACAGGCGTGCTTATAGTGACTCCAATAGCGCCGCACAACCTCAATGTGCGCCCGCTCATAATCCCGGGCAATTCTTCCCTCTCTCTTGCCTTCCAGTCCCGCGACTCCCGCCTTGTGCTCAGCGCCGACAACCAGACCTGCGAGATCCCCTCGGCCTCAACCGTGCGGGTAGAGGTGGCACAGTTTTCGCTTAAACGGGCTCGGCTTCGCAATTCCCATTTCATAAATGCGCTTACAAGCAAGTTGTTCTGGGGTGAGGATGTCAGAAACAATCACTGAACTTTCAGACTGCGAGTTTGTCAGAAACAATCACTGAACTTTCAGACTGCGAGGATGTCTTACCAAGTCTTTAATCAGTAAGAGCTTTAATCATAAAGATGGAAAACGAGAATAAGGTCCCTGTGCACGTTTCAATCATAATGGACGGAAATGGCAGATGGGCAAAAGAAAGGGGCAAAGAACGCCTTCAAGGGCATTTTGAGGGCGTGGAGTCTGTCCGTGCCGTCACCGAGGCCTGCGTGGAGGACGGGGTGAAATACCTCTCGCTCTACGCCTTTTCCGAAGAGAACTGGAACCGTCCCTCAGAGGAGGTGCAGGGGCTTATGTCCCTGATGCTCAGGTGTATGGAGAATGAACTTCCTACCTTTATGAAAAACGGGGTGCGCTTTGTAGTGCTCGGAAACAGGGAAAGGATTTCGGCAGAGCTCAACTCCGTGATAGACAGCTGTATGGAGAAAACCCGCGACAACGGAAACCTCACGCTCATAATCTTCCTAAGCTACTCCGGCAAATGGGACATATTTCAGGCTGCGAAAAAAATGGCTCTTGAGGCCGCATCTTCGCCAGAAGGCCTCCGGAAGGTAAAGGATGGGGATATGTCCATTTTCGACTCCTATCTTGTAACCGCCGGGGTGCCGGATCCGGACCTTATAATCCGCACATCCGGGGAGACGCGCCTCAGCAACTACCTGCTCTGGCAGGCTGCATACTCCGAGTTCCTTTTCGTGGACACTCTCTGGCCGGATTTTCGCAAGAAAGAGTTCAGGGAGGCGCTCCAAACGTATGCAAAACGCGACCGTCGCTATGGCAAAGTGAAATAAAAGTTATATATTTGCAAATTCGTACTTTTTTGAATTGATGATGAAAATAAGGATTCTTTTCTGCCTGGTTTTTCTGCTTTCGCTCTCCTGCGTCTTCTCATACGCTCAGGAAGGGGTGACGGTGGACTACGGCAATCCTAAGAAATATGTGGTGGGAGGCGTTTGTGTCGAGGGAAACAACTATGTGAGCGAAGACCAGATCGTGCAGTTGAGCGGCCTTCGAGAGGGGATGGAAGTCACCGTACCGAGCGACTTTTTTTCTCTTCTCATTGACAAAATGTGGCAGAGAAGGTTCTTTGAGGACGTGAGCGTGAAGATTGACTCCCTGTGCCCGAGCCGCGACACCGCATTTTTCAAAATCAGCATCACCGAGCGCCCGAGGGTTTCGCGCTGGACATTCTCCGGCATCAAGAACGGCGACCAGAAGGACCTCAAGGAGAGGCTCAACCTCAAGCAGGGCGGCGTGTTCTCCGACTATGTTGCAAAAACTTCCACCGACATCATCAAGCGTTACTATAACGAAAAAGGTTACAACAACGCCGAGATCAACATCCAGACAAGGAAGGATACACTTGTCAAGGGCGCAATCAGGGTTAATTTCGCAATCAACCGCCGCGAAAAGGTCCGCATCAAGAAAATCGACTTCGGCGGCACCTATGCGGTGAAGGAGTCCAAGCTCGTGAAGTCAATGAAGAAGACCCGTGACAAGAGGCTCCAGAACTTCTTCAAATCCAAGAAATTCAACGAAACCGAATACAAGAACGACAAAAAGACCCTCATCGAGGCCTTCAATGAGGC
This sequence comes from bacterium, assembly GCA_963640535.1. Classification (GTDB taxonomy): domain Bacteria; phylum Bacteroidota; class Bacteroidia; order Bacteroidales; family UBA932; genus Cryptobacteroides. The sequence goes on along the minus strand of CAVHYU010000005.1, from coordinate 107,280 downwards.
GGGTTACCGCGATGCAAGGCTGCTGAGCGATACGGTCTATTTCGTCGAGCCCGGAAAACTCGAAATTGACTTCAAGATTGACCAGGGTAAGAAATACTACTTCCGCAACATCACCTGGACAGGAAACTCCGTCTATCCTACCGAAGCCCTGAACGAGATTCTCCAGATCAAAAAGGGCGACGTCTATGATGTCGTGACTATGCAGAAGAGGCTCTTCGGCGGCGGAAAGCAGAACGAGTACGACGTTTCCAAACTCTACCGCGACAACGGCTACCTTTTCTTCAACCTCCAGCCTGTGGAGCTGAATGTGGTGGGGGACTCGGTGGACGTGGAAATGAGGGTCGTGGAGGGTAAGCAGGCAACTCTCAACAACATCATCATCAACGGCAACGACCTCACCAACGAAAGGGTAGTACGCCGTCAGGTATTCACCCGCCCGGGCTACCTTTTCAGCCAGAGCGACTTCGAGAGGTCCATCCGTGAAATCGCCTCTATGGGTCAGTTCGACCCTGAGGCCATCACCGACCCGAGCAAGGGATATTCCATCCTTCCTAACCAGCTGGACAACACGGTGGACATCGTATACAATGTGACTGAGAAGCCTTCCAGCCAGCTTGAACTCTCCGGAGGATGGGGAGGAAACACCTTCGTCGCAACTGTCGGCGTCAGCTTCAACAACTTCTCCACCCGCCGTTTCTTTGATAAGACTGCCTGGAGGCCTGTGCCGCTTGGAGATGCGCAGAACCTCTCGTTCCGTTTCCAGACCAACGGTACCTACTACACCTCTCTCTCGGCAAGCTTCTCCGAGCCGTGGCTTTTCGGAAAGAAACCGACTTCGCTCAACCTGTCGCTCTACTACACGCGCCAGACCAACTCCTATCTCGCGTTCAACATCCTGAACAACGACCAGTATATGGAGGTGTACGGATTTGCAGCCGGTCTCGGTTCCCGTCTGAAGTGGCCGGACAACTACTTCGTCCTCTATCACCAGCTCAGCTGGCAGACATACAAGCTCCAGGACTGGCAGTACAACTTCCTGTTCAATACGGGTATCTCCCACAACCTGAGCTATATGATCAGCCTGTCGAGAAATTCCACCGACCAGCAGATCTATCCGCGTCAGGGTTCGGACTTCACCCTCTCCCTCCAGCTCACTCCGCCTTATTCCCTTCTCAGGCACAAGGATTACGGAGTTCTGGACGACAACGGTACCCCGACATACAGGGCAAATCCTCGCGACATCGACTACAGCCTCCAGTCTTCACAGGATCGTTACAAGTGGATCGAGTACCACAAGTGGCAGTTCAAGGGCGCGATTTACACGAAACTCGTCGGCGACCTCGTCCTGATGACAAGGGCTCAGTTCGGAGTGCTCGGCTACTACAACCGCAACTGGGGATTCTCTCCGTTCGAGGGCTTCCGCGTGGGAGGTGACGGTATGTCCGGTTACGATACCTACGGTTCCGACATCATTTCGCTCCGCGGTTATGAGAACTACTCTCTTACCCCGACCAGCACATCCCAGTACAACACTTCCGGAAACTACTACGCCGGCAACGTATATGACAAGTTCACCGTTGAGCTCCGTTACCCTGTCATCCTGCAGCCGCAGTCCACAATCTACGCGCTCCTCTTCCTTGAAGGAGGTAACTGCTGGGCTGACATCAGAGACTTCAATCCGTTCCAGATCAAGCGTTCCGCAGGTGTGGGCGTGAGGGTTTACCTCCCGATGATCGGACTCCTCGGAGTTGACTGGGGATATGGATTCGACGACAGCGTGAACGGAAAGAGCCAGTTCCACTTCGTGATTGGACAGCAGTTCTAAAAAGGAACGCTTATTGTGGAACACAGGCTGTTTGCTTAGCAGGTTAATTGCGAAACTTAAATAAATAATACTTATATTTGTTAGAAATATCCGCGTATGCGGGCTTTTCTCGAAATTAAAATTGAAATAAATATGAAGAAAATGATTATGGTTGCCGCAGCATCACTTTTCGCTGCCGCCGCCTTTGCCCAGACCCCGCTTACGGGTTATGTAAACACTAACGAGCTCGTCCAGCTTATGCCGGCGATGGACACTGTCCGCACCCAGCTCGACGAGGCCCAGAAAGAGACTTACGAGACCTACCAGGCAATGGTTGAGGAGTATCAGACCAAGGCTCAGACTTTCCAGCAGAAGCAGGCCACCTGGACCGCCGCAATCAGGGAGAGCAAGCAGAAAGAACTCAATGAGATAGCTAACCGCATCCAGGAGTTCGAGCAGTCAGCAAACCAGGACCTCCAGCAGATGCAGCAGACCCTTCAGACTCCTATCTATCAGAGGGTCAACGAGGCCATCCAGGCTATGGCGAAGGCAAAGGGCCTTTCAATGGTGTTCGACATCAACTCTGCGCTCTACATCGACCCTAAGCAGAACATTGATCTTACCCCTGAACTTCGTACCGTGCTTGGCATCCCTGAGGGACGCACGCTTGCTTCGCTGCAGGAGGAGTTGCAGGCTAAAGCCGCCGCTCAGCAACAGCAGTAGGGAAATTGAATAGGGAGCGGATTGCTGCGTTGTGCTCCATCTCTCTCTTAAATTCTTCCGACGTAGATTTTTATCGGGGAGTTTTTCCTCCCCGGATTAGTAACACTAAACTACAACTTCAATAAATATCATTTGTATCTATGCAACATAAAGTAATTGATACTAAAGATGTTGTCATTAGATTTGCAGGAGACTCGGGTGACGGAATGCAGCTCACCGGGTCTCTTTTTGCAAATACCTCAGCCTGTCTGGGCAACTCTCTTTCCACATTCCCCGACTATCCGGCGGAGATTCGCGCTCCTCGCGGCATTGTGGCAGGCGTTTCCGGCTTCCAGGTGCACATCGGAAGCTCCCGGGTGCTCACTCCGGGCGACTACTGCGACCTTCTCGTCGCGATGAACCCTGCGGCCCTGCGCTCCAACGCGAAGTGGTGCAAGAGGACCGCTATGGTCATTCTTGATGCCGACACGTTCACCGAAGAGGACATTCACAAGGCGGGATTCAAAAGTGACGACCCCATCGACGAGATGCACCTTGAGGACAGGACTATTGTCGCGGCGCCAATCACCCATCTCACTCAGGAGAGCCTTCGAGACAGCGGCCTGGACTTCAAAAGCATCAATAAGTGCAAGAATATGTTCGCACTCGGAATGGCCTGCTTCATCTACAGCCGTCCGCTGGACTACATCTACTCTTATCTTGAGCAGAAATTCTCCAAGAAACATCCGGAACTCATCGCTCCGAACAAGAAGGTGCTTTTCGACGGGTTCAACTATGCGGCGAACATTCAGGCAATCGCCAATACCTACAGCGTGAAGCCCGCAAAACTGGAGAAGGGAAAATACAGAAACATTACCGGTAATCAGGCTGCCGCCTGGGGACTTCTTGCGGCATCTGAAAAGAGCGGACTTCCGCTTTTCTGCGGGTCCTATCCTATAACCCCTGCAACGGGCATTCTTGAAGAACTTGCCCTGCACAAGAGCCTGGGCGTGAAAACCGTTCAGGCGGAGGATGAAATCGCCGGAATCTGCACCGCAATCGGTGCCGCGTTTGCAGGCTCGCTTGCCGTGACGACTACTTCCGGCCCGGGGCTTTCTTTGAAAAGCGAAGCGCTGGGGCTTGCCGTGATGACGGAGCTGCCTCTTGTAGTCGTTGACGTCCAGAGGGCAGGCCCTTCCACCGGCATCCCGACGAAGACCGAGCAGACGGACCTCAATCAGGTCCTCTACGGCCGCAACGGCGAGTGCCCTCTCGTCGTGATGGCGGCTCACTCCCCGGCGGACTGCTTTGACGCTGCGTTTAATGCGGCAAAGATAGCGGTGGAGCATATGACCCCGGTGGTCCTTCTTAGCGAGGGCTTTCTCGGGAACGGCTCGGAGCCGTGGAGGATTCCTGCAATGAAGGATTATCCGGCAATCGTCCCTCCTTTTGTGAAACCCAACGACCAGCCATATTCTCCTTTCGCAAGAGACCCGGAGACCTTTGCCCGCAAGTGGGCTGTGCCAGGAATGGCAGGCTTCGAACACAGGGTGGGTGGACTGGAGAAGAACACCGCCGGTGTGCTCAGTTCCGACCCTGAGAACCATCAGAAGATGGTCCGGGAGAGGGCAGAGAAAGTAAGGCGTGTCGCGAACTACATCCCGGAGCTAAAAGTGGAAGGTCCCGAGAGCGGGGAACTGCTTCTTGTGGGTTGGGGAGGCACTTACGGCCACCTCGAGTCCGCTTTTGATGAACTTTCTTCCGAGGACAGCGAGCTTAAGGGCAGGGTAAGTTTCGCCCATTTCGACTACATCTGTCCGCTTCCGAAAAATACGGAGGAGGTTTTCTCGCGGTTTAAGAAAATCCTTGTCTGCGAGCTTAACAGCGGACATTTCGCAGGATGGCTCCGCGCCAATCTCCCTCAGTTTACCTATTCTCAGTGCAACAAGGTTCAGGGGCAGCCGTTCCTTGTTCACGAAATCGTCGAAGCAGTCAAAAAACAATTAGAATAATCGCACTATGCCACGCTATACATTCAAAGAATTCAAATCGGACCAGGAGGTCCGCTGGTGCCCCGGATGCGGTGACCACGCGGTGCTTGCGGCGCTCCAGAAAGCTCTTCCGGACGTCACCGAGATTCTCGGCTACGGCAAGGAAAGATATGTGGTGGTCTCCGGCATCGGATGCTCGTCGAGACTCCCATATTATATGAATACCTACGGATTTCACTCCATCCACGGCCGTGCAACCGCGATTTCCACCGGAATCAAAGTAGCAAACCCTAACCTTACTGTCTGGCAGGCCTGCGGAGACGGGGATGCGCTAGCAATCGGAGGCAACCACTTCATCCACGCCATCAGAAGGAACATTGACATCAACCTAATCCTTTTCAATAACCAGATTTACGGCCTTACGAAGGGCCAGTATTCCCCGACCTCTAAGTTCGGCGCTATCACCAAGACCTCGCCTTACGGCACTGTGGAACCGCCTTTCAACCCGGGTTCGCTTGTTCTGGGAGCAAAGGGGACTTTCTTCGCAAGGAGCCTGGACGTGGACGTGAAGCTTTCGGAGGAGATTATGACCGAGGCAGCGCGTCACGACGGGTGCTCCGTGATGGAAATGCTCACCAACTGTATGATTTTCAATAACGGTGCGCACGCCGCTCTGACTGACCGCGAAACCCGCGAGGACCGGACAATCGTGCTCCGGGACGGGGAGAGGATGATTTTCGGCAAAAACCGCGACAAGGGGCTCATCCTCGACGGAATGGGGCTTAAGGTTGCGACGATTGGGGAGAACGGAGTGAAGGAGGAGGATATCCTTGTTCACGATTCTCACTCTCAGAATGCCGGAGTGCATATGCTTCTCGCGGATATGAAATACCCTGATTTTCCTGTAGCTCTCGGGGTCATTCGCAACGTTGCCGCGCCGACCTACGACGACGGGGTGAGGGACCAGATAGCAGAGGTGAAGGCTAAGAGCAAAATCCAGTGCGTGGATGACCTTCTCAACTCAGGCAATACCTGGACAGTAGAGTAGCCGTCTTAAAAGGCGCGTTGAAGCGTTATACTCTTCCCCTCTCTTCAAAAAAGTGTACACTCAATTTTAATAACTACATAATTATATGAAAACCAGTCAGATAATGGCCTCTCTGCAGGCCAAGTATGGCGACCAGAAAGAATATCTTCAGGCCGTTCAGGAAGTCCTCGAAACCATTGAGGACACCTACAATCAACATCCTGAATTCGAGGACGCGAAAATCGTCGAGAGACTCGTGGAGCCTGACCGCATCTTCACCTTCAAGGTGACCTGGGTGGACGACAGCGGCGCAATCAGGGTGAACACCGGCTACAGGGTGCAGTTCAACTGCGCCATAGGCCCTTACAAGGGCGGGCTTCGCTTCCATCCGGCAGTGAACCTTTCAATGCTGAAATTCCTCGGCTTCGAGCAGACCTTCAAGAATGCTCTTACAACCCTCCCTATGGGCGGAGCGAAGGGCGGCTCGGATTTCGACCCTAAGGGCAAGTCAGACGCTGAAATTATGCGTTTCTGCCAGGCCTTTATGCTTGAACTTTGGAGAAATATCGGCCCTGACACTGACGTTCCTGCAGGCGATGTGGGAGTGGGCGGACGCGAAATCGGCTACCTCTTCGGAATGTACAAAAAGCTTGCTCGCGAACACACCGGAGTTCTCACAGGCAAGGGAATGACCTGGGGCGGTTCGCTCATTCGTCCTGAGGCTACAGGCTACGGAGCTGTCTATTTCGTTCAGCATATGCTCCACCAGGCAGGGGACGACATCAAGGGCAAGACGGTTGCAATCTCCGGCTTCGGCAACGTGGCTTGGGGAACAGCGAAGAAAGCTACCGAACTCGGTGCCAAGGTCATCGCCATCTCAGGTCCTGACGGAGTCATCTACGACAGCGATGGAATGAATGACGAGAAAATCGCCTATATGCTTGAGCTGAGGGCCAGCAACAACAATGTCGTGGCGCCTTTCGCCGACAAGTTCCCTTCAGCGCGTTTCACTCCGGGCAAGAAATCCTGGAGCATCAAGTGCGACATCGCGATGCCGTGCGCTTTCCAGAACGAGATGGATGAGGCGGACGCGAAGGAGCTGATCGCAAACGGAGTTAAACTCGTCGCGGAGGTTTCCAATATGGGATGTCAGCCGGGCGCGATTGCGGCTCTCCAGGCTGCGCGCATCCTCTTTGCTCCTGGCAAGGCGGTGAACGCCGGCGGAGTGGCTACATCCGGTCTTGAGATGACTCAGAACGCGATGCACATCTCCTGGAACGCTCCTGAGGTGGACACCAAACTCCACCAGATTATGCAGAGCATCCACGAGACCTGCGTTGTCCACGGCACCCAGCCCGACGGCTACATCAATTATGTCAAGGGAGCAAACATCTCCGGCTTTATGAAAGTTGCCCGCGCAATGCTGGAGCAGGGCATAATCTAACCCCCTCCCTATTTTTATTGTGCGGTAGGAAAGGGGTTGAATAAAAAGATGGGATACAAGGCTTGCGACGACGTGAAAACCGCAGCAACCTGTCGGTTGTGAGGATTTTCGCTAGGAGCATAACGCAGTAGACCGCTTTTTAGTCAACCCCTTTATTTAACGCTAGCGGAAACTACAGCCTCTTCAGCTTCTACATCCTTGTCGTTCTCGAAGTCCGGCGAGTATTTGCCTCTCGGGATGTCTCGGAATATATAGTAGTTGGCTTTGCGGGCAGCCACAATGTGGTCGGTCACGGCAGTGCTTATGGCTCCGACAGCAAGTTCGATGAGTGCGGCCCAGCCTGAATTGTTGCCTCCCGAAGACGGCACAAGGTCAAGATAGAGGTCGCAGGTGCGGTCGAAAAGAATGTCGCCCGTTGAGGTGGAGCGGATGAAATAGCGGATTTTTGTCTCAATGCCGATGCCCTTTTTCGCCCACTTGTCAATCTGGGAGAACACAACGGCGTCCGCCCCGAAATAGTTCTTGAACGGTTCCAGGGATGCCTCTACGAAGGATTCCGCATCGTATGCACTCTCGTTCTGGAAGATGTCCATCGCAAGGAACGGGGAAATCACGTAGTAGCCGGCTTCGGCGAGAGGACGGCTGATAGATGTGTAGAGAAGGTCCTTCGCCTCCACGTTGGAGGTGTTGTTGATAGGAGGCATAACCAGCAGTGTCACAGGCTTTTCTTCATACATTTGGGCGTAACGGTCGCCCCTTGTCACACTGCTTCCGGCTCCGCAGGAATTAACCGTCAATGCCGTCGCGACTATTGCCGCAACCATAAGAAATGTTCTATTTTTCATCGTGCGAGCCTTTTAATGAGTGGTTCAATGAATTTGGCGGCCTCGGGGTAGTATTTTACCTCCCGCTCCAGCAGTTCAAGCCCGTATTCGGCGAAAAATGCCTCGTAGTCGCTGCGCTCGAAACATTTCTTCTGTTTGTCAGTGGCGCTCTGTGCAAAAGTGGATGCCGTTTCCGGCAGAAGAAGGATGTAGCCGTACTCGGCGCATATTCCCGGAGGGGGAGTCTGCCTTACTCCGCCCGGATTCTGCACCATATCTTCGAACCCGCAGATGAGTTCGCAAAGACTTTCCGGAGTCTGAGTTTTATAGCGCTGGTAGCTCAGGTCTTCGTAAACTGTCGTTCCGTCTGATGTCCCTCCCCAATAATAAAGGTCTGAAGATGAAGAACTGAAGAGTCCGCAGGACGTGGCGCAGAGGGCAGTGAACGCGATAGCCGCTGCAATGGCCGTGGTTCTCGATATGCCTCTCATAGACTACTTGTTCTTAAGGTTTATGACCCTATGCTCGCCGGCAGAGACGAAAATCTGCTGCGAGAAGAGCTCATCCGTGCCGTCGAGAACCTTCACGGTATGCTTTCCCGGCGTCAGGTAAATCGTGTTGTTTGCGGTCGCGCGGGCATTGCGGTCCTTGCGGTAGAGTTTTTCCTTGACTGTTACCATCTGGTATGATGCACCGTCGACGACAACTGTGACAGCGTAGGAATTTGTTGCGCTGACCGAGAGTTCCGCCTCATCGCTTCCTCCGGAAACCACTGTGTATGAACCTGTTCCGCAAGCGCAGAGGCAAAGAGCCGAGAATAGAATTGTTATGAACTTTTTCATTGATGTGTTGTTATTTCCGTCGTACGCCTTCGGACGTTGCCGCAAGAGGGCATAGCACGGAATTATTTGTCAAGAATGTAGTAATTGGTGAGATTTTCCGCGTCAATGGCTTCTCCCTCGTAGGTGCAGAAGGAAACTTCCGTCTCCGGGGTGTCTCCGACTGACGTTGCCACTGTGACGATTCCCAGCTTAGTGCCCGGAAGCTCGATGTTGAGGCCGTTCTGAGGGTTCTTGACTGTCTTTCCCTTGCGGTAAACTGTAAACTTGTCTCCAGGGGCGATACCCTGAGATGCCCCGCCTGAGATTACGTAGCTTCCGTCGTCGATGGTGAGGATATATCCCTTCCACGGCTTGTCCATACACTTGTTGATTATGTTCTCGACGAGTTTCGAGAGGGCGGCTGAGATGGCCTTGTCACTCAAGGTGGCGTCGTAGCCTGCTTTTCCGCCATATCCCATAACTTCTTTTGTCGTCGTCTCGGCAAATCCGGAAGCCTCGTCAGAGTAGATGATAAGTCCGGTTGCTGCTTCCACAAGGCGGATGCTTACTCCGGCTTCCACGGTCTGGGTCTTCGTGGAGCTGAAGAACTTGTCCTGTCCCTGATTTTTGCGGCCGAATTCTGTGATGGAGCCGAGGATTATGTAGTCAGCACCGATTTTGTTCATTCCTGCTCCGGCTTCGTTCACAAGCACGTCCAGGTCGTCCCTTTCCAGAAGAATGAATTTTCCTGAGGCGGCGAGTTTCGCCGAAAGAATGTCGAGCGCCTGCTTGCGCATAGGGTCGTTTTCCTTGTCGTAGAACATCCCCTTGGCGTACTGGGTCTCGTTGGTGAATCGTCCGATGGCGACTTTCCTCTTGATGGTTTTCTGTGTTTCAGTAGTCTCCTGAGCGGTCTCTGTCGAGGCGTTTAGCGTAGTTTGCGCTTGAGAGGGCACGATGCAAAGCAGAGCCGAGAGGCAAAGAAAAGTTTTCAAAACTGTTTTCATAGTTTATCTGAAATTATATTCCGCAAAGATACAAAAATGGGGGATTTCCGCCAGGGGCGTAACGCGGCAGACCTTTTTTATTATACGGTAAGGAGTATTATGACTCCGCAGACGCCTATGTACCCATACACGACGCGGCTGAAAATGCGGGCGGGGATGTGCTTGAAGACAAGGGCGCCTATCAGAGTGCCTATCGCTATGCCGCCGAGTCCGCTCACATAGTCGATGCAGACGGCCCGGGTGAGAAAACCGTTGGTGGCTCTGATGCAGGTCATCACAACGTTGCCCAGAAGCAGATAGCACTGCATCATTCCCATATAGTGCTCCTTGTCCGGTTCGGAGGACATAAAATAGAGCACCGCCGGAGGCCCCTGCATCCCGAAGAAGCCTCCTAGCACGCCGCTAACCGAGCCGGTCAGAATCTGCGCCCCGACGCTTGGACGGATGTGGAGCCGTTCGCTGAAAAGGAAATAGATGCTAAGAAGCACGAGCACCGCCCCGAGAATCCGTCTCAAAATCACATCGTTTATGCTCTTCAATCCGAAAATGCAGATGCTGGAGACAAGGATGAAGGTAAAGAGCATCGGAAGAAGCCGCCGCCAAGTGATGAATTTTCGCATCCGTACGGCGATGACGAGCGAAGTGGTCAGAGCGAGCATCCCCGAAAGGGTCGTCGCTTCACCGTAACTTGCAGTGAGAAAGGGGAGTACGGTCATAACGAATATGCCGAACCCGAATCCCGTAGTCCGCTGGATGAAGCTCGCACCGATGCAGAGCAGAAATATGTATAGAACGTTGATGCTCATCTGTTAAAAGACCCGTTGACGCTCGTTGGTTTAACGCGATTTGCTCAGCATCCAAGACAGAAAGTCGGGTTCCGCGAAAGCGTTGTCCCAACAGTTGTGATAGACTCCCGGATACTCCTTGTATTCGACAGTAAGTCCCTTGTCTTTCAGCACATCGAAAGCGTCACGTGAGAAATGCGCGGGCACGGTGCCATCGCTCTCTCCGTGGAAAAGGCGCACCGAGGTTGTGCCGGTGTAGCCCCTGAGCCTGTCGATGTTCACCGCTCCGCATATAGGCTGCACTGCGGCGAAAAAGTCCGGATAGCGGAGCAGAAGGTCAAACGTTCCCATTCCTCCCATCGAGATCCCTGTGCAGTAGATCCGGTTCTGATCCACGCTCCCGGTGGCAATCAGCGAATCGACCATTTCCTTCACGGCCTTCAGCGGATAGGTTATCTCCGGGCTTTGGGGGAAAGTTCTCCACATACATTCTTCTGGAGTTGTCGGGCGGACGATGTCCACCCAGTAGCTATCCTCCGGGCACTGAGGCGCAAGGACAATGACATCCTGAAGCTCGGGCGAGTGCATCAGCAGGTCGCCTCCGTGGATGAGCTGCGCGGTGTTGTCGCTGCCGCGCTCCCCGGCTCCGTGGAGAAAAATAAGAAGCGGACGGGCTTTTTTGAACAGTGATTTTGCCGGAGTGGACATCTGATATGGCAGTCGGAAGCCGTCAGAGGCCTCAAAATGCCCAGCCACCTGAGCCTTTTCGCGGCTGCAGGACGAGAGAATAAGGGCAGTCAAGCCCAAAAGGGCGATAATGTGAGAGAATTTTGCGTTCATATTTTTGTTTGTTTCAGTGTTTGTGTACCGCTGCCGAAAACTAGTTTCAGCCGTTATATTTCCGTCAAAGATTTGAGTTCTTATTGGACTCCCAGTAGCCGTTCTTCCTCCCGTCAATTCTTCTGATTAGACCTGCCTTTGCAAGATTAACATCATCCGCAAACGCGCAAATGGAGCGATATATGGCATCCGGATTCCATCCTGCCTTGTATTCTATTCTGGAACTTTCGACAGTCGATGCGTCCAGCAACTGTTCTATGTTAACCGGTAGAGCCATATAAATTTCGTTTACCCGCAAAGTTAACTAAAAATTGTCTCAGTAGAGATGTTTTCCCGTGGATATCTTACTCTTAATTTTAATCAGAAACGAAATATTGTATAAAGATGGGCTCATCTTTAACGGCGGTGACAAAAGTGGTTTTTATTCGGATTATTTATATCCTGTTCGAGCTTTTGGAAAGTATAGAGAAGAATTAAAAAATGTTTCACATCTGGATGCCTATGTGTCAAAATATGATTTGTTATACGAAAAACATCTGCACAAGATAAGGAGAGCAAAAATACTTAAATATATCGTTATTGGTGGGCCGATATTATTCGTCTTGTCTATTCTTATTTGTGCATTTGTGAGTGTTATTTTGGAAAATTTTGAGTAGTTGATAGTCGCACTTGCTCTTCTCCCTTGTTCTGTAAAATGATGCTACAAATTTTGATGTATCAAATTTTGTTCTTATTTTTGTGTTAAAATTTGTGGTATTATGACGGCGCCATTTGTTTTCGGCCGGGTGGCCGAGGGGGAAAATTTTATTGACAGAGAAAAGGATACGGCACGTTTGGCCGAGAATTTCAGAAGCCTGACGAATACGATTCTGATTTCACCGAGAAGATGGGGAAAGACTTCGCTTGCTCACAAAGCCGCGGGCAAGGCAATGGAAGATGACAAGAAGTTGAAAATCGTCTTCATTGACATCTTTAATGTCCGTACGGAAGAGGAATTCTATGAAAAAATGGCGACGGAGGTCATCCGGCAGACCGCAACGACAGCGGATAACATCCTATCTTCAATACGGAAATATGCCTCAGCCATCATCTCTGGAATCAGTTTCGGAGAGCCGGTGGCACCGACAGCCATCCAGTTCCAGATTAAGGAACCGCAAAGGAGCGCGGACGAGATTCTTGAGCTTCCGGAAAAAATTGCGAGAGACCGGGGTATCAAGATAGTGGTGTGCATCGATGAGTTCCAGCAAATCGGGGAGTTTTCTGACTCCAGATCATTCCAGGCCAATCTCAGGTCGAAATGGCAGCTTCAGCAGAATGTTGCCTATTGCCTTTTCGGAAGCCGCAGGCATATGATGATGGAAGTATTTGGAAAAACATCTATGCCGTTCTACAAATTCGGAGCGATTTATTTTCTGGAAAAAATTGACGCGGCGTTTTGGCCGGAGTTCATCGCCGGAGAGTTTGCCAAAACTGGGAAACAGATAAGCGCGGAGCAATGTCAGGAGATAGTAAGGCTCGTAGATAACAACCCCTATTACGTCCAGCAGCTCTCGCAGACAACGTGGCTGCACTGCCAAGGCGGTGTCTGTGAGGATAGTATGGTGCAGGATGCTTTTGAGGACATACTCCGTCAGCAGGGGGAACTGAACCGAGCTCTCACGGCTACGCTGACGCTTTCGCAGCAGAATCTTCTTCACGCAATGGCAAACGGCGAGAAGGCACTGTCGTCAAGGGGAGTCATTGAAAAATATGGTCTAAAATCCACAACTGAAATATCCCGGGCCCGTAAAGCGTTGGTAAATAAGGATATACTTGATGATTTCGGCAAGTGCTACACCTTCGAAGACCCGCTATACGAATACTGGCTGAAGAATGTTTTTTTTAGATGGTGATGACTGGAAGCCGAAAAACCACGTGAGATGTGATGCGATGAGATGTGAAAAGGGCGCATCAGCGCCGCGCGAAGTCTTTGAAGGGGGGGCTTGCGTTGATAGGGAAGATGGAGCGCCACTCCCCCTACGGAGGGGGCAGGGGGGTGTATAAGGGCTTCGGGTACAAAAAAGACGTTCAACTTGGATAGAATGGCCTCATCAGAGGCCCGGCCGATCCGGGTATTTCTGTCAGCGCGAAGCGATGTCAGAAATACGGAAAGGAGTAAAGGCCGTGGGGCTTGGGGAGTTTCTCCCCAATGTTAAAGAAGTACCCGGAGCCGGGGTCGAACCGGCACGCCTTGCGGCACTGGTGTTTGAGACCAGCGCGTCTACCGATTCCGCCATCCGGGCAAATGTTTTGCGAGGCTTTGGGGACTTGCTCCCGCGGGAAGCCTACGCGCCGATAGACACCTTTTTCTCAAAAGGACTGCAAAGGTAGGAAAAACTTTGCAATATCCCAAAATAGTCTAACATCCGTAGTATGAGCCGAGAATACGGGAAAAAAGTGGCGAGGGGAGAATGCGCTTGAGAAGAACCGAGAGCTTTTGCTCAAATGTGGCCACGACGTAGTGGTGGGCGGGATGTCTTTTTCTCAGAATCTTTTCTACCTTTCGTGCGACAATAACCGGTTTTAGTCCATTAAGTTCCTCTTTCTCAATCTTTTGCATCCCTGCGGCGTATGCGGGATAGGCCTGCTCGGCCTCAGGAGTTACCTTGCGTCTGCAGGAGGTGAAACCTGTCGAGAAATCGCCCGGATTTACCATCGTGACTTTGATCCCGAAGCTTCTGACTTCCAACCTGAGCGCCTCGCAAAACCCTTCCATCGCGAATTTGCTGGCCGAGTAGAACGCCTGATAGGGGAGGCCCATAAGTCCGCCGATGGAACTTATGCAGATGATGCGGCCGCCGCGTTGGGCTCTCATTTGAGGCAGCGCCGCCTGAATCAGGGCTACAGCGCCTCCGAAATTGGTCTCAACCTGGCGGCGGGCGTCTTCAGCGGAGGTGAATTCGATGGGACCTCCGACCCCCATTCCTGCATTGCATACGATGGCGTCTATCCTTCCCTCGCGCCTTATAACCTCGTCCACGGCAGCCTGCACCGCCTCCCTGTCGGTCACGTCGGCAAAAAGGTAGTTGACGCCTTCGATTTTTTCAACTTCACGGCGCACCGTTCCGTAAACTTTATATCCTTTGTTCGCCAGAAGCCTGGCGCTTTCCAGTCCGAATCCGGAGGAAATACCTGTTATCAGTACAACCATAGCGTAAATCTCGCCTCTGCAGAGTAGTTTGCTGCATCAAGATTTGCCCCGCAAAGTTAGCAATCATTATTCAAGTTTCGCAAATGCGAAATAATACGTCCTCTCCATTGCCCTCTAATACGAATAAAAATGGTAAATTTGCACTTCTTGATTCAGGGACGGCTCCGGGAAGCGTTGACCCCTGATGGAAAATGACAGCGAATTTTATGACTGACAGCATCAACATAAAAGACAGAATACATCGTGGCGAGGACCTTTCGGGGCTTCGCCCTTTGCTGGAAAAATATAACTCGGTGTTTCTCGTTTGTGACTCCGCACTCTGGTATGGGGCGGGGAAAACCATCGCGGATGCGCTTGGACAACGTCTCAAGGGAGTGAAACTTCTGCAGGCGAGCGAAACGGGGAAAAGTCTTGAAACTGTGGAGGGAATACTCTCTGCGATGCTGGACGCGGGGCTTACACGCCGCTCTTTCGTCCTTGCCGTTGGCGGAGGAATCACGACCGACATTGCGGGTTTTGCCGCTTCCATCTACAAAAGAGGAGTGGCTTTCGGCTTTGTGCCCACGACGCTTCTCGCCCAGGTGGACGCCGCAATCGGAGGAAAAAACGGAGTCAATTTCGGCGGATTGAAGAATATGGTGGGAGTAATCCGCCAGAGCGAGTTTACCTACATCTGCCCGTCGTTCCTGACGACCCTTCCGCGCGAAATCCTTCTTGAGGGCGCTGCGGAGCTTTTTAAGACTTTCATAATCGCCGACGAGAAGGCCTACAGCGAAGCTGTTGAACTCTTTTCCGCCTATGCGGCAGGCTACTCGGATTTCCGCCAGGATGATTTCTTCAAGTCTCTCGGGACTCTTTCCTGGAAGGCTGCGATGATTAAAGCAGCGATTGTGGAACAGGACCCCGAAGAAGGGGGGCTCAGGATGATTCTTAATCTCGGTCATACCTTTGCCCACGCCATTGAGAGCCTTTCGAAGGGCGGGTGGTCCCACGGAGACGCGGTTGCAGTGGGGACCGTGATGGCGGCGAAACTTGCCGAGTCGCTTTCCGGGAAGGTGGATGCGGAACCGATAGCTACGGATGTTAGAGAGGCTGTTGAAGGCATTGCCGCAAAAGGGAAGTTGCTTTGCGAAAAAGGACTTGCAGCGCGTCTGGAGGCTGATTTTAAGGCTGTCGGACTTCCTACGGAGTGCCCATACCCTTTCGAGGCGCTTTGCGCTGCTATGGCTCAGGACAAAAAGGCTGACGGGGCGAAGATAAATTTCGTGCTTCCGGTGAAGGTTGGGAAGGTGGAGATTGTAAAACTTTCTCCGGATTTCCGCTCATATATTGAAAAATAACTCGCTCCCGGCGTCTTTATTGAAATAGAGGCCTTGAGCGTAAATCGAAAATAAAGGAAATATAATTATATGATTTGTACAGTATTACAAAATAAGGACTTGGACGGGATTTACGCCGCGCTGGACTCTTGCGCGATGGCGGAAGTGCGTCTTGACAGATGCTCTCTCAGCGAAGAGGATATAGACACTCTTTTCTCTTCGTCGGACATTGCGCTTGTGGCGACCTGCAGAATATCTGAAGTCGCGGCTCAGAATCCGGACAAGACCCCCACTGCGATTGCCTCAATCTGCGAAAAACGCCTTCTCGCGGCCATAAAGGCAGGGGCATCCTACGCCGACCTGGAGATTGAGGCGCCGAAGGAAATGGTGAAAAGAGTAAAAAAAGCTTGCGAAGACAACGGCGTACTGCTTATCCGTTCATTCCACGATTTCCAAGGAACGGACTCTACCGAGGCGCTTAAGGCCATTGTTGAAAAATGTGTCTGGCACGGAGCCGACATAGTGAAAATCGCAACTACTGCCGCTTCCCCCTCTGATGTGGAAAGGGTACTCTCTCTCTACGACGACCCTTCCTGCCTCACCCCTCCTCAAACCGGACGCACTCAGATTCCTTCGCCAAAGACCACTGAAGGCCGGCTTATAGCTTTCTGTATGGGCGAAAACGGACAGTCTTCACGCATTGATTGCCTCAAAAAGGGTGCTCCGTTCACTTACGCGTGTCTTAGCGAAGAAGAGGCGGCAGCCCCCGGGCAGATGAAGGCGGAGGAAATGGCGCAGGCCATATATGGAAACTCTCCTTATTTCGACGCTGACGCAATAGTCCCGGGGTCAAAGAGTTATGCCCAAAGGGCTATCATCGCGGCAACCCTTGCAGAGGGTGAGTCCCGGCTTCGCAACTACACCGCCTGCTCTGATTCTGAGGCGGCAATCGCCGTCGCGCAGGCTCTCGGCGCGAAGGTTACAAAGGAAAAGGCAGGCGATGAGGTGAATCTTGTCATCGAGGGAATCGGGGCGAGTGAAGGATGCCTCCCGAATCTGGAGAAACTTAATGTCGGCGAGTCCGGCCTTCTTGCGCGTCTTATGATTCCCCTTTCCGCTGAACTTTCTGCTGGTCATACTGTTACCATCGAAGGCGAAAAGACCCTTAAGGGACGCCGCCTTGCCGGAGTTGAAGAGATTATGGGCGAATTCGGAGTGAAGGTGACCTCCGACGGGGAGAAAGTTCCGGTTTCCGTGAACGGACATCTTACGAACCTCAAGACCGAGGTTAGCGGGGAGAACGGTTCACAGCTGATTTCCGGACTTCTGATGGCGATGCCGCTCGTGGGAAAGAGTATGACTCTTCTTGTTGAAAATCCCAAGAGCATTCCATACACTTTTATGACCGCCGAAGTCCTGAAGAAATTCGGGGTAAAGGTGTCAAACGAGATGCTCGGAGACCGCGATTTTATGGAGTCCGACGGAGACTGGTCGCTCTGCAGCGAGATGATTTTCAAGGTCCGTCCGGGCCAGAAGTTCGTCGCTGCGGACATTGACCTTGAAGGAGACTGGAGCTCTGCCGTTCCGTTTCTTACTGCCGGGGCTGTCTTCGGAAAGGCCTGCATAGACGGCCTGGATACGACATCTCTTCAGGCAGACATTGCCATTATGGACATCCTGATGGCGTCCGGGGCGAGCATAACCCAGCTTGACGGGGAAAAAGGCGAAATTCACGTCCAGAAATCTCCTCTTCTCGCTTTTGAAGCCGACGCTTCCCACTGTCCGGACCTCTTCCCGGTTGTGAGCGTGCTTGCCGCCTTCTGTCAGGGCGAGAGCCGCATCTACGGGGTAAGCCGTCTTCGCAACAAGGAGAGCGACAGGGCGGAGTCTATCCTCGAAATGCTCGGCGCTATGGGCGTTGACGTTAGGATTGAGGCTGAGACTGATGCGCTTGTCGTTGAGGGCCATTCGCTTGAGTGGAGGCTTCTTAACGGGAAACTCCTTAGGGGCGGAAAGTTCACCTCGCACCACGACCACCGGATGGTGATGGCGCTTAAGGTGGCATCTCTTGGCGCAGATTCTCCTGTGGAAATCGATGACACTGAGTGCGTTGCCAAGTCGTTCCCGGGGTTTGAGGCTATGTTCGATGAGTCGATAGTTACCTCTTGTTAAGACACAATTTTTATAGATTTTAAGGCGGATTCGAGGGGGGGGATTTCCCCATTCGGGAATATATTCATATCGCGTATGCACAACAGATTTGGAGATAAATTCAGAGTGACCGTTTTCGGCGGCTCGCACGAGGAAAGGCTCGGTGCCATCATTGAAGGCGTCCCTGCAGGCCTTTCTTTGTCCTCGGAAGATTTTAATGAAGATATTGACCGAAGAAGGCCGGGGGCGAAGGGCACGACAGCGCGGCGCGAGGAGGATATTCCCATTCTCTCGGAAGGCGTCTCGGATGGTAAAACTACCGGCGAAACTCTTAGAATAGAATTCGTTAACGCCAACACCCGCCCCGGGGACTACTCGCAGTTCGAGAGCATTCCGCGGCCAGGACATATTGACTTTGTTACCCATCCCTCCCGTTACGGGGTGGAGGGCGCGAAGGATTTTCCTCCGTTTACTGGCGGAGGGATTTTCTCCGGCAGGATGACCCTCGCTCTTGTCGCTGCCGGGGTTGTGGCAAAGAAGATATTGCTTTCAAAATATCCTGCTCTGAAGTTCTCCTCTGAACTTGTCCGTCTTGGCGGCTCGTCGTTCAAAAACGAGTGGCAGAGCCTTCTGGAGAGTGCTATGAGGGACGGTGATTCGCTCGGGGGAGTGGTGGAGTGCAGCGTGGAGGGGCTTCCTGTCGGAGTCGGCGAGCCATATTTCGACTCGGTGGAGTCGGTGGTTTCGCACGCGGTGTTCTCCATCCCGGGAGTGCGCGGAGTGGAATTCGGAGACGGTTTTGCCGCTTCGGATATGAGAGGCTCTGAGCATAACGACCCGTTCGGAAAGGGCGGGCGGCTGCTTAAAAACGGAGCTGGCGGAGTGAACGGCGGCCTCACGAACGGGGCACCCCTGCTTTTCAGAGTGGCGTTCAAGCCCACTTCAACCATCTCCTTCCCTCAGCGGACCTGGGATTTCGCTTCCGGCAAGATGACCACGCTCTCCGCCCACGGCCGCCACGACTGCTGCTTTGCTCTCCGCACCCCGGTGATAGTGGAGGCGGTCGCCGCCCTCGCTTTGGCGAATCTTTGAGTCTTTTTGGGGGGGGCACAAAACTTTCTCAAAGCAATTATAGTAAACATTAAAACATAAGAATATGACACTGACAGTTGTACGGCGGGGCTTGGGTGAGGATGCCGCTAGCCTTTTGAAAAATGACGCGGTTTTCTCTGAACTCGCTGAGAATAAGATAAATACGCTTAACTGGCCGGATGAATATCCCCTTTGTCCCGAGGTCTCTTTCCGCGTCTTCCACAACGACGAGTATCTTTTCGTTCAGTACGATGTCTGCGAGGGGGCTACTGCGGCGCTTGAAACCTGCGACGGCAAGGATGTTTACAGGGACAGCTGCGTGGAGTTTTTCCTCCAGCCCTCAGATGCCGACCCCCACTACTACAATTTCGAATGGAACGCCATCGGGACTCTCTGTATGTCCCGCCGCACCGGGCGTTTCGACCCCGTTCACGCAACGGGAGAAGCCCTCGCGTCGGTGCTTCGCGCTTCAAGCTATCCGCACAAGGCATTCTGCGAGGTGAAGGGAGACAATCAGTGGAGGCTTAGAGTTGCAATTCCGTGTGCGGCTCTGTTTGGTGACAGTCTCAAAACTTGGAAGGGAGCGCAGCTTAAAGGCAATTTCTACAAATGCGGAGACGGTCTCTCCACTCCGCACTACGCTACCTGGGCGCCAATCCAGACCCCCGCTCCGGACTACCACCGTCCAGAATTCTTCCAGGATATAACTTGTGAGTAATCTCTCCAGTCGAAGTCCTAGGCGCTGGAGCGCCGTGCGGAGTCTTTGAAGGGGGAGGTTTGCGCTGATAGGGAAGATGGAGTATCAAATTTCTTCGTCGCGCTCGCGGATATCCCTAATCCGCAGCTGCATATTCGAATTGCCGCGATAGTAGTTCTCCACGATGGAGTAGCAGATGTCAAAAGGATTTCCCGCCTTGATGTAGTCGAACGACCCGGCCATATTGAAGCCAATCGCCGAAATGTGCCTTCCCGGGTTGTCTTCCTCGATGAGCTCGAGTTTGAGGTGTCCGCCCTCGGCCCCCACCTTGCGGCCGTTGCCGTTGTCGTAGATGTTCTCTGTGAGGAAAACCGGCATCGCGTTCTCCGGGCCGAACGGCTGGAACTGCTTGAGGATGCGCAGGAACTTAGGTGTAATCTGCGCGAAACTGATTTTGGAGTCTATATTCACCACCGGCGTCTGCATCCGCGGGATAATTTTTCCTGAAATGAATTTCTCGATTCTGCTGCAGAACTCCGGCAGATTTTCTTCCCTGAGGGTCATTCCGGCGGCATAGAGGTGCCCTCCGAAATTCTCCAGAAGGTCGGCGCAGCTCTCGATGGCCTCGTAGAGGTCAAACCCCGGGACGCTGCGGGCGGAGCCGCTCACGAACCCGTTGGACTTCGTAAGGACGATGGTCGGCTTGAAATAGGCCTCCACAAGCCTAGAAGCCACGATTCCAACGACTCCCTTGTGCCAGGACGGGTTATAGACTATCGTCGCATTGCCAAACGACAGGCACTTCCCCTTCTCCACCATATCCAGGGCCTCCTGGGTGTTCTGGCGGTCGATGTCCTTTCGCTGGGTGTTGTAGCGGTTGATTTCCTCCGCGGCAGCGATGGCTGTGCGCTCGTCCGTGGCGGTGAGAAGTTTCACTGCCACTCCGCCGGACTCCATTCTTCCTGCCGCATTGATTCTTGGCCCGATTTTGAAGACTATGTCGTCGATTGTGAGGTGTCCGCACTCAAGCCCTGAAAGCGTAATCATCGCCTTGAGGCCCTCGCACGGGTTTTCGTTGAGGCGTTTGAGCCCGTAGTGCGCAAGAATCCTGTTTTCTCCCATCACCGAAACGAGGTCCGATGCTATGCTCACGGCAAGAAGGTCCAGCAGCGGTTCGAGTGTTTCGAACTCGATGCCGTGCGACTGGGCGTAGGCCTGGACGAGTTTGAACCCGACTCCGCAGCCCGACAGGTCGTCGAACGGGTAGTGGCAGTCCTCCCTCTTGGGGTCGAGCACTGCAACGGCCGCAGGAAGTTCACTCTCAGGGAGGTGATGGTCGCAGATAATCATATCTATGCCCTTGGAGGCGGCGTATGCGACCCTTTCGATGGCTTTGATGCCGCAGTCGAGAGTGATAATCAGAGAATATCCGTTTTCTTCGGCCCAGTTGATGCCCTTGTTGGACACTCCGTAACCTTCGTCGTAGCGGTCGGGGATATAGGTCCCAACGGATGGCGTGAGCCTTTTGAGAAAGAGGTAGACCAGTGATACTGCGGTGGTTCCGTCAACATCATAGTCGCCGTACACAAGGATTTTCTCCCCTCGGTCAATCGCCCTCTCAACTCTCTCTACGGCCTTGTCCATATCCTTCATCAAGAACGGATCGTGGAGCCTCTCGAGCGAAGGACGGAAGAATGCGCGCGCTCCCTCGAAGGTCGTGACCCCCCTTTGGACAAGCAGCGAAGCAAGAACGGGGTCAACCCCCAGCTCCGATGAGAGTTCCCTTGCTGCCGTCTGGTCCGTGACCGGGCGTATTTCCCATTTTTTCGTATGCTCCATAATTCTTCCTCCTACCTATATACGCGGCAGGCCGTTTTTTTCTTCTGCCTCTTACCGCAACCCACAAATATACGGAATATGTTTTAGAAACAATAGTTTTAGTTTTAAGAATTTTTATCGTAATTTTGTGGGCTTAGGGCTTTCGGGGCGGGGGATTATGGCATATATGCGTATGTATCAGCATATCCCCCCCCGGGGGCGAAAAATCGAAATATAAACAAACGACGATATGATCACACAGGAATTCAACGAACAGGAACAGCTGCGCCGCGATGCGCTGGGAAAACTTCGCGAACTTGGAATCGAGCCTTATCCGGCTCCGCTTTATCCGGTAAACGCCACTTCAAAGGACATTAAGGAAGGGTATGACGCGGAAAAAGGCAACTTTAGCGACGTCTGCATAGCCGGCAGGATTATGACCCGCAGGATTATGGGCGCCGCCTCATTCATCGAACTTCAGGATGAAACGGGCCGAATCCAGGTTTATATCAAGCGCGACGAAATCTGCCCGGGCGAGGACAAGACCCTCTATAACACCGTGTTCAAGAAACTCCTCGACATTGGCGACATCATCGGCATCAAGGGTTATGCTTTCGTCACCCAGACGGGCCAGCTTTCGGTTCACGCCAAGGAACTTACCCTCCTGAGCAAGTCTCTGAGGGTGCTCCCGATCGTGAAGGAGAAGGACGGAGAGGTGTTCGACGCTTTCTCAGACCCTGAACTCAAGTACCGTCAGAGGTATGTGGACCTTATCGTGAATCCGCAGGTGAGGGAGACTTTCGTAAAGCGCAGCCAGATTATCGCAACTATGAGGGAGTACTTCAACGAGGCGGGCTGCCTTGAGGTGGAAACCCCTATCCTTCAGGGCATTCCGGGTGGAGCGACTGCACGTCCGTTCATCACCCACCACAACGCCCTCGACATTCCGCTCTATCTTCGAATTGCCAACGAGCTCTATCTTAAGAGGCTCATAGTGGGCGGATATTCAGGAGTTTATGAGTTTGCGAAGGACTTCCGTAACGAGGGAATGGACAAGACCCATAACCCTGAATTTACCTGTATGGAGATTTATGTGGCCTACAAGGACTACATCTGGATGATGGAGTTTGTGGAGAAGATGCTCGAAAAGATTGCTCTCAAACTTCACAATACTACCGTTGTCACAATCGGGGACAAGCAGGTGGACTTCAAACCGCCATACCGCCGTCTTCCTATCCTTGATGCCATCAAGGAGTACGCTGGAGTGGACGTTAGCGGAATGGACGAGGACCAGCTCGTGGAGACCTGTAAAAAGCTCCACGTCGAGGTGGACAAGACGATGGGCAAGGGAAAACTTATCGACGCGATTTTCGGGGAGTACTGCGAGAAGCATCTTGAGCAGCCGACTTTCATCACCGACTACCCTGTGGAGATGTCTCCGCTTACAAAGCGTCACCGCAACAATCCGGACCTTACAGAAAGGTTCGAGCTTTTCGTCTGCGGAAAGGAGCTTGCAAACGCCTACAGCGAGCTTAACGACCCTATTGACCAGTTCGACCGCTTCAAGGAGCAGGCCCGCCTGAAGGACGAGAAGGGCGACGACGAGGCGATGTTCATCGATATGGACTTTGTCCGCGCCCTCGAATACGGTATGCCGCCGACATCCGGTCTTGGAATGGGAATCGACCGTCTTACGATGTTTATGACTAATCAGCCGACGATTCAGGACGTTCTGTTTTTCCCACAAATGAGACCAAAGGAGGTTAAGTAACCTCCTTTGGTCTCATTGAGACTCTTTAACCCCAGTCGCTGCGCG
>CAVHYU010000005.1:0-83897 GCA_963640535.1 bacterium | reverse complement strand
AGCTCCATTACATTCCGCTCCTCCATCGCGACGGCTGATGCCGTCCTGGTTAAGTTCACTTCCTTCAGCCTCAGTCGCTCGCGGCTTGAGACTCTTTAACCCCAGTCGCTGCGCGACAGCCCCTTTCAGGGGCACGCGGTCACCCCTTGCGGGGCGCCCGGCGACTCCGGAGCTCCATTACATTCCGCTCCTCCATCGCGACGGCTGATGCCGTCCTGGTTAAGTTCACTTCCTTCAGCCTCAGTCGCTCGCGGCTTGAGACTCTTTAACCCCAGTCGCTGCGCGACAGCCCCTTTCAGGGGCACGCGGTCACCCTCCCTCCCCTTTTATGCGAATAGAAAACATTACATCCGCTCAGAATCCTAAAATCCGACAGCTTGTTCTTCTCCAGGAGAAATCCCGCGAGAGGGCAGCCGCCGGGCTTTTTGTCGTTGAGGGGCAGCGGGAACTGGGGCATTGCCTCGATGCCGGTTTTATCCCGGAGACCTTATTCATTTGCGGGGATGTAATCGCTCAGGCGCGCTCCGGGTGTGGTTCTGCTAAAGGAAATGCACAGGGAGTGTCTGCCGGGAAAGCCTCCGACGGGCATCTTTCTGAAAACATTGAGGGGAAGGACGGGCTGGACTCCCTTGTCGAGAGGGCATCGCGACTAAATCCTCGCCTTACCGTAGTCCAAATCCCTGCCTTTCTTTACGAAAAAGTGGCCTACAGAGGCTCTACGGAAGGCGTTCTCGCAGAGGTTCGCTCCAAATCCCATCGACTGGAGGACCTCCATTTGGAGGAAAACCCGCTTGTGGTGGTGCTGGAGTCTGTGGAAAAACCGGGGAATCTCGGAGCGGTCCTAAGAAGCGCCGATGCAGCGGGAGTGAGCGCAGTCATCATCTGCGACCCTCTCACGGACCTTGGCAACCCCAATCTCATCCGCTCCAGCGTAGGCGCGGTCTTTACGGTTCCTGTCGCAGTCTGCACAACAGCGGAGGCGATTGCCTTTTTGAAAAGTCATAATATACAGATACTTACAGCTCAGCTCCAGGATTCCGACTGGTACTATTCCACCCCGATGACCGCTCCGACGGCGATAGTCCTCGGCACCGAATCCACGGGCCTTAGCCGCGAATGGAGGGACGCGGCCACCTCTCACATAAAAATCCCGATGCTCGGCCGCCTGGACTCCCTCAACGTCTCAGTCAGCGCCGCCGTCCTCCTCTACGAAGCCCTCCGCCAGCGTCAGGCAATCCGCTGACAGCCCTCACTCAAGCCTTCTTTAGATTTCATCTTCAGGAGCCGCCGCCTCTTTTCTCTCTCCTAGGTCAGCAGCGTGAGCACGTTGCTGAGCTTTTTTTGCATTTTTCATCAAATTTTTCTTGACGAACATACATTTCGTTTTATCTCGGTTCCTTTGCAGTGTGAACGAAGAATGAGGGCGCCTTTATCCTGACTGCCGAAAATTGGCAGTATGGACCCTTATATTTGCAGCATAAAAAAAAGACATAAGGGCAAAAAATAAAGGAATATTTCGCCTGAAAGGGAGTATATAATTTTAAACCTATCCATATACTTGTAAGATGACATCAACAGAAAATATTGAGGAGCCGCTTGTCGTGGACCCGTTCGCGAAGGAAAATGTGGACAAACAGACCATCTGGGAGCGCAAACTTCTGAACCTCACGCTCGGGAACCCCCTTCTCAGCGTCAAACCGGGAAAGTCCTACATCCAGATTGTGACTGTAGACCTCGAAAAGCTCGAGGAACTTCTTTTGGAGCGCGACTCGCTGACTGTCAATGAGAAACCCCTCCTGCCGGAGGAATGCGAGGCGGATTCCGAGAAGGATTTCGAGAACTCCCGCCACCACTGCCTCAGAAGCGGGGAACTCTACTACGACTCCGTCTCCGCCGACCTTGGGGAAAGGAAGCTCTGCACCTATCTCAAGAAGGACCCGCTGATGGATTCTCTCAAAACCATCTATCGCAAGGCCCGAATGAGTGCGGAACTCGGAGCGAACACCCTCTTTCTCGCTGTTGGGGCTCTCAAGTGGTTCGATGCGGACGACAAGGGAAAGGCTCTCTATGCTCCTCTGCTGCTTTTCCCGGTGGAACTCGTGCGTCGCAGCGCCACCAGCGGCTACACCCTGCGCGGGGTTGAAGACGGGGAGACTATGATCAACATAACCCTCCTTCAGAAGCTCCGCCAGGTCTATCAGATGGAGATCCCGTGGCTCAATCCCCTTCCGCGAAAGGGCTCGATGGTGGATATTCACCGGGTTCTGGACATTATGCGGGAGAGCATCCGCGGCTATGAGGGCTGGGCGGTTGAGGACACAGCGATGCTCGGAAACTTCGACTACGACAAGTTTATGATGTGGAACGATATCCACAACAACGCAGCTGTTCTGAAGAAGAATCCTGTGGTGGGCAGTCTCCTAAGCGGTGTGGTGGACAGGAGAGTGAACGGGGCGGTCAGTGAGGGGGATGATCTTGACGAGACCGTTCCTCCGGGAGAAATTCTGCTCCCGATAAGCGCTGACTCCTCCCAGCTGGAGGCCATCAAGGCTGCGATTGAGGGTAAAAGCTTCATCCTTCACGGCCCTCCGGGAACGGGCAAGAGCCAGACCATCACCAACATAATCGCGAACGCCCTCTACCGGGGGAAGAAAGTGCTTTTCGTCGCTGAGAAAAAGGCGGCGCTCGATGTCGTGCAGAAAAGGCTCGACGAAATTGGCCTCACGCCGTTCTGCCTTGCCATCGATTCCGCCTCGCCGAGGAAGACCGCGGTAATGGACCGGTTCAAGCAGACTCTGAACCTGCAGAGCAGCGTTTCCAGTGGCCAGTTCGTCTCCGAGGCTGAAAGAATAGCCCGTCTCAGGGCTGAAATAAAGGGCTATATGGATGCTCTCCACAGACAGTACCCGCTCGGAGTCTCGCTCTACGACTGCCTCTCCCGCTACTATACCTACCTGGACGATGATGCCCGGGATGGCTCTGATGAAGAAATCAGTCGGGACTTCACCCCCTCCCGCGAGTGGCTGCTCACCCTCCGTCCGGAGGATAAATCCCGTCTTGACGATCTTCTGTCCCAATACATTACAGCCTGCTCGATTTGCGGGAACACCTCGAATTTCTCCCATCCGCTGTCCGGAATCAAGGCCGTGAAAGCCGGTTCGGACGAAATCGCCGCGTCTCTCTCTGCTCTCGGCGCGGATGCAGAGGGGACTCTAAAGGCCTTGAACAAAAGCTTGAAAATCCTTCTCGGCGAAGACGGGGACAGCCTCACCAAGTCTCAGACTTTCTCTTTCAGGGATATGGCGGGGACTCTGATGCAGGCAGACTGCCTCACGAGGAAGCTCCTGTCGATGGACGAGGACGCTCTAAGGGGGCTGGAGAAGACCATAAAATGCGGGCGAAGGCGCGAGGAACTCTCCGCCCAAATTCTTCAGAACTACTCCCGCAGGGTGTTTGAACTTGACCCGAATGCTCTCAGACGGGAATATGAAGCCGCGATGGGAAAGGGGACCTTCGGGCGTTATTTCGCTCTCAGGACTCTCCGCAGAAAATTGAGCATCTATTCCGCTTCGGCAAAAAAAGTCCCTTCCGAAAGGCTCTCATCCGACATTGAACTTCTGGAAGAACATTCTTCCCGTACTGAGGCTCTGCGTCCTGTCGACTTCAAGGCGGTTTTCGACCAGGAGTGGAATGAGGAGACTCCGTACGACTGGACCAGGGCCGAGTGGGGGATTGCGACGGCAAGAGCCATTGACAACGAACTTATCGCCATCTACGGCCGCGACCGGGAAACCATTCTTTCCCGCAAGGGAAAAATCCGAGAAGCCCTCAGGGACGGCCTCCAGTCCTTCAAACAGTACGACGGGCACTGCCTCGGGGAGTTCATCGCGAGTTATGATGCCCTTCTGAGGGGCTTGGATGGCTTGTCATCTCTTATGGAAGTGGAGTTCCCGGAGGAGGGAGTTTCCATCGCTGGGGATGAGGGAGCTCAGATAGGGCGTGGCTGGATAACCGGCGTTGCAGCTTCGCTCCGCTGCTGGAGAGTGAATCTCGGGGGACTGAGGGACTGGAAAGCCTACCTCAAGGCGCGTGAGGCTCTTGAGAGAGAGGGTATAGTCTCTCTCGCACAGAATGTCGAGAAGTGCAAAATCCGCCCTGAGGATGCCTTGAACTCGCTCTGGAGGGGCATCTACAAGACATACGCGGACTACATCGTTTCGCAGGAGGAGTCTCTTTCCGAGTTCCACGGACTGATGTTCGAGGAGAAAACCGCAAGGTTCCGCGAACTTTGCTCGAAGTTCGAGACGCTCACCCGGGAAGAACTCGTAAACAAGCTTATCCTGAGCCTTCCGGACCTTCACAAGGAAGCCTCCGAGAGCCCTTCAGTCAGCACGCTGCTCAAGAACATCAGCAACCACTGCCGCGGAATCTCGCTCAGGACTCTTTTTGACCACATCAAAGACATTCTTCCGAGAATCTTCCCGTGTATGATGATGAGCCCGCTTTCTGTGTCCACTCTTCTGAACGCGGACGGGATGAAGTTCGATCTTGTAATCTTCGACGAGGCCTCCCAGATCCCGACCTGCGAGGCGGCCGGGGCAATCGCCCGCGGAAAGGCTGTCATCGTGGCCGGAGACCCCAACCAGATGCCTCCGACAAGATTTTTCCAGGCCGACACCTTTGACGAGGACAACGCCATCATCGAGGACCTCGAGAGCATTCTGGACGACTCTCTCGCTCTCAGTCTGCCGTCGGTCTGCCTGAGATGGCACTACCGCAGCCGTCACGAAAGTCTGATTGCCTTTAGCAACTCGATGTATTACGACAACTCTCTCCTTACGTTCCCGTCTCCGTATGACTTGAAGTCGAAGGTGGAGTGGCAGTATGTCCCAGACGGAATCTACGAAAAGGGCGGAAAGCGTCAGAACGAGAAGGAGGCCCGCGCCGTAGTGGATGAAATCAAGGGGAGGCTTCTGGATCCTCAGCGCAAAGGCGAGAGCATAGGGGTCATCACTTTCAACATTCGTCAGCAGTCTCTCATCGAGGACCTTCTCGACGCCCTCTACCGCTCTAACCCGGCCCTCGAAAAGGCCGCTGCCGAGTGTGAGGAGCCGATTTTCGTCAAGAACCTGGAGAATGTGCAGGGAGACGAAAGGGATGTGATTCTCTTCTCAGTGGGCTACGGACCCGACAAAAAGGGCAACGTCAGCCTCAATTTCGGTCCGCTGAACAGAGATGGCGGATGGCGAAGGCTCAATGTGGCTGTATCCAGGGCACGAAAGGAGATGAAGGTATTCTCCACTCTGCGTGCAGAACAGATTGGCGTCACGGAAAGCTCTTCAGAGGGCGTCAAGGGATTGAGGAAATTCCTCGCGTATGCTGAAAAGGGAATAGGCGCCATCTGGGATCCTGAGGTGCACCGCAGGGAAGTCTCCTGCAGCCTGACCGACGAAATCGCCCGGCGCATCAAAGCTCAACTGCACTACTGCGCGGACACCAATGTCGGCAGCTCCGGCTATCGGATAGACATCGGAATCTATGACCCGGAGACCCCCGACAAATACATCCTCGGCATCATCTGCGACGGCTACAACAGCCGGAAAATCCGCACGGTGCGCGACCGCGAAATCATCCAGAGCAGCGTCCTGGAGTCCCTCGGCTGGAACATAATCCACGTCTGGACTATGGATTGGCTCAACAACCCGGACAAAGTCCTCTCCGACATCCGGGCCAAACTTCAGGAGATTGAAAATCAGAAAATTACCTCTTCTGATGAGTCTGCATCTATGAACATAACTGAATAGACGGGCATATAGGAAACATTGCCGGCGGTGCGGATTTCTCCGGAATTTGAAAGCACAAGAGCGGACTTCAATGTGAAATAGAACTCCTCAGTAGTGTGTACCCCTTTGAAAAGTTGGACAAACTTACTTATCGTTTGATTATGAGTTTGTTGCTTTGGTTGTCGATGGTGATTGTCCCGAACTTTTCCATCGCGGACTGCCCGAAGAGCAGCGGAGCCCTTTGATTATTTACCACGGACGCTTCGACATTGTGGAGAACCGCGTCGCCGATTTTAACCTCCCTAAGGGTGATGACTGTGCCTTCTGACAGAGACCCGTTCGCCACCTGGTAGTACCTTTTGCCTTTGATGTCTTTTGACGAGAGGTAGTCGTTCTTCAGCATAAAGTTGGCTTCGACTGAGGAGATGGTGACGTCGCTCGCTCCCGTGTCAAAAATCATCTTGAGCGGCAGACCGTTAATCTCGCAAGGTACTTCAAATGTGCCACTGGCGTGCCGCGTAAGGGCGATTTCGTGAACTTCCTCCTCTTTCGGGGCTTCATCGCTCGTCTTTTCATATTCCTTTGCCTGCGCAGCTGTCCTTTCTTTGGCCTGTGAAAGTGCCGCCTTGAAGTCTTCCCGCTCGCGGATCGGGTCAAGGTCATCGTCGTTTTCGATGTGCGCGTATGCGCTGTAACCCATCTCAAGGCATTTTTTGAACGCTTCTACAGCCTCGTCATAGCGTCCCATCCTCGTGTAGAGGCAGGCTTTGTCATAGTAGTTTCCGCAGTTGTCGGGGTCGGCGTCTATCATTTTCTGCATCCACTCTGCCGCCTCCTCGTCGCGACCCAGAAAATGGAGGGCGTACATTCTGCAGGACTCGCTGCTTGCGAGAGTGTCTATCTGGAGAATCTTCTGAAAATCAGCCTCGGCCTTCTCCTTTTCTCCGCGAATGAGGAGTACTTCTCCACGGTTAAGGCGGATGTAGGCATAATCACTGTCGATGTCGATTCCCAGGCCATAGTCCTCCATCGCCTTGTCCAGATCGCCGGACAGCTCATAGCACCAGCCTCTTTTGTAATAGCCGTAACCTTCGTCGGGCTTTTCTTCTATGGCTGATGTGAAATCAGCTATGGCCTTGTCGTACTGTCCTAAGGCGCGGTAGAAATCCCCGCGAGTGCAGTACTCAAAGTATGTGGGGTCTTTCGCCATAGAAAAGCTGATGCACTCGATTGCCTTGTCGGTAAGTCCCAGATTATCGTAGCAGTTTGCGATGTCATCGTGTATGTCCTTATCGAACCCATAGTCCTTTTCCATACTTTCGTACTCTTTCAGCGCGGAAGCAAAATCATAATTCTTCTCGTACACCACGGCCAGCACTATACGCCACAAAATCGCCTTTTCTGATGTCTTGATTTTGGATTTGAGCCTGGCCACCGCATAGTTGTGGTGTTTACTCATAATGTCAATGAGCCTATAAAGGTCGCAGTTATTATCCTTTTCGCCATATTCTATCCCGTCGTCAATGGCTTTGTCTCTCTCTCCCATCTTGTCGTATGCCTCCATCCTGTAACGGTAAATGTCTGCGAAGTCCGAGTCATACATCTGGGCCTTGTCGAACATCTGGACGGCCTCGGAGTAGCGTTCCTGTTTCATCAGGTTGTAGGCGAGTCCCAGCATCGCCTGGACGTCAGCGTCGTCTTCGCGCAACATCCTGGAATAGACGGCGTCGGATTCAGTGTACCTTTCGAGAACTCCGAGATACCATCCGTTAAAAAAAGAATACGAAGCCACTTTCTCCCGGTCGTCCTTCCGGGCGAGTTCTGCTGCTTTTCCATAATCCGCTGCCGCTCTCTCCTTTTCCTTCATAGTGGAGTAAACTGCGGCTCTCAAGAAATAGAGATAGGATTGAACGATTCCCGATTTCTTGGGCTTGTTGACTTTGATAGCCCGATTCAGGTCCGTGAGGGCATACCCGTATTCAGCGGTGTTGCGGTAGATGCGGGCGCGAAGCTGCAGGGCCTCGACATTGTCTGGAGAGCTCTTGAGGACTTCCCTCAGCAGGCCCAGGGCTTTTTCCTCATTCTTGTCCTCCTGAAGTACTTCGTAGGCCTTCTGGATTTTGTAGTCGTCTGTGTTCTGCCCAAATGCGGGTGCGAATGTCAGCAGAAGCGCTGACAGGAGAATAAGTTTTATATATTTCATCGGTAAAAATTTTGTTGCAATTGTTCCTTGTCGTTCCTGTTTTCTTCACTATGAACGCCTGTGTAGTATAATGCACGATATGTCCGAAAGGTAAACCCGGAACTCTCATTTTTTCTCAATGGCGCAAGGCTTTCTTGAGGCCAAATGCGATTTTTTTCTAACTTTGCAAAACAGCAAATGCGCCAATTATGACAAAGCATCAGATTATAACCGTCGGGAAGGATTTGGACACCATCTATCTTGGAATCAAGGAGTTCCATCCGGAGGTAATCCATCTTCTGGCGACGCAGGAGACCCGGGAGCTCTACCGCGATATGCTAAGGATGATTTCCCCCAAAATCAAGGTTTTCGAATACCTTGTGGGGCCATACGACGTAGAGGGGATTATGCGGGTCTGCGGCGAGATTCAGGAGAAATATCCCGGGGAGGAGTTCATCTACAACCTCTCCGAGGGTACCAAAATTATGGCTATGGCGGCCGGGAAAGTGGCTATGGAATTCGACGCCAGGGGAGTGTACATCACCCAGGACGGGTATTGGATCGACACCTTCGACTACCGCCGGCGCCGTCTCACCGAGGGCATCAGCAACTCCGAGTATATTCGGCTTTACGGCAACAGCGTGCGGGAGTTCGAGGATGTAGGGAAGATGAAAGAACTTGACATCAACACCGCCTGGTATGCAAAGAAATTCATCGAGAACCACTTCGACGTCTATTCGGCCGCCAAGAGATGGTATCGCTCTCTTTCGGACAAGGCCCAGGGCGGGCGCACCGCCGGGCGGCTCGGAAAGGGCTATACGATTGAAGTTGACGGCGGCGCGCTTTCCATCTACCGGGGGAACGAGGTGCTTTTCGACTCCGCCTGCCGTCGCAGCTGCGAGATTATGTTCATCGGACGGTGGTGGGAGATCGTGGTGGCGGACACCGTTTCCCGCTGGAAAAAGGGCGGCGGCATCTGGAGAGACGTGATTTTCAACGACATAGAGAGTAATGCCGTGAAAAATGAGATTGACCTCGTGGTGAACGACAAGCAGCGGTTGCTTCTTGTCGAGTGCAAGTCCGGAGAAGTCTTCTCCGCCGACATATTCAAAATTGATAGCGTGCGCAAAACCTACGGCGGAGGCAACTCTAAGGCTGTTCTGGTGAGCTATCTGCCGCTGAGCCGGTCAATACTGGAAAAATGCGGCGACCTGGGCATCTACGCCTTCGCTCCCGAGGACAACCGCTCCCGCAAGGACCATATAAAGGCCCTTCCGCAGTGGCTTGACGAGGTTCTCTCCCTCCACGAATTCTAACAAGCAAAACTTAATGGGGAGGAGAACAAAGCAGCAGCCGCTTTTTAGTCGGCCTTTTTTGTGCGGTAGGTAAGAGGTATTATTTATAATGCATATGAGCGGACATCGTCGGCGGTAATAGTCGCGCCGGCGAGAATCAGCAACCTCTCGACCACATTTCGCAGCTCCCTGATGTTGCCCGTCCAGCTGCGCTCCACCAGAAGATCGAGCGCATCCTGAGTGATGGGGCGGGGACTCTTGCCGGATTCGCTGCTGATCTGCTTGATGAAATAGTCCACCAGAAGCGGGATGTCGCTCTTGCGCTCGTCCAGCGACGGAACGTTGATGACGATGACGCTGAGGCGGTGGTAGAGGTCCTCGCGGAAATTTCCCTTGGCGATTTCCTCCTTAAGATTCTTGTTTGTCGCGGCGACAACCCTCACGTCCACGGTGATGTCCTTGTCGGAGCCCACTCTGGAAAGTTTCTTCTCCTGAAGCACGCGGAGCACCTTCGCCTGTGCGGAGAGGGACATATCCCCAATCTCGTCGAGGAAGAGCGTGCCTCCGTCTGCCTGCTCGAATTTGCCCTTGTGCTGCTTTACGGCGGAAGTGAAGGAGCCTTTCTCGTGGCCGAAAAGTTCGCTTTCGATGAGCTCGGACGGGATGGCCGCGCAGTTCACTTCTATATATGGCATCTGACTGCGGGAGCTCTTCTGGTGAAGCGCCCTCGCTACGAGTTCCTTGCCCGTTCCGTTGCTGCCCTGGATGAGCACGCGGGCATCGGTGGGAGCCACTTTCTCAATCATATCCTTCACCTTCTTCATCCCCTCCGACTCTCCGATCATCTCCTGTCCATAGACCTTCTTCTTCAGAACTTTGGTTTCCTGAATGAGGTTGCTGCGCTCGGTGGCGTTCTTGAGCGAGACCATTATGCGGTTGAGGTCGGGCGGCTTTGGGAGGAAGTCGAACGCGCCCTTTTTAATGCATTCGACCGCCGTCTCAATGTCTCCGTGCCCCGAAAGCATGATTACGGGTGTTTCTATGCCTTTTTCTCTCAGAGTGTCAAGCACTTCCTCTCCGGAAAGGTTCGGCATCTTCACGTCGCAGAAAATGACGTCATATTTCTCTTTGTCCGCCATTTCCACTCCCTGGGCACCGTCTTCAGCCGTCTCCACCGTGTGTCCCTCGTCTTCGAGGATTTCAATCATCGAGTTGCGTACGAAGCGCTCGTCATCTATCACAAGAACTTTCATAATATCTACCTAATTTTACAAGTATCTAATTTATTGGTATATAACCTTTATCTCTCAAATTCCTCCCGCACTTTTCCGCGCAAATATCGCATATTTTTTGCAAAAATTTAATCATATTCTTAATTTTGCCGTCCAAATTGGGAATGAAGTCCCGGGGCTGATCCCCCTCTTTTCTTCCCCGCCGCAGCGGAAACAGGGATTAGAGCAATGAAAGTGCGTAAAGTTTAACAAGTTAAGAATGAAAACCGCAGGAAATATCCCCGACATAACCATTGCCATCGACGGCTACTCGTCAACGGGCAAAAGCTCTTTCGCGAAACTCATCGCGCAGGAGCTCGGTTTCCATTATCTCGACTCTGGCGCCCTCTACAGGGCTGTGACCCTTTATGCGCTGGACCATAAGCTCATAGACTCTGAAAACAGGATTGATGTTCCCTCGCTTACCCTCGCGCTTCAGGGGCTTGACATCCATTTTGAGGATAAGGGCCGAGGAAGCAAGACCTACATCGGAGAGGATTGCGTCGAGCACAAAATCCGCAGCCTCAGGGTCTCGGGGAAGGTGAGTCCCGTTTCCGCTGTGCCCGAGGTGCGAGACTATGTCAACCGGCGTCTTCGCGAAATAGGCCGCGGCGGAAGGATAGTGATGGACGGAAGGGACATCGGAACGACGGTTTTTCCCAATGCGGAACTCAAGATTTTTATGACTGCGGACCCCGTGGTGAGGGCCCGGAGAAGAGCGGCGGAAATGGAGGCCAAAGGAGAGAAGGTGAGCCTGGCAGAGGTTCTGGAAAACCTAAGGCAGCGCGACTTCATCGACTCCCACCGGGCTGTTTCTCCTCTTACGAAAGCCCCTGATGCAGTTGAACTCGACAATTCCGCAATGACTCTTTCCCAGCAGATGGACTGGGTCATCGAGGTTCTCCACAGCCGCTTCGGCGTCGCGGTTCGGGAAGATTAGACGCAGAGGGGGGAGCAGCACTAAAAAGGAAAGAAAATGGCAGCGACAGTCGATGTAGATAAAAATTCGGGCTTCTGTGCGGGAGTCATCCGGGCGGTGAACATCGCCGAGGAAAGGCTTGAGCACAGCGACGGCCACAAGCTCTTTTCGCTTGGCGCGCTGGTTCACAACGAACTGGTTCTCAGCGCTCTCGAGAAGTCCGGAATGGTGACCATCGACAAGGATGATCTGGAAGATATGGAACCTGTGGGGGATGGGGCTGACCTGATTATCCGCGCCCACGGAGAACCTCCCGCAACCTACGAAAAGGTTCGCACGCTCGGGTTCAATGTGATTGACTGCACCTGTCCGGTCGTGCTTCAGCTTCAGAAGAAAATCCGGGAAGCATATCAGAGATTCAAGAAGGCCGGCAAGGGTCAGATTGTGATTTTTGGCAAAATCGGTCACGCTGAGGTGCTCGGGCTCGTGGGACAGACGGAAGGAGAGGCCATCGTTGTGGAGAACCTTCAGATGCTGGAGGAGAGGATTGCCGACGGAACCATCCGCACCAGCACCCCTACTGAAATTTTCAGTCAGACCACCAAGAGTCCGGAGGAATATGCCAAGGTCTGCGCAAGACTTGCAAGGGTGAGGGGACTGCGTCTGAGGCTCAAGGTGCACAACAGCATCTGCCGCCAGGTGGCGACGCGCCACTCCCGTCTCGGCGCTTTTGCCCGCAGCCACGACGTGATTGTCTTTGTTTCCGGCAAGTCAAGCTCCAACGGCAAAGTGCTCTGCGATTTCTGCAAGAGCGTGAACATCCGCACCTACAAAATCAGCGGCGTGGACGAGATCTCGGACGGCTGGTTCCGCCCGGACGACAAAATCGGGGTGTGCGGAGCCTCTTCCACTCCCAAGTGGCTGCTGGAGGAGACGGCGGCGAGGATTCGCGAGATTTTGAAGAAAGAATAGAAAATACTACCTTTGCGCGCGCAAATCGCAACAATTTGGTTGATTTTAATTTAATAATACATAAAATATGGCAACAACAGCAGATTTCAAGAACGGACTCTACCTTATGTACAACGGTAAGCCGTGCTCAATTGTTTGGTTCCAGCACGTTAAGCCGGGCAAGGGCCCCGCTTTCGTAAAGGCAAAACTCCGTAACCTCGAAAACGGTCGTATCCTCGAGAACACGTTCACAGCCGGCGTCAAGATTGACACCATCAACGTGGAGAGGCGTCCATATCAGTTCCTCTACAAGGATGAGGACGGATTCAACTTTATGCACGAGGAGACCTACGAGCAGATCCACCTCGACACCGACATCGTCGAGAACGCAGACCTTATGAAAGAGGGTCAGCACGTTGAGATGATGTTCCTCGCAGAGGACAACGACGAGCGTTGCCTCACCTGCGAGCTCCCAACCTACGTTGAGCTTGAGGTTACCTACACCGAGCCTGCAGTCAAGGGCGACACCGCTTCCACTTCAGCTCTGAAGGAGTGCACCCTCGAGACCGGTGCGCTGATTATGGTTCCGCTCTTCATCAACCAGGGCGAGAAAATCCGCGTCAACACTGAGGACCGTTCCTACGGCGGACGCGTCCAGTAAGTAAAAAATGTCTGAGCGGCGCATCTGACTGCGTTGTGTTCGATGCTTAAATCCTCACGACCCTCAGGTCGCTGCGGTTTAAGCTCCTTGCGAGCCTTGCATCTGCACCACTCATACGATTTTTACCTCTTTGGGTATATGAAAAGGTTGGCGAATTTCGCCGGCCTTTTTATTTTTGCGCTCCTGTTTTGCACGAAATTTGCGCATAATCGGGGCTCATTTTATTAGTACTATGGCAAAGATTAACACAATCGGAGTTCTCACTTCGGGCGGAGACGCTCCGGGAATGAACGCAGCCGTAAGGGCCGTCACAAGGGCGGCGATTTACAACGGCTGGAAAGTAATGGGAATTTACAGGGGCTATGAGGGCCTCATCAACAACGAGATACAGGAATTTACCTCTCAGAGCGTCAGCAACACGATCCAGAGGGGCGGAACCATCCTCAAGACTGCGCGCTCCGAGGCGTTTATGACCCCGGAGGGAAGGCAGATCGCCTACGACAATATGAAGGCCGCCGGCATCGACGCCCTCGTCGTCATCGGAGGAAACGGTTCCCTTGCCGGAGCGCAGATTTTTGCGCAGGAACACGATGTTCCGTGCATCGGACTCCCCGGCACAATCGACAACGACCTCTACGGCACCGACTCCACAATCGGCTATGACACCGCTCTCAACACCATCGTCGAGTGCGTGGACAAAATCCGTGACACCGCCACCTCCCACGACCGAATCTTCTTCATCGAGGTGATGGGACGTGACGCAGGCTTCCTCGCTCAGAACAGCGCCATCGCATCCGGGGCCGAGGCTGCCATCATCCCCGAGGACAAGACCGACGTGGACCAGCTGGAGCAGTTCATCAGCCGCGGATTCCGCAAGAGCAAGAACAGCTCGATAGTCCTCGTTTCCGAGAGCAAGAAGGACGGCGGCGCAATGCACTACGCGGAGCGCATCAGGACTGAATATCCTCAGTATGACGTCCGCGTGACCATCCTCGGACACCTCCAGAGAGGAGGCACCCCGAGCGCGTTTGACCGCATTCTCGCAAGTCGTCTCGGGGTTGCCGCAATCGACGCCCTCAACGACGGGCAGCGCAACGTGATGGTGGGCATATCCAACGATAAAATCGTTTACGTTCCGTTCAATAAGGCCATCAAAATCGACAAGCCGATTGACCGCGAACTCATCAACGTCCTTCACGTCCTGTCAATTTAATTTTGCTAAGAAATAAAAAATCACTACCTTTGTCGCCCCTATGTGAATAGGGTCGCAACTAAAGTATTATGTATTAACCATTAACAATCAAGATGGACACACAGAGTTACAAAACCGTATCGCTCAAAGCTGGCGATATCAACAAAGAGTGGTTCGTGATTGATGCTACCGACTTGGTGCTCGGCCGTCTTGCTTCCAGGGTTGCTCTTATCCTCCGCGGAAAGAACAAACCGTCCTTCACTCCGAACCTTGACTGCGGCGACAACGTCATCGTGATCAATGCGGACAAAGTAAGGCTCACCGGGAAGAAGATGACTGACAGAGTGTATGTTCGCTACACCGGTAACCCCGGCGGACAGCGTTTCTCCACTCCGAAGGAAGTCCTCGCGAAGAGGCCTACCGAGCTTGTCAGAATGGCAGTGAAGGGAATGCTCCCTAAAAACCGCCTCGGAAGCAAGATTATCAACAACCTCTATCTTTATGAGGGAAGTGAGCATCCACATCAGGCTCAGAACCCTAAAGAAATTAAGTTAAACGAAATTTAAGCAGAGTAAATGAAAGCAGTAAACGCCCTTGGAAGACGTAAATCAGCAGTTGCTCGCGTTTATGTTTCAGCAGGAAAAGGTAATGTGACCATCAACGGCCGTGAACTCAACGATTATTTCTGCGAGGACTCACTCCGTTACATCGTCAACCAGCCTTTTGCTGTAACCGGAACCGAAGGTCAGTTCGACGTCAAGATCAACCTTGACGGCGGCGGAATCAAAGGTCAGGCTGAGGCCGCTCGTCTCGGAATCGCCCGCGCACTTTGCGAGGTTGACAAAGAGGCTTACCGCGCAACCCTCAAGTCTGCAGGCTTCCTTACACGTGACGCCCGTGAGGTTGAGCGTAAGAAACCTGGTCAGCCCGGTGCACGTAGACGCTTCCAGTTCAGCAAACGTTAATCCACTGATTTACACAAAAGCACGGTCCGGTTACAAATCGCAGGACTCCGACGCGGGATGCGAATCCCGTCGGGCTGCCTGAAAAAGATTGCCAGACTGCGGAAATTCGGGAGACCGGCACAGGTGTCGCTACCACCCGGATAAAGTAAAGAGCCTCCTCCGGAAAGGCAAACCGGAATGAGGAAAGTTCAAACAAACAAACAGTTTAAAACAATGCCAAGATCAAATTTCCAGGAATTGCTTGATGCAGGTGTTCACTTCGGACACTTGGCGAGAAAGTGGAATCCTAAGATGGCCCCTTACATTTTCGACCAGAAGAACGGAATCCACATCATCGACCTGCATAAAAGTATAGTAAAGATTGACGAGGCTGCAGACGTGCTCAAACAGCTTGCACGCTCAGGCCGCAAGATCCTCTTCGTCGCAACAAAGAAACAGGCGAAGGACATCGTTGCTGAAAAGGCCGCTTCAGTCAATATGCCTTATGTAACAGAGCGCTGGGCAGGCGGTATGCTTACCAACTTCCCTACAATCCGTAAGGCCGTAAAGAAAATGAACACCATCGACAAGATGATTGAAGATGGTACATTCGACACGCTTGCAAAGCGCGAGCGTCTTCAGGTAACGCGCCAGAGGGCTAAACTTGAGAAGAACCTCGGTTCAATCAAGGACCTCAGCCGTCTTCCTTCCGCCCTCCTCGTTGTTGACGTTCAGAAAGAGATGAACGCCGTTAAAGAGGCCAACCGTCTTAACATCCCGGTTATCGCATTGGTTGATACTTGTTGCGATCCTACCCCGATTGATTATGTGATTCCGGCAAACGACGACGCAGCAAAGAGCATCGCCTACATTATGGACGTGCTCTGCAAGGCCATCGAAGAGGGTCTGAACGAGAGGAAGATCGAGAAGGAGAAAGAGCCTGAGACAGTTGAGGATAAACCTGCAGCAGGAAAAAAGCTCCGCGCACGCAAAGGTGCTGCGAAGGCTGAGGACGAGACTCCGGTAGAGGAGGCTCCAAAGGCCGAGGACGCCCCTGCAGCAGAGGCAGAAACTCCTGCAGCTGAATAATCCGCTTTACTTGAAGTATAACAACTAAACATTTGGATAAAATGGAAATCAAAGCAGCTGACGTAATGAAATTGCGTCAAATGACCGGAGCAGGAATGATGGACTGCAAGAAGGCCCTCGTTGAGGCTGAAGGCGACTACAATCGCGCTCAGGAAATCATCCGCGAGAAAGGCAAGCTCGTTGCGGCAAAACGTGCCGACAGGGAAACCACCGAGGGTGCAGTTATAACACGTATCTCTGGTGAGAAGGCCATCCTCGTATGCCTCGGTTGCGAGACCGACTTCGTTTCCAAAAACGCTGAGTTCCAGGCACTTGCAAATGCAATCGCAGATGCAGCCATCGCAGCTTTCCCTTCTGACAAGGACGGCCTTATGGCAACTAAAATTGCTGACGGACGTACTGTCGAGGCTGCCGTTACAGAGCAGACCGGAAAAACCGGTGAGAAGCACGTTGTAGCTTACTACTCAACCGTAAGCGCTCCGTTCATCGCATCATACGTTCACCACAACGGTAAGGTCGCTTCCCTCGTAGGCTTCAGCAAGAGCGTTGACGCCGAGATTGCAAGGGGCATCGCCATCCAGGTCGCAACAATGAACCCTGTCTCTGTTTCAGAGAAGGACTGCCCTGCAGAGGTTGTTGCCAAGGAGATTCAGGTGTACAAGGAGCAGATGAAGGAAGACCCTAAGATGGCAGGAAAGCCTGAGGCTATGCTTGAGCAGATTGCAAAGGGCAAGCTTGGCAAGTTCTTCAAAGAGAACACTCTTTTGGAGCAGGCCTACCAGATGGGTGACGGCAAGCAGCCGGTTAAGGAAGTACTCGCAGCTTCTGATAAAGAGGCTCAGATTCTTACCTTCAAGAGGTTCTCTCTCTCTGACTAATTGCAAACTGCACTTATAAATAGAAAGATCTCAATTCCTTCGGGAGTTGAGATTTTTTTTGTTTAGAGATTTCTTATTGCTATCTTTGAGGGAATTTGTTTTAATCGTAAAAGAAAAGCTATGGATCTTTGGCTTATTTGGATGCTTGCGGCGCTGCTGCTCTTCCTTGTTGAAATTTTTACCCCAGGTTTCGCTGCGGCCTGTCTCTCAATCGGCTGCCTTTTCAGCTGCATTCTGAGCGCTGTCGCTCCCGACACTCTCAACTGGCAGATTGCCCTTTTTGTTGTCGGTTCTCTTCTCGCGTTCATTTTCGTGCGACCGTTCGCTCTCAAGGTGCTTTCCCGCAGGGCCGAGCGCAAGGGAGGATATAAATCCAATATGGAAAGCCTCATCGGACGGGAGGCCACAGTCATCGAAACCATCCCGGGCGAGGACGTGGGAAGAGTGAAAGTTGACGGCGACGAGTGGCAGGCGGTGCTCTCCCGCGAGGAGTCACCGGAGCCTCGGGAAGATGTGCCTGTGGGCGCGAAAGTGACTATTGTCTCCTACGACAGCATAATCTTGACGGTGAAACCTAAAAAATAGCCCATCTTTTTATTCGACCTCTTTCCTACCGCACAAAAAAGGATATATTTCCATAAACTAAATAACCTTAAATATGTCAGTTACAACTATCGTTTTGATTGTACTCGCGGCCATTGTCGTCGTTTACATCCTCAGGGGCATCAAAATCATCCCTCAGTCAGAGACTCGCGTGGTCGAAAGACTCGGAA
Source organism: bacterium (assembly GCA_963640535.1). Taxonomy (GTDB): domain Bacteria; phylum Bacteroidota; class Bacteroidia; order Bacteroidales; family UBA932; genus Cryptobacteroides. Next base: position 65,959 of record CAVHYU010000005.1, on the reverse strand, counting down.
AATTCGACCGTGTGCTCTCTCCGGGCATCCAGATCATCTGGCCTATCATCGACAGGGCCAAAGTGGTGACTTCCCGCAAGGTGACTTCTTCCGCTTTCGGAGGCGAGCCGATTGTGAAGATGACCTCTTCATCCATTATCGACCTTCGAGAGCAGGTCTATGATTTCCCGAAACAGACGGTGATTACCAAGGATAACGTCAGCACGCAGATTAACGCGCTGCTTTATTTCCAGATTGTGGACCCGAAAAAGTCGGTCTATGAGATTGACAACCTCCCGAACGCAATCGAGAAACTCACTCAGACGACCCTGCGTAACGTAATCGGAGAGCTCGAACTCGACGAGACCCTCACCTCCCGCGACACCATCAACTCCAAGCTCCGCGTCGTTCTCGACGAGGCGACGAACAAGTGGGGAGTGAAGGTGAACCGCGTTGAGCTTCAGGACATTACACCTCCGGACAGCGTTCGCGAGTCTATGGAGATGCAGATGCAGGCCGAGCGAATGAGAAGAGCCGAAATCCTCCGCGCCGAGGGAGAAAAGAAGTCCGCAATCCTCAAATCTGAGGGTGACAAGGCTTCAGAAATCAACAACGCCGAGGCGGAAAAGACCGCTCAGATTCTCCGTGCCGAGGGTGAGGCGAAGGCGAAGGTGCTTCAGGCCGAGGCCGAGGCCAACGCAATCAGGCTTGTCGCCGAAGCGGTTTCCTCTGCGAAGACCGACCCTGCAGCCTATATGCTCGCGGTGAAGTACATCGACACCCTCAAGGAGATGGTCAGCGGCAAGGACAACAAGACCGTTTACCTCCCGTACGAGGCCTCCAATATGCTCTCTTCTCTGGGCTCCATCAAGGACATTTTCCAGAAATAGGAAAGGCAATGTAGTCGTCCTATCTGATTAGCCCCGAAGTCCGGGCAATCAATAGTCGATTTTGTATAAAAACAAGGCGGTGCCGGGGACTGATTCTCCGGCATTGCTGCGTTTTCCGCTCTGGAGAAGTTCGGTGATGCTCTCAGGGGTGCGCGTGCCGCGTCCCACATCAATGAGAGTGCCCACAATGGCGCGGACCATATTTCTGAGAAATCTGTTCGCTTCCACCGTGAAAACCAGATAGCCTCCGTCGTCGGGGAATCCGAGAAGTGAGCAATGGGCCGGAGTGTAATGCTCCCAGACTGCTTTATAGACCGTGCAGATGCTCGTGGCGTTGTTGCCTCCGGTTTTCTCGAAGCAGCTGAAGTCGTGCTCTCCGAGAAGCAGGGCTGCGGCGCGGTTCATAGCCTCAACATTGAGCAGGTAGGGGCAGCGCCAGGAGAAGCTCTCGGCAAAGGGGTCTTTCGCGTTGTGGAGGAAGTATCGGTAGCCCCTCCGGGTGGCGGAGAACCTTGCGTGGAATTCATTGTCAGTCACCGCTGGACGGATGTCATTTACCACGATTTCACGTCTTAAGATGGCATTTATTTTGTATATGAAATCTTGCTTCGCAAGCGGGAGATTTTCGTTCGCGTCGAAGTGGCAGACATAGTTCACGGCGTTCACTCCGGCATCAGTCCGGCCCGCCCCGACTGTCTGAACGCTCGCTCCGAGCAGAATGCTCAAAGCTCTGTCCAGTTCGCCCTGAACTGTGACAGCGTTTTTTTGGCTCTGCCACCCGCTGAGCGGCGCGCCCTTGTATGACAATGTGACGATGTAACGCACCATATTTCCGAAATTTTGCGGCAAAGTTAAAGAAATTCTGTAATTTTGAATGTAAAAGATAGTGGAGTTCTTTATGCCGCTCAAGGCGCAAGAGCGCCGTGCGGAGTTTGCGAAGGGAGGGGATGTGAGATGGGGCAAAAGGAGCACGACTTCCCCTACAGAGGGGACGGGAGGGGTGTATAAAGAAAAAGTGCGGAGGCCGTTTGATTAAAGGAATCAGGTCCCTTTAGGCATAAGTTAAATTAGCAATATAAGTTTACAAAAAAGATATGGACAGCGTAAATATCAAAGAACTCAATGACCGCATCCAGAGGGAAAGCTCCTTCGTGGACATCCTTTCAATGGAAATGAACAAGGTCATCGTGGGTCAGAAACAGCTTGTGGAGAACCTCCTTATCGGACTTCTCGCAAACGGACACATCCTTCTCGAAGGTGTGCCTGGGCTTGCCAAGACATTGGCAATCAATACTCTCGCATCCGCGGTTGACGCCAAATTCAGCCGTATTCAGTTCACTCCGGACTTGCTCCCTGCCGATGTGATCGGTACTATGATCTACTCTCAGAAATCAGAGCAGTTCCAGATCAGGAAGGGCCCGGTCTTCGCGAACTTCGTGCTCGCGGACGAGATTAACCGTTCTCCGGCGAAGGTCCAGTCGGCTCTTCTGGAGGCGATGCAGGAGAGGCAGGTCACCATCGGCGACGAGACTTTCCGTCTTCCGGAGCCGTTCCTTGTGATGGCCACCCAGAACCCTATCGAGCAGGAGGGAACCTATCCGCTTCCCGAGGCCCAGCTCGACCGTTTTATGCTCAAGGTCGTTGTGACTTACCCTAAAAAGGAGGAGGAGAAACTCATTCTGAGGATGAACAACAGCGGTTCCTTCCCTAAGGCAAACGCCGTTCTGAAGCCTGAGGACATCATCCGTGCCCGCGAGGTGGTGAGGGAAGTGTATATGGACGAGAAGATTGAGAGGTATATCGTTGACATTGTCTATGCAACCAGAACCCCGGGCGAATACGGTCTGGAGAAGATTGCAGGGCTCATTTCCTACGGCGCTTCACCGCGAGCCAGCATCAGCCTCGCAGCCGCCGCAAAGGCATACGCGTTCATAAAGAGAAGAGGATATGTGATTCCTGAGGATGTTCGTGCAGTCTGCCACGAGGTGCTCCGCCACAGAATCGGTCTCACCTACGAGGCCGAGGCCGAGAATATCACTTCGGATGATCTGATTGATCAGATTGTCAATGTTGTAGAAGTACCTTAGAATCCTCGGAAATCCATCACAATTCCTTTCCAGTTAAATTATGGCGGAAATGACTGAAACAGACCTTCTTCGCAAGGTCCGTAAAATAGAAATCAGAACCAAGGCTCTCTCGCATCAGATTTTTGCGGGAGAGTACCATTCTGCGTTCAAGGGTCGCGGTATGGCCTTCAGCGAGGTGAGGGAATACCAGTGGGGCGACGATGTCCGCAATATGGACTGGAACGTCACCGCGAGGCTTCATTCCCCATACATCAAAATTTTCGAGGAGGAGAGGGAACTCACCGTCGTGCTCCTTATCGATGCGAGCCGCTCCGGACTTTTCGGCACCTCGGGGATGACCCGAAGGGATATGATTGCCGAGATTGCTGCGGTCCTTTCGTTCTCCGCGATTCTGAACAACGACAAGGTGGGCGCGCTGTTCTTTTCGGACAAGGTGGAGAAGTTCATACCGCCGAAAAAGGGCCGCTCGCACCTTCTGCACATTATCCGTGAAATTCTGCAGTTCGAGCCCCAGTCCACGCGGACGGACATTTCCGAGGCTCTGCGCTACCTTACGAACGCGCTGAAAAAGCGTTGTACGGCGTTCCTTCTTTCGGATATGATTGATGCCGACTCCGAGGGCCGGCCCCTCTATGAGGAGGCTCTCAAGGTCGCAGCCAATCGTCACGACTTGTCTGTCGTGGAGGTCTTTGACCCTACGGAGAAGTCTCTTCCGGACGTGGGCCTTGTGAATGTGAAGGACTCCGAGACCGGAAAGACAGCCTGGGTGAACACTTCGAGCGCGCGGATGCGTCGCGAATACGAGGACTGGTTCGCGGGGCTTAGGGAGAGGGAGAGTCGCCTTCTGATGAAATACAACATCGACAAGGTGAGCGTCGGAGTGAACGAGGACTATGTGCTTGCGCTCCAGAAGCTCTTTCAATCGAGATGAAAATGAAAAGCTCAAGATTATACATATTGCTCTCCCTGAGTTTGCTGTTGGGAGCCTCCGTTGCAGTAGCGGCCGGGCAGGACTCTTCAGCGGGGGAAGCCGTTCCGAGCGATGCTCCGGCCGCAAAGGGTGAGCACGTCATCCGCGCAGGGGAGACCTTCCTCACACCGCTTCAGAAGCGGGACAGCATCCTCATCGCCGACCAGCTGGAGTACGGAGTGAACCTGGAGGGAGTCGCTGCGGGCACCGTCTATGGCTTCCCGTCCCTTAACGACTCCACCTCCAAAGGCATTATGTTCCTCCGCCCCTGGCAGCTGGACACTCTGAAAACGCATAAGGCAAAGAAAAACAGACCGTTGAACTACGACATCAAGGTCTCCACAGTTCTCACCACCTTCGACGAGGGCGAATATGAGCTTTCTGACCTCCCGGTTCTGAGGCAGACCCCCGACGGAGTCATCGACACGCTGCTTTTCGACAGCATCCGTTTCAAGGTGACCACTATGCCCGTTGACACCGCCTCATTCCAGGCCCACGACATCAAGGATGTCATCCACTATCCTCTCACCGCTGCGGAGGTGCTTCCGTGGGTGGGACTTTTCTACCTTCTGGTCGCAATCATAGTTGCGGCGGCCTGCCTTATTATTATGCACCGCCGCGGGAGGCTCGGAGTGGAGGAAAAGAAGGACCCGGCGCACATTGTGGCGCTTCGCAAACTTGACTCTTACCGCGGGGACAAACTCTGGGCTCCGGAAAAGCAGAAGACCTTCTGGTCCGGAGTGACGGATGTTCTGAGGGAATATATCGCTTCGCGTTATGAGATTGGTGCGATGGAGATGACTTCGAAGGAGATTTTCGCTGACCTCGACCCTAAGTTCGCCGCAGAGAATCCGGAGAGAAAAGCCCTTTTGGGTGAGCTCAAGACGCTTTTTGAGACTGCCGACTATGTGAAGTTCGCAAAGCATATAGCCTCTGCGGAGGAGAATGCCGGGGTGCTTCCGCTTGCAGTGAAGTTCGTTACGCAGACCTACCAGGATGACCTCAATTCCGAGTCAAACGCTGCTGAAGTGCCTGCAGAGGAGCCTGCGCCTGAAAAGAGGGATGAGGCCCTGTCGGAGACCGAAACCGGGAAAAATAACTATGACAGGTATGCGCCTGTCCCAGACGATAAGGAGGGCGAGTGATGTTTTTTGAATATCCGAAACTGCTGTGGCTGCTCATTATTCCCGGCCTTCTTCTGGTGCTCTATGTGCTGAGGGAAGTTTTCGGCAGGGTGCCGCATCTTAGGGTCTCCACCTCGACCCCGTGGACAAAGGCGGGGCACAATGTTATGGAGTATCTTCGCCACGTTCCGTTTGCACTGAGGATGCTCGCGCTCGTTATGATTATTATCGCGATTGCGCGCCCGAGGTCGTCAGAGACGATGGAAAAGATTGACACAGAGGGAATTGACATAGTCTTCACTATGGACGTTTCCACCTCTATGCTTGCCCGCGACTTTACTCCTGACCGAATCAGCGCCGCGAAGGACATCGCGATAGAATTCATTTCCCAGAGGCCTTCGGACAGGATGGGCATCGTGGTTTTTGCCGGCGAAGCCTTCACCCAGTGCCCTCTTACGACCGACCGCGCCACGCTCATCAACCTTATGAAGGAAATCAGCACTGACCTTTTGGAGGATGGTACTGCAATCGGAAACGGACTCGCGACGGCTGTGGCCCGCCTTAAGGACTCGGATGCCAAGAGCCGCGTGGTGATTCTTCTGACAGACGGCGTGAATAACAGGGGAGAAATTGCCCCGGAAACAGCCGCAGAGATTGCAAAGACCTACGGGATAAGGGTTTACACGATTGGAGTGGGCGCGAACGGCACCGCTCCGTACCCGGTTATGACTCCGTGGGGAGTGGACATCCAGAACGTCAAGGTGGAGATTGACGAGAAGCTCCTCGGCGAGATTGCCTCCACGACCGGCGGACGCTATTTCCGCGCCACCGACAACACCAAGCTTGCCGAGATTTACGCTGAAATCAACAAGATGGAAAAGGCCCGCACCACCATCGACAGTTTCCCCGTGTATAAGGAACTTTTTCCTCTCTATGCGCTCATAGCTCTTGCGGCTCTGCTGCTGGAGGCTATCCTTCGCTTGTTCGTGTTCAGAAAACTTCCGTAGAAATCAGAATATTATGCTATATTTCGCAAGTGTTGAATATCTGTGGTTGCTCCTTCTGGTGCCGCTCTTTCCGGCGCTGTACGCTCTGAACCTGCGTGCGAGACGGAAAAGGGTGGAGAAGTTGGGTGACCCCGCCCTTGTGGGGAGGCTGATGCCCTCATATTCCCGGGCCAGGGGATGGTGGAAGGTGGCGCTTTTCAGTCTGGGTTTCGCGTTTTTTGTCGTCGGGCTCTCGCGGCCTCTAATCGGGGCGAAGCTTAAGGAACACGAGACCAAGGGCGTCGAAGTGGTGATTGCCCTCGACGTTTCCAACTCTATGCTCGCCCAGGACTACTCCCCGAACAGGCTCGAAAGGGCCAAGCTCGCGATTTCCCGCATCGTTGACAAACTTCGCGACGACCGCATCGGACTCATAGTCTTTGCCGGAAGTTCATACGTCCAGCTGCCTATAACGACGGACTATGTCTCCGCCAAGATGTTCCTTAATTCCATCTCCACCGAATCCGTGCCCATCCAGGGAACGGCGCTCGGGGACGCCATCTCCACAGCCGCCCGCTCCTTCAGCGCACAGAGCGAGAAGAGCCGCGCGATAATCGTGATCACAGACGGCGAGAACCACGAGGATGACCCGGTTAAGGCTGCAAAATCTGCCGCCGAGATGGGCGTGAGGGTGTTTACGATTGGAGTGGGTTCCCCGGAGGGCAAGCCTATTCCTCTGAAGGAGGGCGGACTTATGAAGGACCGCAACGGCGAAATCGTTGTGACCCATCTTGACGAGGAGATTCTCCGTGAAGTCGCTTCGGCGGGTAACGGTGCGTACGTGCGGGCCGGAAACACCGAGTTCGGACTCAACCCCATCATCGACAGCATCAAGCAGATGGACGAGGAGAAGTTCAATTCAGTTGTCTTTGAAGAATATGATGAGCAGTATATGTATTTCTTTGCAATAGCCCTGTTTTTCTTCGTCCTTGAGGGACTCATTGGCTCAAGGAAGACCCGCCTGAGACTTTTCGGAGGCGGCTCTGACGGCGCCGGGAAAGCCGCAATGGTGCTGGCGCTGCTTCTTTCAGTTTCCTTCTCCTCGTTCGCGCAGACCGACCGCCGGGATGTGCGCCGTGGCAACCGCGACTACAGGAAAGAGAACTGGAAGGAGGCGGAAATCGACTACAGAAAGGCTCTGGTGAAGGATTCCCTTTCCATTGCAGCGAATTACAACCTTGCAGCCGATCTCTACCGCCAGGGAGACTATGACGGTGCGCTCGCGGCGATGAAAAAGGTGGAGACCCAGGCTGTGGAGAGCGGCCACGGAGCTGACTACTACTACAATCTCGGTGACATCGCCCTTGCCAAGAAGGACTACAAGACGGCCGTGGATGCGTTCCAGAAGTCGCTTCTGAGCCGTCCTGAGGACCTTGACGCGAAGGAGAACTATGTCTATGCCCGCAAGATGCTGGAGAACCAGCAGCAAAACGGCGGTGGCGGCGGTTCTGATAACCAGGATCAGAATAAGGACCAGGATCAAAATAAAGATCAGAACAACCAGGACCAGAATAAGGATAATCAGAATCAGGACCAGAACAACCAGGACCAGAATAAGGACCAGAACAAGGACAACCAGAATCAGGACCAGAACAACCAGGACCAGAATAAGGACGACCAGAACCAGGACCAGGACCAGCAGAATCAGAATGGGGACCAGCCTCAGGACTCTCAGGGTCAGCCTCAGGAGCAGAAGATAAGCCCGCAGGCCGCTCAGCAGATGCTTCAGGCCATTCAGGCTAAGGAGAAGGAGACTCAGGACAAGGTCAACAAGGAGAAGGCGGAGGCCCTAAAGTCCAAACAGAAAGAAAAGAACTGGTAAAATAATGTCCTGAAAAGCGCCTTGCACTACATCTTTTTATGCCATTATTTTGGGAAAAAGTGCGCGGGACTTTGAGAGGGGGATTAGAGAGAAAAGGGTTATATATATAAGTTAGATACTTGCGAAAGTTAAGATGAGTATAATATGAATATGATGAGAAAAATAGTTTGCGTAGTGATGGCGGTGGCAATGGCTTGGACTGCGGCCGCCCAGACTTCGATTCAGGTGCAGACGCACAATGTCGTGGACCTGAACGAACAGTTCAATGTCACTTTCGTCATCGAGGGGGAGAACTCCCCTTCGGACTTCAGTTGGGAATGCCCGGCGGACTTTGACCTCGTCTGGGGCCCTCAGCGGAGTTCTTCTTCAAGCATCAGCATCATAAACGGCAAGAGAACCTCGTCCAAGCAGGTTTCCTTCACCTATATTCTCCATCCTAAGGCCGTCGGCTCGTTCACTCTTCCCCCTGCAACCGCAAAGGTGAGGGGCGAACAGATTACTTCCCGCTCGGTGAGCATCACCGTTCTCAATGAGGAGGACAGCCAGGGGAGCTCTTCCCAAAGCGCTTCATCTTCTTCTTCCGGAGCCGGAGTGCCTTCAGATCCTTCTGCCGCAGCGGGAAACTCCCGCAGCCAGAGCGGATCCTCCGCCTCGTCTTCCCAGGGCCAGAACGCCTCAAACGGAGAGATTATCCTCAGCCTCGCTCTCGACAAGACCAATGTTGTAGTTGGACAACCAATCTATGCAACTCTGAAAATCTATCAGAGAGCAAACCTTTCAGGCTTTGAAAGCGCTGATTTCCCGTCATTTACCGGATTCTGGAGTCAGGAGGTCGAAGCTCCGACAAACATTGAATTCCAAAGAGAAAACTATAACGGGAAAATCTACGACGCCGCCCTTCTTCGCCGCTACCTTCTCATCCCGCAGCAGACCGGAAAACTCCGGATTGAGCCTGCGGAGCTGACCTGCCTTGTGAATGTCCGCGTGCAGTCCCGTACCGGAAGCATTTTCGACGGCTTTTTCGACGACATCCGTCAGGTGCGGCAGAAAGTCTCCTCTCAAGCGGTCACGGTGAATGTCTCTCCGCTTCCTTCCGGCGCCCCGGCGTCCTTCGGCGGCGGCGTAGGCAAATTCAGCATAAGCGCCCGCCTTGCAAAGCCTTCGCTCAAGGCTCACGAGGCTTCCTCGTTGATAGTTACTGTCTCAGGAAAGGGAAATGTCTCCCTGCTTGAGGCCCCTAAGGTGAAGTTCCCTCTGGATATGGAGGTCTATGACACCAAAATCACCGACAAGAGCAGCAAGGGAACGCTCTCCGGAAGCAAGGAGTTCGAATTCCCGTTCATCCCTCGTAGCCACGGAGAGTTTACCATCGACCCGATTCAGTACAGCTACTACGACACCGAGTCCGGCCGTTATGTGACCGTACAGACCCAGCCGATCAGCTTCACCGTTGAAAAGGGCGCGGACATCCCAGCAAGTTCCGCAGGCGGAAGCACCCTCCCGATTGTGCAGCAGAACGACGTGCGCAACCTCGGCCACGACATCCGCTTCATCTCCACCAAACCGGCATCCTTCCGCGAGAAAGGCTGGTTCTTCATTGGCTCGGCCGCTTTCATTGCAATTTGCCTCGGGATTCTTCTCGCTGCGGCTCTGTGCTGGTTCGCATTCCGTAAAGTTGCCGCTGCAAAGGCTGATGTCGTCGGAAATCGCAACCGCAAGGCCACCAGACGGGCACTCAAGCAGCTTAAAACAGCATCGGTATTTCTCAAGCAGAACCTTTATACGGCATTTTACGAGGAACTGCACAAGGCTCTGCTCGGGTTCATCGCCGACAAGCTGAACATCCCGATGTCTGAGCTCACCAAGGAGAACATCTCCGCGCGCCTTACAGAAGGCGGTGTGGGGGAGGAGACCGTCACCGAGTTCGTCGGCCTTCTTGACCAGTGCGATTTCGCCCGCTACTCTCCGTCCGCAGGAAACGAGGCTATGCGCTCCCACTACGAAAAGGCCGCAGGGCTCATCTCCACAATAGATTCAAGTATGAAATCTTCAAAGAAAAAATCATCTGCCCACACCGGTGCGGCCCATATAATCGCCCTCGCCCTTCTGACTCTCCCTCTGGGCCTCGGGGCGCAGAACGCTTCCGCAACATTCGAGGCGGGCTCGCTTGCGCCCGCGAAAGACTCCACGTCGGCCATTTCTTCCGCCGCTCCTAAGGAGAGTCTCGACTACCCGCAGAGCCTCTGGCAGAGGGCAAACGCCGCCTACTCTGAGGGCAAATGGAACGACGCCATCAAGGATTACGGGATGATTGCTTCGCTCGGGATTGAAAACGCTCAGCTCTACTATAATCTCGGCAACGCCAATTTCAAGGCAGGAAACCTCCCGGAAGCCATCCTGAACTATGAGAGGGCCCTGAAGATAGACCCCTCCTACGCCGATGCCCGCTACAATCTTGAATTTGCCTCCACCCAGACTCAGGACCGGATCGAGGCGGTCCCGGAGTTCATCCTGAGGACCTGGACCCGCAAAGTCTGCTACCTTCTCGGCTCAGATCAGTGGGCGATAATTTTCCTTGTGGGCCTTGCTCTGCTCTGCTCGATGGTTCTTCTCTTTTTCCTCAGCCCGACAACAGCTGGAAAGAGGACCGGATTCATTCTCGCCATCGTCCTGCTGCTCTTTGACGGGGCGACTCTCGGATTCTCCCTCCACCAGAAGAACGACTACTCCGTGCGTGACGAGGCCATTGTGATGAGCCCAGTCATCAGCGCGAAATCATCTCCGTCACAGAGCGGAAATATGGACCTGTTCGTCCTCCACGAGGGCACTAAGGTCACTGTTCTCGACACTGTGGGCGACTGGTACAACATAACCATCTCCGACGGCCGTCAGGGCTGGGTCCGCGCAGGCGACCTTGAAGTCATCTGAGTGGCGGCGGTTGAATAATTTTCTGAAAAAGAAACTGTAACTGCATATTAACATTAAAACAATTAGAAGATGAAACGGAAATTCAACGCATTGATTTGCACCGCTTTAGTTCTTTCTGCCCTTGCGGGGGCCGCTTTCTTCGCTCCCTCTGCGCAGGCAGCCTCAAAATCCAAAACCGAGGTCTGGAAAGACCCGAATGTGTCGGGGGTGAACCGCCTTCCTATGACTGCGACCCTTGACGACGGCGAGGCTATGCGGTTGAGCCTTAGCGGAATGTGGAAATTCCGTTTCAATCCCGATATGAACTCTCGCCCGACGGACTTTTACAGCGCAGGTTATGACGACTCCTCCTGGGAGGAAATCCCCGTTCCGGGCCTCTGGGACATTAACGGATGGTGCGACCCGATTTATGTGAACATCCCTTACCCGTGGAAGGGCCACGCGGAGTACACCCCTCCTGTCGTGCCCGAGGAGCATAACTATGTGGGACAGTACCGCCACAATTTCGTCCTTTCAGACACTTGGAAGGAGCAGAACGTCGTACTTCACATCGGTTCCGCCACCTCCAACGTACGGGTTTGGGTGAACGGTAAGGAAGTGGGTTACAGCGAGGATTCCAAGCTTGAGGCCCGTTTCGACATAACGAAATTCGTTAAAACCGGCGAAAACTCCATCGCTCTGGAAATTTTCCGTTGGAGTGACGGAACCTACGTCGAGTGCCAGGATTTCTGGAGGCTCGCTGGTCTTGCCCGCGACATATATGTATTCTCACGTCCGAAGCAAAGGATTGAGGATGTGAGAGTCAGCGGAGATATGGAGGGAAATTACACCGTTTGGGGCGAGACTACATCCGGAGTCGCCCGTGTGAAGTGGGAAATTCTGGGCGCAAAGGGCGAAGTTGCCGCAAGCGGAGAGGCCACTCCTTCCTCAAAGAAAAAATCCGAGAACGGCAACCCTACATTCTCTTTTGAGGGCGCTCTCGCCGATCCTGCGCTCTGGAACGCCGAGACCCCGAATCTCTACACCCTCAGCCTCACTCCACTCAATAAGAAAGGCACTCAGACTCAGACAGTTTCGACCCGTTTCGGCTTCAGGACCTCCGAAGTGAAGGGTGGGCAGCTCCTTGTGAACGGCCAGCCTGTGCTCATCAAAGGAGTGAACCGCCACGAGATGAACCCCTACAAGGGCTATGTGGTTTCCCCGGCCGATATGGAGCGCGACATCCTCATTATGAAGCAGCTCAATTTCAACGCCGTGCGCACCTGCCACTACCCTGACGACCCGCTCTGGTATGACCTCTGCGATAAATACGGCCTCTATGTGGTTGACGAGGCGAATGTCGAGGGACACGGAATGGGATATGGGGACGAGGCTCTCGCAAAGAACCCGGACTACAACAAAACCATCGTCGAGAGGGCTCAGAGGATGGTCCACAGGGACTATAACCACCCATCCATCATAGTCTGGAGCCTCGGAAACGAGACCGGTTACGGGCAGAATTTCGCCGACTCATACGCCTGGATAAAGGGCTTCGACTCCACCCGCCCCGTTCAGTATGAAAGGGCTGTGGACGAGCCTGAGAGTAAGGGAACTGACATCATTTGTCCTATGTACTGGAGTTATGACCGCTGCCGCCAATTTCTCGAAAGCAACCCAGACCGTCCGCTCATCCAGTGCGAGTACGCCCACTCTATGGGTAACTCCGAAGGTGGATTCAAGGAGTACTGGGATATGATTAGGAAATACCCTCAGTATCAGGGAGGATTCATCTGGGACTTCGTGGACCAGGCCCTGAAATGGCCGCTCGATGCATCCAAATGGGGCTCCGACCATTACTTCGCTTTCGGAGGGGACTTCAACGAATATGACCCTACCGACGACTCGTTCAACTGCAACGGAGTCATCGCCGCCGACCGCAGCCTCCATCCTCACGCCTACGAGGTGGCCTATCAGCAACGTAACATCCACACGAGTGCAACCTCAGATGAAGCGCTCTCCGGCAGGGTGAACGTATATAACGAGAATTTCTTCACAGACCTTTCCCGCTACTGCCTCTCCTGGAGCGTCGAGTGCGACGGCGAACCCGTTCTTGGCGGCTACGCGGCATCTTCGCTTGACATAGCGCCTCAAACAACGCGCACGGTTTCTCTCGGCTACGATGCGGAGGAACTCACCGAGGCCTGCGGAGGCTCTCTCGAGGGGAAAGACGTCTATCTTACTGTCCGCTACACTCTCCGCAAAAAGGACGGTGTGCTCCCATCTGGCAGCGAAGTCGCCTACGACCAACTTTGCATCGCTTCCGCTCCGGCGAAGGCCTACACTCCTCAGCCTCAGCTCTTTAACAGGACTGAAGACGAAACGGAGGTCAACTTCTGCGGAATGACCCCGTACGAGGGTTCGCTTTCGGAGAGGGCTGACGTTTGGAGCGCGACATTCTCCAAGGCAAGCGGAGAACTCTCCTCCTACAAACTCAACGGAAAAGAAATGCTCTCCTCGCCTCTGGAGCCGATTCTCTGGAGGGCCGCTACGGAGAACGACCTCGGAGCCTTCTATAAAAAGCAGAAACTCGTTGAGGCTCAGCTTCTGTGGAGAAATGCCCAGTACAAGGTGGCCTCTTTCAACGTCAGCGACTGCGGGGACTATGCCCTCGTGGAGACCGTCTTCGAGCCGATCGGCGATGCGGCGATAGTCTCTCTCAGCTGCAAGGTCTATGGCGACGGAACTATTCAGGTCACCGAGAATCTCGCTGACGCCGGGAAACTCTCCCAGGCTCCGATTATGGGCCGCTTCGGAATGAGGATGGCCCTCAAAGGGGACTACTCCACCGTCGAATTTTTCGGCAAGGGCCCGTTCGAGAACTACTCCGACCGCAACTCCGCCGCCCTCACCGGACATTATATCCAGAGGGTCGAGGAGCAGTACCACTACGGCTATGCCCGCCCGCAGGAAAGCGGCACCAAGACAGGCCTGAAGTGGCTGAGAGTGCTGAACGACAACGGCACCGGCCTCGAAATTTCCTCCGACTCCCTTTTCAGCGCCTCAGCTCTTCCGTTCAGCGCCGAGCAGATGGACATCCGCAAGCAGGCCCCTCGCCACTCCCTGAAGCTGAAGGCCCTCGCAGCTGAAAATCGTCGCAGCGAAGGGGTGACCTGGCTGAGTTTCGACCTCGTGCAGATGGGTCTTGGCTGCATCGACTCCTGGGCCGCTCTCCCGAGGGAGGAGTACCGCATCCAGCCTCGCGAGATGACTTTCAGCTACACGATCCGACCAATCGAAAACTAAACGCAAAACAAAACATAATTGTGGGCGACCGCATATAAAGGGGGATGATGGTCATCCCCCTTTTCCGTAAAATAATCCCCCTCAATCATCTGCCAGTTTCCTAACTTGCGACCTTGTTAGAAACCACGTCAAAATGAAAGTGCAGATGACCTTCCTTTCCCTTCTGATAGCCGCCCTTTCAGCCGCAGGCTGCTCAAGCCCATCGACTGAAATTCTTAGCCCATATTCCGTGATCGAGGAGCCTTCCAGGACTCCCGCCGACCTGCTGGACCGCCCCGCGACGGTGTTTGCCTTCAGCGAGGACAGGTGCGACTGTGTACGGAGCGAGGGGTGTCTGGGGAACATTTCGTCGCTTGGCTCCGTTGCGAAGGGAGACAAAGTCATCGGGGTGGTTTACTCCGATGCTGCGGCAGTCAATTTCTCGTTGCTTCGCAAAGGATCCGCCCCGGAGGCCTATGAACTCAACCTTTACCCTTCCGACGGCTTCCCGACTCCGGAAATCTGGTATTCCGTTTCCACCTCTCAGGGCGAAGGCACGCTGATTTCCCAGCTTTATCAGCCTCTCACATCCCGGATATCCCTTGAAATAGTGAACTCCCCCTCCGACATTCTCGGGGCATCCCTTCTCGCGCCTTCAGAGGCCGACACCTGGAACCTCTACGGCGGGACGCTCACAACTATGGAAAAGCCTGTCACAAAGAAAATCAAGGCGGGTGAAAGCCTGACGGTGATGCCTCAGGCGGATAAGTCCGGTAGCTGGACTCCTACTGTCACCGTCGAGACTGACGGAGGGAACATCTACCCGTCGCTTCCCGAGTTTGAAAAGGTGGGCGAAGGACAGAACATAGCCTTCACTCTGGATTTCAGCGGCTACGCGAAGGGGAAATATACTGTTTCGTGGCAAATTACCCAAATCTGCGGAGGGAAGGTCATTAGCAGCGGAAGCCGCGAAATGAATGTCCCTGCAGGGCTCAAGGGGGGCTTCTACCGAGTTTCCGTTCTCACCGACAACGGATGGGAGACTCTCTCCGTGCACAAGACCCTCTGCTCCAACGCTTCCAACCACCGCAGCATCTGGAACGACTGGTCCAACTCCAAGGCGCTTCGCGACACGATGTCCTACTGCGTCTATCAGAGCGACTTCACTTCTGCGGTGAAATTCCGCGTTAAAAATCTCCGTTCCTCTTTTTCCAAAGTGCAAGTCCGTCCTTCAACCTACGGAATATCAACGACTAAGGTGGATGCGAACACCATCGAATTCACAATCCCCGCATATGGAAAGCACAAGGTCAGCGTCGAGTTTGACGGCGACCGCCAGCACAATCTTTTCCTTTATGGCGTAAAGACCGACCCGGACAAACCGACAGAGAGCTCCGCGAGCGTGAAATACTACGGCCCGGGCGAATACACTGTGGGACAGCTTAAGCTCACCGCCGGTCAGACTCTATACGTAGATTACGGGGCTAAACTCAACATCACCGAGCCGATAGTCGCGAGCGGCGCCAACATAACCATCGCCGGAGGAGGAATCATTTCGGGAGAGAAAATGAAACACTGGGGCGGCGGAACCAACAATTCCGAAAACTGGGGTGGAGTACTGCTTGAAAGCGGCGGCACGGACAACCTGACGCTCAAAGATGTCTCATTCATCGACGGCCCGGGCTGGAATCTGAAAATTTACCGCAGCAACAATGTGACAATCGACAACATAAACACCATCAGCTGGGAACTCAACGGCGACGGAATTGACCTTGTGAGTTGCAAGGGAGTGGAGGTTAGGGACTGTTTCCTGCGGAACTATGATGACTGCCTCACCCTCAAGTGCCGGCTCTATGTGGTAAATCCGATTACGGATATGTGCGATGTTACAATCAGCCGATGCCTCATCTGGAACGACTACGCAAGAGGCATAGTGATAGGCCCTGAGGCTGGAAACATCAACCACAGCGGCCGCATCCACGATGTCACGGTGAACGACTGCATATTCCTCCAGCACAAGAGCAGCGGCACTGACGACCTCAGAGCGGCATTTGCCATCGGTCAGGGCACCGACGGGTGCACGGCTCTTTGGAGCGGAAGTCCTGCTCCGATGCAGATTAGCGGCATCACGGCAAATAACCTCGTTTTCGACAGCATCGACTACACCGGCCGCAACATCTCAATCTGGCAGTATGGCGGCTCCCCGAAAGTGAATCTCAACAATGTGACTTTCAACGGGATAAAGGTTCTCGCCGCTAACGGCAGCGCCTACCCGGCATTCAACATCGTGACCAAAGGAAGCACCGTCACAGGCCTCACAATCAAGAACTTCACTGTGGGCGGCTCTCCGGTCACCGGCACCGGAAGCAACTTCAAGATTGACTACCCGGCAAATGTAAGCTACAAGTTCCAGTAGAGATGACTCGGGGCGGCCTGGCTTCAGTGCGCGCGGCTTTCTCCCGGACAGAATAAGGACGAATAAAAACATAACTCAATGAAAATAAGAACATTATTCCTCGCTCTTGCGACGGCGGCTCTCTCTGCGGCCTGCTCTGTGGACGAGGACCTCAACACTCCGCAGCAGGCGGTTTCCGGCGTGGAAGTGACTCCAAGCTCTCTCTCTCTTATGGAAGGGGAGAGTGCGACTCTTTCCGGGCGCATTCTCAAGTGGAACGCCACGGCAGGACGCAACCTCACCTGGTCATCGGCGAATGAAGAAGTCGCGACAGTCTCCTCCGAAGGCCTCGTGAGGGCTGTCGGCGCAGGCGAAACCGACATCGTTGCCGAGTGCGGCGGGATGAACGCTTCCGCACACGTCACCGTTTCTCCGAACATCTGGATGACCCGGCTTGACGCTCTCGAAAAGCCCGTTTCGTTCAAGGAATTTGATAACGCCACTGACACAATCCGCGTCGCCCGCGGAGAGACCGCCACGGCGCAGTTCATAGTCCACGCCGCTACCTCCCAGGGAACGCTTACCCCGTCGGTTAAGAAATTCGCTCTCGAAGGCGGTGACGGCGTGAGCATCACTCCGCAACTTTGGTGGGTTCGTGACGTGTACACTTCCGAGTATCACTGGGACAGCTGGGCCGGCGGAGCTCCGTCTTTCCGTTATCCTGCTTCAGAAAAATACATCCCGGACGCTCTTATGCCGCTTGAGGACTGGAGCGTGAGCCTCTCCGCCGGCGAGAAGACTGCATTCTGGGTGGAATTCGACATTCCGCGCGATGCCCCCGCCGGCATATATGAGGGCATTGCCGCTGTAAACGGCACCTCCTCGGCAGAGCTTCCTTTCACCGTTCAGGTCTATGACGTAACTCTCCCCGAGAAGCAGACACTCTCCGTGATGCACTGGGTGAACCAGAATATAAAGGCGATGAATGTGGAAGTGGAGATGCACTCCGTTCTGGACTGTTTCGAGAAAGTGATTGTGCCTTTTGTAAGCAAATATGGTACAAACTGTTTCAACTCTCAGTACTACCACCGCTACACATCAAATCCGCGTCTTGTAAAAAACTCTGAGACAGGAGATTATGAGATTGTGGCCGACTTCAGCGAACTGGGCAAGGAGATAGAGATGTACTACCGCGCCTGCCCAGACTTCCACTATTTCCAGTGCGAGAATATAACTTCGAACAGAAAACGAATGGAGCTGATAGGCTACGAACTGAATGATGACGGTTCTCTGAAAGTGAAGGACAACGGGAACGGGACCTACACTCCGGAATACGCCTACGTTACGCAACTTGACGACGACGGGAACTATAAAGGAGAATACAGCAAGGAGGCTGAGGCTTTCTGGTCCCGCTATTTCGCGGCCCTTCAGAAATATCTCGAGTCCAACACTCTTCCTGACGGAAGAAAATACATAGACGTCTATCTTCAGACCCTCTATGACGAGCCTCAGGACAATCAGGCGTCATCCTATGACTGCCTTGCCGCGTATGTGAGGAAGGGAGCTCCGAAGATAAAGATTATGGACCCTCTCAACACTCTCAAAGTGAAGTCCGAGAGCCTGGATGTACCTTGCCCCGGGATTATGTATCTGAAAGGCGAGGAGGGCTATCCGTGGACTTCGTCCCAGACCCGCTGGATTTACCACGCTATGGCTCCGCAGGGCGAGGGGATGAACCGCTTCATCCGTATGCCGCTCATCCAGACCCGTCTTGTCCACTGGCTCAATTTCCGCTACAACGCCACAGGTTTCCTTCACTGGGGTCTGAACTACTGGCACGGTGCGAAGAACGAGGACGAGCCGTGGCTGGACGCCGGTGGAAACTATCCTGACGGCGATATGTGGATAATCTGGCCGGGCGACGGCAAACTCTATCCTTCCATCCGCCTCTGCGCGATGAGGGACGGCATCCGTGACTACGAACTTTTCCGCCTTGCCGAACAGAAGTCCCCGTCCGAAGCCCAGGCAATCTGCCGCTCGGTAGCCTCAGACGCCTACACCTACACTCAGGACGTCAGCTATTTCCGCGCTCAGCGCAAAGCCCTCCTGGAACTTCTCGAAGGCAAATAAACTTCGGTAGGGTCCAGCGGGGTGAATTTTCCGTATAAAATTCCCCCTTTGGGGGGTGGGGGCTTCGTAACTTAGCATCGTTTAATGGACGCGCGGGGAGGTTTATCGGGAGATTGGACCTTGAGCGTGTGGAGTTTGGGGCTGGAGAATGAGAGATGGAGATTACTTGGCGAGGGAGGGAGTACAATGAAAAGATTAAACTAAATCATTATAAACCACTTAATTAGCATTTCTTTTATGAAAAAATCACTTGTTCTTTTGGGCGGTCTCGCACTTCTTGCGGCCGTTTCCTGCAACAAGGAGCCTCAGATTACCTATTCTGAGAATCCTGTGAAATCCATTTCCGTCACAAGCGGAGAGGAGACCATTGAGGGAGTAGTCACTACAGCTGACAAATCCATCAAATTCACTTTCAACAACGCCGAGGACTTTTCAGCCTGCGACATCACTCTCGAACTCAACGACGGCTGGACTCTCAACTATCCGACCTCTCTCACAGGCGTGAACCTTCAGGAGACTCCGGTATTCCGTTTCGCTGACCACACCAACGCTGTGGTTCGCTACACCGTTTCCTTCTCTTCAAACGCATTCCCGATTGTTGACGAGAGCAAGATTCAGATCAAGGGCCTTAACGCCGGCGAGGGCTTCACTGTGGACAACACAACGAAGACCATCACCATCGCCTACGACGAGTCCAAGATGGACTTCAACGCAATCGAGCTCGTATTCAACGAGGGCGCGCTTCAGAGTGGCGTTGAGCTCCCTGAGAGCCTCGTTTACGACTTCGCGAAGGGCAACGCTCAGAGCCTCGTCCTCAAACTCGGCGGCGACAGGGTTTACACAGTGAAACTTGACGTTGACAAGTTTGTGACCGCTCCTGAGACTATGGGCTTCCAGGATGTTTCTTCAGCTTATGTGACTGCTGACCAGTCAGCCATCAAGGTTTACTCTGCATCAAGAATCGCGAATGTTCCGGTATTCCTTCTTGAGTCTGCAGATTGGTCAAATTGGGCTGGCACTTGGATTAAAGGCGGCGGATGGCCAAGCGAAAACGCGTGGTACAATGGTGCTAATGCTGGGGATGACTTGTATGCTTTCCCTGGCGATTGGGCTGAGAGCCGTGCTACAATGAATTGCTTCGGCAATCTCGCCATCGTGACTGTAGATGCGGGAAAAGTTTCCGCTGATCTTAAATCAGCAACCACCGACGTAGACCCTACTTCCTTCAGTAGCGCAATCGTAACGAGCGGTTGGGTTTATCATCACGGATCTCAGGTGGATTATCTCGTCCGGGACAACGGTGTGACCGTCAGAACTCCAGAGGCTGTGAACCAGTCAAAATTCCGTGCATCAGTCCTTGTAAAGGACGGTGTCGTTTCATTCGCAACTGCCGGCGAGAAATCTGACGGATTCTATGTCGTTCCATTCCAGAATGATGCTCCTGCAGATATTGACGCCACTTTGAATGCCGCGTCAGAGAAAATCGAGGCTCCTGACATCGCCTGGGTTCAGGCTTGGGGAGTGCGTGACGGCAAGGCGATGCGTTATGTTGATTACATCAATAACGACGCGAACAATTGGTTGCGTGCCCCGGGAGTTCTCGGTATGGGCTATGAGGGAATCTACAATGTTCATAATCTTGTCGGAACTACATATGATGGTAAACTCGCATTTATGATTAATGAGGGCGGTTCTTTCTCTGGTGACGGAGTCACTGGACTTGAGTCCAATGGTTATGAAGGTTATTCAAATTACTGCTTTAAGGGCTACTCACTCAAGCAGATGCTTTGGATTGCCAAGAAACTTGGCTGGAGAAATGCAGCTGTGCTTGGAACGAGATACGGTGAAGTTTCGGCTACATTCTGCCCTTCTCTTCTCGTGAACGGCAAGTCAGTCATCGAGGGCCTCACCCCGACTGCAACCACTTACGTTCTCGCAGTTGACGTGAAGAAATAATTTTCGCTTGGAGCGGACTGTTCCGAAGGCCTTTGGACGGCCTTGCGGGATAGTCTGCTCCCTTTATAAAATAACCCATAATGGACTCTAAATTAATAACATACGCATCGAGTGGGGGGTATGAAAGCCCTTCTTTTCGCAGCGAACTCCTCCTGAGTGAGAGCGGATTCGCCTCGAGCAGCTATTCCTCCATCGCCCCGTGGGACGAAGAGGATGACGACGATGCCCTCATCTTCTAACATTAAACCCATTGAAACTATGAAACGATTTATTTTTGCTTTGGGTTTAGTGTCAGTTGCATTAAACTTCTCCGCTTGTCAGAAGGACTTGCAGGAAACTACTGTGGAAAACTCTGGGGAAAAGCCCGGGGAGGTTAAATTTGAGCTCTTTGCAAATACTGTTAATGTGAAGACGACTAACGACGGTCTGAACACGAAATGGGCTGCGGACGACAAAATAGGAGTTTTCCATTCTGCGCCTGAGAGTGTCGTTTCCGACGGGGAGTTCGGCCTTGCGGATGCGGAGACCGGCCGCTTTACCGGAACGGTCGCGGGAGAACTCACCGCTGACACCTATTCCTGGTATGCGGTTTATCCTTATTCCGCCTCCGCTTCGAGCCTCTCCTCAGTTCCCCTGTCTCTTGGGGCAAAGACCCAGACTCAGAAAGGGGCGGGAAGCAAGGCGCACCTTTGCGGAGCCTCTCTTCCGCTTTATGGAACTGCTGCGGATGTGGACGCGGGCACGAGCGTTTCAATCGCGATGAAGAACCTCTGCGCTGTGGCGAAGGTGGTGGTCAAGAACAATAGCGGCACTACGATAAATGTCGCCAATGTTTCCCTCACCGCTCCCGAGGCCATTGTCGGAGACTTCACTGCGAATTTTACAGGGGAGACTCCGTCTTTCACGGCGTCCTCCTCCTCAAGCTCCACCGCGATGCTCAATGTTGACGGCGGCGCAAGCCTCGCAAATGGCGAGAGTGCGGAGTTTTTCATCGCTCTGAAGCCGTTCAGCGCTGCGGCATCTTCGCTCACTCTTTCCGTGAACGGCTACCGCAAGACCCCGACCTCCAGCGCCACCCAAGTGTTCACTGCCGGCTCCATCAAGCCGCTTGTGTTCAACTTCGACAAGCAGATCCCGACTCCTGAGTCCTACGGCTTCACCGATGTTTCCGCCAACTTCGTCAAGGAAGGCCAGTCCTTTATCAAGGTTTACTCGGCGGATGCAATCAGTTCTGTTCCTGTTTTCCTTTTGGAAAATGCGCAACCTTGGACTTGGAATGGCTCTTGGGTTAAGAGTGGCGGATGGCCAGAGTCAAATCCTGGGCGACAGACTAAAGGTAATTACGCTACATATCAATATGATGATACTTTTAAATTCCCTGGGGATTGGCCTTCAACTCGTCCTACAATGAATTGTTTCGGAAGTATTTCAATAGTTACTGTGGATGTGGATAAAGTAAAGGCTGATATTAAAACTGGAGTAGAGCCTTCGTCAGTGAGTAGCGCGATTGTAACAAGTGGCTGGTTTAATTGGTCTGCATCTGGGATAACTTACTTGGTTAGGGATGGTGGGACTACTACAAATGCACCGGAGAGTAAAAACGTGGAAAAATACCGTTCGTCAATTCTTGTTAAGGATGGTGTTGTATCATTCGCAACTGCGGGTGAAAAGTCTGATGGTTTTTATGTTGTTCCGTTCCAGAGTAACAAACCTGATGTGGATGCGGCTCTTGCCTCAGCAACTGAGAAAATTGATGCCCCTGATCTCGCTTGGGTCCAAGCTTGGGGAGTACGTGATGGCAAGGCTATGAGTTGTAGTGATTATGTTAATAACGATGCATCTCAGGTTGTATCCGAAAATGGAGTGCTTGGAATGGGATGGGAAGGAATTTATTGGATTCATAACCTTGTGGGCTTGACCTACGATGGTAAGCTTGCATTTATGATTAATGATGCCGGTTCTTTCTCCGGTGATGGTATTACCGGTCTTGAGAGCAATGGATATTCTGGCTTCGGAAATTATTGCTTCAAGGGATATACCCTCAAGCAGATGCTTTGGCTGGCACATAAGCTCGGTTGGAAAGAGGCGGCGGTGCTCGGCTCTGTATATGAAGAAATTAAGAATACCTTCAAACCGTCCCTGCTCGTGAACGGCAAGTCGGTAATCGACGGAATGACTCCGACCGCAACGACCTACGTCCTCGCAGTTGACGCAAAGTAAGTTATTGCTTTCAGTTCATTAACATTTTTTTTCGGGGAGCCGCCCCTGACCGGACGGCTTCTCGCCATTATTACGCAAAATAAAAGTGCTGGAGGGCTTGTGTGGTGGGAAAAGTGCGTGGGATTTGAGAGGGAGGGAGATTTGAGGATAGAGTTTATATATGAATAAATTATATACTTGCGAAAGTTAGATTTGATTATGAATACTACAACACGAATTGTCAGGATTCTGCTTGTTTCTCTCTGCCTGCTGGGGCCGGGGATTGCCTCCCGCGCGCTGCCTTCGCAGAGAAACCTTCCTGTGACTCAGGCTTCTCCTACGGTCTATAAGGGACGCGTCCTGGACTCAAACACCGGAGAACCCCTCATCGGCGCTTCCGTGTTCATCAAGGGCACCAAGACCGGAGTGGGAACGGACATCAACGGCGAGTTCTCCATCACCGTGCCTGCCGGCGTGAAACCCGTCTTTGAGGTCTCGTACGTCAGCTACCAGAGCGTGGAGGTTACGGGAGTGAAGGGGCAGGAGCTTGTTGTTACGCTTTCCGACGATATGAATATGCTTGAAGGCGTGCAGGTTGTGGCTTACGGACAGCAGAGGAAAACTTCAGTCACCGGCGCTATCACTTCCATCGGCTCCGAGGACCTTCTCAAGTCCCCTTCCGGCAGCGTCGCCAACTCTCTTTCCGGAGCGCTCACCGGCGTGTCCACCATCCAGTCTTCAGGTCAGCCGGGAGCTGAGGACCCTGACATCTACGTCCGTGGAGCAGGTTCGCTCACCAACGAGGCTTCCAAACCGCTCATCCTTGTGGACGGCGTGGAGAGATCCTTCTTCCAGATGGACCCTAACGAGATTGACAACATCACAGTCCTCAAGGATGCAGCTTCCACCGCCGTTTTCGGAGTGAGGGGCGCTAACGGAGTCATTCTCGTCACGACCAAGCGAGGTGAGGAAGGCAGGGCGAAAATCAACTGGAGCTCATCTTTCGGACTCACCCAGGCCCTCCGACACCTTACCACCGCAAGCAGCTACGAGCACGCGAAGGTCTTTTCCGAGGCCCAGCTTACCGACAACTGGAACGACCCCACGACCCCGCTCACCTTCTCAGACACCGTGACCGAGATGTTCCGGCTCAACTCGGACCCGATAATGTTCCCGAACACCAACTGGGACGAATATCTTTTCAACAAACTCGCCTGGCAGACCCAGCACAACATCACCGTCTCCGGCGGAGCGGACAGGGTGAGATACTTCGTCTCCGTGGGCTACCTCTACCAGGACGGTATGCTCAAGAGCTTCGAGAACTACAGTTCCAACTATACCTACAACCGCTACAACTACAGGGCGAACGTGGATGTGGACCTAAGCCCCACCACGCTCTTGAAAATCAACCTCGGCGGTAGGGTAGGAAAGCGGCACGAGCCTAACGGCTACGGCAGCAACATCTGGCAGTACATAACCTGGTGCACGCCTTACTCCAGCCCGGGCTTCGTTGACGGACACTACACCAAACCCGTCGTCGGGGACTACATCCCAATCGGCGGCGGCACCTCCGGACTCGACCTCTACTACGGCTACGGCTACAACGAAAGCACCACCAACACCCTGAACCTCGACCTTCACCTCAATCAGAAGCTCGACTTCATCACAAAGGGCCTGGAACTCAACCTTAAGGGAGCCTACAACTCCAACTACAGCCTCTATGTGAACCGCACCCCTACGGCTTCCGTAAAGCGCTGGCAGAGCGTCAATTACAAGGGGCACTACACCCAGCCTGGAATGTCCATCGACAACCCGATGTTCGACAACGAGCACGTGTTCATCACCTCGGGAGTGGACGATCTCAACGAGCCGCTTTCCTACTCCGACTACACTTCCCACGGCCGCAACTGGTACCTTGAGGGCAGCGTCAATTACGCCCGCCAGTTTGGCGACCACGAAGTGACTGGACTTCTTCTGTATAACCAGTCCAAGACTTACTATCCTTCCAATTTCCCTGAGATCCCGACGGGCTATGTGGGCTATGTGGGCAGGATTACCTACAACTGGAAAAGACGCTACCTCCTGGACCTTAACGCCGGAGTGAACGGCTCGGAGAACTTCGCTCCGGGTCATCGCTACGGCTTCTTCCCTGCAGGCTCCATCGGATGGGTCATCTCCGAAGAGCCGTGGATGGAAGGCGCCAGGAAATGGGTGGACTTCCTCAAAATCAGGGCTTCATACGGACTCGTCGGTAACGACAAATACAGCGGAGCCCGCTTCCTCTACCTCAACGGCTCCTGGAACCCGTCCCACTCCAACGCCAACTTCGGACAGTACGGCTCCTGGCAGTTCGGCTCGATGTACAGCGGCGTCGTGCTGAAGGATGCTGTGGAGAACGCCGTCGGCAACCCGGTGGTTTCCTGGGAGAAGTGCCAGAAGCAGAACTACGGAATCGACCTCGTGATGTTCCGTCAGCAGCTCTCCTTCACCCTTGACGCTTTCTACGAGCACCGCTACGACATCCTCTCCACCCGCAACACCCTTCCTGACATCGCGAACATCAGCCTTCCTATGCTCAACCTCGGCGAGGTGGACAACTACGGATATGAGCTTTCGCTCGGATGGAGAAGCAAGGCAACTCACAACTTCAGCTACAACATCACCGGAAACCTCTCGTTCTCCCGCAACAAAATCATCTATATGGACGAGATTGTTCCGAACGAGACCTATATGGCGCAGACAGGCCGCCGCACCGGAATGACCTACGGATTCATCTTCGACCGCTACCTCACCGAGGAGGACTTCGACCCTGCGACCAAGGAACTTCTAACAGTCTCCAAGGGTGGAACGGTGCCTGAGCTTACAATCGGTAACCCGCGCCCGGGAGATGCCCTTTTCAAGGACCTCAACCACGACGGGAAAATCAATGACGACGACAACACCTGGTTCGGCTACGGTCAGAGGCCTGAATATGTGGCCGGTCTCATCGCCGGGTTCAACTGGGGCAACTTCGGGTTCTCAATGCAGTGGACCGGTGCCTGGAACGCGTCCAGAGTGCTCGGCATCGAGTACAAGGAGCCGTTCGGAATGACCAACGACAGGGCCCTTCTTAAATACCTCGCCGACGGAAGATGGACCCCGGACAACCAGAACTCCCGCTTCCCGCGAATCACCTTCAAGAACAAGTCCTGGTACACCCAGAGCTCGGACATCTGGCTTATGGACGCCTCCTACCTCCGACTGAAGAATGTGGAACTCTCCTACAATTTCACCGGCAAGTTCCTCCGCAAGATGGGAATCAGCTCCTTCAGGGCTTTTGTCAGCGGATATAACCTCCTGACTCTCTTCTCGGAACTCGCCGACATAGACATCGACCCGGAGGAGATGACCGGAAGCGCCAACCTTAACGGTGAGTATGTCTACAGCTATCCTAACGTAAGGATTTACAACATCGGATTCAACATATCCTTCTAAGTCTTAGCCTCTTCCGGTCAAAGGCCGGATGAGACAAAAAACAAACGACAAAACAACAGAACAGGATATACCTTACATATAAGATGATGAAAAAGATAAATTCAAATATATTGCTCCCCATCCTTGCTGCGGCATCGCTCGTTGCTGCTGCGGGTTGCAACGACCTTCGTTTCGGAGACGCTTTTCTTGAGAAGGCGCCGGGAGTGGACGTTACGATTGACACGATTTTTTCCTCGAAACTCTATGCTGACAGGGCTCTCGTTTCGGCCTACAGCACAATGCGTTGCGGCTGGCCGGTGCACAACAGCGCGTGGCCTTTGAGCAGCGCCGGACGCTTCAATAACGGCGGCAGCTACGACCGCGCCTGCAGCCAGCTGGACAACGATAACTTCGACTCCATCACCGACCTTATGGAGTCCCACAACGATTGGTCGAGCGGCGGACAGGAATACGCAAACGGCAACTACAGCGCCGACGCCGAGGACGGAGTTTCGTGGACCAAAATGGGTTTCGTTCCGAGCAAGGAATACAACTGGGTGGGCATCAGAAGGGCTTTCCTCTACATCGAGAATGTGGACAGGGTGCCGGATATGACCACCGAACAGAAGAATAACGGTAAGGGTGAGGCCTACCTCATAATAGCCTCCCACTATCTCGACCTTTTCCGCAACTATGGCGGAATCCCTCTTCTGAAAAGTTCGGTAGCCGCAGACAATGTTATGGATTATGACTTCTCGAGAAAAACCGCCGAGGAGACTCTTGATTATATAGTGGAACTTTGCGACAAGGCGGCCGAACTCCTTCCTTGGACTGAAAACGCAGCAAGAAACGGCCACCTCACCCGGGCCGCCGCAATGGGCCTGAAGTGCCGCGCACTGCTTTTTGCGGCTTCGCCTGTTTTCAATTCCGACGAGCCTTACAGCAGCCAGACTCCTACGGCGCGCCGCGCCAACGCGAATTATGTCTCCTCCGACGAAATCCCGCGGATGTACTGGTTCGGAAAATATGACGCTTCCCGCTGGCAGAAGGTTGCCGACGCCTGCAAGGCCTTCATTGACGAAAATGCTGCGAACGGCAACGCCTAC
This sequence comes from bacterium, assembly GCA_963640535.1. GTDB lineage: Bacteria > Bacteroidota > Bacteroidia > Bacteroidales > UBA932 > Cryptobacteroides. The sequence goes on along the minus strand of CAVHYU010000005.1, from coordinate 38,613 downwards.
GCCCTGGTTTCTGCCACAGGCACCACTTCTGACGACTACCGCAACGCCTGGAACACGAGCTACGCCGACCGCGGAAACGGAGAAATCCTCATCGAGACCGGCCGCCACTACGACACCTTCGCAAGCACCTATCTCCGCTGCTACTTCGGAGTTTCCGACGACCACGGCAATGTGGGACGTGGCTATGGTGGAGGCTGCGTGACTCTGAACTTCGTGGATATGTTCCCGAAGACCGACGGTACACCGGTGCGCTATGCCGACTGGGCCGGCACTTCAGGACGTGACAGCAAGATTGAAGACGACCCGTTCCGCGACCGTGACCCGCGCCTTTACGAGTCGGTGATGATTATCGGTGACCATTTCAGGGGCAGAGCCGCAGAGATGTGGATCGGAGGACTTGAAAGGGGAGCGGAGCTGCTGAACAGGGCCGTGACCGGTTTCTGCTCACGTAAATACATCTGGGACTACAACGACGAGACCTTTATGAACCGCTCCACTAACTACTCCTACCTCCGTCTCCCGGAGATTTACCTCACCTACGCCGAGGCGCTGAACGAACTGGGAAGAAAGGAGGAGGCCTACGAGTGGCTGAACAAGGTCCGCACCAGGGTCGGTCTTCCGGAGATGAACGATGTGCTGCTTACAAAGACTCAGGCGGGCAAGACTCTTCCGACCTACTCCGAGCCCCTTACAGGGAACGCGCAGCTCCGCGAAGAAATTCTTGACGAGAGGGCGCGCGAGCTCTTTTTCGAGGAGAACCGCTGGTACGACATCGTGCGCTGGAAGAGGGCAGACATATTCCAGAAGACTCTCTACGGCATAAAGATAACCATCAAGACGGGTGTGCCTACTTCCGACACGAACAACGACGGGGTGGTGGACGAGAACGACGACATCGACGCCTACGCATCCACCTTCCACTACTCGGCTCCTGCGGCTGAGGACGCGCGCTACTGGAAGACCCACTGGGACACCAAGTGGTATTTCAGCGCCTTCCCGACTTCGGAGATTAATAAGGGGTATGGGCTTGTCCAAAACCCCGGCTGGTAGAAAAATGTCTTAAAAAGCGCACTGCATCTTTTTAAGCCTATTTTTAGCTAAGTTTTTCTTTGAAATTAGAAAGTTGGGTCTTTCTTTGAAATTAGAAAGTTGAGTTTTTCTTAAAATTAGAAAAGAGATAATTATTATATGAAGAAATTGATAATATCGCTGCTGGCGTTGCTTGGGTCCGCTTCCCTGTGGGCTCAGGACGGGCTCGTCACTCTTAAAGTGGTGAACGGGAAGGGGCAGGCTATGCAGGGCGTCGAGGTCCACGCACCGGAGATGAAAGACCCGCTTGTGAGCGACGAAAACGGAACGGTCCAGTTCTATGCCGCAAAGGGAACTCAGGTGGAGATTTCCGTCTATAACGAATACTTTAGAAGAGTGAAGGTGAGCGGGGAGACGATGACGGTTTCTCTTGATGAGCGCCACAGCGTCTATGCCCTCGGATATGGTTTCACCACCAGCAAGGAAGGCAGCAGCCAGGCTGTAAGCGGAGTCTCAAGGAAAGATTTCGCCGAGTCTTCGCAGACCCAGATAATGAACGCCCTCTACGGACTCATCCCGGGCCTGAGTGTTCGCCAGAGCGGCTCAGGAGCGCGTCCGAGCGACTGCGACCCTTCGCTCACCGTGAGGGGAAACGGCTCCTACAGCGGTAATTCGGTGCTCGTCCTTGTGGACGGCATTCCGAGGGAGCCTTCCACCATCGATGTGGACGAGGTGGAGAGCGTGAATGTTCTCAAGGACGCGGCTTCACTTGCCCTCTACGGCATCAGGGGCGCTGACGGAGCGGTTCTCATCACCACCCGTCGCGGCGGGAACCACAAGCTCAATCTCAAGGCCGAGTACAATTTCGGAGTGCAGACTCCGCTGAGAATGGCCGAGATGGCCTCTCCGCTCGAGTATGCGAACGCCCTTAACGAGGCCCGCGGCAACGACGGCCTTACAGCGTGGTTCTCAGCTTCCGACATCGCTTCAATAGCAAACGGGACCTCCTCAGTAATCCCTACAGTGGACTGGAAAGACCGCATTTTCCGCAAGACAGGCTTCAACAACGAGGCAAAACTCACGATGGACGGCTCCGGCAAGAGGATAAAATACTTCGTCTATGCCGGCTACAACTCCAACCGCGGATTCTACAAGAACACCGGGCTTCTCGAAGGCGTTGACAACCAGTACGCCTACGACGCGCTGAAACTTCGCACCAACCTCGACATCGACGTCACTTCTTCCACGAAGGTCCTTGTGAACCTCGCGGCCGCAATCCGCCAGCTTTCAGGGCCCCAGTCCCGCAGCATCCAAAGCTACTACACCGCTCCGAGCGTGGGTTTCCCGGTTATGTACAACGACATTTGGGCGCGCTCCACAAAGTTCTCCAACCCTGTGCAGGACATCCTCGGCACTGCAGGACGGATCACTTTCTCCCGCTCCCTTTCCGCCGACCTTGCAATCCGTCAGGACCTCTCGATGCTAGTAAAGGGCCTCTCCGCTGAGGTCAGGGCCTCATACGACAACTCCGCCGACGTGAACGACGACCGCAGCTTCGGTAGCGTTTACTACAACTTCAGCCCTCTTTATGACGCCTCCGGCAATCTCTACGACTACGAAGTTTCGCAGTACGGAAACGACACCGAGATGGCTTTCAGCACCTACTTGTCCTCGCAGTATATGAGGATGGCGGTGTGGGCTAAACTCGACTGGAACCGTACTTTCGGAGAGCACCACATCGACGCGGCCTTCCTTTTCAACCGCGACAAGAAATCTCTCACCGGCGCGAACAACAGTTTCTCGCACCACGACTACATCCTCACCGCATCCTACAACTACGCCGACCGCTACCTCGCCACCCTCACGGCGACGGCTTCAGGCAGCAGCCTTATGCCTTCGGGCGACAAATTCCGCTTCTATCCTGCGGCTTCGCTCGGCTGGATAATCTCCAACGAGGAATTTCTCAAGGACTCTGAAATAGTCAATTTCCTTAAACTGCGCGGCTCCTACGGCCTTGTGGGAATGGACTCCTTCCTTTCCTACGATATGGACGTGCAGTTCAACGGCACCGGGAAAAGCTACATCTTCGTCCAGCCTACGGTGACTGGCGGCGCGGCAGAAGGCTCGCTTCCTTCAGTCGGGGTGCAGCCTGAGCTTGACTCGAAGGCTGATGTGGGCCTTGATTTCACACTCTTCAAGGGACTCACCGGCGAAATCGACGGGTTCTACAACCGTCGCCAATATATTCGCACAAAGGCCACCGGCACCGTTTCGGAGGTTATCGGCATCGGCGCGAGCGACACTTTCAACGGACAGACCACCAATTATGGAGTTGACGCGGCCCTGGGATGGAACCAGACCATAGGGGACATTTCCTATTTCCTGAAGGGGACGGTCTCATTCGCCCGCAACCGCATTGACCGCATCGACGAGACCTACCAGCCTTACGCCTACCTCTACGAGCAGGGCGGACAGATCGGACGCTTCTACGGCCTTGTCGCCGACGGATTTTACCAGGAGGACGAGTTCGACTCAAAGGGCAATCTCTACCCTGACCTTCCGGAAAACACCTTTGCAAGCGTGCAGCCGGGAGATGTGAAATACAAGGACCTTAACGGCGACGGAAAAATTGACAACTACGACCGTTGCTACCAGCTCTCGGCCGCTCTCCCGGAGGTTTACTACGGCTTCAGTTTCGGGATGGAGTGGAAGGGCCTCGGATTCAGCGCCCTTTTCCAGGGAGTGGGCAATTCGACAGTCGAAACCACGCTCTCAAGCATCTACCAGCCGCTTTACGGAGGCGACAAGAACATCTCGAAACACTATCTCGAGAGCTATTGGACCCAGGGGAGGACGACCGGAGTTAAGTATCCTCGCCTCACCTCCATTGACAACAAGAACAACTACCTCGCAAGCAGCCTCTGGACGGAAAACGGAGCATTCCTCAAGCTCCGCGAAGTCGAACTCTACTACGACCTTCCGCGCCGCGCCCTTGAGAAGATGAAGATGACCGGAATGAGGGTATATCTTCGTGGAAACAACCTCTTCAGCCTCGACCACATCCACATTCTCGACCCCGAGGCCATCAATTTCAACTATCCGACCGCGCGTACAGTCTCTCTGGGTCTGAGGGTTAATTTCTAATGGAGGAGGAAATGAATATGAAAACAAGAATATTAGGAATTTTGGTTCTCGGCGCGGCTCTTTCCGGAGCTCTCGTCTCCTGCTCCGACCTTGAACTCGGGGAGAGCCAGTACCACACCAAGAAATATCAGTTCAGCGACTTCGACAAGGTGAAGGAGGTGATGACCAATGTCTATGGCTACCTGGAAAGCGACTTCTACTCTTTCAGGGAATGTGCCACCGACGATGCTGTCTATGCCAACAGCCCCGATGTCCTGAGCAAATACTACGACGGCAGCTGGTCAGCGAACAATGTGGTGGACGACAAATGGTCCCACTACTACCAGGGCATCCGCGCCGCCAACTACCTTCTGGAGAACTGCCCGGAGGACTTCGAGATTGCAAAATGGAACGAGCAGTACACCTACTACATCGAGCAGCTGAAAAACTACCCGTGGGAGGCCCGCGCTCTTCGTGCCTATTTCCACTTTGAACTTTTGAGGCGTTATCAGAACATAATAATCGCGGAGCGCACCTACACGACGGCCGAGGTGAACTCTCTTGTTCCCGCAACCTACGAGGAGAGTGTCCAGTGGATTTGCTCCGAACTGGAGGAGTGCGCGAAAAACCTGCCTGAGACCTATTCGGGGACATATTATTCCGAGATAGGAAGAGTCACCAAAGGCTTTGCCCAGGCAGCCCGTGCCCGTGTGCTTCTTTATGCGGCAAGCCCTCTGAACAATCCTTCGGCTTCAACTCAGAAATATGCAAAGGCGGCAAAGGCCGCAGAGGAGATCATCTCCGACTGCACCACTTCTCTCCGCTACTCTCTTATGAGTCAGAAATACAACTCAGAGAGCAAGGACCTTATTTTTGGCGTTCGCGAAAGCACTTCCTCCCTCTACGAGTCCAACAATTTCCCTGTGGGCTATGAGGGCGGAAACTCCGGCACTTGCCCGACTCTGAACCTTGTGGAGTGCTTCGAGGACGGGGACCCGCGCCTTGCGGATGCGGTTCTTCGCAACGGCGACTCCTTCAAGGGCGAAACAGTGGAGACTTTCTACGGCGGAAAGAACGGAGCCCCGAAGGACAACACTTCTCCGACCTCGTTCTATCTTAAGAAATACATCCAGGACGCCACAAGTTTCGTCACCGGAAACCTCATCTCCTATCAGCACATCTACCCTCTCTTCCGCTATGCCGAGGTCTGGCTCAACTACGCCGAGGCGCTTTTCGAGGCCACCAAAGATCCTGATTTCACAGGCTCGCTCGAGGGCGGCTCCTACACGGTTTCTCCGCGTGCGGCTCTCAACACCCTTCGCGCCGTGTATTCCCTTCCGGAGATCCCGGCGGGGCTTTCAGAGACCGAGTTCAGAGCCCGCGTCCGCAATGAACGCAGGGTGGAGCTCTGCTTCGAGGGACACCGCTACTGGGACATCCGCAGGTGGAAAATCGGCGATGTGACAAAGACAGTCGAGGGACTTTCCATCGTCCGCTCGGGCGACAGCACCTACACTTCCACCCGAAAGACCGTCGCCACCCGTTACTGGAACGACAAGATGTACTGGTATCCTATCTCCGAGAACGAGAGGCACAAGAATCCGAACCTTATCCAGAACACCGGCTGGTAGCCTGTAAAGGCGGATTGCCGCCTTGCACTGCCCGTCCGAATCCTCAGACTCAAACCCACAATAATAGTGTTAAGATGAATTGCCGTTTACATATTGTTGCAATAACCGCTCTTTTCCTTCTCTTCTCCTGCGGGAGAAAGGAGGTGGAGTACAATTACATTGTGCCCGCGCCTCTTTCCGCCCATTATTACGAGGGAGTCTATTCCCGGGGGGATGTCCCCGCGGACGGAAGCGCTGTGGGCGTGAAGGTTTCGCTTAAGCCTTCGTTGGGGAAGAAACTCGGAACTGAGGGCTACCGTCTTGAGGTGTCGGAAACGGGCGTGAAGGCCTCTGCGGCAGACTCCGCGGGCATATTCTACGCTCTTCAGACTCTGCGTCAGCTCCGCACCCCCGAGGGACTTCGCTGCGCCCGCATCGAGGACCGTCCGAGGTTTGCCTACAGAGGAGTGCATCTTGACGCTTCGAGGCATTTTTCTTCCGTGGAGGAGGTCAAGAAGATTCTTCGCGAGATGGCCCTCTACAAGTTCAACAACTTCCACTGGCATCTTACCGACGGCGGAGGATGGAGGGTTCAGATTGACGCCTATCCGCTTCTTACCGAGGTGGGCGCGTGGAGAGTGGAAAAGGACTGGGACAAGTGGAACGCAATGCCCGAAAGTCTTTTCTGCACGGCCGACACTCCGGGGGCCTACGGAGGATTCTACACCAAGGACGACATCCGCGAGGTCGTGCGTTACGCCGACTCCCTCCACATAAACATAATCCCGGAATTCGATATGCCGGCGCATTCGGAGGCGGTTTTTGCAGCGTATCCTTCGCTTAACTGCACCGGGACGCGCTACGGAAACGGCGAGTTCTGCCCCGCAAACGAAGAGTATTACAAGTTTGCCGAGACTGTTCTTGGCGAACTTCTGGAACTGTTCCCTTCGAAGGTTATCCACATCGGCGGCGACGAGGCCCGGAAGAAGGCCTGGAAGATGTGCCCGCGGTGCAGGGCTCTGATGGAAAAAGAGGGGATGAGTTCGCTGGATGATCTTCAATGCTATGCGATTTCCCGTCTGCAGAAATTCCTCCTGGAAAGAGGCCGCACGATGGCCGGCTGGGACGAAATACTTAAGAATCAGGACCTTGAGAAAGAGACATACGTCTATTCCTACCGCGGTCAGAAGGGCGGAATTGAGGCTGCGAACAGGGGACTCAACTCCATTATGACCCCCGGGGAAGTGCTCTATTTCGACTGGTATCAGGCTGTCCCGAAATACGAAAAGAAGGCTATGTACGGCTACAGCCCTCTGAAAAAGATGTATTCTTTCATCCCTCAGCCCGTTAGCGAGCAGGAGGCGGTTTATAACGAATCCATAATTAAGGGCTGCCCGAGGGATGTTGACACAATCGGGTTCATCCTTCCCCAGAATGCGGACAATGTAATAGGAGTTCAGGGCAGCACCTGGAGAGAATATATCCCGGATGACGCCCACCTTGAATATATGATGTTCCCGCGGCTTCTCGCCGTGTCGGAACTCGCCTGGACCGACCCTTCCAAAAAGGACTGGGAGAATTTCAAAGCGAGGGTGAACGCGCAGCTCCCCGCCCTGAGGGAAAGGGGCATCCGCCCATACGACCTCCACGACGAGCCTGAGATTACCTCCCGGGTTTGTGAAAACGGAGAAAGTTGCGTAACTTTGGACTGCGAGAACACATCCGCAGAGATTCGCTACACTCTTGACGGCTCCTCTCCGGGGCCTTCCTCCACCCTTTACACGGGTCCTTTCACCGCCAAGGGAAAGACAGAGGTGAGTGCGGCGGGCTTCAGGGAGGGGAAAAAAGTCACCTACACCCACAGAGCGGAGATTGTTCCCGGCGTTGAGCTCAAGAACTGGTACTCCTACACCGACATAGAGTAGAGGCAGGCGTAGGGCTTGGTAAAAGGCTTTTGCCTAAGCCCTTTTGACAAGGAGCTTTCTGAGCTTAGCCGAAAAGTTTAACACAATCAGACGCGTTGATGAAAAAGTCCGGCTGCATACTCTTTCTCTTGCTTCTTTCCGCATTTCTTTCTCTGGCTCAGACTCCGGGCGAAGGCATAGAAAACCTCCGCTTCCGCACCCTTTACGACGACAATGTAACCCTCAGCGACGTCTCCACCCTCTATCAGGACTCCCGTGGCTACATCTGGATTGTTTCCTACAGTTCCCTCGTCCGCTACGACGGCTACCGGATGAGGCCCTATCCCCTCGACCACGAGGGCGGCAAGGCCGACGGCTACCTCCGGCGCATAATCGAGGAGAAGTCCGGCAAGATGATTCTCGGCACGGAGAGGGGGCTTATGCGTCTTGACCCAGTGTCTGGGGAGGTCAGCGCTATCGATGATTCTCTCACCGGGCACATAAATGTCGCTGATATGGAGCGGGATTCGCTCGGGCGACTCTGGATCGGGGGCGACAAGGGCGTGTATCGGAAGGACGCCGACTCGGACACGTTTACCCGGATGGATTTCCGCACGGGGGAAGGCGGCGGAAAATATGTCACCGATGTAATAGACCTTCTTATAGACCGCTACGGTTTTCTCTGGATAACCACCTGGTCCTCTGGGCTTTTCCGCTACGATATGAACTCCGGCAGGCTTTACTCCTACTCGGAGGAGAATCTTCGCAGTGCCTATGTTCTCGCCTCGGACTCCGAGGACAATCTCTGGATAGGGACCTGGGGACGCGGGCTTCTGAGGGCGAAAATCACAGAAAGTTACACACCCGAGCTTGAATACAGGCGCTTCCGCCACAGCTCCGCCCGAGGTGACAGCCTTCTGGATGACGTGATCTACGCTCTTTCTCTCGACCCGGAGCGCAACCTTTGGATAGGCAGCCGGAGCGGTCTCAGCATTCTCCCGTATAAGGGCTCTGGCGTAGGCAAAAACGCCCCTGCAGGGGCTTCAAATGGGGGGGGGTATGATATAGACCGGTTTCGGAACTATTCCCCTTCCACCGCCCCTGGAAGTCTTCCTTTCAACGAAGTGAACTGCGTGCTCTGCACCCTTGACAGCAGTATGTGGGTGTCAATGTTCGGCGGAGTCGTGTGCAAGGCTGAAAGTTCTATCCCTGAGGGCGGCGACGACTCTCTGGTGGACCTCTCCGAGATCCGGCGGCAATACAGCACGAGTTCTGTCCGCAGCCTTCTTCGGGAAACTCCTCAAAGTCTATGGCTCGGCATTTCCGGGCACGGGATGGTGCGGCTCAATTCCCAGGACGGCAGTTTTCGGGGCTACCGGGACATCCGCGGCTTCGAGGGCCTTCAGTACACCAACAACTTTGACGCTATGCTCCCTCTCCGCTCCGGGGAGGCGATTGCCTTCGGCAGCTATGACAAGGGTCTCTGGCTCTATAACCCTTCCAGCGGGGCCACGAAAGTGGTGAGCTCCACAACCTGCCCCGAGCTCGGCAACGACTGCATAACCTCCCTTGCCGAAGACCGGGAGGGGAATGTGTGGATCGGAACGCGCGAGGGCGTGTATGTTATGGACGGCGAGAGCCTCGCTGTAAGGTCTCTCAGCTCCATCTCCGGGGGGCTTCCGGGGCTTGATAGAAAAATATCCGCTATCTCAGTGAATCCTGTGGGCGGGGAGGTTTGGATTGCTACGGCATACGACGGAATTATCCGCTGCACTGGGGAGGGAAGCGTAAGGCTTTATTCCGCTTCACAATGCGGAGGCACGGGCAGCTTCAACTGCATCCTTGCGGACTCGCAGGGCAGGGTCTGGGCCGGCTCCACCTGGAACGGCCTCTACCGCCTCTGTGAAGACGGTAATTCATTCCGGAAGGAGGAAACTTTCGTAATCCTTGACGGTCAGGGCATTACGAACATCGCAGAGGACCCTCACGGCAGGGTCTGGGTGACGACTTCTGCCGCCCTTCTTTCCTTTGTCTGCGTTCCTTCCGGGGATTTTTCTTCCATCTCCTACAGCAGCATCGCTCCCGAGGGCGGGCTGGACTTTTTCAACCACAACGCCTGCCTCTATATCCCGGAAAGGGATTGTATGGCTTTCGGAAGCTTCAAGGGAATAAGGCTTTTCAGCTGCGTTCCTTCAAGCTCAGTGGCCCGGGGCGGGACTCCGCTTGAAATCACGGGAATAAGCGCCGACGGCCACAATGTGCCGCTTTCCTCCGAGGTGCGTCTCTCCCGGGGCATCACCGAACTGGAAATATCCTTCTCCCTTTTTGACTATCTCAATCCTTCAGGAGACATCTACCGCTACAGGCTTTATCCCCAGGGGCTGGAAGAGGACGGGGAGTGGAGAATCGTGAACGGTGGCGGCAGCAAGGCCGTTTTCAAGGGGCTGAAACCGGGGAAATATGTGTTCGAGGTCTATGGCACCAGAAGCGGAGAGGCTCTGGAGGGGGAAAGCCGGAGCATCGTCGTGGCAATCCCGGGCAATCCGTGGCTCTCGTGGTGGGCATTCCTCATCTATGCAGTGATTCTTTCGGCTGGAATTGTCGCCGCTTTCCTCATCGTCCGCAGCAGCTACCGTTTCCGCCGCAGGATGGAACTTGAAAAACTCCAGCAGCAGAAAGCCGAGGAGGTGAATCAGGCGAAACTCCAGTTCTTCACCAATGTCTCGCACGAATTCCTGACGCCTCTGAGCATCATTCTCGCCTCCATCGAAAGCATAGAGCCCCGTGACGCGAAGGAGAAGAAACTCTACAACATTATGTCAGTCAATGCGGTGCGGCTCGTGAGGCTGGTGCAACAGGTGCTCGAATTCCGAAAGGCTGAGAGCGGAAACCTGCGGCTGAAGGTCTCCTACGGGAACATCGCGCGTTTCACCCGCCATTGCGTCGAGGCGTTTGCACCGCTTGTGGGAAAGCATAACCTCAAAATCTCCTTCCGCAGCACCCCTAAGGACATATTCGGCTGGTACGACACCGACAAAATCGACAAAATCGCCTACAATCTCATTTCAAATGCGGTGAAATATACTCCCGAAAACGGGAAAATCATCGTGGAACTTTCCTCTTCGGAGGATGGGGAGTGGGTGGAACTTGTCTGCTCGAACGACGGAAAACTGATGTCCAGAAACACCATCGCGGGACTCTTCAGGAGGTTTTACGAGGGGGAATACCGTCAGTTCAAGACCATAGGAACGGGAATCGGACTGTCGCTTGTGAAGTCTCTGGTGACTCTTCATAAGGGCACCATCCGGGTGGAGAGCAACGAGGCGGTGCACAACCGCTTCATCGTGCGCCTTCCGGTGGGCAAGGGGGCCTACACCCCTGAAGAAATCGACGAAAGCGCCGAGGGGGAGAGGGATATGCCGCTGGCTCTCACACTTAACGAGACGGTGGTGAAGAGCGAGGCGGTGGTTCTTTTTGTGGATGACAGCGAGGACCTTACTGAGCTTTTCGACGGCATTATGTCGCGCCGATTCAATGTCCGCACCTGCAACAGCGGCTCCGAGGCCCTGGAAATTCTGGGCCGCGAGCACATAGACGCGGTGGTCTCCGATGTGGCGATGCCGGGGATGGACGGACTGGAACTCTGTTCGAAAATAAAGTCCGACAAGGCTCTCGGACACATCCCGGTCATTCTTCTAACGGCGAAAACCGGCGATGCCTACAGCATAGAAGGCTACCAGAGCGGCGCGGACGGCTATCTGACCAAGCCGTGCAACTACTCGGTTCTTTCAGCCCTGATTCACAATCTGCTTGAAAAGCAGGCCCGCGCGGATGCGCTTTCAGAGGACAGGATGGTCTTTGAACTGAAGGATGTGGAATACACCTCTTCGGACAAGGTGTTCATTCAGAAGGCGGTGGACTTGGTCAATGCCCACATCGCAGACTCGGAGTTCGACCTGCCGCAGTTCGCCGAGGCGATGGCGACTTCCCGCACGGTGCTCACCGAGAAGTTCAAGGAACTCCTGGGCACCTCCCCGATGCTGTTCCTGCTGAACGCGCGCCTGCAGGCCGCCTACAAGATGATAAGCGAGAGAGAGGACAATTTCCGCGTCTCCGACATCGCCTACTCGGTGGGTTTCAGCGACGCGAAGTATTTCAGCAAGCGGTTCAAAGCCAAGTTCGGCATCTCCCCGAAAGACCTGAAAGAGACTAAATAGGGGCGATCTGCTTCGTTACGCGTCTCGCCCAAATCCTCTATTCTCTGTGGAACTGCTTCCAGCGGGAATCGTGAATGACTCCGCTCCAGTTGAGGCCGTAGGCGAAATCGTAGAGGTGGCCCTGTGAGTCGCTGTAGCATTCCATATCGCCCGCTACGTCCTCGCTCTGCCTTTCCACTGTCGCCATATCGCGCGGAAGCTGCATCGGAAGCATTCCCTCGGGCTCGAATGCCCCGCGGATTACCTCAAGCACTGCCGGGTACTGAACATTGAACGCCACCAGAAGAGCGTCGCTCCACGGTTCAATCTCCGCCGGAACGAAAGGCTTCACCGCATAAACCACCGTCACAAGCGGTTTCTGTCCGAGCGCTTTCTTTGTCCGGACCACAGCCTCTGCATCGGTGCTGTTTGTCGCCTTCACCGTTTTGCCCCTGTAGCTTCTGTTGCGGGATTTTTCCAGCGGGTCTCCCCCTGCAAGGCTCACTTCTCTGGCCTGCGCCGCGGTGTATTCTCCCCACTGGAGGCTTATCGGGGTGTAGCCGTTGCCGCCCTCATCCCGGTCTTTGACGCTGTAGCCTTCTCCGCCCCTGGGCCAGCCTATGACGGCAAGGCCCCAGTCAGCCTCGGCAGGGGAGGAGACTATGTCGTAGAACTTGGAAATCTGCTCTCTGTCCAGCCTTGCGCTTTCTGAAGTCTCGGGAATATAAACTTTGCTGCGGCCCTTCAGAGGCAGGGTGGCTTTGCCTTTAGTGGCTTTACCCTCGCCTTTGAGGGCGCTTTCAATCGAAGCACAGGCTCTCGGAGCGGCGTTTTTCAGCATCACGACGGACTTTTTCTGCGCCTCGAAGCCCTCTTTCATAAACTCAGGGCAGCCCACAATCTTCTCTGCGACCTCGGGGTCGGCATACGGATTCTCGAAAAGTCCCGTGCGGAACATATTCATAAGCAGTCTCACTGCAGATTTTTCAAATCTCTCGCGTGCTGAAGCTTCGCCGAACTCCTCTCTCCACATCTTGTAAGCCTCCATCACGGGGCCCGCCGCGTTGTTTCCTCCGAATTGGTCCACTCCGGCAAGGAGAGCCTCGAAGTGCCTCTCGGCTTCGGTCAAAGTCTCCACTCCCCAACATTTCCCCTCGGCCTCCTCCACCTTGTGGTAGTCGTGGGTGATGGCCCAGTCGGTGCAGACAACTCCGTCGTAGCCGTATTTCTCGCGGAGAAGGTCGCTCACGATGAAGTGGCTGAAGCCGTTGCCCCTGTTCTTTCCGCTCGGGTCGATGCCGTAAGAAACAGTGTAATAAGGCATAACTGCGGCCGCTTCCCGGGTTTTCCCATCAAGGGCGAATGCTCCCTGAAGGAAGGGGTAGAGGTGGGTTTCGAAATTGCCGCCGGGATAGACGCAGTATTTGCCGTAGCTGTAGTGCGCGTCCCTTCCCCCTTCCTCTGGTCCTCCGCCAGGCCAGTGTTTCACCATACAGTTGACGCTCCCGTAGCCCCAGCCGTCGGCGATTTCGTCCTCGCCCGTTGAAGTTTGGAATCCGTCTATGTAGGCCTTCCCAAGCGCTGCTGTAAGGCGAGCGTCTTCGCCGAATGTGCCTTCGAAACGGCACCAGCGCGGCTCTGTCCCGAGGTCAATCTGAGGGGAGAGGGCTGTGGCGATGCCCATTGCGCGGTACTCCTTGGAGGCGATTTCTCCAAAGCGACGGACCACCGCCGGGTCGAAGGTCGATGCAAGGCCCAGCGAAATCGGCCACAGGGAAATCTGTCCGCCGGCCCCCGCATTGAACTCCGCCCAGGCCCGGGTCTCGTGTCGCGGGTCGGAGCTTATATTCACAGGAATCCCCAGCGGAAGCGACTCCGTGTAGGACTGGAGGTTGTTGTTCCACTCGGCGGCAATCTTCGGGGTCTCCACCCTCACGACAAGCACAGCCCTGAGGTTGTCTTCGCGAAGGAAATTCTTCTGTTTGTCGGAAAGAGCCGAATGAGGCAGATGGCTCCGGTTAAGTGTCGTCCCGTTATAGGTTGATGACCAGAAGCCCACCGAGTCTGTCGGGACCGCCTGGTGCTGGCTGTAAAGCATAAGCCCGGCGATTTCCTTCGCGCTCATTTTCGCGGCGAGGTCAGCGGCCCTTTCCCTGTCCGGCAGCCTCCAGTCCTCGTATGGGTCCAGACGGCCGTTCCGGTTAAGGTCCTTGAATGCAAGGCCGTCGGAGAAGATTATTTTAAGCCCGGAGGCGGGGGAGTACCCGAGAGTTTTTCCTCCAGCCTGATGCAGCACATTGAATCCTTCGTGCTCCTGGGTCCTTACCCCAAATCCATCAGTGCCTGTTCCAAAGTCCTCGGAAAGTTTCATTCTCTTTCCTGTTCCCGAGCCTTCATTCTTAAAGAGTTCTGACGCAATTTCAAGCAGTTCCCGGCGATATTCCCTGAAGCGGGTGACGGAGCTCTCGTAGCTGTCATATCCCCGGACCATTCCGGAGGCAATCTCTCCGGTGCGGGCACTGTCCTGCCGCGCGGCAAGGCGGAGGAGCTCATAGTCCCGGATCCCCTCTCTCAGGGCACAGAGGCGGATGGAAGGATAGACCCTCCGGTAGCCTGGATAAACGATGTAGGCGTCTCCTGCCGGCCAGTCGTTCACTGGAGCTGACGCGTCCACCGCAGGGTCGCCGTTCTGCCCCCAGTAGTTGAAGCCCCAATGCAGGAACCCTGTCGCTCCGTAGCGGAAATTTATCCACTGGAGGACTCGGGTCTTAAGAAGAGGAAGAGTCACATAGCGGTTGGCATACTGTCCCCTCGGGTACATACAGGTGTAGAACCAAAGCTCGTTGTCCGAAGGAACATCCTCGTAGGAAGGCCACTCCAGTTCGTCCAGCTGCGGCACCAGCACATCAATAAGCTTCGGGTTGAATCCGTGAGCCCTATAGGCCTCAATGATTTTTATATCCGGCACGGCCGCTTTCGCCTTCGCTGCAAGAGCCTCCCAGCTCTCTCTGTTCTCGTCAACCGGTTCATCTGCAATGTGTTGAAGATATATGTCGAACCAAGTTCTTCCGTCGGGGAGTTTTTTGCCCTTCAGATGCTCCTCCAGCGCGATGAAATACTTCGGGAGGTAGTCTTTTACCCTCTGATCGTCCACCGGAAGCCTCTCTGAGCGGAGTTTTCCTTCTGAATCTATCCAGGACGCCCAGGCCCAGAACGGGTCTGCCCATTTGTTGTGGGCGCGGTTTGCAATGTGCACCCCTTCGATTCTGCGCACATTCGCGTTTTCAAGAAGGAACTCCACCTCGGCGTCGAAGCGGCTGAAATCCCAGTCAATCTTTCCGTCGGAACCCACGACTGGCTGCGGCGCCTGATACACGATCCAGGTGTTCTGTCCATACTCGGAGGCGGTTCCCACTAGGCTCTTGAAACACTCCCAGTACTCCGGGGAGCCGTACTCTGGCTGTACCCCTCCGTTCATATATGAGAATTTTTCGCTGAAAAACCAGTTGGTGACGTCCAGACTCTGCTCTCCGAGGCGGGCGGGATAGACCTTTATCTCCAGTGGCCTTTCTATGCTGACCTCCTCTCCGAAGAAATTCCTTCCGCTGACGCTCACAGTAGCGCTGTATTCCCCAGCCTTAACTCCCTTGTCCACAGGCACATCCACCCAAAGTACGGCCCGGCCTCCGGCGATTATGTCCTCGGCCTTGTCGGTTATGATGGGGTCCGGGTAGAGTCCCGAGGAGCTCTGGAGAGAGTCGGGAGCGCCCGGGCGGTAGTGATGGGAGGAGCGGACATAGTGCACCCAGCCCGTTTTTGCGCCCTTTTCCAGAGCGCGTCCGCCTCTTGAAGAAAATTTAACGCTGGCCTTTAAGTCGCGAAGGTCCTCCGGTGAGTCGATAACAAACTGAGTTACAGCGTTTTCGCCCCTTGCGACCCTGAGCGTGTCGTCTTGTTCCACCTCCGTCTCCGGGAGCACATTCACCATTTCGTCCACCTGAGTCATCCTGAGGCTCTTCGCTTTGCTTTTCACTGTCGGCATAAGCAGCGAAGGGAAAACCGTAACGCGGAGCTCCGTGCATCCGTAAGGGATGAGTTCAATGTAAGCGGTGCTGTCTGACAAGGTGCGGATGTCTTTTTGGGAGGGGAGACGAGGAGTGTATCGTCCTTCTTCCAGACTCCAGTCAATCTTTCTTGCCGGAATCCTCAGGCGAACAGGCGCATTCTCCTTCTCGAAAGGATAGCAGCTCATCCTTTCCCCGCTTTCTTCAACGCTCTCATTGACAATGACTTCAATATCTTCGGCGCTCCGTCCCTCCCAGGCCCAGTTCCATTCTCCCTCCGGGGTAAAGCTCCAGCACTCGAATCCCGGGCATTCCGGCACTTTGCCGTTCATATTCTCGTAAATAGCGTTATCCTGAGTTTTTTTCTCGGGCACAGGGTAGCTATAAAGAAGCGGACCCCTTTGGAAATAAACCCCCTGGTCCTTGAACGGAATGCAGCGCGGCTCCATCCCGAAACTAAGCGTGAGGCAGTCTCCAGGGCGGAAAGTGCGGTCAAGGGTGGTGAACTCTCCCCGTTTCCAGTCACCTTTCAGAGCGCGTCCGTTCAGGCTTACCTCCACGCTCGTCGCCCACTCCGGCACTCTGAAGGAGAACGGAATCCTGGCCTTGTCGCTGAGCGAGAAACGGAAACGGATGTCCCCCTCGAACGGGTAGGCTGTGTCCTCCTCTATGCTGCACTCCACTCCTTCCGAGGAGGTGAAAGCGAACTTCGACGGGCCGTAAAGCGCGGCAGCCACAGTGTCTCTGCCCTGCCTCAGCCACATCCTCCCCACATAGTTCGGCATAATCCTGTGCACATTTCCCGAGCAGCATTCCGTCTGGTGGGTAGGCCTGTAGGCCATCCAGGTGGAGCCGTGGAAGAAGTCGTTGTGGTTGGACTCCCCGGTCGCTATGACCTGGTTCACGGAAGAAAAGTACTGAAGGGCGTCAAATTCCTTGGTGATTGCACCGGGGCAGGCGTTGAAGACGGCCTTTTCAATCATATCCGCCCATTTACCCTCGCCGGTCGCCATCAGAAAATAGCCCAGAGCCCAGGTGTAGTCGGCAATGTCGCAGGTCTCGTGGCTATTGATTACATTCCCGCTTCCGACGAGAGCCTCCGCGCTCGCAATGACTCCGTCCGGCAGCAGGTCGTCCCGCTCAAGTTTAGCCTGTGCGCTCAGGGCAAGGTCGAGATATTCCTTTTTCCCGGTGTAGGCATACAGCATCACCGGAAGTTTCAGCTCCTCACAGCAGGTCACCCCGTGCATCCACAGCTTTTTGTCAGAGCGGCAGGCCTCGGGAGTGAGGTCAATGTGCTTTCCGGCGTTCCAGGCCACCTCGCACAGGTCCAGAAGTTTCCTGTCCCCGGTCTTGCCGTAGGTCCAGAGCAGCCCCTCGATGCTGACGATTGCCCTCCAGGTCTCCACCTGTTCGGGAGTGTAGGTGAGGTAGTGGCGGTGAAGCGCCTGAACGATTCTCTCATCCCCAGTTACCTCGTAATATGCTTCCAATACTCTGAAATACACACAGATAGGCCACATCGCCGCGACGGTTTTGTCGATATATGGACCGATGCGCCCGTCGTCTGCGGTGTGGGCGAGAGTGTAGTTGATCCCGTCCTCGGCCGTGCGGATAAAGTCTTCGTTGTCAAGAAGATAGCCGGTTTTTAGCAGGCCGTCGGTGTAGTAGGCGGTCTGCTCATATCTCCACCATTCGCTTCCGTAAGTGTCCGTGTTCCTGCGGATTTCTCCGTTCCAGAGGCAGGAATTGTAGGGGTAGGACATCGCCCCGGGGTGTCCCGTGAGCCCGTCCACCTGACGGAGGAGAAATTCCTTTGTCCAACCCTCCGGGGTTATGTCCCCAAGCAGACCGTCCGAGAATTTTGCGTACGGGGCGGGGAAGGATTTTTCCGGAAGTGAGTCGGTTGCGGCTGGAGCGGGGGAGCAGGATGCTGCGAAAAGCGAAAGTGCCGCGGCCGCGAAGAGTGAAGGCAATGTTTTGATATTCATACTGATGTGGTATAGATGCGGTTTATATAATTTCCTAATATACAAAGATAGCGGGTATATGGGGGAGCAGGGTAGAAAATCTTCCGCAAAACTCCCTTTTCCGAAAACTTTTCCCCCTCCCTAAGGCGGATTTCCCATAAATTTGCATCTATATATCAGTTCAGTGAGAACAATCCCGACGGCCGCCCTGGGCGGATTTCCCATAAATTTGCGCCTATACAGTAGCTGCAACTTTTTTTAGATTACACAATAACCGCAGATTATGAAGCGTCATATACTCTCCGTTTTCCTCCTTCTCTCCCTCTCCACCGCCGTGGCCGGTGCCCGGAGCTTTTCGACAGCAGAAGGGGCTTCATCCATATCCCCTTCATCCATATCCCCTTCATCCATATCTCCCTCATCCATAGCTCATTCATCCATAGCTCCCTCATCCATATCCCCCTCATCCATAGCTTCCGACTCCACCACTCTCCGCCGGCCCCCCTTTGACCGCTCGCTCATCCCGGAGCCAGTTTTTGACGCTGAGCCGGGCTACATAGAACTCTATTGGAAGGCCTGGGAGTTTGCCTACGACCACCTTAAGCTTCAGGAGGGGCTTGTGCAGCCGCTCTATATGGACGAGGGCCTGTGGGACGACACCATCTGGATCTGGGACTCGGAATTTATGGTGATGTTCTGCAAATATGCCCCGGCGCTTTACCCCGGCATACAGACTCTCGACAATTTCTACTACACTATGCTCGAGAACAGCGGCTCCTCGCTCCGCATCCAGCACCCGGACAACCCGCCGTTTTTCGCGTGGGTGGAAAACGACTACTACAAGTTTACCGGCGACCGGGAGCACCTTCGCTCTCTTCTTCTTGAAAAACGCTTTCTCCAGAGGTACTGGGACTGGTTCAACGCCCTCAGAAAGGACATCGACCTGCCTTTTGACCACGCGCCGATTGCGGTGAAATATATCGAGGGGATGGGTTACCGGTGGAACGGAGTTTCGAGCGGAATGGACAACACCCCGAGAATGAGGGGAGGGGACGGGATGCTCTGGGTGGACGCAATCTCCCAGCAGGCGCTCTCCGCGCTCTACATCTCCCGCCTTGCCCGCATCGTGGGCGACCGTGCGACCGAGCGCGAGTTCAGAAAAAGGTGGCGCAGCTTCAGGGATATAGTCAACAAATACTACTGGGACGACTCGCTCGGGTGCTATTTTGACATCGTCCCGGAGGACGCCGGCCCTCAAAATGGCTCTTCTGAAGGTTCCTCTGTGGGCTCCTCTAATGGCTCCTCTGTGGTCTCCTCTAATGGCTCCTCTAATGGCTTCTCTGTGGGCTCCTCTAATGGCTCCTCTGAAGGTTCCGGGAAGGGTGTCAGGTCCGCGGACGGGAAACTCTGGAAAACGACCGGAGTGCTCACCCCGGCATCCTTCTGGCCGCTTCTTGCCCGGATTCCGTCCCGGGAGCAGGCCGCTCGCGAGGTGGAGTATGCCCTCAGCCCGTCAAGGCTCGGAGGAAAGGTGCCGTGGACGACGGTCTCCCGCGACGACAGGGAGTTCAACAGCGTTGACGGCCACTACTGGACAGGCTCGGTGTGGCTGCCGACGGCGTATGTCGGGATTAAGGCTCTGGAAGAATACAACTTTTGTGAGGCTGCGGACACAACTGCCCAAAATGTCCTTGACTGGATGCTCAGAACCTACCGCGAATACACCCCGCACACAATCTGGGAGTGCTATTCCCCTTCAGCCCCGGTCCCTGGCCGCAACTACAGCGAGAGGGTCCGCCCCGATTTCTGCGGCTGGTCGGCCCTCGGCCCGATTTCTCTTTTCATAGAAAATGTAATCGGCATCCGCGAAGTTGACGCCGACAGCGCGACTCTGCGCTGGGACGTCCACCAGAAGTGCCGCCACGGAGTCCGCCGCCTACGTTTTGGAAAAATCACGACCGACCTAATCTATGACCCTGCAACCGGCTCAGTCAGTGTAACTTCCGACTCCCCGTACAAACTCATCCTGAACGGCAAATCCCACCGCATCAAGGCCGGCGAAAACAAAATAACGGTTAAGTGATTCCCTCCCAATCGCAGGTAGTTCAGACTTCCCGCCAGCGGATGGACGGGTCGCGGCGCCAGTAGGACATCTGGCGTTTGGCGTAGCGCCGGGAGTTGCGCTGGATTAGCTCCACGGCCCTCTCCAGAGTGATTACCGGGCCGTCTCCCTTTGAGGTCGGGCCCCAGCCCTCGGTGGAAACCTTGCCTTCGAGAAAATCGAACCAGGAGAAAATCTCCTTGTAGCCTACTGTCTGCAGGGCGGGGCGGTCACGAAATTCCACGAGGGCGCGCACCTCTTCCACAAGCCCCTCGTCCACCATCTTGAGCACCCTCTCGTCAATCCTTCTGTAAAGCTCTTCCTTCGGGCGTTTGAGTCCGATTTTAACGATTTCATAGTCGCGCTTGCGGGAGGGGGAAGTCTTGAAAGAGGAGAATTTCCGTCCTGTCATAAGGCAGACTTCAAGGGCGCGGATGACTCTCTGGCGGTTGGAAAGGTCAATCTGGGCGCAGGTCTCGGGGTCAAGTTCCTGAAGACGCCGGGAGAGAGGCGCAACCCCCTCCTCATCGCACTGTTTGCTGAGCTCAGCGCGCAGAGCCTCGTCGGCAGGGGGGAAGTCGTCCAGGCCGTTGCAGAAGGCGTCGATGTAAAAACCTGAGCCTCCGCACATTACAAGAGTTCTGTCGCCCCCTTCTTCAAAAAGGCGGTCCACCAGAGCGTTGGCCTCCAGCTCGTACCTGCCGGCGGTGTAGTTCTCCCGGACTGAATTGGAGTGGATAAAATAATGCTTCACGGCGCTCAGCTGTGAAGCATCAGGGACTGCAGTCCCGATTGTCATTTCCTTGAAAATCTGTCTTGAATCGCAGGAGATTACGGGTGAGCCGCACTCGAGGGCACGCTGAACGGCGAAATCGGTTTTCCCGACCCCGGTCGGTCCCAATATAATCTCAAGCCGTTTCACCCCGCTTTTTAATTGGCATCGTCATCGCTCCCTTCGTTCTCGTCGTACACCTGCTCCTCTTCCTCCTTGTCCTCGTCGTCCTCATCGTCAAAATCATCATCCTCGTCCTCATCGTCCCAGTTTCCCTCTTCCTTGCGGATGATGTTGCGCTTCTTGTCCTCCGGCAGGTCTTCGTAGGCCACATAGCCGTTCTCGAATTCGATAGGGTTCGGCCCCTTCGTCTCCACGAGAACCGGATAGACAATCCCCTTTCTCTCAGGCACTTCGCCTTCGAAATTCACGAGAACGCTCTTCTTGTTGGTCGTGTCGTAGAAATAGACGAAACTGTCCTCGCCCCTCTTGTGGCAGTCACCGAGAGTCACCTCGTCGATAGTCCCTTTGCCCATATTCTGCACGCTGTAACGTGCGATGGCGTTTCCGGAAGGATCCACAGCCTTGAACAGAACGATCTGATCCATAGGGAAATCCATATCCGCGTGCATTTTCTTGTGGAAAGAATAGAGCGAATTCGTTGCCTTGAGTTCATAAACCCTTGCAAAGCCCTTCAGTCCGGGCAGTGAAACTCTGTACTTGAGAATCATAACAGTAAGTAGTGACCTAGCGACCTAAAAATAAAACAACCGCCCCTCTGAAGTGCCTGAGGCCGCGCATTTCTGCGTCAGACCGGGGGTATGTTCTTCAAAGGGGTCGGCAAAGTTACAAATGATATTTGAAAAGTGAAAAAATATGTATAATTTTGAATGGATATATATGGAAGGATACTGGCCCATAAAAAATCCGCTCTCATAATATATTGATACGACGAGGATTATGGAAACTCCAGAAGCGATTAAGGACACATACCTGAGCATAGCGGACAGGGCTGAAGGCCTTTTCCGGGACAATGGCTCTCGCTTTATAGCCCTCGCATACCCCGTGGAGAGAGTTGACCAGGTGAAAGAGATCGTCGCTTCCCTTAAAAAGGAATACCACGATGCCCGCCACCACTGCTACGCCTACCGCATCGGCTACCGCGGTGACACCTTCCGCGCCAACGATGACGGGGAGCCTTCCGGGTCGGCAGCAAGGCCAATTCTGGGGCAGATCGATTCGCTGGGCCTGAGCGATGTGCTGGTTGTCGTGGTGAGATATTTCGGCGGGATAAAACTCGGCATCCCGGGGCTTATCCGCGCCTACAAAACCTCCACCGCCGACGCCCTCTCAAAAGCTCAGGTTATCGAAAAGACGGCCGCCGAGGACTACTCGTTGAAGTTTTCCTACGCCCAGATGAACTCCGTAATGAAACTTCTGAAGGATATGGACATCCCCGCCTCCTCCCAGCAGTTCGACATAGAATGTTCCCTCCGCGCCCGCGTAAGACTGAGCCTCGGAGAGGATTTCCTCCGACGGGTTGCCGACATCGACGGCTGCACCGCCACCAAAATCGGAGGCGCGGAATAAGCAAATCCTTCCAGCGCAATTTAATTTTTACATCTCGTCGATAAGGGCCGCGGAATCAGTTTTTTTTGTATAATTTTGTATTTTTATAAACGTAACGATATGGCAAAGACAGTTCACAATTTCAACGCAGGCCCTTGCGTCCTGCCGAAACCGGCCATCGAGGCTGCAATAGAGGCACTGAAGGATTTTTCCGGCACAGGAATGTCGGTCATCGAGATTTCCCACCGCACCAAGGAGTGGGACGCTGTGATGGACGAATGTCGCTCGCTCTGGAGGGAGCTCCTCCATATCCCCGAGGACTATGAAATCCTCTTTCTCGGCGGCGGCGCAAGTATGGGTTTCCTCTATGTGGTTATGAACCTTCTCGAAAAGAAGGCCGGCTATCTGGAGACGGGCGTATGGGCGAAGAAAGCGCTCAAGGAAGCCAAGGGTTTCGCCGAGTCGAAGGGTGCAGAGGCATTTGCCGTGGCATCTTCAGCCGACAAGACCTATTCCTATATCCCGAAGGATTATGTGATTCCTGCCGATCTGGACTATTTCCATATCACCACCAACAACACCATCTACGGCACCGAAATCCGCACCGACATCGACAGCCCGGTTCCTCTTGTGGCGGATATGTCTTCGGACATAATGTCCCGTCCGGTGGATGTTTCCAAGTATGCGGTCATCTACGGAGGCGCGCAGAAAAACGTGGGCCCTGCGGGAGTTATGTTCGCTATTGTGCGCAGGGACGCTCTCGGAAAAGTTTCGCACTACATCCCGACAATGCTTAATTATCAGACCCATATCGACGGCGCGTCAATGTTCAACACCCCTCCTGTGTTCCCGATTTTCGTTATGAAGGAAACCCTCAAATGGCTCAAGGCTCAGGGCGGAGTCGAGGCCATCCACAAAATCAATATGGAAAAGGCCGGGCTTCTCTATGATGAAATCGACCGCAATCCGCTCTTTGTCGGCACCGCCGCAAGGGAAGACCGCTCCATTATGAACGTATGCTTCGTTATGGCTCCGGGCTATGAGGCTCTCCAGGACGAGTTTCTGGTCTTCGCAAAGGAGAGGGGAATGGTCGGCATCAAGGGACACCGCTCAGTGGGCGGCTTCAGGGCTTCGCTCTACAATGCCTGCCCTGTGGAGTCGGTGAAGGCGCTGATTGCCACTATGCAGGAATTCGAAAAACTGCATAAGTAGATTTGTGGGTCTTTTGGGTCTATAACTCTTTTCTTATCAGTCGAGTACTCCATCCTTCATCGAAAAAGAGTTCTATCCTCCAAAATCCCTCCCAAATCTTCTCAAAGTAATCTTTGAAGTTTACAGAGTTATTTTAACATTTAGACTACATTTATGAAGATACTGATTGCTACTCAGAAGCCCTTTGCACCTGCGGCGGTGAAGGGAATCAGGGAAATAGTTGAGGCTGAGGGCCATACGCTCTCGCTTCTTGAAAAATATGCCGACGAAACTGAGCTCATCTCTGCCGTGGGCGATGCCGACGCGCTCATCGTTCGCTCCGACAAAGTCACTGCAGCGGTTCTTGACGCGGCACCGAAACTTAAAATCGTCGTCCGCGCCGGGGCCGGATATGACAACCTCGACCTTGCCGCCTGCTCGGCGCACGGGGTTGTGGCGATGAATACCCCGGGGCAGAACGCGAATGCCGTTGCTGAACTTGTCATCGCCCTTATAATCTACATCTCCCGCAACCAGTTCACTCCTGGGACGGGAAGCGAGATTTCCGGCAAAAAGATCGGCCTTCAGGCCTACGGCAACGTGGGCAGGCTTGTCGCCGCGAAGGCTAAGGCGCTCGGAATGAGCGTTATGGCTTTCGACCCTTTTGTCCCTGCAGAAAAGATTGAGGCTGAGGGTGTTGAGGTGGCTTCGTCCCTTGAACAGCTTTACAGTAGCTGCAATTTCGTTTCACTCCACATCCCTGCAACGCCCGAGACTCGCGGCTCAATCGGCCGCACTCTCGTCGCTCTGCTTCCTAAGGGAGGCTGCCTTGTGAACACCGCGAGAAAAGAGGTCATCGACGAGGTGTCGCTTCTGGACGTTTTGAAGGAAAGGGAAGACCTCAAATATGTCGCCGACGTCGCCCCTGACTCCGCCGCCGACTTTGCCGCCGCGCTCGGCAAACGCTACTTCGCCACCCCTAAGAAAATGGGCGCGGAGACCGCCGAAGCCAACATCAATGCCGGCCTCGCCGCCGCTCGCCAGATTTGCGGTTATTTCTCCAACGGTTGCGAAAAGTATAAATTGAACAAATAATAATGTAAATCAATGCAGACTAGACAGAAAAAGATGCAGCGATGCGCTTTTCAGGTCGGTCTGCCGCTATTATGGTAAGAGTAAAACCCTTTGCGGCGCTCCGTCCGCCGCGTGAAATCGTAGAAGAAGTAGCCGCCAGGCCCTACGACGTGATGAACTCCGAGGAGGCGAAAGCCGAGGCGGGGGAGAAGTCCCTCCTGCACATAACCCGTCCCGAGATTGACTTCAGCCCGATTGCGGATGAACATTCGCAGGCTGCCTACGACAAGGCCGTGGAGAATTTCTCCAAGTGGAAAAGCCGCGGCTGGCTTCGCCCCGACTCCAAGGAGTGCTACTATGTCTATGCCCAGACGATGGACGGACGCACCCAGTACGGCATCGTGCTCTGCGCCCACGCCGACGATTACGCCTCGGGCGCAATCAAGAAGCACGAGCTCACCCGCAAGGAGAAGGAGGATGACAGAATGGTGCACATCCGCATCCAGAACGCCAACATCGAGCCGGTCTTTTTCGCGTACCCCGACAACGCCGCGATAGACTCCATAGTCCGCAAATACACCTCGAAGGCTCCCGAGTACGACTTTACGGCCCCGGACGACGGCTTCGGACACCATTTCTGGGTCATTGATTCCGACGAGGACATCGCCGCCATCAGCCACACATTCGCTTCAATCCCCGCCTTCTATGTCGCTGACGGACACCACCGTACGGCCGCCGCAGCAAGAGTGGGCGCGGAAAAACGGGCAACGAACCCCCTTCACACCGGCGGGGAGGAATACAACTGGTTTATGGCCGTTGCCTTCCCTCAGAGCCAGCTCAAAATCATAGACTACAACAGGGTGGTCCGCGACCTTAACGGCCACAGCCCGGAGGAAATCCTTTCTCTTCTCGGAAAGGACTTCAAAGTTGAACTTCTTGGCAGCGAAAAGGAACGTCAGGCTGCTCAGGGCGGCGTCAAAGCAGGGTTTGCCCCCCGCGGACTCCATAATTTCTCAATGTATCTTGACGGCCTGTGGTACAGTCTCACAGCGCTTCCCGGCCGCTGCAACGACGCCGACCCTATCGGGGTGCTGGACGTGACGGTTCTCTCCGACCTTGTCCTTGACCGCATTCTCGGCATCAAGGACCTTCGCACCGACAAGAGGATAGATTTTGTCGGCGGCATCCGCGGCATCGGCGAACTCGCCCGCAGAGTGGACAGCGGAGAGATGAAAATCGCTTTCGCTCTCTACCCGGTTTCAATGAAGCAGCTGGTGGACATAGCCGACAGCGGCAACATAATGCCCCCGAAAACCACCTGGTTCGAGCCGAAACTCCGCTCCGGCCTTGCAATCCACAGCCTCGCAGAGTTTAATCAGTGATAAGAATAGGCCAGTCCGCTGTATCAAGGACTGACGCCGCAGTCAATGCTTAACGGTGAAAAAATAGCGGCCAGGTCAAACCTGGTCGCTATTTCTATAATGCTTGACTAAGAGCGCGAAATTGCAAAAAAGGGCGGAATGCAAACCACCGGGCGCGGCAGACCGCCTTTTAGGCGATTCTGCTTAGAAAGGCAGGTCGTCAGCGCCCTCGCCCTCCGCCGTAAAATCACTGGCGGCAGGAGCCGGAGCGGCGGTAGCGGGAGCGCCCGCGCCGGTCGGTGCGGTGTAGCCCGGCGTGCCTGCCGGAGCGGCGCCGTCGCCGGCGCGCTCAATCCTCCAGGCCCTGATGTCGGAGTACCACCTTCCGTTCCACTCGCGGGAGGAGAGATTGAAGGACACCTTCACGGTCTCGCCGGCCTGGAAGCCTTCGAGCTCCTTCACCTTGTCCGGTCCCCAGACGTTCATACAAACCTGAGTGGGATAGTTGCCTTCCTGATATTCAATCACGAACTCCTGCTTTGACCACGTGCCCCTTGCGGAAGTGCCGTTCTGGACAGGGAGTTTCGAGATGATTTTTCCTGTTAATTCAAGTGCCATAAATTTTTCCCGATTAAAATCGCACCTTCCGGGGGCAAGTCTGGTGCTCCTTGAAGGTGCGAATGGATGGTCCTATACGGAATTATTTCTCCTCTTCAGGCTCAACGTACTTGCCGACCTTGGTGACCTCAACCTCGAAAATGAGAACTGAGTTAGGCTCGATTCCGCGGGTTCCCCTCTCGCCGTATGCAAGGTTTGCAGGGATGTAGAAAGTTGCCTTTCCGCCTTCGCCGAGGAGTCCGAGACCCTCAGTCCAGCCCTTGATTACGCGGTTTGCGATGAACTGGGTAGGCTCTTCCTTGTCCATATTGCCGTCGAACTTCTTGCCGTCGATGGTCTTGCCCTCGTAGAATACCCAAACTGTGTCCTTAGGCTGAATCTTGTACTCTGCGCCTTCCTCTGCGATTGCGTACTGGAGGCCTGAAGCGGTGGTGTCAACGCCGTTCTTGAGGTTTTCCTCGAGGAATTTCTCTCCCTTTGCAAGGTTCTCAGCAGCCTTGTACTCGCTCTTCTTTGAGAGGTAGCCGTTGAGGATGCGTCCCATTTCGTTAGGGTTTACCTTGAACTGCTCGCCGAAGTTCTCGTCATAAACTGAACCCTCAGCCTTGAGGAAATCGTTCATACCCTTCTTGATTTCAGACATATTGAGTTCTGAAAGACGGTCGCAGAAACCGTTGCCCTTGAGGAATGAACCGAAGTTCACGCCGATCAGGTAGCTTACTGAATCGACATCCGCAGTCGTCGGAAGCTCGACATCAACTTTTACCGTATTTGTCTTGCAGGAAAGAGCAAGAGTGGCTACGAGTACAGCCGCAAAAATTCTAAGTGCTTTCATAAATATAAATGTATTTGGTTTTATTCCTAAATCCATTATCCCCCAAGGGAATCCATATATATCGGAGGAATCCATATCCCCCCCTCGCGCAAAAAAAAATCTTCCCTCCCCGAAGGGGAAAATTTTCCTCGCGGCTGGCAAAGATACAACAAAAACTGCACATTTATTTTGCAAAAGAAAAAATAATGCGTAACTTGGAACATAATTGAGTTTCGCGCTATGATAAGTTCAGAAAAACTCCTTGAAAAACTCCGTCAATTCTTCGGCTTCAGCTCGTTCAAACCCGGGCAGGAGGGGATTATACGCCACCTTATCGAGGGAAATGACGCATTTGTTCTTATGCCTACGGGCGGAGGGAAAAGTATGTGCTATCAGCTCCCGGCCCTTCTGATGGAGGGGACGGCGATAGTCATATCCCCGCTCATCGCGCTTATGAAAAACCAGGTCGATGTCATCCGCGGCTTTGTGGAAGGCAGCGAGGGAGTGGCCCATTTCCTCAACTCCTCGCTCAGCCGCACCCAACTCGCGGAGGTTCGCGAAGACCTGCTGAAGGGAGTGACTAAGCTTCTGTATGTAGCTCCGGAGTCCCTCACCAAACCCGAGAACGTGGCTCTGCTCAAGGAAATCCACATCTCCTTCTATGCCATCGACGAGGCCCACTGCATCTCCGAATGGGGGCACGACTTCCGTCCGGAGTACCGCCGCATACGCGAAATCGTGGAGGAAATCGGACGCGCCCCGATAATCGCCCTCACGGCGACTGCCACCCCGAAGGTTCAGAGCGACATCCTGAAGAACCTCGGCATCCAGGACGCCAGGGTATTCAAGTCTTCCTTCAACCGGCCGAACCTCTATTATGAAGTGCGCGACAAGACCGACCCCAAGCGCGACATAATCAAATACATACGCCAGAATCCGGGCAAATCCGGCATCATATACTGCCTCAGCCGCAAAAAGGTTGAGGAAATCGCAGAGTTCCTGTGTGTCAACGGGATATCCGCCCGTCCATACCACGCCGGGCTGGACGCGAAGACCCGCGCCGAGAACCAGGACGCGTTCCTGATGGAGGAGGTGAGCGTCATCGTGGCCACCATCGCTTTCGGAATGGGCATTGACAAGCCTGACGTGAGGTTTGTAATCCACTACGACATCCCGAAGAGCCTTGAAGGCTACTATCAGGAGACCGGACGTGCCGGCCGAGACGGCGGAGAAGGCCAGTGCATAACTTTCTACAGCAGCAAGGACATCCAGAAGCTGGAGAAATTTATGCAGGGAAAGCCCATCGCAGAGCAGGAAATCGGGCGTCAACTCCTTCTTGAGACTATGGCCTACGCCGAGTCCAACCAGTGCCGCAGAAAACTGCTGCTGAACTACTTCGGTGAGGACTACACTCAGGACAACTGCGGGGCGTGCGACAACTGCCTGCACCCAAAACGCCAGTTCGAGGGCTCCGCTCAGATGTGTATGGTCATCGACCTCGTGGACTCGCTTCCTGAAAGGTTCAAGACCGAGCATCTTGCGAACATCCTTGCCGGCGAGACCAATTCCCTTATAGAATCCTACCGCCACGACCGTTTGGAGGCGTTTGGCGCCGGACGGGACCATACTTCCCATTTCTGGGCCGCCGTGATTCACCAGGGCCTCATCCTCCATCTTCTTGACAAAGACATTGAGGCATACGGACTTATAAGCGTGACTCCGAAGGGAAAGGAGTATGCGAAAAATCCTACCCCTATAATGCTCACCGAGGACAGGGAGTACGCCGCCGGTGAGGACGACGACGAGGATGCGGTTCCCGCTTCAGTCAAGGCCGGAAGCGGCGGAGGCGGAGACGAGGTGCTGCTTTCGATGCTCAAGAGCCTCCGCAAGGACATCTCTCACCGTCTCAAGCTCCAGCCGTGGGTCATCTTCAGCGACGCCGCCCTCGAGGATATGTCCATAATGTACCCTCTCACCACCGAAGAACTCCATCACTGTCAGGGAGTCGGTGACGGTAAGGCGAAAAAGTACGGCGGAGAGTTCCTCAAGCTCATTTCCCGCTATGTCGAGGAGAACGAGATTGAGAGACCGTCGGATTTTGTCGTAATCCGCAGCACCCCCAAGCCGAGTACGACAGGAATGATCATCAGCAACATCGACCGTCAGGTTTCCCTTGACGACATTGCTGACGCTCTCGGAATGGAATTTGACGAACTCTTGACGAAAATAGAGTCTTTGGTCCAGTCGGGCCTTAAACTCAATCTCAACTACTACATTCGCCAGACGATTGACGACGACGTCGTTGAGGAGATTTTCGAGTATTTCCGCGACGAGGCCCAGTCCGACTCGCTTGAGAACGCAATCTCGGAGCTCGGGAGCGACTACGAGGAGAACGAGATCCGTCTCGTCCGCCTGAAGTTCCTCTGCGAGGTCGCGAACTAAAATGAAAATAAAAATAAATAAAATATTATGATCACATTTGGTTACAGAAATCCCTGGAGCGGCCTTGTAAGGGCTTTCGCTTCCCTCGGACTCGGCGTTCTCGCCGTAGCATATCCCGGTGATGTGCTTCCCCTTCTCGTAGAAATCTTCGCCATCGTCCTCGGACTCTATGGCGTCGGAATGCTTGTCTATGCGTTCATAAACCGCAAGGAAAGGCACTTCGGGATGTATCTGAGCAACGCCCTGATTGAAATCGCCGTGGCGGTGCTCGTGTTTATGTTCTCGGGCTACATCGCCAACATCGCGGTGAAACTCATCGGCTTCCTTCTCCTTCTTGCCGGCATCTATCAGATTGTGGTGCTCATCAGCGCGGAGAGGGTTCTCCGTTTCGGATTCTGGTTCTTCCTCCTTCCGGTGATTGAGGCCGGGCTCGGCGCAGTGCTTATGTTCGCCTCCCAGCTTTTCACGGAGACAGTCGCCATCATCGTTGGAGTGGCCCTCGTGGTTTCAGGACTTTCCGAGCTCATTTCGTCGGTTAAAATTATGATGATTCAGAAGAAAGTCAAGAAAGCTCTCCAGCCTGAGGAGCAGAAAGCTAACGTGGAGACCCCCGAAGATCAGAACGCTGAGGTTAAATAAAAGCATCCCATCTTTTTCTTTAACCTCTCCCTCCCCGTAGCGCTTTTGGAAGCAGATAAATTTGACTAAATGATTCCTCAGGAGACTGTCGACAAGATTTTGGATGCGGCGCAGATTGTTGATGTAGTCAGCGACTATGTCACCTTGAAGCGCCGCGGCTCGGGCTATGTCGCCTGCTGTCCGTTCCACAACGAGAAGACCCCTTCGTTCCACGTCTCGCCGTCCAAAGGCATCTACAAGTGCTTCGGCTGCGGCAAGGCGGGCTCTGCGGTGAACTTCGTTATGGAGCAGGAAAGCCTCACCTATCCGGAGGCTCTCCGCCTGCTTGCCCGAAAATACCACATCGAGGTGCAGGAAAAGGAGGAAAGCGCGGAGGACATTGCGCGAAAGCAGCACCGTGACAGCCTTCTGGTGGTCTCCAAATTCGCATACGACTTTTTCCGCCAGCAGCTCCAGACCCCTGACGGCAAGGCAATAGCCTACAGCTACTTCCGTGGCAAGCGCCGCCTTGAGGACTCGACAATCGAAAAATACGGGCTCGGCTGGGCTCCGAAAAGCAGGGATGCTCTGAGCAGGGCTGCCCGCGAGGCCGGATACAAGGAGGAGTACCTTGTGGAGACGGGCCTCAGCATCAGAAAGGACGACGGTTCCCTCGTGGACCGGTTCTACGACAGGGTGATGTTCCCGATCCATTCAGTCACCGGGCAGGTCATCGCCTTTGGAGGCCGTACGTTGCGCTCAGACAAGGAAATCGCCAAATATGTCAACTCTCCCGAGACTGAGATATATGTAAAGAACCGCTCGCTCTACGGCATCTATTTCGCCAAGCAGGAGATTTCGCGTCAGAGAAAGTGCATTCTCGTCGAGGGGTATCTCGATGTCCTTTCGATGCACCAGGTGGGGGTTATGAATGTGGTGGCCTCCAGCGGAACTTCGCTCACTACTGGGCAGGTCGCTCTTATAAAGAGGTTTGCAGACGACGTCACCATCATCTACGACGGGGACAGTGCCGGCATCCACGCCGCAATCAGGGGCATCGGCCTCGTTCTCAAGGGCGGCCTGAATGTGCGCGTGGTGCTTCTTCCGGACGGGCAGGACCCGGACGATTTTGCAAAATCCCACACTCTTGCCGAGGTTCAGGACTATATAAAAACCAACGAGCAGGACTTCATCGGCTTTATGACCGACATCCTTCTCGGCGAGGCGGGCTCAGACCCTCTTAAAAGGTCCGCGCTCATAAACGAGGTGGCGGACACTATTGCCCTCATCCCGGATCAGATTACCCGTGCGATGTACATCCAGTCCTGCGCCGCCAAGTTCCGCACCGACGAGCAGCTGCTCTACGACAGGGTGCGCCATACCCGCGATGCGATGCTTCTTGCCGAAAAAAGGCAGAACGAGCGTGATGCCGAAAGGGCGCGAAGGGAAGGGAACGCAGAGGGCGCTTCTCAGGGCGGAGTTTCCGAGGAGGGCGGTGCCGCTCCTGAAGGTGGAAACTCATCCGGCGAGGCCTCAGACCCTGCTGGAGGGCTACCCGGCGGCGCCGCTCCCCAGAGCGCGGAAAGACCGCGCGAGGAGGAGCCGCTCACTGCCCCCGTGGAAAGGGAAATTCTCTGCTTCCTTCTTGAATATGGGGACAATCCCCTCAAATTTGACATCGATTCCCCGCTCTACGACAGCGAAAGCCCGGAGCCTACTGTGGCGGATTTCATACTCAACACTTTGGAAGGCAACGGGATAGTCTTCCATAACTCGATGTATGCGGCGCTCCTGCAGCAGTACACCTCGCTTTATGACAGCGGCCTGCAGCAGTCCCAAATCCTCACACGCCTTCGCGACAGTCAGGACCCACGGACAAGTTCAGCCGCCCGCGACCTGCTTTTTGACAAATACAGCATAACTGTTAAGAGTTTCGAGAACACTCTCACCTCCTCCGACACCGTGCTGGTGACATACATCCCGAAACTGATGATAAGAATCCAGCTGATGAACACGGAACTGGTACTGAAGAACCTCCAGAAGGTTATGCTCACCTCTGCGGACCCCGCCGAACAGGAAAAGGCCCTCGCCGCTTTCGCCGAGCAGAGCCGAATGAAGTCCGCCCTTTCAAACCAGCTTGCGAAATGACGGGAGGGGGGCCTGCCCAGGGCTGCCCCGTCCGCAATAAGACAGATTGAGAAAAGATATGACTATATTATATAATAAGGTAATACCGAACACCTTCAGAATGAAGGTCACCGCCGCGGCTTTCGCTGAGTACGAGAGCCAGGAGGATCTTCGCGCGATACTGAGCGAACGCTCCCTCCCGCGACCCTTTCTTTTTGTCGGGGGCTGCAGCAACCTTCTTTTCACCCGCGATTTCCCGGGCACGGTGGTTCACAGCGCTATGAAGACCATCAGCGTCCTTTCTTCGGAGAAGGCCCGCTCCTTAGCCTGCGACGGCTTCCCGCAGAGCGAGAACTCTTCCCAAACAGAGGAGCCCGTGCTTGTTGAGGTCGGTTCCGGAGTAGTGTTCGACGATTTTGCCGCCTGGGCCGCAGCCGAGGGGCTTTGGGGAGTGGAAAACCTCTCCCACATCCCGGGCGAAGTGGGCGCCGGAGCGGTGCAGAATGTGGGAGCGTACGGCGTTGAGGCAAAGGACGTTATCGTGAGAGTGAACTGCATCGAGATTTTATCCGGGAAGGCCGTCTCGCTGAAAAACAGCGAATGCGGCTACGGCTACCGCGCCTCTAATTTCAAGGGCGAGTGGAAGGGCCGCTATGCTGTCACCTCGGTGGTTTTCGCTCTCAGCCGCACCCCTCGCCCGCATCTTGACTACGGGCATCTCCGCTCGGCCGTTGAAGCCGCTCTTCCGGTGGGTTCTTCATCGCGGGCTTCTAAGGATGGCTCTCCGCTGAAGGGTCAGAGTCAGGAGGGCTCGAAGGACCATCTCCCCGAGGGGCTTACCCCGGGGCTCATTCGCGAAGTCGTAACCGCAATCCGCCGAGAGAAACTCCCCGAGCCAGAGACACTTGGCTCAGCCGGCAGCTTCTTCAAAAACCCCGTAATCTCACCCGCTCACTTTGAGAAGATTCTTTCCTCTCATCGCGCTGCAAACGGCCTCGAGGCCGCTGTTCCGCACTACGATGTGCTTCAGGAGGGCGCCCCGGCCGTGAAAGTTCCCGCCGCCTGGCTCATCGAGCAGTGCGGATGGAAGGGCCGGGAGATGGGCGGTGCCGCCTGCTACTCGAAGCAGCCTCTTGTGATTGTGAACCTCAACGGCAGTGCCACCCCGGGGGAGGTCATCGCCCTTGAAAACGCGATTATCGCCTCGGTGCGGGAGCGTTTCAACATAAACCTCCACCCTGAAGTGGAACATATTTGAGAGTATTTCGGGTCTATATTCGTTTTCTCATCGGTCGAGTACTTCAGTACACTCCCTTTTCGAAAGCGAATCTATCCTCCAAAATCCTTCTCAAATAGATATAGAGAATAATTATTAGTGTAAAAAATATGGAAGACGAAAAAGTGCAGACAAAGCTCCCGGAGAACGCGACGCGGGAGCTCCGCCCGGGAGAGGAGTACCAGCCGCTCCTCTCGCCGCGCAAAAACTACCCTGAGGTCACCCCGTGGTCGGTCTCGATCGGTCTTGTAATGACCATAATCTTCTCGGCTGCGGCAGCCTACCTCGGACTTAAAGTCGGTCAGGTCTTCGAGGCCGCCATCCCTATCGCCATCATCGCGGTGGGTCTCTCCTCTGCCCTCGGAAGGAAAAACAGCCTGGGCGAAAACGTAATGATCCAGTCCATCGGATCCTGCTCCGGAGCCATCGTGGCCGGCGCAATCTTCACCCTTCCTGCCCTCTACATTCTTCAGGACAAATATCCCGAGCTCACTGTAAACTTCAGCAAGGTGTTCTTCTCCAGCCTTCTTGGCGGCGTGCTCGGCATCCTTTTCCTCATTCCGTTCAGAAAATACTTCGTCAAGGAGATGCACGGAAAATATCCTTTCCCTGAGGCAACGGCCACAACACAGGTGCTCGTGAGCGGTGAAAGCGGCGGAAAGGGCGCCAAGACTCTTCTTGCGAGCGGTCTTATCGGCGGACTCTACGACTTTGTCGTCGCCACTTTCGGCGCCTGGAGCGAAACCATCTCCACCACGACCCTCGCCCTCGGACAGACGATTGCCGACAAGGCCAAGCTGCTCCTCAAGGTCAACACCGGAGCGGCCGTGCTGGGACTGGGCTACATCGTGGGACTTAAATACTCCTTCATTATCTGCTGCGGAAGCTTCCTCGTGTGGCTTGTAATCATCCCGCTTATGAACCTGGTTTGGGGCGGCAGCGTGCTTGATTTTATGGGCACGGGCATCACCCAGACCGTTTCCGAGATGACTGCAGACCAGATTTTCAGCAACTACGCCCGCCACATCGGCATCGGAGGCATAGCGACCGCCGGAGTCATAGGCATCATCAAATCCTTCGGAGTCATCAAATCGGCAGTGGGACTTGCTACGCGTGAGTTCCGCCGCAAAAAAGGCGACCCAGCCGAGCAGGAAGTTCTCAGGACTCAGAGGGACATCTCGATGAAAATCGTCGTTCTCGGCATTGTCATCGCCCTTGTCGCAGTCTTCATCTTCTTCGCTTTCGGCGTGGTTGACAACCTCTGGCTTGCCCTCGTGGGTCTTCTCATAGTGGCGGTCATCGCATTCCTCTTCACCACCGTCGCCGCGAACGCCATCGCCATCGTGGGCTCCAACCCTGTGAGCGGTATGACCATTATGACCCTCATCCTCGCCAGCCTCATCCTGGTTGCCTGCGGACTCAAGGGTACTGCCGGAATGGTTGCCGCAATGGTAATAGGCGGAGTGGTCTGCACGGCGCTTTCCGTTGCGGGAGCGTTCATCACCGACCTCAAGGTGGGATATTGGATCGGAACTACTCCGAAGAACCAGGAGACCTGGAAGTTCCTCGGAGTGCTTGTCGCCGCCGCCACAGTGGGAGGCGTGATGATGGTGCTCAACCAAACTTACGGATTCACCGGAGAAAACGCCCTCGTAGCCCCTCAGGCCAACGCAATGGCTGCCGTCATCGAGCCGATGATGAACGGAGGAAATGCTCCGTGGCTGCTCTACGGCATTGGCGCCGTGATTGCGATTGTCCTCACCCTCTGCAAGGTGCCGGCTCTCGCGTTCGCCCTCGGAATGTTCATCCCGATTGACTTGAATCTCCCTCTTCTTGTGGGCGGAGCAATCTCGTGGTTCGTCTCAACCCGCAGTAAAAAGGCAGAAGTAAACGCCGCAAGGCAGGAAAAAGGCACGCTCATCGCATCCGGTTTCATCGCCGGCGGCGCACTTATGGGTGTTGTGAGCGCAATCCTCAAGTTCGCAAAAGTAGACTGGTACATCCCTTCAGACAGCGTCTGGGCACAGTATTGGGCCGAGCCTGTGGCCATCCTCCCTTATATCGCCATCATCGGATATATGATAATATCCTCTATGAAAGCGGAAAAAGGCGGGACAAAATAAGTTTCAGTTAACTCTACTATAATATGGAAAAGATTTTAGACAGATTTTTAAGATACATCTCAGTGGACACCCAGTCCGACGAAAACAGCGAGAGTCAGCCGAGCGCGGCTAAGGAACTTGACCTTCTGAGGTTGCTCCGGGACGAACTCGAGGCTCTCGGAGTGAAGGCGACGCTTGACGAGTGGGGATATGTAATGGCTCAAATTCCATCAAACCTCCCCGCAGGTCAGAGCGCCCCTGCCCTCGGCTTCATAGCCCACGTGGACACCTCTCCGGACGCATCCGGAAAGGACATAAAACCGCAGATAATCCCGAATTATGACGGTTCCGACATCCCTCTAAGGGGCGTGGAAGGACTCTCCCTGAAGGTTGCGGATTTCCCGGAACTCTCTGATTACAAAGGGCAGACGCTCATCACCACCGACGGTACTACTCTTCTCGGAGCCGATGACAAGGCCGGCGTCGCGGAGATTATGCAGGCGGTGCAGTACATAGTTGAGCATCCGGAGTTCAGGCACGGCAAAATCTGCATCGGATTCACTCCTGACGAGGAAATCGGAAGGGGAGTGGTCAAATTCGACACGGCCCGCTTCGGCGCCGACTACGCCTACACTATGGACGGGGGCGCAGTGGGCGAACTCGAGTACGAGAATTTCAACGCCGCTTCAGCAACGGTTCACATCCAGGGCCGCAACATCCACCCGGGCTACGCCAAAGGCAAGATGAAGAACGCAATCCTGATCGGAATGGAGCTCAACGCCCTTCTTCCTGTGGAACAGAGACCGGAATACACCGAAGGCTACGAAGGATTTTTTCATCTCATCTCCTTCAACGGCACCGTCGAGGAGGCGACTTTCTCCTACATAATCCGCGACCACGACATCGACCTCTATGAAAAGAGGAAGGCAATCGTGCAGGACTGCATCAACTTCATCAATGCGAAATACGGCGAAGGCACCGCCAGCGTGGAGATCCGCCACCAGTACTACAATATGCGCAAGATGGTGGAGCCGCACTACGAAATCATCGAAATGGCGGTCAAGGCGATGGAGATGGAGGGCGTGAAGCCGAAAATCCAGCCTATCCGCGGAGGCACCGACGGTGCGAACCTATCCTTTATGGGACTCCCGTGCCCGAACATTTTCGCCGGCGGCCACAATTTCCACGGAAAAATGGAATATGTCCCTCTGGAGTCAATGGAAAAGGCCTCCAGGGTTATCCTCAACATTATCAGCCTCTTCGCCGGGAAATAAGGCAGGCGGGGCTGTCGCAGCGATTATTTTTCTGAAAATTTTTTCCGAAAAAAGTCGAGAAAAATTTGCAGGTAAAGAAAAAGTGCGTATCTTTGCAGCCCATTTCGGAAGAACCCACGGGTTCTGAAGGAAATTGGAAAGCTCTTTGATTTATTTTTGGATGGATACAAGGCGGACGAGTGAGGATGGAGGGAGCTACCTTGTGGTAGTGACCGACTGACGATTCGAAGTCCAACGCAGTAGACGCCAAAAAGAAACAAAGAGGAAGTTCATTGACAAGTTTGAGAGAAGATTAAGAGGTAAAGCAAAAATTAAATTGAAAAGATTTAGTCTGTAATTCAGACATCGACGCGTGAGCGAAGATGTCGCATCAAACGAGAGTTATTTTCGTCAAGCTTCTTCAGCGATGAGGGAGTTTGGAATTAGGGACTACAATTTCAAGGCAAACGAGTAAGAAAGTGCAAGTAAAAAAAGTTGCGCTTAGCTTAAAGTAATTCATTCAAGAAGAAGGTTACAAGAGCGAACGGTGGATGCCTTGGCTTCCGGAGGCGAAGAAGGACGTGGTAAGCTGCGAAAAGCGTCGGGTAACTGCAAACAGGTATTGATCCGACGATGTCCGAATGGGGCAACCCGCACGGCTGAAGGCCGTGCACCATCAATAGATGGGGCGAACCCGGGGAACTGAAACATCTCAGTACCCGGAGGAAGAGAAAGAAAGTATCGATTCCCTGAGTAGTGGCGATCGAAAGGGGAAGAGCCCAAACCTATGGCGTTACGGCGCTGTAGG
This sequence comes from bacterium, assembly GCA_963640535.1. Classification (GTDB taxonomy): domain Bacteria; phylum Bacteroidota; class Bacteroidia; order Bacteroidales; family UBA932; genus Cryptobacteroides. Next base: position 591 of record CAVHYU010000005.1, on the reverse strand, counting down.
GGTTGTAGGGGTTTCCATAAGAGATACATCAACGAACAGGAATGCGTTGGAAAACGCTCCCGCAGAGGGTGACAGGCCCGTACCGGCAAGTTGATGAATCCGAGGAGACAACCTGAGTAGGGCGGGACACGTGAAATCCTGTCTGAATCTGCGGGGACCATCCCGCAAGGCTAAATACTTCCGGAAGACCGATAGTGAACCAGTACCGTGAGGGAAAGGTGGGAAGCACCCCGAACAGGGGAGTGAAATAGACCCTGAAACCGTTCGTTTACAAGCGGTCGGAGCTGAGCAATCAGCGACGGCGTGCCTTTTGCATAATGAGCCTACGAGTTGTTCCTTGCCGGCAAGGTTAAGCACTTCAGGTGCGTGAGCCGGAGCGAGAGCGAGTCTGAACAGGGCGTTCAGTCGGCAGGGACAGACGCGAAACCTAGTGATCTACCCATGACCAGGATGAAGGAGCCGTAACAGGCTCTGGAGGTCCGAACCGGTTTACGTTGAAAAGTGCTCGGATGAGTTGTGGGTAGGGGTGAAAGGCTAATCAAACTGGGAGATAGCTCGTACTCCCCGAAATGTCTTTAGGGACAGCCTCGT
>CAVHYU010000004.1:95542-142060 GCA_963640535.1 bacterium | reverse complement strand
ACAAAAGATCCTTCTTGCGAGTAGTTTTTTACCCGACTTGGGGGAAGCCATTTGGGAACCAAATGGCTTTGATATAAAAGAACGAGGCTTTGTGAGCAAGCTCACACGCCAGGATGCTTTTGCCCTTTCTTCGAAAAGACAAAAGATCCTTCTTGCGAGTAGTTTTTTACCCGACTTGGGGGAAGCCATTTGGGAACCAAATGGCTTTGATATAAAAGAACGAGGCTTTGTGAGCAAGCTCACACGCCTCGTTTCTTTTATATCAAAAGCCTCGCGAACTTTGTTCGCGAGGCTTCCCCCAAGTCGTGACCCGCACAGGATTCAAACCTGTAACCTTCTGATCCGTAGTCAGATGCTCTATTCAGTTGAGCTAGCGGGCCTCTTATTTTCTTTACTCTTCTCCTTTTACGAGACCGAGCTTCTTTTCCTTGATTCTTGCCTTCTTGCCGGAAAGTTCGCGGAGGTAGTAGATTCTTGCGCGGCGAACCTTACCGACCTTGTTGATCTCTATAGACTCGATGAACGGAGAGTTGAACGGGAAGATTCTTTCTACGCCCACGCCGCTGGAAATTTTGCGGATAGTGAAAGTCTTTGTTGCAGGGGAACCGCCCTTAATCTGGATGATTACACCTCTGAACTTCTGGAGCCTTTCCTTATCGCCCTCCTTGATGCGGTAGGTGACCGTTACTGTGTCACCGGCCTTGAACTTCGGGTATGATGCGACTTTCTCGTTAGCGAAAGCATCATTGACAATCTTAATAAAATCCATTTTAACTAAGTTTTTGTGGCAACGTTAAGGAATTACCCAAGACCCTAAGAGGTTGCTTTTGTTTTTGGGACTGCAAAGGTAATAAGAATTTTTATTCCTGCAAACAATTAATCAAAAAAAATGGGGATGACCGGCGAGGTCACCCCCAAATAATTTCCTTGTCCCGAGTATTAGAACTGCACCGGGCCTGGGAGGGCACAGCCTGCATACTGAGCCGGTTTTCCTGCAGCTTTGGAAGCAGTGGACTTAGTTGCCTTTGCGGAAGCTGAATACATATACATTGAATTCATCTCGTCAATAAATTCCTGAGCCGGAGACGCGCCCGATTTCGAAAGTTTGAAAACATATTCAAACAGATCGCCACAGTTCCCTTCTTCATCCACAGCCACGGCATAAATGACGGCATCGGCGTCGTAATCCACAAAGTTTTGAGTCGAGTATGTTACACCGTTTTCAATCAGGCTTCGGATAATCTGATCGTGAGTAAAAGCGTCGGGACCGTCATACTTGAACGGATAGTAGTAATAGCTAGCCGCATTCTCGCTAGTAGTCACAGTAGGAGTGAAAACAGCTCCTCCACCAAGATATTCGTAGTTTGAGTCAAGAGCGACAATGGCGTCACGGTCGTAATACTTTGTGAATGAGACCTCCACACTCGCAGTTGATTTTTCAGGTACGGGAACCTCATAAACCTCGCTAAACACAGCATTCTTGTAGAATTCACCAGTTTCGACATTCACCGGAATTACCGCCACCTTGTAGCTCCGACCCGGGATGATGCAATCCGGTGTCCACGGAGCTTGCTCTCCGTAATAGGAGATAAACTCAAGGAATTCGGGACGCGGCGCCCCTATGGAAGCTGCCCTTTCATCGACATTTTTGTTGCAATCTTCAGTCACTTTCTCGGAACTGTAATCCGCAGGAACAAGAGTGTAAATATAGTCAATCGCCGGGTCGCTCGGGGTGATGGTGTAGTTGAGCTGATAACCGTTCACCGGGCCCTCGGAGAATTCGGCCGTGATGGTGAAATCTTTCGGATCTCCGGTCTGAGGAGAAGTGAAAGTCGTCTTTGTAAGAGATGTTGTCGAACACCAGCTTTCAACGCCGAAGGCGGCTACAAGATACTCTTTCCCAGCTTTGATTGTGAACTTTGAGTAATATGAATTGTCATTGTCCGCAGTGATATTTCCCTCCACAAGAGAAAGGGTATACTTATATTCAAAGTTTATTTTCTCCATAATCTCCTCATCGGTAAGTCCCTTGTAGCCATCGTAAGGAAGGACAACCACACCATACTGGTCATCATTTGTAGTTTCCGTCTCAATCTGTACGGTCCTCTGCTCAACAGAAACTATCTTCAATGTTATTTTATTGTCAGATGCAGCAGGAGTAAGAGTCTTGAACTCGTATTTTTCAAATTTCTCGCCCTCGGGAAGCTTTCCGTCCGAGGTAATATAAGCGGCAAAAACTATGCAGTCCTGATTTCCGCTTAGCGTCTCATCGACATAGTCTTCCAACTTTCCTGTCGTGCTGACATAGGAGATTGCGTCTTCCAAAGTTTCGCCCCACTCCGAAATGTAGTAGTTTATCTCACCAGACATATAAGAACTTGCCATCTTCTGGAAAGTGTCCCCGAAATCATCAAGGTCGCGCATTTCGACAACTGCCCAGTAATAAGTTTTCTCGGGATCGTCCGGAGTGATGTTCAGAACGCAGGAACCGGTTCCGATTTCAGAAACGTCGAAGGTGAAATGAGAAGGGGTTGTATCTTCGGGTTCCGTCTCTTTTGTCCCCCCATTTTCAATCTGGGATTTTTCGCAAGCAACGACACTAAGTGCCGCTAACAGAAAGTAAGCGATTCTTTTCATTTTTTTTGATTTCTTTGCCGACCACAGAAGGAGCAAGGACGCCCCAAAACGGCACCCGCACCACTGTGACCAATAATTAAACATTACACTAACGAGAGCGAAGTTACGCTTTCAAATTGAAACCTGCAAGAAAAAAAGAAAAAAACAGCATCACTTCTACGGCACTTCTAAATACAAAAAGAGCAGTTCAAACGAACTGCTCTAATAAAATATTGAAAGAGGTTGAATAAAAAGATGGGATACAAGGCTCTCGGCGACGCCCAATACCGGAGCAACCTCCCGGTTGTGAGGATTTGGGCTAGGAGAACAACGCAGTAGACCGCTTTTTATTCGGCTTCGTCTTATTCAGCGATAACCTCGAATTTAACGGTACCCTTGATGTCCTTGTAGCACTTAACGCTTGCCTCGAAGACTCCGAGCTCCTTGACGGTGTCAAGAATGGTGATGTCCTTCTTGTCAACATTGAGACCGAGAGAGACAAGACCCTCTGCAATCTGGGCAGTTGTTACTGAACCGTAAATCTTGCCGCTTTCGCTAACCTTAGCGCTAACCTTAACTACAACCTCTGCGAGTTTAGCTGCGAGAGCCTCTGCATCAGCGCGGAACTTAGCCTCTTTGTGTGCCCTCTGGCGGAGGTTCTCAGCGTGAACCTTCTTTGCAGAAGGAGTTGCGAGAGTTGCATAGCCCTGAGGGATGAGGTAGTTGACAGCATATCCTGTCTTTACTTTGACGATATCGTCAGCGTGACCGAGGTTGGTCACATCTTTCTTCAAGATAATTTCCATATAGCTGTCCTCCAATTATTTCATAAGGTCTGTTACGTATGGAAGAAGTGCGAGGTGACGTGCACGCTTAACGGCCTGAGAGACCTTCCTCTGGAATTTGAGGGAAGTTCCGGTGATGCGGCGAGGGAGAATCTTACCCTGCTCGTTGAGGAACTTCTTGAGGAACTCTGCGTCCTTGTAGTCCACATATTTGATACCTGCCTTCTTGAAACGGCAATATTTCTTCTTTCTTACCTCTACTGTAGGAGGGTTAAGATAACGGATTTCATTGTTCTGTGCCATAGTTTACTCCTCCTTCTTTGCTGCTTTGTTAGCCCTTCTCTTCGCTGCGTAAGCAACTGCGTGCTTGTCCATTGCGAATGTGAGGAAGCGGATGATGCGCTCGTCACGACGATACTGAGTTTCAAGAGCGGCGATTACTGAAGGCTCAGCCTTGAACTCGATGAGATAATAGAAACCTGAAGTCCTCTTCTGAATTGGATATGCCAACTGCCTGAGACCCCAGTCCTCTTCGTACACGATTTCACCACCATTCTCTTTGATGAATCCGGTGTACTTGGCAACCGCTTCCTTCATCTGAACATCAGACAAAACGGGAGTTGCAATGAAAACGGTTTCGTACTGTTTGATCATTTTGTTTGTAAATAAATGTTTATAAAATAAATTGCAGTCCATCGTGGTCCGCCAGTAGGTACGGTTTCCACAAATGGGCTGCAAAAGTAGTGATTTTTTACAAAAACTCCAACTTTTTCGTAAAAAGAGCTGGCTTTATTTCGTCGCTGCCTCTATCTTTTTCATAAGTGCGAACATAATCAACGCGGCAATCAAGCAGAGAGCGATGAGAATGCCCCAGTTCATCATCAACGGAATCTTGTTCCAAAGCATTGAAGGAATGGAGCTGAGGTAGTTTCCGATTGCGGTTGCGGCAAACCAGCACCCCATCATAGCACCCTTATACTTAGGAGGAGCGACCTTCGACACGAAAGAGATTCCCATCGGAGAAAGCAGAAGCTCCGCAAATGTGAGGGTGAGGTAAGTCGAAATGAGCCAGGACGGGCTGAGGATGCTCTGAGTCTGTCCGTCAGCGAGGTCTTTCGGAGAAGTCAGGCCGAAGGATGCAAGAGTGATGATGACAAAGCCAAGAGCCGCGACGAGCATACCGTATGCGATTTTCTTCGGGGCGGAAGGTTCCTTTCCCTTGGCAGCGAGAGCACCGAAAATAGCCATAGAAACTGGAGTAAGCGCCACAACGAAGAACGGGTTGAACTGCTGGAAATCAGAAGGCTGAGCCAAAACCGGGTTCGGAGTATTGAAGAAATACAGAAGCACAGCGCCAGCCCACAGGGCCAAAGTCGAGACTCCGGAAATCACCTTACCCTTCTTTGTCTCCGCCTGGAAGAATCCGAACGCGGTGTAGACTGAAACGGCGACAAGCGCAAGAACCCAAATGTTGAACCAAAGCCTCATAGGGCCTGCGACGGTGAGGTCGGTGTATTTCTTCGCGAAGAATGTAAGCGCAGAGCCGTTCTGGTGGAATGCCATCCAGAAGAAGATTACCACTGCAAACACAAGGAACAGCGCAACGAGACGATCCTTCGTCTGTTTCGGAGTGAGTTCCTCAACAGGAGCGGAAGTAGCCTTGCTCTGCTTTGCAGTCACGTCAGCGTGCTTGAACCAGCTGCGGCAGGCAAAATAGATCGCCACAGAGAAAATCAGCGAGATGCAGGCCACGCCGAAGCTTAGACCGTAGGCGTCGGAAAGAGCCGAGAGATATGCCGGGTCCTGGCAGGCGGCGTCGTAGACAAAACCCTGCTTTGCAAGCACCACTTCGGTGATTTTCTTTGCCATAGAGGGAGCGAACATCGCGCCGATATTGATTGCCATATAGAAGAGACTGAACGCAGAATCGCGTTTGGCTGCATATTTCGGGTCATCGTAGAGATTTCCGACAAGCACCTGAAGATTGCCTTTGAAAAGTCCCGTGCCGACTGCGACCAGCGCCAGTCCGCCGAACATCACAAGCTTTGCTGCCAGTCCGTTGCCAACCGGAAGAGCAAGCGAGAGGTATCCGAGAAACATCACGCCGATACCGATGGTAACGCATTTACCGTAACCTATTTTGTCGGCAAGAATACCTCCCACGAGGGGCATAAAATAGACTCCGGCAAGGAAGATGGCGTAAACTTGTCCTGCGGCAGCCTCGCTCCATCCGAAACGGGCCTGCATCAGCAGGGTGAGAATTGCCAGCATCGTGTAGTAGCCGAAACGCTCACCGGTGTTGGCCAGGGCGAGGGCGAAGAGCCCTTTTGGTTGTCCTTTAAACATATTTAGCAGATTTATTTATTCTTAACTGAGATTGAAAGAGTTACCCTATTATTTTGTCGGTATAGAGGCAAGAACGGCCTTGAGGAACTCCCACACCTTTGCAACTGACGGGATGTTCGCTCTCTCGTCCGGTGAATGAGGGCTGAGGAGGGTCGGACCGAAGGAAACCATATCCCAATGAGGATAGGCTCCGCTGAGGATTCCGCACTCGAGACCGGCGTGGATTGCCATCACTGAAGGCTCCTTGCCATAAAGGGAACTGTACACTTTCTTAATTGTAGCGAGGATTGCAGATGACGGGTTAGGTGCCCAGCCCGAGTATGCCCCTTCGAATGAAGTCTTTGCGCCAAGAAGTGCAAAAACAGCCTCAAAACGCTGTGCAAGAGCATCTTTCGCCGAATCTACGCTGCTTCGCATAAGGGTGCTGACATAGAACTGTCCTTTCTCGATTTTAACCATCGCGAGATTGTTGGAAGTCTCCACAAGGCCAGGGATGTCAGCGCTCATCCTCTCCACACCGTCAGGGCAGGCAAGTACTGCGCAAACAAAACGGATTGCGTCGTCCTTAGGCACATAGAGGCACTCGTCGTGGCTGCAGGTCTCCCCTGCGGCGCACTCATACGGAGAGAAGAGCATCTGGGCGTCCGGGTCTGTGGTGGCGTACTCCGCCTTCACGAATGAGAATGCCTCCTGGGCGACAGCCTTCACCTCAGAGGCCTTACCCTGCGGAATGTAAAGCGTTGCGAAAGCCTCGCGCGGGATGGCGTTGCGAAGTGTACCGCCTTCAAGGTCAAGAAGCTGCGCATCTGTTTTTGTAAGGACGTTGTAAAGGACGCGTGCAATGACTCTGTTAGCGTTTGCGCGGTAGAGATTGATGTCCATCCCGGAATGTCCGCCCTTGAAGCCCTTCACTGCAAGAGACCAGCATTCCCAGTTTTTATCCGGCTCAGCGGGAACGTAGGCAGCCTCGGCCGTAGCATCCACGCCGCCTGCGCAACCGACATAGATTTCGCCCTCGGTCTCGGAATCGAGATTGAGAAGGATTTCACCCTTGAGAATGCCCGGCTTCAGGGCCTGGGCTCCGGTCATACCGGTCTCCTCGTCGAAGGTTACGAGCACTTCGAGCGGTCCGTGCTTAATGTCGTCGGACTCGAGCACAGAAAGCGCGAGAGCAACTCCAAGGCCGTTGTCGGCTCCGAGAGTCGTGCCTTTTGCGCGAACCCAGTCCCCGTCAATGACGGTTTCAATCGGGTCTTTCTCAAAATCGTGGACAGTGTCGGCGTTTTTCTGAGGAACCATATCCATATGCCCCTGAAGAACGACGCCCTTCATATTTTCGCAACCGGGAGTAGCCGGTTTTCTGATTATAACATTTCCGATTGGCTCACCGTCGATGATGGTCTCGAAGCCGTGGCTTACACCCCAGTTGTAGAGATATGCCGCGATTTTCTCCTCGTGCTTCGAAGGCCTCGGGATGCGGGTAATCTCATAAAAGTTCTTCCACACGATCTGTGGATTCAAATCCTTGATTGTCATAATGTTATATTATTTGTTTGCTATTTTTCGATTTCAATGGAAACTCAATGCGACACGCCTATTTCTCCTCCACCGGAACAAGGATGTCAGAGGTGGTGGAATAGCCCAGCTGCGGAATGGAAACCGTCCCCTGCAGGAGCACATTCACTCCGTCGCGAAGACGCAGGGAGCACTCGGCCGGGACAAACTCCGTCTTAGTCTGCCATTTCATTCCCTTAGGAGCCTTCTTCTGCTTCTTCTTTTTGGTAGGAACAGGGACCTGGTTCTCGTCCGGAAGGTTTGTCGGAGTGAGTTCAAGCGTCACCATCCTGCCCTCAAGATGCTCTGCAGGCAGAAGGGCGTTATCCCCCACGCGGAAAGCCACATAGATGTTGCCTTCGTGGTCTTTGGTCGGAGTGAGGTAGAATGTATTAGAACACTCAAGAGTCTCGGTGTAGCCGAGGAAGAGTTTGAGGAGTTCCTTCTCTTCGCGGTCAAATTCCTTGAGGGTCAGCGCAAGACTCTCGCCGGAAAGGGACATATCGGTGTCGCCGGTAAGGATTTGATAGCGTTTTCCTCTGATGTCCAAGATCTGGTCTGCAGCCTTTGCAGCGGCCATTTCAATGCTGCGCTGCCCTACCGAGGAGCGAAGAAGCGGAACTGAGGAATAATCTGCGGTCACGCTTCCCTGCTCGCCAAGAGAAAAACGAAGCGCCTTGGCATCACTTCCCTGCTCCACCGGAAGGATTTTCACTGATGTGATGACAGTGGAAACTGATGAATTCTGCTGGGCTGAAAGGCCGAGATATTTTTCGGAATATTTTGCATACGGACCGGCATAAAACCGCTCAGTTGCAGCCTTTACAGTAATTTTCAAACTTACGGGAGCCTGAGCCGCCGCCCCAAGGCAAAGCGTTGCTCCGAGCAAAAGCATAACAATTCGTTTCATAATTGCCTATATATCATTAATTTATATCAAAAAAACGTAACGCAGCAATTCTCCTTAAAAAACAGTTTACACCCAGCGCTTGTGCGACCACAGCCAGTTGGCGGGATGTCGCCGGATTTCCGCCTCCAGGCAGTCGTAGTACCGCCGGATAATGTCCCGCGGAGCCATCTGCGAGGCATCATCGCATATCTTTATAAAGCTCACGTCGTAGTGTCCCCTCCGGGTCCTTTCAAAGTTCATATAAAAGACCGGATAGCCGAACTTGTGGGCAATCTCGGCAGGTCCGAGGAAAGCCTTGGTCGGCTGGTGGAGAAACTCTCCCATATCCACCCAGGACACGTCCGGACGCTGGTCTATATTCAGAAAATAGGCCAGTTTCTCGTCCCTGTGGCTCAGCATATAGCGGAGCAGCTGACGGGACTCCAGCATCATATCCTTCGTGGGACTCTGCGCCGTGCGGTTATCCCTGAAAAAATCGTCCCAGACCTTGTTGCTCAGAGCCTTGTAAACGCAGCGGAGCTTGTCCTCGGGGATGGTCATCACCCCCTTCGGGGAATCTGGGCAGGGAGAATGCGGAATGCCGCCCATAAGCTCCCAGTTGCCGCAGTGGGAATAGAGAACCACCACTGAGGGAGCCGCCTCGTATGCCTCGCCGAGAGCCTTGTAGTCCTTGACCGTTATAAGACCGCTCCTGTACATTTTCTCGGGTGAAGCGCCCGCAAACCAGATGGCCTCGACTATGATTTCGGCTACGTGACGATAGTATTCGCGGGAAAACTGCTTCAGAAAGTCATAATAATACTCAGTGTAGGGAAAGGAGCGACCGAGATTTATGGCAACAACCTCTCTTCTGTAGTGGACGACGCTGCGCATTACCCACGCGATAAAATCCGCCCAGAAGTAGTGAACCTTGAGCGGAAAGAGCGCCTGAAAGCGGACAGCGCACTTGAGCAGAAAGAGTTTGAATTTCTTCATAATCTTGCAAATATACCATTTTTCTTGTAAAAGTTGAAAACACGCCCTAATTTTGCACTATGATAGACTCACTCAAAGCCCAGTTGATCCAGTGGGCGGACAAATACAATAACATCAGCTATTTCACGGAAGATCCCATCATTTTCCCGAGGTTTTTCGCAGAGAAATTCCGCCGAGCAGAGTGTTCAAGGGCAGATGTGGAGATTGCGGGAGTTGTGGCCGCGCATCTTGCCTGGGGACGCAGAAGCATTATTGTGAGGGACTGCCGCAGAGCCCTTGACGAGATGGGATGGAAGCCCTACGATTATGTTATGCGGGGAGAATGGAGAGACGACCCCGTGAGCCTTCACCGCACTGTGAAATGGAGCGAATTTGCCGCCATCTGCGCCCGTCTGAAGGATTTTTACAGCGGAGGCGATTCCTCTTTCAGTCTGGAAGGAGCCATAGACGGGAAGGCTTCAATCTGCCCGTTCCCCACTCTTGAGAGCCTCGGCGCGAAAGAGTTCAGGACCGAGATTTACTCTCAGAAAGCGGACCCGCGGGCGCCGGACAAGAAGATAAATATGCTCCGGCGGTGGATGACCCGCGACGACGGGAAGGTGGACCTCGGGATCTGGAAGAACACGGACAAGAGAAGCCTTGTAATCCCGCTGGATGTGCACGTGTATGAGGTAGCGACGGCCTTGGGGCTCACTTCCCGGCGGCAGAAGGACCTCGGGACGGCGCTTGAAATCACCGACGCCTTCAGGGAGATTTTCCCGGAGGATCCGTGTCTGGGGGATTTCGCCCTTTTCGGCTACGGAGTCACCGGAGGGAAAGCTGAATAAAGCGGGACTTGGAATATATACTCAAAAGATACCCAATCGATTGGGACAAAAAGATATAAAGTGCATCTACTTGGAGGATTTGTAAATGCCAATGCCAAAACTCTACATAGTATCGGGATGCAACGGGTCAGGAAAGACGACAGCCTCATATTCGCTGTTGCCTGAGATGCTTGAATGCAGCCAGTTCGTGAATTCTGACGAGTTTGCGAAGGGGCTTTCGCCATACGGACCGGAGAAGGTTCCGCTCCAGGCCAGCCGGTATATGTTGATGAAAATCAGATACCTTTTCAAGAAAAGGAAGGATTTCGGCATCGAGACCACACTCGCCACGAGGACGCTCCTGAAGATGGTCACCGACGCGCAGAAGGACGGCTACTTCGTAACGGTCATTTATTTCTGGCTCGAAAGCCCAGCGCTTGCTGCGGAAAGAGTGAAGGCGAGAGTGGAGAAAGGCGGACACAACATCCCCGAGGAAACGATTGTGAGAAGATATAATATGGGGCTGCAGTACCTCTTCGAAGATTATATGAAGGTCTGCGACCGCTGGATTCTCGCCGACAATTCCTTTCCGCCGTTCAAAGTGGTGGCGGAAGGCTTCCGTGAAAGCGGAGAGGTGCTCGTGAGGGATGCGCAGACTTTCGACAAGATTAAAGGCGTTTATGAAAACTTCAAGAACAATCCAAACCTCACAGCAGGCGACCCGGACGGAGAAAATGTGCCCGCAGAGCAAAGCGGAGTATCTAAATCTGTTTCAGGTCAGCCAGAATGAACTTGAGGAGCATACGGCACTCGCCCTTCGGGAGGGAGCGGATTTCGCCGACCTCTATTTCGAATACACATCCTACTCGAACCTGCTTCTGAAGGACTCCAAGGTCACTTCAGGGGGTTGTCACGAGGACTACGGAACGGGAGTGAGGGTGCTTTGCGGCGAAAGGACCGGTTATGCCTACTGCGAAACCACCCGACGGGAAGACATCCGTTCGGCGGTGAAGGCGGCCTCGGCAATCTGCGCCTGTGGGCAGGGCTTCGGACAGGGAGCCTACCGGGTGAGAGTCGAGGGGGGCAGCGACGGTCCGCTCTACGGAATGGTCCGGGACTGGGAAAGCTGCAGCAGAGGGAGGATGATCGCTCTTCTCAAGGGCGCCGAAGCGAAACTTCGCGAAAAGGAGCCCCGCACAGAGAAAGTCATAGCACAGATTTCCGACAGCGTCTCAAGGATAATGATGTACAATTCCCTCGGGGAGCTCACCTGGGAGACCCGTCCGATGGGAAACATAACCCTTTCAGCAGTTTTCAGCGGACGTGATGCTGCGGGGAAGCCCTCGACAATCTCAAAATCAGCATCCAGAAGTTTCCGGATGGGGGCGGAGATGCTCTCGGACGCCACCGTGGACTCTCTCGTGGATGAGGTTCTGCGGGGGATTGACGCGCGTTTTGAGGCCATCCGTCCAAAGGGCGGGAAGATGAGCGTAGTGATGGGCGCGGGAGCATCGGGAATCCTCCTTCACGAAGCTATGGGCCATTCTTTCGAAGCGGATTTCAACCGCAAGGGCCAGTCAATTTTCTCCGACAAAATGGGAAAAAGGGTGTGCCCACGGGGCATCAGCATAGTGGACGACGGCACTATTCCGGGGAACAGGGGCGCGTGCTATCTGGACGACGAAGGGGTGAGAGGCCAGAAGACCTATATGGTGGAGGACGGAGTGCTCACATCCTATCTCCACGACCGCATAAGTGCAGCCCATTACGGGGTCGCCCCCACAGGCAACGGACGCCGGGAAAGTTTCCGCTACAATCCCCTCCCGAGGATGAGGACGACATATATGGAAAACGGCGCTGCAGACCCTTCAGAGATAATTGCCGCGGTCAAAAAGGGCATCTATGTGGATGAATTTTCCAACGGACAGGTCCAGATTGGCGAGGGAGATTTCACCTTTTTCGTGAACAGCGGCTACCTAATAGAAAACGGCCGTCTCACCGCCCCGGTGAAGGACATCAATGTAATCGGCAACGGCCCCCGAGCCCTCGGGGACATCCGTCTTGTGGGCCGGGACCTTCGAATCAGCGACAGCTCCTGGACCTGCGGAAAAGGACAGTCGGTGCCCGTCTCTGTTGGCATCCCGACTGTCCTGATTGAAAATCTTACGGTAGGAGGCATCTAACCCCCTCCCACACGCTGAATATTATTCCGAAGGCCTCTTCGTTGCGTGCACGGCCTAATACTTCTGGCCGAGGACTTCGAATTTTGCGTAGCCGCCGACTACCACTATGCGGTAGACTGTGCCGTCAACCTGGTAGTACTCGACTCCGTTGTAGGTCAGGGTGTCGTAGTCCTCCGGGAGGTTGTCAACGATTGAGCCTGCAGGCGGCACGATCACGTAGTACTGGCCGCTCGCATCCTTGCGGTAGAAAACTCCGTCCTGATAGTAATACTCCGTGTCAGCTGAAGCGTAGGACTGCACCAGTCCGAGGGCCTGAGCGAGAGTGTAGGCCTGGGTGGAACGGGCGCTCATATACTGAGACTCGGCGGCGAGGGTGCTGTTCTGCTGAGCGAGGATGGCGTTGTTCTTCGCAATCTGCTCGTTCTGCTCGGCGATGTAGGCGTTGTTGGAGTTGATCTGGCTGTAGGTGTTGTTCAGCGTGTTGTAGTAGCTGACCGTAATCGCTGTCCAGGCTATGTCGGCCGCGACTGAGGCTGCGATGGAGGTTCCGAACGGAGGACGGCAGACCACATAGCAGTCGTTTATGTAGCGGTAATACACATCATTGTAGCAGTAGTAGCGCACTCCTCTCCAGTCGCGGTACCAGTAGCCGGCAGGAAGAGTATGAACGCGATAGCCGAAATAATGGTGGTGATGCGGCTCATAGAATTTGTGAGGCGGACGGGCATTGAAGTCGATAAAGTCCCTCTCGCGCGGATGAGAAGGCCTTCCGAAGTTGTCCCTCGGGGTGTTCGGATCCATTCTGCCGTTGTTCTGGTTTGCAGGAGGGGTGTTGCGGGTCACATTGCCCTGGTTTACGGTAGGGGTGTTGCGTGCGACTCCCGTCTCGCCCCCTGTTGCAGGAGCGTTACGCACCGTCGTCGCAGGGCTGCTTACAACCCTTGAACTGCTGGAAGAGGCCCCTGTGCTGCGCACAGCCGTTCCTGCTGCAGAGGAGCTGCCGGAGGTTGAACCGGAAGCGGTGTTGTTCCTGTTAATTGTGGTCACCCTGCGGGAAGCAGTAGTCGCAGCGGAGTTTCTGCTGGAAGAAGAAGTCCTGCCGGAAGAAACGGTGGTCGTCGTCCTTGAGGATGATGAGGATGATGAGGAACTGCGGACTGACGAAGACGGACGGGATGTCGTTGTGGTGGATCTTACGCTTGAAGACGGGCGCGATGAGCTGCTTGAGCGTGAAGAAGTCACGGCAGGAGTAGTGCTCCGGCTGGAAGAACCGCTTGAAACTGAGGAGCTGCGGGAAGATGACGAATTCCTCGAAGAAGACGATGATGACGAACTTCTTGATGAAGACGAGTTCCTTGAAGAGGAAGAACTGCCGGTGCTTCTTGAAGAAGATGATGACCTGGAAGATGAAGAGCTGCCTGTGCTCCTTGAGGAGGATGAGCTTCTCGAAGATGATGAACTCCTTGACTGTGAGGAAGTTGTTGTCGAACGTGAAGACGACGAGGTGTTGCGGCTCTGCGCTAGAGCGTCAACCTGGAATGTCGCAAGCGAAAGTAACATTGCCGCGATGGCTGCTTTGCTGGTTCTCATAATCATAGTGTTTTGAAGGGTTTAACTTCTTTTTCCATTCCCGGCAGGCCGTCTTAACAACCTGCAAGGAGGCTTGATGCGGTGTGTGCTATCTATATAAATAATATTTTTCGGACATTGCTTTGAAGGCCTCGGCATCGCCCCGCCAGTAAGGCTTGATGTCCTCGAAATCGTAGCATACGCCAAAAGTCTCTCTGACATATTTTGTGCCACAAACCTTGTCGAAAGCGCCGCTGGAGGTTGCCGTCTCGAACGGGCGATGGGAGGGATAGAGCCTTGAAAGGGCCTGCATAACGTAGAACTGGGTCTCGGTGAGGCGGGCAGCATCGTAGTCAGTGAAAAAATACTGCACGCCTCCAAGGAGCTTTCCTGCCTGCGAGCCGGAGAAAGGCTTATAGACGATTGTGCGGAACGCTATGCCCGGAAGGTTGTAGCTGTCAAGTTCCTTTTTGAGCTCCAGAGGATCAATCCACTGTGCGGCAAAGACTTGGAACGGGAGAGTGTAGCCCACTCCAATCTGGATATAGTTCGAGAATTCGCCCGCTATGCCCGCTGAAGCATAATACTGCGGGGTGTCGCAGAAGGGGATATTCGGGGAAGGAAGCACCCACGGAAGGCGAGTGTCGGCGTAGAGCATATCCCTGTGCCACCCCGCCATCGGAACAACCGTAAGGCGGCAGCGAGAGGGGGGCTGATTTCCTTTCTGTCCGCAGTTAAGCCCCTCCTCATTCAGCATCAGAGCGAGTTCTCCGACCGTAAGTCCGTATATATAAGGAATTTTGTACTGGCCGATGAAAGAATGGTAACCGTCCCTCACAAGAGGTCCCTCCACTTTCTCGCCCCCGAGAGGATTTGGCCTGTCGAGGACTATAACCTCTATGTCAGCCTCGGCGCAGGCCTCCATCACGAGTCCGAGGGTGGAGATGAAGGTGTATGACCTCACGCCCACATCCTGAATGTCATAGACGACAGCATCCAGCCCCTGAAGCATCTCCGGGGTGGGTTTTCGGGTGGCGCCGTAAAGGGAATGGACAGGGAGCGAGGTCGAAGGGTCGGTTTCTCCGCTGACCTTGTCGCCCGCATATTTGTCTCCCCTCACCCCGTGCTCAGGACCGAAAAGCGCCACAAGGTTCACCTCCTCAGCCTGAAAAAGGATGTCGATGGTGGAGCGGAGATTGCGGTCCACTCCGCTGGGATTCGTGACAAGTCCTATCCGTTTGCCCCTCAGGACATCGAAACCGTGCTCTCTGAGCACTTCTATGCCGGGTTTTACGACGCTGCTCCGCACAGTGGTGGAGTCCTCCTGCGCAAAGTTGGAAAGAGAGTCAGTCCGGGCTCCCAGCGGAAGAGAGAACAGGGCCGCGAGGGCGGCTGAGAGTATTATTTTACTTTTTACCATATTCCGGTTCAACTTTTACAAACATTGTGACTGCGACGGTGGCAAGGCAGCAGACCCCGACAAGACAGAAGAATCCCGTATAGCCCAGGGCTTCCTCAAGATAGCCAGCGACCATCCCCGGGAGCATCATACTCAGAGCCATAAACGCCGTGCAGAGCGAATAATGCGAGGTTTTGTACTCCCCTTGAGAAAAATAAATCATATAGAGCATATAGGCCGTGAATCCGAACCCGTAGCCGAACTGGTCAAGGCAGACAAAAAGGCTGATGATCCAAATGGACGAAGGCTGGCTGGCGCTCAGCCATATAAAGGCAAGGCAGGGAAGGGCGAGCGAGAGGGCCATAGGCCAAAGGCAGCGCTTCAGACCCCACCGTGCAACGGCAAAGCCCCCGAGAATGCCTCCGAGAGTAAGGGCTATGACTCCGGCAGTGCCGTAAACCGCTCCGACAGAGGCTGTGCTGAGCCCGAGTCCGCCGGCGGAAGGGTCAGCGAGAAGGAACGGGTTCATCATCTTTACGAGAAATGCCTCCGGAAGGCGGTACAAAAGCATAAAGACTATCGCAAGGAAGATTCCCTTTTTGCGGAAAAACGTGGAGAATGTGCGTCCTATGCCCCTGAGAATATCACGAAAAGAGGATGGAGCGGGGACAGCGCTCCCCTGCTGCGAGGACAGCGCATTGTCCGGGGCGGGGACGGCGCTCCCCTGCGGGGAAGGATTTTGATCGCCGCGGCTTTCGGGCCGTGGGAGGCTCCACAGATGCCAGAGAGTCACCGCGGAGAAAATCACGGCCGTAATGAGAATGGTCCAGAACCACGAGGCAGGAACGCTCCCCAGACGCACCTCCAGCACTCCCGCCACAACCACCAGCACTCCCTGTCCGAACACCGACGCGAGGCGGTAGAATGTGCTTCGGATGCCAACGAAAAGGGACTGGTCGCCGGGGGAAAGCGCCAGCATATAGAATCCGTCAGCCGCGATGTCGTGAGTGGCACTTGCAAAGGCCATCACCCAGAAAATGATGAGGGTGAGCGTAAAAAGCGAGACCGGAGCCGTTCCGTCCTGAGAAAGCGAAGACTCCAAACGAGAAGCCGAGGGAAGGGAGAGAGCAAGGGCTACAAAGCAGACGGAAAGCAGAATCTGCATCGCAAGAACCCACCACCGTTTCGTTCTGAGAATGTCCACCAGAGGGCTCCAGAGGGGTTTTATGACCCAGGGAAGATACAGTAGGCTCGTAAAAAGCGCCATCTGAGCGTTGCTTACGCCCATTTTCGCCAGCATAATCACGGAGATTACGTTCACTGCGAAATAGGGAATGCCTTCGGCAAAATAGAGCGTCGGTACCCAGGCCCAGGGGGATATTTTTCTGTTTTCTGTCATATTCTATCTGCTGAATTATTTTTCGGGAGCATTTTCATCCCCCGCGCAGGAGCAAGGGAGGTCAGGCCGAGTCCCACTGCCGGAGCAAGAGGTTTCAGAACAAGACCCACTGCCGGTGCAAGAGGCTTCAGGACAAGACTCACTGCCGGAGCAAGAGGCTTCTGGACAAGACTCACTGCCGGAGCAAGAGACTTCTCCGCCAGTGCAAACCTCGGCGCCCGGATAATAGTGGGCGAGGATTTCGCGGTACGGGTAGCCCTCGAGAGCCATCACTGCCGCCCCTATCTGACAAAATCCCACGCCGTGACCCCAGCCGCGTCCGCGAAGAACGACTCGTCCGTCCGGAGTGAAAGTCGCAGTGAAAGCCGAACTCTTAAGGTGTGTGCGGGAGAGTATTCGTCTGATTTCAAGCTCTTTACCCACTATGAACGAGCCTTCTGTGCCCTCAACCCGAAGACTGAAAATTCTTCCGGAAGGCCCTTCGGCAAGACTTTCAAGAGCGGTGAGAGTGCCGATGTGCATTCCGCTTCGCTCCTCGATGATTTCGCTAAGTTCACCCACCCCATAATTTTCCGTCCAGGTGTAGAAATCCACGGTCGTCTGGTCGTAGGAATTGAAAATCCGTGAAAGCAGCGCCGAGTCCGCCTTCGAGCAGAACGGGACTGCGGGCTTTCCCTCAGCGTCCGGAGTGCCCTCAAGAAGGTGCCCCGGAGTGTCCGGAAGGGCCTGTAGGTAAGGTTTGTCGGAGTCTGCCCAGCAAGTTGAGAAGAGTTCGGAAACTCCGCCGCAGCATTTTGAGAAACGGGCGTCACAAAGTTCCCCTCCGGAGCGGAGAACCTGCCCCCAGGTGTCGTCAACGGCCTTCTGGACATTAGGGTCGGTGGCGCGGGTGAGGCCCTGATATCTCTGGCAGTGGTCGTCAGCGCAGACGTCGAAGCACTTGTGGTCGTTGTTGTCATACCACTTTATATATTCCCTTTCCCTCTGATAGGAAAGCGCCTCCGCGCAGGCGTCCGTCCGGGCTTCCGACTTTTCGGTGGAAGGTGTTTCCGCAGCATCGTAATGCAATGACAGCCAGGTACATACATCCACAAGGTCGGTGCACCTTAAAAGAGACTCCCTGTCGGCATCGTTCCACTTGGGTTTCACCTCGTGACGCAGCTGGGCCATCACCCAGGAGCGAGAAATCACGGCGTGCGCCTTGAGAAACTCCAGCGGACACTTTTGGCTCATCTCGGAGGAAATGACGCTCAGAAGATAATCCTCGACTCCTATTATGTTTATGGCGGTGAGAGAGTTGTTTTCGACAATGATTTTCAGCGTCCCGGCAAATTTCTGGGTTTCCTTCCTCTCCCAGTGGAAGCCCTTGCCGATTGTAACGTCGTGGAGCTCGAATGTCGGCTCCGCGAAGAAGGTGGAAGGGGTCTGTTCCTCGAAGAAAAGCTCGTCGTAGAGCGCACCGTCGTAGTCGATTTTTCCCTCTCGGAATGTCGCCACTCTTGTGCCGCCGCCGTCGGGATACATTTGGAATTCAATGCGAGGGGCTGACATAATCCCGACGCTTATATGGGGTTGGGTGCGTGTGAGACGGTGAATTATCTTGTTTTGCCGCTCAGGGGAAAGTGTGACCTCGGTAAGAAGAGAAGTAAGCAGAGCGGAGTCCAGTTTATCAAAATCCTCGGGAACCGGGGCGATGACGCAACCTCCCATATCGGCGCAGCCGGGGCTCATCGTAAGGTGGTCGGGCCCTTCGGACCAATAGTGGTGCGAGCGGTGTGAGGTGCGAAAAACTACAACAGAGCGGAATTCGCCCTCGGAGTACCAGGAAATGAGGTTGAAAAGCGGCTCTGACTCCCCCTCCGGGATGTCGGCGCAGTCAAGAAGGCGGTAGAAAAGTTTCGCGGCGGACTTACTTGTCGCGGCGCGAAGGGCGAAAATGCCGTTAAGATATTTTCCGTAGTGGAAAAGGTGCGCGTCCTGAACGGAGGTTAGATACTCCATCTGAGGTTCAACGCCCCCTGCCACCTCCGGGCGCACTCCCTTTAGAGAGGAAAACATCCTCTGAACATCCGCCTCCAGAGGCATAAGACCGCTCGGGGAGGCCTGGAAATGGTGGTGGTCAGGAGCAGAGGCGCCGCTATGGGGACCGTTGTAGAAAAAAGTGTAGCCCTGATATTTCTTGCTCAGGTCCAGCACATCGATGTAGCGCTTCCAGATGGACTGGTCGCAGTGGCGGGCCATCGCGATGACAAGATGGTTTGGAAAAATCGGGTATGGGTTCAGAAGGATGTCGTACTTTTTGCCCTTTCTCCCCTCGAAGCGGATGAAGGTCTGCTCGGGGAAGCGGTTGCAGAAAAAGCAGGGCCGTTTTGCGACCGAGGCCTTGTCGAGTTTCGCAGCCGAGGAAATCATCCTCGCCGGGTTGTGCTGCACCGTCACATCCAGCCCGCCGACAGTGAGCGTCTTGGTTTTCACTCCCTTGAGCGCTCTGAAATTGGCGCAGGCAAGCGGCCAGCAGGAGAGCTGGTCCCGGACGAACTTTTCTATCTCTGAATTGTTGTTTTTCATCTTTTACTCATACTTCTCAAAACGCTTTCAATGATTCCGCTGGGGGCTTCAGGCTTCCCCTGCTCTATTCCGTCTTATTCTGGAAAGGATTTCGACGGTGCGGAGGCTGTCCTTGTAGAGGTTGTTGGCGTTCTGTTTTTCAATGCTCAGCGCGGCGTCGGAGTTCCCCTCCCAGCGGCGGCAGCAGTAAAGGCTCTCGTAAATCCGTCCGAGGCGGTAGCGGGAGGAAAGTGCAAGGCCGACGGCGTAGTCCTCCCCGTAGCTTGTGTCGGGGAAATGGAGGCGTCGCAGTATGTCTGTGCGAAAGGCTCTCGGAGCTCCCAGACCGTTGATTCTCAAGGCGTTATTATGTCCGTTCCCGTCCGTCCACTCGCTGTGGTCCACAAGTCCGGGAGGGATGGGCCGAAGGTCGATGTCCGTAAGGCTGTAGGCCCCGATGAGCATTGCGCACCGCTGCGCCCCGAAGCCGTCCACAATCCTCTGGAGCGTGTTCTCCGAACTGTAAATGTCGTCGCTGTCAAGCTGTACCGCGTATTTTCCGCAGAAAGGACTGTCCACAGCCTTGTTCCAGCACCCGCCGATTCCAAGAGAGGTTTCCTCGGGGACAATGTGACGAAGGCGGGAGTCTTCCAAGGCAAGCTCCCTCAGTAGTTCAGTCGTTCCGTCAGTGGAGTGATTGTCAACGACTATCACATTGAAGGGGAAACTGCACCTCTGCTCAAGGGCGCTATGTACGGCGTCAGCAACGGTCCTGACCCTGTTTTTCACCGGGATTACGACAGAAGCCTCAACTGGAAATTTCTCAGTGCACTCAGGGGCGTCGGGACGCGGTCCGAGACAGGCTCCGATTCGTCTCAAATGCTCCGTGCAGGCTTCCTCCATCTCACTCTGCCGCTGCCTGGAGGACCTTTTCACATAGTCAAACTGTTTCTCCCCGCTCCTGGTGGTGTCGGTTTCCGAGTAGGAATAGAGGCTCTCGCGGATGTGGAACGGGAGCTCCTCCAGACGCAGGCGCACATCGTAGAGGGCTGCAAAAGAGTAGTTCCTGCCCTCGGCCATCTGCGAAGAAACCGCCGCTCTGAAGGGCTCTGAGCGGAAAAGCAGGACGGGGCCGAAATCAAAGTCGTCACGCACCGACCCCCTCTGGCAGTCAATGTGCGGATGTGGCTTCCCGTTCTCAAGGCAGTCGGAATAGAGCATCGGAGAGCCACTTGCGCTGGCTACTGCAAGAAAGCGCTCAAGGCCTGTGGGGCCGAATTCCACGCGAAACCTCGGATCCACCAGAAGAAGGTAATCTTCCCTCAGGGCGGAGGCTATGCGGGCGAAGTTCGCCGAGGAGTAGTCGGAGGTGTATATTGTTGAAACTGACGGCATATTGTGTGGTTGAAGTTTGTGTGAACTATGTCCGCGGGGGTTAAGAAGTCTGAATGAGAGTAATCAAAAGTGACTTTTGGATCAGCTTCTTAGACTCTTAGAGCAGAGCGAGGAGTTTGTCGCGGATTTTTACGAACTCCATCTCGAAATTCGGGGTCAGGATGTTGTGGCCGATGGCTTTGTCAATATCCCCGAGGGTCCACCACTTCCCTTCCGTGACCTCCTCGCCGTCGGGACGGATTTCAAAGGAACCCACTGCAGCAAAGATGTTCACGAGCTCATTTTCACGGGTGGATTCGTAGGGGTAGGTGCCGATATAAACGGGGTTGAACCTGGTGAGGTGCAGCTCCTCCATAGACTCGCGATGGAGCGCCTCCAGAAGGCTCTCACCGTAGCTTACGTGTCCGCCCACGGCGGTGTCCCACTTCCCGGGCTGAATGTCCTTTGTCATCGCGCGCTTCTGGAGATAAATTCTCTCGCCGCGGTCGATTATGTGAAGATGCACGACGGGGTGAAGAAGCCTCGACCCGTTGTGGCAGTAGCTTCTGGTTGCTCTGCCCACGACAAGTCCGGAGGTCTCCACGACAGGGAAAATCTCCTCGCCGGCAGGCACTTTTCTCTCCCCTCCGGCCTTGAGCCCCGGTATCATCGGAGCAGGTTCTATCGGATATATAAGTTCAAACATATCGTATTCTGTATCAAAGCAGTTGCTTCTCGAAGGAGGCCGCCTGGGACTATATTTTCGTATTAAGGATCCGGAGCTCGTCGGCGCTGTAAAGAAGCGGGTCGAGAAGCTCGGGAGCGGTGCGTGAGATGAGAACGAAGGCAATCAGAGCGATGAGCACAAGGCAGATGAGCGAAAGGATCACGATGAGAGCGACCGTAACGGCGCGGGAGCCGGACCCGGCGGGCTGCTGCGGGGCTGGGGTTGGCTCGGGTTCTGGGGTTGGCTCGGGCTGAGGCTCAACTACTGGCTCGGGCTGAGGCTCTGGGGTCGGCACTGGCTCTGGGGTCAACTCCGGTTCAGGGGTCGGCACTGGCTCTGGGGTCAACTCCGGTTCTGGGGTTGGCTCGGGCTGAGGCTCAACTACTGGCTCGGCTGGCGCTTGGGCGGGCGTCTCCGCTGGCGTTTCTGCTTCAACAGGCTCTTCGGATGGCGTCTCGGTCAGTGCCTCCGCTGGCGTCTCGGCTGGCGTTTCGGAGGGCGCTTCCGCTGGCGCAGAAATAATCCCTCCAAGTTCTGTCATCGCGGCAGTAAGATCCTCCGAAGTCTCGCGGTGCGTTTTCAGCGACAGCGGCTCCAGACCCACGCCCTCCGGATATATGTCCAGAGTCTCGTCGGCGACAAAGAAAAGATTATTCTCCTTCGTCGCCCTAAGCCTTCCAAGCCCCGGAAACACAATGACTTTCTTCGCCAGTAGGATTTCCTTCATTTCTGAAAGGAAATCAGTGATTATTCCCCTTGAAGCCTCAGGAGAAACCCCGTTTGACTTGGCATAGAGGTCCACCAGCAGGGAGCCGTCGTCGGGATGGCTCCGGAAATAAAGCTTACGGTAAGGCGGATTAATCGTATAACCCTTGTCAGAAAAGGTCGCAGGCACAATCTCCGCGACAAAACATCCCACTCCGGGCAGAGCGACCCTATCATTCTCAAGGATAAGGTCATACACCATTTTGGAAAGAAGGTCAATGTCCATAATTGAAGCAAATTGTTCAAAACTTACAAATTTACAAAAATTATTGGAATTCGACGCGTTCATCCTCACCCGCAGAAAGCATCTCAAGGGCTCAGTCTGCTCATATACCGCTATCAGCAGAAAGGCCTGTTTGAAATAGTCCAAATATTTTTTGACCGTATGCTCCGATTTAAGATAAAACGCAATATTTGACATATTGCGAAATAATAAAACGCAATATTTGACATATTTCTGAAGAATAAAACGCGATATTTGACATATTGCGAAATAATAAAACGCGCTATTTGTATCCTCAAAACTCGATTAACATCATATTCGGAGAAATCAGAGGACGCGGGAAGTTTTTGATGCACAAAAAAAACGGCTAAGAATTGCTTCTTAGCCGAACTCCTCGTAGCGGGGGAAGGACTCGAACCTCCGGCCTCCGGGTTATGAGCCCGACGAGCTACCAACTGCTCTACCCCGCGATGTTTGCTCCTGAAGCAGGACTTGAACCTGCGACCCTCTGATTAACAGTCAGATGCTCTAACCAACTGAGCTATTCAGGAATTTTACCCTTTTCGGAGAGCCTCAAAGACCCGTTTTCCGAATGGGATTGCAAAGGTACAACTTTTTTTTGATGCTGCAAACTTTTCTTCGATTTTTAACGAAAATATTTGGCCTACTTCAAAAATGCCGTCATCCCTTCGAGGTCGCACTTGTCGAACTTGCTCTGCTCGCCGGTTGAGAGGTTCTTCAGGTTCACCTTGCCCTCGGCGGCTTCGTCTCCGCCACAGATGGAGAGGAACGGAATCTGTTTGCGGGAAGCGTAGTCAAACTGCTTTTTGAGCTTGCCCGCCTCCGGGTAGATTTCGCAGGCGACTCCCCTTTCACGAAGAGCCTTTGCAACGGGAAGAATGTATCTGAGTTCATCTGAGCCCATATTCGCGAAAAGAAGCGTTGCGCCTCCCGTCACGTCCTTCGGGAATTTGTCCAGCCCCTTGAGAACATCGTAGATGCGGTCGGCACCGAAGGAAATGCCCACGCCGGACATCCCGGGAAGGCCGAAAATGCCTGTGAGGTTGTCGTAGCGGCCGCCTCCGCAGATGCTTCCAATCTCAAAATCAAGAGCCTTCACCTCGAAAATCGCTCCAGTGTAGTAATTCAGGCCCCTTGCAAGAGAAAGGTCTATCTCGACCTGCTGGGAAATACCTGCGGCGTCAATAAGGCCGAAGAGTTCTTCGAGCTCCCCTATGCCTTTAAGACCGGTTTCCGAGACTATTCCCGAAGCCGAGCCGCCGCTAAAAAGCCCCTTCATCAGAGAAAGTTTCTCGGAGGATGTTCCGCTCAGAGTAAGCACCGGCTCAATGACAGCTATCGCCTCCTCGCTCAGCCCCTTCTCCCTCATCTCAGCCTCAACGGCCTCAAGACCGATTTTGTCTATTTTGTCAATTGCGACTGTTATGTCCACCACCTTATCCGGGAAACCACAGATTTCAGCAAGACCGGTGAGGACCTTGCGGTTGTTGATTTTGATGCAGACGCGGATGTCGAAAAGGCCGAAAACGCGGTCCACAATCTGCACGAGTTCCAGCTCATTCAACTGAGATGTTGAGCCTATGACGTCGGCATCGCACTGATAAAACTCTCTGTAGCGGCCCTTCTGCGGGCGGTCTGCCCTCCACACCGGCTGAATCTGGAAACGCTTGAACGGGAAGGAAATCTCGTTCTGGTGCTGCACGACAAAGCGGGCGAACGGAACAGTGAGGTCGTACCTCAGACCCTTCTCGCACACCCGGTTGGTGAGCGCGCGGCAATTGTAATAGGGTCCCTTCGCCGGGTCCTCCCCCTGGGCAGGTTCATAGGCATATTCCCCGAAATCGATGCCGTTGAAGGCCTCGCCGGAATTCAGAATGCGGAAAAGGAGCTTGTCGCCCTCCTCGCCGTATTTGCCCATCAGGGTGGAAAGATTTTCCATCGACGGAGTCTCTATCGGAGCGTAGCCGTAGGTGCGGAAAACGCTGCGGACCGTGTCGAAAATGTAGTTGCGGCCGGCCATTTCAGCGGGGCCGAAGTCGCGGGTTCCCTTGGGGATGGAAGGTTTCTGTGCCATAAAATTCAATTATTTGGAGTCTGTCGCGTGCGCGGCAAGACCTCTGGTTCTTATTTAAGATTCAACGGATTTGTTTTCAAATAGTTCTGAACTGCCGCTATGTCCTTGTAGAACGGAGTGTCCTCCACAAAAACAGGGACTATGCTGCGTACAGCTTCGTAGATGCGGCGGGTTGCAGGGGAGAGCGAGTCTGCGATTTTCAGACAGTCAACTGCCTGAGCAAGAGCGATATACTGGATTGCGAGCACCTGCCATACGTTTTCTATGACCTGGGCGCAGAGAAGGGCGGTGTTCGTTCCCATACTCACGATGTCCTGATTGTCATTGTTGTTCGGGATGCTGTGGACATAGTTCGGCATAGCGAGGGTCTGGCACTCGGCAGTCGTGGAAGTGGCGGTGAACTGGCAGGCCTGCATTCCGTAGTTGAGCCCGAGTTTCCCCAGGTTCAGGAAAGGAGGAAGTATGCCGTTGATGCGGTCGTGGAAGAGGTAGTTGAGCTGACGCTCTGCGGTCATCGCCACCCTCACGAGAGCTATTTTCACCTTATCCTCCTCAAGCGAAATGTAGTCGCCGTGGAAATTTCCTCCGTGGTAGACATTGCGGGTCTGAGGGTCAATTATCGGGTTGTCGCAAGCGGAATTGAGTTCCTCTTCCAGCACGCGGCGGGAATTGCGGAGCGTCTCATACACGGGACCCAGAATCTGAGGGGTGCAGCGGAGTGAATAATAGGCCTGGACCTTGTGCTCGAAGACCTTGTCGTCGCTGTGGCCGTTGTCGTAGAGTTCGTGCTCCCTTTTCTGAAGGCAGCGGCTACCCTCCGAGAGGGAGCGCATACGGGCGGCTATCACCTGCTGTCCCTCGTGGCGGCGTACGCTGTTGAGCGGCTCGGCCATAAGATCGTCGAAGGAGGAGGCGATTTCGTTCATCATCACAGAAGCAAGAGTCGCCCAGTCGAGAATCTGCTCAGCCTGGAACTGGTTAACGACCCCGATTCCTGTCATCACAGAGGTGCCGTTGGTGATGGAAAGTCCCTCGCGGATGTGGATGTCGAAAGGTTTGAGGCCGCACTCCTTCATAACCTCAGAGGAAGGTCTCCACTCCCCCTTCCAGTGAACTTCACCCTCTCCGATGAGTGTGAGGGCTATATGCGCCAGCTGCACCAGGTCTCCGCTTGCCCCGACGCTTCCGTGACGCGGGATGAACGGGATTATATCCCTGTTGATGAACTCCACGAGAAGTTTCACCACATCGGGATGCACCCCTGAGCGGCACTGGAGGAAGGTTCCGAGGCGAGCGACCATAGCGCTCTTTGCCAAGATGTCCGGAAGAGGGTCTCCTGCGCCGGTTGAGTGGCTGCGTATAATGTTGTACTGCAAGTCTTTAAGGAAAGCGTCGTCCACTCTCCACTGCGCCATAGGGCCGAAGCCGGTGTTGATGCCGTAGATAACCTTGTCCGATGCGAACTCCTTCAGAAATTCGTAGCACTCCTCCACCTCCTTCATCGGGAGAGAGTCGAGGGAAATTTTCCGTCCCCCGTAGAGAATCTCGTGGACATAATCGAGAGTAAAGACCGTTGTATTTTCCATATTTTCTGTATTTCTTATCTCTAACTTTATTTCGCCATATATGGCTGGCCGTCAACTACTTCACCCTGTACGGCTGGTCGTCGTAGAGGAGGTAGCGCTTCGCTTTGCGTATCCATTTCTGCTCTTCGGTCTTGATGTGTTCGCGAAGGGTCATCGAGTCGGTCTCTCCCCCCTTTATGTAGTCAAGAACCACGGGGTCGGAGAGTTTGAGAGCGAAGCCCTCTTCAAGGCGGAACTCGGGGTAAACTTGAGTAAAATAACGCATCAGGGCCGCTGTGTGAAGCAGAGAGTGATATTCAGCCCCCGGGGAGCGAAGTATCTGATAGCCATAGCATTTCTCCCCCTCGTAGCGTCCGCAGGCAGGGGTGAAGGAGCAGGGGCGGAGGAGCACTCCCTCGGCAACAGGAGGAGGCACGGCGCCGATGTGTCCGCCCACTGCAGGTTTCACGAACGGGGCGCCTATGTATTCGTATGGACGGGCGGTACCGATGCCCGGAGTCACATTGGTGTTGTTCCAAAGCCCGCCTCCGCTGTACAGGTCGCAGGTGAACATCCCGGGAATGTCCGAGCAGGGAGCGATGGCCCAGGGGAGAAGTTCGCGGGAGGAAGAGGAAAGAGTCGCCGAAATCACGTGCAGAGGGAAGGCTGCGCCTATTTCGCTCTGATACAAAAGGGCGAGCTCTCCGAGGGTAAGCGCGTGACGGTGAGGCACTTTCGGGGTGTGACTTTCACACTCCGCCTGCGGCATAGAGCCTTCCACGACCCTTCCCGCCGGGTTTATATGGTCCACTATATAAAGGGAAGGTGCGCTCTCCCCCATTCCCTTGAGAGTCTCCATCAGAGAGAATACGTCCTTCGTGTAGTTGAAATAGCGCACTCCGGTGTCCTGAATCTCCACGACTACGGCGCTCAGGCCCTGAAGAGACTCCGCGCTGAATTCGATGTGGTTCGTTGCCGGGGTGAGCTCTGTATCTCGGGGAGAAAAGACCTGCTGTAGGTTGCCCCTGCGGCGGAAAATGTCGTACATATATTCGCCCGTTCCCGCATCCCAGCAGTTCTGGGTGCAGAAACAGCCCACCTTGCCGTCCACAAGGGACTTGTCAAGCTGGTCCTGAAGGGGGGTGGTTCTGAATGAAAACATAGCCGCTCTTGGGAAGTTCAGTAGCCTAACCTATAATCTTTTTCGCAAGAGCGATTACTTCGCCTGCAAGGGCGTCGGCCTCGGCGGCTGTTGCGGCCTCGGCATAGACGCGGATAATCGGCTCGGTGTTGGAGCGGCGAAGATGAACCCATTGCTTTTTGGACTCGAAGGAAATTTTCACTCCGTCGATTGTGTTCACATCCTCGGAAGCGTAGGCCTTCTGAAGCTCGGTCAATATCTTGTCAATCAGAGCCTTGTCGGAAAGTTCAATCCTGTTTTTTGTAATTACATATTGAGGATAGGTCCCAAGAAGTTCTGAGACCTTCATCTTTTTGTGCGCAAGATTCGTGAGGAAAAGCGCCACGCCCACCATCGCGTCACGGCCGTAGTGGAGAGCAGGGTAGATGACTCCCCCGTTGCCCTCTCCGCCGATCAGGGCACCGCATTCCTTCATCTTCGTAGTCACGTTCACTTCGCCGACGGCTGAGGCGAAGTATTCTCCGCCGAATTTCTCGGTCACATCCCTCAGCGCCCTTGAAGAGGAGAGGTTGGAGGCGGTAGTCATAGAATACGGAGCGCAGACCTCTTCGAGGGATTTTCCGCTCCGGAGAGCCTCGTCGTAGGCACGGCCGAGAAGATAGTCGGCAACGCTCACGAGGGTGTATTCCTCGCCGAAAGGCTTTCCGTTCTCGCAGATAAGCGCAAGACGGTCCACATCCGGGTCAACGCTGACACCAAGGTCGGCGCCTTCCTTTAGGACAGTCTCTGAAAGTTCAGTGAGGTTTGCTGGAAGCGGCTCGGGGTTGTGCGCGAAGTCGCCGGTCGGGTTGCAGTTAAGCTCTATGCACTCCACTCCAAGACGCCTCAGGAGCCGTGGCATAATGATTCCGCCCACGGAGTTCACGGCGTCAAGAACGACCTTGAACCCGGCCTTGCGGACAGCCTCCGCGTCCACAGCATCAAGAGCGAGAACGGCGTCGAGGTGCTCATCGGTAAAGTCGTGCTCCTCGGTGCAGCCGAGCTGCTCCACAGGGGCGAAGTTAAAGTCCTCTCTTTCTGCACATTCCAAAATTGCGTTGCCCTCTGCAGCATTGAGAAACTCGCCCTTTTCGTTCAGAAGCTTGAGGGCGTTCCACTGCTTGGGATTGTGGGAAGCCGTGAGGATTATTCCGCCGTCAGCTCCGCTAAGGGTAACAGCCATCTCCGTTGTGGGGGTGGAAGCGAAACCCGCCTTCACCACATCCACGCCACAGGAAATGAGCGTTCCGCAGACGATGTCTTCCACCATCTCGCCGCTCAGTCTGGCGTCCTTTCCCACGACGACCTTGTAGCGCTCGCCGGAAGGTTTCGGCCTTCTCTCGCGAAGTTTCTCGCAATAGGCGTAGGTGAATTTCACGATGTCGATGGGGGTCAGAGCTTCGCCGGGGTTGCCGCCGATGGTGCCGCGGATGCCGGAAATGGATTTGATGAGTGTCATATTCCTATAATTAAGTATTCATTTTTTCTCAGACCCGGCCACTGCGCTCAGTTAACCGGGCAGAACCTGCAAAGATACTCAAAAGATTGCTATATTTGCGCCCGTTTTGGAAAAATGGTACATTATGGTAAAGGCAATCTACACAATCCTGCTTCTCGTCTGCTCGAACATCTTTATGACTTTCGCCTGGTACGGGCATCTGAAGCTGCAGGAGATGAAAATTTCCACAGGCTGGCCGCTGATTCTGATAATTCTTTTCTCCTGGGGCATAGCATTTTTCGAATACTGCGCCCAGGTCCCGGCGAACCGAATCGGCTTCATTGAGAACGGAGGCCCGTTCAATCTTATGCAACTTAAAGTCATTCAGGAAGTTATCTCGCTCACAATCTTTACGGTCTTTGTCACCGTAGTCTTTAAGGGACAGCCGTTGCAATGGAATCATTTTGTGGCCTTCGGCTGCCTTGTCCTCGCCGTTTTCTTCGTATTTTTGAAATAGCGGCAGAGCCCTTCAGACAGCAGGCAGGCGGATTTTTTGAGAAAATTGCAGCGAGAGGCAGAAAAAATTTGCAGGTAAAGAAAATTTGCCTACCTTTGCAATCCCAAACGAAAAACGCTGGGTTCGTATAACGGTTAGTACTCGAGATTCTCAATCTCGCAATAGGAGTTCGATTCTCCTACCCAGTACAAAAAACAAGAGGATGGCGCTTCCATCCTCTTGTTTTTTTAGTATAAAGTCAAAAAAAAATCATTATCTTTGAAGCGCTATTCCTTTATGCTGATATACACAAAGTTATAACCTTTATTATGAAACGCTTCTTTTACGCTCTTGGCGCGATGGCCGCTTCATTGGCCCTTTTCTACGGCTGCGCAAAAAACTCCGACCTTGAAAACCTAACCGCACGGGTGGACAAAATCGAGACGGAAAAAATCGAGTCCCTCAACTCTGCGGTCGCATCCATCAACGATGTAATCGTCTCCCTTCAGGAGTACATCGCTGTGCTTGAGAATGAAAACTCTGACCTCGAGGATGAAATCACTGAGCTCAAAACATACGTTGACAGCCTTAACGCTGCCACCAAAGATTGGGTGAGCGATACCTATGTCACGATGGACGTTTATAATTCTCTGTCAACAAAAGTGTCGCAAATGTGGGATACACTTACGGATCTTGTAGATAAACTTAAGGCGACCGACAGTAAGCTTGCGGAGCACACGGAATTGATAGAAGAACTAGACAATAATCTTGACGAGTTGAATAGGATAGTGGCGGAACTCAAAGCTACAGTATGGGAGATTTTGAATCGCATCCAGTCCCTTATATACATTCCGAGATACTCCGACTGTTCGGCAGTTATGACCTACACCGAAAACGGGACCACAATAACTCCGGGAGAGGCGGAGCTGGATTTCAAGGTGCAACCGATGGATGTTGCAGAGCAGCACGCGAATGCCTGGAATCAAGGACAGCGACTCATCCAGATGCTTGCCGTATATACGATAACCAAGGCTCAGACGGAGGAAGTTGAACTCACGATTACATCAGTTACATCGCCGGATTATGGCATTCTGCGCGTGGGGGTGAGCGGTGAGGGGCTCAAAGAAGCCTTTTTCCGCGGAAATATCTCCGTCAATGCTAGCCTTCGGATACTTCACTCCAGCGCTGTCGCCTACTCTGACTATATCCTTCTTTCCCCGCGGAAAAAAACGGCCCTCACCTTCTCGGACGCCGCTTTCAATTCCTTCTGCAAGGCGAATCTTGATGTTGACGGCGACGGAAGCTTCACAGACCAGGATGCTGCCTTTGTGACTAAAATTGACTGTTCCTCCGCAACCGGAATTGCTTCGCTTGACGGCCTGAAGTATTTCACCTCACTGAGGACACTGGATGTCAGCGGCACTGCAATCACCTCTCTTGATGTCACCGCAAATCCGTTACTAGACACCCTGAAGATGGAAAACGTCGCTTCGCTCACCTCGCTCACCTGCCCGCGGGGAGTGAAAGTCAAGACAAATTTCGCCGTCGGCAGACAACTGAAGGTCAACGGATCCGGCGGAGTCGTCTGGTCTGTTTCTTCTGACGGGTTCACCACCAAACTCGTATCTCTGGACAAGAAGAGCAAAATCACCTGGGCCGATGCAAAGACCTGGTGCGAGAGCAAGGGAGTTTTCTGGATCCTGCCGTCTAATAACGACCTGAAGCTAATCAAAAAAAATAAGGACGCAATCAGTTCCGCCCTTTCGGCAGCAGGAGGCAGCACGTTTATGACAAACAGTTCCTACGATGAATATTGGTCTTCAGAAACATACACCACGACTAATTCTTATGGCAATACTCTTACTATGGTAAAATGCACGAGTTTTAACCCTGACATTGCCGATTCAGCCTTTACGTTTAACATACAGGCGAAATACGCGCCTTCCGTCCGCGCCGTCTGCATCTTTTAAGTTCTCACAGTCCGGCGGCCCGTCGAGGAGAGTTTGCCGCAAAAAGTGTCGTCAACACAGATGCAACTGAATCTCGAGCAATTACTGCTGGTTGTAGACCTTAACGTTGAGCTTTGAAAAGGCCCTTTCTGCTTTCTGGAGGGCCTTTTCTACCGTTTCGTCGGTGGCGAGGATTACCCCAACGCGGCGGTGGCCACGGATTTCAGGTTTGCCGAAAAAGCGGACCTGAACTCCTGGCTCTTCAAGAACCTTTTCGATATTCCGGAATTCATACTCGGTGGTGTTGCCCTCGACCACAATCGCCTTCGAAGCGGACGGACCCAGAAAACGGACCTCCGGGACCGGGAGGCCGAGGACTGCTCGGGCGTGAAGGGCGAACTCGGACAGGTCCTGGGAAATCATCGTCACCATTCCGGTATCGTGCGGGCGCGGAGAGACTTCGCTGAAGAATACGTCGTCTCCCTTTACGAAAAACTCCACTCCAAAAATGCCGTAGCCGCCCAGAGCGGCAGTGACCTTGCCGGCAATCTCCTGCGCCTTCTTTTCGGCCGTCTCGCTCATACCTTGAGGTTGCCAGGACTCGCGGTAGTCGCCATCCACCTGGTGGTGGCCCACAGGGCGGAGGAACGTGGTGCCGCAGCAGTGGCGCACGGTAAGGAGAGTGATCTCGTAGTCAAAATCCACGAAACCCTCGACGATGACCTTTCCGCCGCCGGCCCTTCCGCCTTCCTGGGAGACCCTCCAGGCCTCGGGGAGTTCAGCCTCGCTGCGGACCACGCTCTGGCCGTGGCCGGAAGAGCTCATCACAGGTTTCACGACGCAAGGGAAACCGATGCGCCCCGCAGCTGAGCGGAACTCCTCCTCGGTCTGAGCGAATTCATATCTCGAGGTCGGGACGCCGAGCTGCTCTGCGGCAAGACGGCGGATGCCCTCCCTGTTCATCGTGAGGTAGGCAGCATTTGCCGTCGGTATCACCTTGTAACCCTTCTTCTCCAATTCGACGAGCCTCTCAGTTGCAATCGCCTCGACTTCCGGGATAATCAGGTCAGGTTTTTCAGCCTCAATCACCTCTGAAAGGGCGTCGCCGTCAAGCATCGAAAGGACGCGGGAGGACTGCGCCACCTGCATTGCGGGGGCATTGGGGTACTTGTCAACTGCAATGACATTTACTCCATAGCGCTCAAGTTCGATTGCGATTTCCTTCCCGAGTTCGCCGGAGCCGCAAAGAAGGGCCTTTTTCTGAACCGGGGTGAAAGGGTTACCGATGTTTGCCATATCTATGTTTTTTACTTAGTTTAATATGAAAAAATAGGTCGGCCTCGTTAATTCAATCCTACCCTGTTGAATATATAATCAATGTTCTTGAAATAGTACTCAAGGGTGAAACAGCCCTCGAGCTCCTCGTTCTTAAGAAGTCCGCAGACCTTCTCGTTCTCGCGAAGAAGAGTCAGATAGTCAAGCCCCTCGGTCCAGGCTTTCATCGCCACAGGCTGCACGGTGTCGTAGGCCTCCTCGCGGGAAAGTCCCTTGCCGATGAGAGCGTTCATAACCCTCTGCGCGAAAATCACTCCCTTCGTCTGGTAGATATTGAAAATCATCCTCTCCGGATAGACCACGAGATTGTCGAGTATGCCCATAAAGCGGTTCAGCATATAGTCGAGCAGTTCGGTCGCGTCCGGCAGGATGATGCGCTCGGTGGAGGAGTGGGAGATGTCCCTCTCGTGCCAGAGAGCCACATTCTCGCAGGAAGCGCTCATATAGCCCCTCATCACGCGGGCGCAGCCGCAGATGTTCTCGCTGCTGATCGGGTTGCGCTTGTGCGGCATCGCGCTGGAGCCCTTCTGACCCTTGCGGAACGCCTCCTCGGCCTCGCGGACCTCGGTGCGCTGGAGGTTGCGGACCTCAAAGGCCATCTGCTCGAGGGTGGAGGCTATAATTGCCAGTGTAGCAATGTAATAGGCGTGACGGTCGCGCTGGAGAACCTGGGTAGAGATGGCGGCGGAGTCGATGCCGAGATGCTCGCAGACATAGTCCTGGATGAACGGCGGGATGTTGGCGAAATTGCCCACGGCGCCGCTCATCTTTCCTGCCTCAACCCCCTTGCAGGCTGTCTTGAAGCGTTCGATATTGCGTTTCATCTCCTCATACCAGAGGGCCCACTTGAGGCCGAAGGAGGTGATGTCGGCGTGGATTCCGTGTGTGCGGCCGATGCACGGGGTCTGCTTGAACTCGTGCGCACGCCTTGCAAGCACAGCCTGGAAAGCTTCCAAGTCTTTGAGCAATATGGCGTTAGCCTGCTTGAGGAGGTAGCCGTTGGCGGTGTCAACGACATCGGTGGAGGTGAGTCCATAGTGCACCCACTTCTTCTCCTCGCCAAGACTCTCGCTCACGGCGCGGGTGAAAGCCACCACGTCGTGACGAGTCTGCTCCTCGATCTCCTTGATGCGAGAGACCTCAAACTTCGCCCCCGAGCGAATTTTCGCCACATCTTCCTCCGGAATAACCCCCAGCTTGCTCCAGGCCTCGCAGGAGAGAATTTCCACTTGAAGATAGGCGTTGAACTTGTTTTCCTCCGTCCAAACGTCCCTCATCACTTTGCGGGAGTACCTCTCTATCATAGCTTCACGTATTTGTCGATAAACTTAAGGATGTTGCCCTCGATGCGGGAAAGAGGGTCCGCTGCCTCTGCCGGAGCGAACTTCTCACCGGTTATGTGCTCGTAGAGCTCAATGTAGCGGTCTGTTATTCCGGAGACAACTTCCGGAGTCATCTCGGGCACTTTCTGCCCGGTCTGTCCGCTGAAGCCGTTTTCCATCAGCCACTCACGCACGAACTCCTTTGAGAGCTGGCGCTGCTTCTCGCCCTTTGAAAGACGCTCCTCGTAGCCCTCGGAGTAGAAATAGCGTGAAGAGTCCGGGGTGTGGATTTCGTCCATAAGGATTATCTTTCCGTCGCGGCGTCCGAACTCGTACTTCGTGTCCACAAGAATAAGTCCCTTGCCGGCGGCCATCTCGCAGCCTCTCTTGTAAAGCGCGCGGGTGTAGTTTTCAAGCTGCACAAGGTCCTCTTCGCTGACGATGCCCTGACGGACCAGTTCCTCGTGGCTGATGTCCTCGTCGTGGCCCTCGGCGGCCTTGGTGGTCGGGGTGATGATAGGCTCGGGGAATTTCTGGTTCTCCACCATTCCCTCCGGCATCGGAACTCCGCAAAGAGTCCTCTTTCCGGCCTTGTACTCTCTCCAGGCGTGTCCGGTGAGGTAGCCCCTTATGACCATTTCCACCTTGAACGGCTCGCACCTGTAGCCCGCAGTCACCATCGGGTCCACCTCGGCTATCTTCCAGTTGGGGATGATGTCTGAGGTGGCATCCAGGAAGCGGGAGGCTATCTGATTGAGTACCTGCCCCTTGTACGGAATGCCTTCGGGGAGCACCACGTCGAACGCTGAGATGCGGTCTGTGACGACCATTACAAGATAATCATCTCCGATGCTGTAAACGTCGCGGACCTTGCCTTCATACTTGGCTTGGAGGCCCTTAAAATTGAAATTTGTGTTTGTGATTGCTTTCATAATAGATTTGAAAAATGAGCGCACGAAGTTAACCTTTTTTTCCGCACTATCCACGAAAAATTACTACTTTTGCGCGACGAAATTCTCGCTATGAAATTCACTGAATCATCCATCCACGAAGAATGTGGAGTTTTCGGTATTTATGGAGTGCCCAATGCCGCAAATCTGGTATATTACGGACTTCACGCGCTCCAGCACAGGGGACAGGAAGGATGCGGAATCGTCTCAAGGGGAGACGACGGCGTCCTGCGCAGGGTCAAGGGCCAGGGTCTGGTGTCGGAAGTTTTCGACGGGCAGAAGATTGCATCCCTTCAGGGCGATATGGCAATCGGGCACGTAAGATACTCCACCACCGGAGGCAACTCGATTGAAAATGTGCAGCCGTTCCTTTTCCGCCACAACACCGGAGACTTCGCCCTTGCCCACAACGGCAACCTTGTGAACTCCGCACAGTTGCGCCGCTACCTCGAGGACCGCGGGAGCATCTTCCAGTCCACCTCTGACAGCGAAATCCTCGCGCACCTCATCCGCAAGGACACCCGGGAGCGCAAACGCCCGCGCATTGAGACCATCAAGGAGGCTCTGAATATGATGGAGGGGGCTTTCGCCTTCCTTATTATGACGAAAAACAGGATCTATGTCTGCCGCGACAAGCACGGGCTGAGGCCTCTTTCGCTCGGACGGATCGGTGAGGGATATGCCGTGAGCAGCGAGACCTGCGCATTCGACGTCATCGGGGCGGAATTCATCCGGGACATCGAGCCGGGGGAAATCGTCACAATCGACCACAACGGGGTGCGGAGCAACCGCTACTCCGACTTCCGCCACAACTATATGTGCGCGATGGAGTATGTGTATTTCTCGCGCCCTGACAGCGACATCGAGGGCTGCAACGTGCACAATTTCAGAAAGGTGAGCGGCGCTCTTCTTTACAGGGAGGCTCCCGCCGACGCGGACATCGTGGTCGGAGTGCCGGATTCGAGCCTGAGCGCCGCGATGGGATATGCCGAAGCGTCGGGGCTCCCCTACGAGATGGGACTCATAAAGAGCAAATATGTGGGCAGAACCTTCATCCAGCCTTCTCAGGAGCTGAGGGAAAAGGGAGTGAGGATGAAAGTTTCGGCCGTTAAAACCATAGTGAAGGACAAGAGGGTCGTTCTGATTGACGACTCCATCGTGAGGGGTACCACCTCAAGAAGAATAGTGAAGATGCTCCGCGAGGCGGGCGCCAAGGAGGTGCACATCCGCATTGCCAGTCCGCCGATCAAGAGTCCGTGCTTCTACGGGGTGGACATCTCCACCTACGACGAGCTCATCTGCGCCCAGAAGAGTCTTGAGGAAGTCCGCGTTCAGCTCGGGGCCGACTCCCTGGCGTTTCTTTCCGAGGGCGCGCTCTACGAAGCCGGGCACCGCAGCGAGCTTTGCCTCGCCTGCTTCAGCGGGAAATATCCGACGTATCTATATCAGTCGATAGAGGACGCGAATAAAGAGGGGAAGTTCTAAAAAAAGACCGGTTTTCAGCCGGTCTTTTTTTAGAATAGGAAACGCACTTATTTGCGGTTCGCGCGGTTGATGAAGCACTCGAGAGTGTTCTCCATCAGCATCGCTATCGTCATCGGACCCACTCCGCCTGGAACCGGAGTTATGTAGGCCGCCTTTTTGGAAACTGACTCGAAGTCCACGTCTCCTACAAGCTTTCCCTCGCTGTTGCGGTTCATTCCGACGTCGATGACTGTGGCGCCGCTCTTAACCATATCCCCCGTCACGACACCTTCCTTGCCCACTGCAACCACCAGGATGTCAGCAAGAAGGGTGATGCTCTTGAGGTCCTCCGTGCGGGAGTGCGCGATAATCACCGTCGCATTCTCGTCCAGAAGAAGCTTCGCGACAGGTTTGCCGACGATGTTGCTTCGGCCCACAACAACCGCGACCTTGCCCGAAATCTGCACGCCCGCGCTCTTAATGAGCTCGATGATGCCCTTGGGGGTGCAAGGCTTCAGACACGGAGTGCCGGTCCAGAGCGAGCCGACATTGAGAATGTGGAAGCCGTCCACGTCCTTCTCCTTGGAGATGGCGTAGATTACCTTCTTCTCGTTGATGTGCTTAGGGAGCGGCAGCTGCACGAGGATGCCGTCAACGGAGTCGTCAGCATTCAGGGAGGCGATTGTCGAAAGAAGTTCCTCCTCGCTGATGCTCTCCGGAAGAGCCACGAGACGGGATTCCATCCCCACGTAGCCCGCAGCCTTGACCTTGTTGCGGACATAGACCTGACTTGCAGGGTTCTCGCCCACTATGATGACAGTAAGCGAAGGCTTGCGGCCGTATTTTGCTTCGAGAAGCGGAATCTGCTCCTTCACTCTGTCCTTTACTGCGAGCGAAACGGCCTTGCCGTCTATAATTGCAGCTTTCGGTGTATTTTCCATTGCGTAATGAGCTATATCGTTACGGTAAAATAGATTGTCGCACTCTATGCGTGAAATCTGAGAATAAACTTTCTCTCTGGCCTCAAAAATGTCACTGCCATCGCCAACCACCATCATAACCCTTCCGCCGGCTGTGACAAGGGGGCCGTCTTCCCTTCGGGCAGTGCCCATTGAGTAGAGCTTCACGCCCTCGAGCCTCTCCGTTCCGGAGATAACCGCACCCTTTGTGTAGTGCCCGGGGTAGCCCTTAGATGCGAGAACGACACCCATCGTGACACTCTGCTTCCATTTTAGAGGCTCAGGCTCCCGACCGGTTGCGATGGCTTCGAAAACCTCGTAGGCATCGCTCTCCAGAAGAGGCAGCACGACCTCGGTCTCAGGGTCGCCGAAACGCGCATTGAACTCTATAACCTTCACTCCCTGAGGAGTTTTCATAAGACCTCCGTAAAGAACTCCGCTCAGCGGGCGACCCTCCTTGCAAAGGGCCGAAGCCGTGCGGCAGAGAATTTCCCTGAAGGCGAACTCCTTTTCCTCCCCGCTCACAAACGGCAGGCCCGTGTAGGCACCCATTCCGCCTGTGTTCGGACCCTTGTCGAAGTCGAAAGCGCGTTTGTGGTCCTGAGCGAGCGGCATCGGATAGACCTTCTCTCCGCTCACAAAGCACATAAACGAGAACTCCGGGCCCGTGAGATAGTCCTCAATCACCACCTTTCCCTCTCCGAAACTGTCATCCACGAGCATATCCCTAAGAGCCCTCTCAGCCTCCGCGAGGTCCTCAGCGATTACAACGCCCTTCCCGGCTGCAAGTCCGTCGTACTTGATGACTGCAGGGAAAGGCCTTCCGCTAATGTAGGAAAGAGCCTGGTCGAAGTCGGTAAAACTGCGGTAATCCGCCGTAGGAACCCCGTACTTCTGCATAAGGCGCTTTGCGAACTCCTTGCTGCTCTCAATCTCGGTCGCAGCCTTGGTGTGACCGAAAATCTTGAGCCCTGCTGCCCTGAATGCGTCCACAACGCCCTCTGCGAGCGCCGCCTCCGGTCCCACGACAGTAAGGTCTATGGAGTGGGAGAGCGCAAAATCCAGAAGCGAAGGGACATCGGTGTCCGAAATCGCGACATTGTGTGCCAATTCCCCGATGCCGGCATTACCCGGAGCGCACCAGATTTCCCCCACCTGGGAGGAGCGGCTCAGCGCATCCACTATTGCGTGGCAGCGTCCGCCGCCGCCCACTACGAGAACTTTCTTCATATTTTTAATGAAAAGGTCTCGCCGGGAAACTCAAAGTGTAAAGCTTCCCGGCGAAACTTGAATTAGTGCTTGAAATGTCTTACTCCGGTCATCAGCATAGTGATGCCGCACTCGTTTGCCTTAGCCACCGCGTCGGTGTCGCGGATGCTTCCGCCAGGCTGCACGATGGCGGCAACTCCGTACTGGGCAGCAAGCGCCACGGTGTCGTCAAACGGAAGGAAACCGTCTGAAGCGAGGATGAGTCCCTCGGTGAAACCTGCCTCACGAGCCTGCTTGAGGGCGATTTCGGCTGAGCCCACACGGTTAGTCTGTCCCGCGCCCACTCCGATAGTGTGGCCGTCGCGCACAACCGCAATCGCATTGGACTTGATGTGCTTGACGATTTTCCAACCGAAGTTAAGGTCGCGAAGCTGCTCCTCTGAAGGCTTAGCCTCAGTGACGCACATCTCCTTTGTCACAGTCTCCACGGCCTTGTCCTGCTCCTGAACGAGCATACCGCCGCAAACGGAGATGTACTGCATCTGTTTTTCCGGATTCGGAGTCATATCCACCTTCAGAACGCGCAGGTTCTTCTTTGCGGAGAGAATCTCCAGAGCCTCAGGAGTGAACGAAGGCGCGATTACAATCTCGAGGAATATAGGCTTCATACCCCTTGCAACCTCGGCCGTAAGCTCACGGTTCACAACGACGATGCCGCCGTAGATGCTGACCTTGTCGGCCTCGAAAGCCGCCTGCCAAGCCTGCTCGATTGTCGGAGCCTCGGCAGCCCCGCACGGATTCATATGCTTAAGGGCTATGCAGCAAGGAGCGGAGAAGTCGCGGATTGCGCAAAGAGCCGCGTTCGCATCCTGTATATTGTTGTAGGAGAGTTCCTTACCCTGAATCTGAGTGGAGAAAGCAAGGGAATATGAACACTCCTTTCCCTCAGCGAAGAACTTCGCGCTCTGGTGAGGGTTCTCGCCGTAGCGCAGCGGCTGCTTGATTTCGTACTCGAGGAAGAGTTTCTCGGGAAGTCCAGCCTGGGCGCGCATATAGCGGGAGATGCACATATCGTACTCGGCTGTGTGGGTGTAGGCCTTTGCGGAAAGCTTGAGGCGTGTCTCGTCGCTTGTGCAGCCGTTCTCCTTGAGCTCTCCAAGGACGGTCTCGTAGTCTGCAGGGTCGCAGATAATCGTCACATCCCTCCAGTTCTTAGCCGCGCTGCGGACCATTGAAGGGCCTCCGATGTCGATGTTCTCGATGGCATCGGCCATAGTGACACCCTCCTTTGCAATTGTCTGTGCGAACGGATAGAGATTGACGCACACAAGGTCGATGGTCTCGATGCCCTGCTCGGCGAGAGTCTGCATATGTGCAGGAACGTCGCGGCGCGCAAGAATGCCCCCGTGCACCTTCGGATGAAGGGTCTTCACCCTGCCGTCCAGAATCTCCGGAAATCCGGTGACTTCGCTGATGCCGATTGTGTGTACTCCGCTCTCCTCCAGCAGTTTCTGTGTGCCGCCGGTTGCAATGATTTCCCATCCCAGACTCACGAGTCCCTCGATGAAAGGAACGAGTCCCGTCTTGTCGCTTACGCTGACTAAAGCTCTTCTTTTACTCAT
Source organism: bacterium (assembly GCA_963640535.1). GTDB lineage: Bacteria > Bacteroidota > Bacteroidia > Bacteroidales > UBA932 > Cryptobacteroides. The sequence continues at coordinate 102,298 of CAVHYU010000004.1, read as the reverse complement.
ATTGCTATATTACTTCTTAAGTTTCGCAAGTATCTAACTTACTTATAAATAAACTTTACTTCTCCGGGACTATGACAACGCCCTCCTTATCCGTAACCTTTCCGATTACCGTAGCCTTCTCGCCGTGAGATGCGAGGATGGAGATTGCCTTCTGAGCCTCTGACTCAGGGAGAACCACCACCATACCGATTCCCATATTGAAAATGTTGAACATCTCCCTGTGCGGCACTCCGCCCCACTTTTCCAGCATACGGAAAATCGGGAGAATCTCCCAACTGCCCTCCTTGATTTCGAGGCCCTGTCCCTTGTGAAGGACGCGAGGGATGTTCTCGTCGAAGCCGCCTCCGGTTATGTGGCTGATGCCGTGAACGTCGCACTGACGGATGACGTCAAGAACCTGCTTTACATAGATTCTGGTCGGGGTGAGAAGAACGTCTCCGAGCCTCTTGCCACCAAGCTCCGGGATGGTGTCCGTGTAGGACAGGCCGCTGTCGGAAACAATCTTGCGGACGAGGCTGAACCCGTTGGAGTGGACTCCGGTGGAAGCGATACCCACCAGAACGTCACCCGCCTTCACCTTGCTTCCGTCGATGAGCGCTGACTTCTCCACAACTCCGGTCGTGTAGCCAGCGATGTCATACTCTCCGCCCTCATACATCCCCGGCATCTCGGCAGTCTCTCCGCCCACAAGCGCGCAACCTGCCTGGCGGCACCCCTCTGCAACACCCGCAACGATGGCCTCCACCTTCGCCGGCTCATTGTGACCCACAGCCACATAGTCCAGGAAAATAAGAGGCTCAGCACCCTGTGCGAGCACATCGTTTACGCACATTGCCACAGCGTCGATACCCACCGTGTCGTGCTTATCCATCGCAAACGCGATTTTGAGTTTCGTTCCCACTCCGTCAGTGCCGCTCACAAGAACCGGCTCCTTGACTCCGAGAGATGAGAGGTCGAACATTCCTCCGAATGAACCGATGCCGCCCATAGAACCCGGACGGGCTGTGGAGGCAACGTGCTGTTTGATGCGGCGGACAACTTCGTATCCTGCTTCGAGGTTTACACCCGCGCTTTCATATGTTTTTGCCATATCTTATTGAATTATAGTCATTAAACGGTTGAGCACCTCCTCGTAGGAAGGCATTATGTTTCCAAGGTCGTGGCGGAAGCGGTCCTTGTCCAGACGCTGTCCTGTGGCCTCGTCCCAGAACCTGCAGGTGTCGGGGCTGATTTCGTCGATAATCATAAGGTTTCCCTCGCTGTCCCTTCCCAGTTCAAGTCTGAAGTCCACAAGGCGGATGCCGATGCGGGAGAAAAGCGAGAGAAGAGTATCGTTGACCCTGCGCCCTATGGAGTAGATTTCAGCAAGTTCCTTTTCATTCACAAAGCCCAGCGCAAGGGCCTGTGAGTCATTGATCAGGGGGTCGCCGAGAGCGGAGTTGCGATAGTTCAGGTCGTAGATTACCGTGGAGGGTTTGGTGCCCTCCTCGATGGCGAGCCTGTCCGCGAGAGAGCCGGCTATGTAGTTGTGCACCACTATCTCCAGCGGGAGGTTGGAGCTTCGGCGGCAAAGTTGAGAGCGGGAATCCACGAAATCAAGAAAATGCGTGTTTATCCCCTCTTCCGAAAGAGAACGCATAAGGATGCCGGAAATCCGGTTGTTGACTATGCCCTTGCGGGGGAACACAGCCGTCTTGACGTTGTGGAACGCCGAGGCTATGTCCTTGAAACGGATTATAACCTGAGTGGGGTCAGAGGTTGCGAAGACCTGCTTCTCGTTGCCGTCGTAGATAAGTTCACTCTCTGCCATAGACTATTTCTGCTTTTTCCGGAAATACTTCACCGCATTGCTGAAGAGCGGCTGCTCGAGGTCGGCGTCGATGTTGCGGAAAACGTTTTTCTCGTACCTCTCGCTGTGGCCCATCTTGCCGAGGATGAGTCCGTCGCGGCTGATGATGCCCTCTATGGCGTAGAATGAACCGTTAGGGTTATATGGAGAGTCCATCGTGACCTCATCCGTAATCGGGTTCACATACTGGAAGGCGACCTGACCGTTCTCAAAGAGCTCTCGCGCAAGGCTTTCGCTAACTACAAACTTGCCCTCGCCGTGGCTCACGGCGATGGTGTGGATGTCCCCGAGGCTCATTCCCGCAAGCCACGGCGAACGGGTCGAACTTACGCGGGTGGAAACCATACAGGAGACGTGGCGGTTGATGTCGTTGCGGAAAAGGGTCGGAGACTCACTCGTGACGCAGCCGGTCCTGCCATATGGGAGAAGTCCGCTCTTTACAAGAGCCTGGAACCCGTTGCAGATGCCGAGGATGAGGCCGCGGCGCTTAAGAAGGCCGTCTATAGCCTCGGCGATTTCCTTGTTTTCCAGGACATTGGCAATGAATTTTCCGCTGCCGTCAGGCTCGTCTCCGGCGGAAAATCCTCCGGAAAGCATAAGAATCTGACACTCATCGATGTCGCGTTTCATCTGGGCGATGGAGCTTAGCACAGCCTCAGGGGTAAGGTTGCGGAAGACCCCGAAACGAACCTCGGCGCCGGCCTTGCGGAAGGCTTTGGCGGAGTCGTAGTCGCAGTTTGTGCCCGGGAATACAGGGATATAGACAAGCGGGGTCTCAACCGGACCGCCCTCGTAGTGCGGCAGCTTATAGGAAGGAGCGGTGCACTTAACTTGAAGAAGGTTCTTGTGGCTTGCAGGGACACTGGCGGGATAGACTTTAGAATATCTCCTGGCGTTAGCCTCGTGGAGCGACTCTATGCTTGTGCTTACTCCGTTGATGAGGATTGAGCAGTCGTCGCAGTCAGTTACCGTTCCTATTTTCTCCGCGAGCGGAAAATCCAGCTCGGTCTCCGACTCCACAAGAATGGAGCCCGGGATGCAGCTGAAAAGAAGGTCCTCGTCAATTTTCACATCGACTCCGAACATATTTCCGAAGGACATTTTGGCAAGGGCCTCGGCAACGCCGCCAAAGCCAACGGCCCAGCCGGAAACTATCTCGCCGGAAGCAATCTTGGCGTGGATGTAGTTCCACATTGCCTTCAGACCCTCCACATCAGGCATCTTGTCCTTCAGCGGAGTGTGGCGGAAAAGGTAGAGGCTGTTGCCACCCCATTTGAGCTCAGGGGAGATTACTTTTGAGGCGTCAACCGTTGTAATTCCGAAGGAGATGAGGGTCGGAGGAACGTTGATGTGCTCGAAAGTGCCGCTCATCGAGTCCTTGCCGCCGATGGACGGAAGGCCGAAGGCAATCTGCATTCTGAGAGAGCCGAGCAGGGCAGCAAGAGGTTTGCCCCAGCTGTGGGGGTCGGAGGTCATTCTCTCGAAGTACTCCTGGCAGGAAAAACGCATCCCCTTCCAGTCTCCGCCGGCGGAGACGACCTTTGCGCAGGCCTCCACCAGAGAGTAGGCGGCACCGTGATAAGGGCTCCAGGAGGAGATGAACGGATTGTAGCCGAAGGCCATCATCGAGGCGGTGTCGGTGTAGCCGTCGGTCGGAAGTTTCTGCACAGAAACCTGAGTCTCAGTGGTTTGCATCGCGCCGCCGTAAGGCATAAGCACCGTGGAGCGGCCGATCGTGGCGTCAAACATCTCCACGAGCCCCTTCTGCGAAGCCACGTTCGGCATATCCATCACGGAGAGCATCTTCTCGCGGAGGCTTCCGCCCTCAGGCTGCAGCGCGAACGGATCCCTGTCCTCCACGCTTTCCACGCAGGCGGATGCGTAGTGCTTCGCGCCGGCGCTGTCGATGAACTCGCGGCTGAGGTCTGCGACCAATTCACCTGAATTGTACATCCTCATCCTGCCGCTGCCGGTCACATCGGCGACGTAGGTCACCTCGACGTTCTCGGCTGCGCAGAGCTTCTCGAACTCCTCCCTGTCGGAGGCGGCGATCACCACCGCCATCCTCTCCTGCGACTCGCTGATGGCGAGCTCGGTGGAGTTGAGGCCGCTGTATTTGACCGGTACCCGGTCAAGGTATATGTCGAGTCCGGGGGCGAGTTCGCCGATGGCGACGCTCACTCCGCCGGCTCCGAAGTCGTTGGATTTCTTGATGAGGCGCGTCACGTCCGGACGGCGGAAAAGCCGCTGGAGCTTGCGTTCCTCAGGGGCGTTGCCCTTCTGCACCTCGCTGCCGCACGTCTCGATCGAGGCTTCGGTGTGCTCCTTGGAGGAGCCTGTGGCTCCTCCAATCCCGTCACGGCCTGTGCGTCCTCCCAGCAGGAGGATCACATCGCCCGCGGCCGGGCTCTCGCGGCGGACGTTCTCCGCCTTGACTGCGCCCACGACGGCTCCCACTTCGAGTCTCTTGGCGGTGTAGCCCTCGTGGTAGATTTCACGGACGTGGGTGGTTGCGAGGCCGATCTGGTTGCCGTAGCTGGAGTAGCCGGCGGCAGCCTTGCGGCTGATAAGTTTCTGAGGAAGCTTTCCTGGAAGGGTTTCACTGACAGGGCGGCAGATGTCTCCCGCTCCCGTCACCCTCATCGCCTGATAGACGTACGCCCTGCCGGAAAGTGGGTCGCGGATTGCCCCTCCGAGGCAGGTAGCCGCGCCTCCGAAAGGTTCGATTTCAGTAGGGTGGTTGTGGGTTTCGTTCTTGAACTGCAGCAGCCACTTCTCCATTTTTCCGTCCACGTCAACATTGACATAGATGCTGCAGGCGTTGTTCTCTTCGCTTTGCTCCAGGTCGTCGAGAAGGCCCTTACTGCGAAGATACCTTCCGCCGATTGTTGCCAGTTCCATAAGGCAGAGGCTCTTGCCCTCGCGCCCGAGTTCTTTTCGAACAGCTTTGAGTTCCTCCAGGGAGGCTTCTATCTCCGGGCGGATGAATGAGTCATCGACACTGACGTTTTCAAGAACGGTGGTGAAGGTCGTGTGGCGGCAGTGGTCGCTCCAGTAGGTGTCGAGGATGCGGAGCTCGGTCTCGGTGGGGTCGCGGTGCTCGGCGGTGAAGTATTTCACGACCTCGGCAAGGTCGTCGGAGTTCATCGCAAGGCCCCAGCGGCTGCGAAAAGACTCATAATCCTCCGGTTTCATCCCGGTGAATCCCGTCAGGGAGGCGACAGGTTTGACATCGGCCTTTTCGTTGTATTCGAGAGTCCGGAGGTTCTTCACCCTGGACTCCACAGCGTTAAGGTAGTAGTGCTCAACTGCGGCAAGAGCAGCATCGGAGAGCTCGTCGTCAAAAATGAGAAGACGTGAGCTTCTGATCCTCACGTCAGCCTCCGGGTCGATAAGGTGGACGCAGTCCACGGCCGAAGAGGCTCTCTGGTCAAACTGGCCGGGGATGTATTCCACGGCGAGATATTTCTTCCCTTCAAGCGGACAGGAGTCATAGACGGTGTCGGTCACTCTTTCGCCGAAAACGGTGTAGCGGCACTTCTCGAGAAGAGAGGGGGTGAAACCGAAAAGGTCATAGACATTCAGAAGCCTTAGGGAACGGAGGGAGAGAGAGAGGTTTTCATTGAATTCTTTTCGGAGGCTTTCTGCCTCAACCCGGAATTCCGAACGCTTCTCTACAAAAATGCGGTGTGCTTTCATATTGCTTAAAGTTCTGTCTGGAGTACCTTGTCTGCCTGCTTCTTGCGGAATGCCTCGAGAGCCTGCCCGAGCTGCGCATCACCGAGCGCAAGAATCGATATTGCATATAGGGCGGCGTTTTTCGCCCCGTTTATGGCCATAGTCGCCACCGGAATCCCGGATGGCATCTGCACAATCGACAGAAGAGAGTCAAGTCCCCCGAGGGCAGCGCTCCGGATTGGGACTCCAATCACGGGAAGCGAGGTCAGGGCCGCCGCCATTCCCGGAAGATGCGCAGCCCCGCCTGCCCCCGCTATCACGATGTCCACTCCCCTTTCGCGGGCCGAGGCCATATAGTCACAGAAAAATTGAGGTGTACGGTGGGCGCTGATTACCTTCTTTTCGTAAGGTACGCCGAATTCGTCGAGAGTCTCGCAGGCGGCTGACATTACGTCCCAGTCGCTCTTCGAACCCATAATGATGCTGACTTTCATTGTTACTGACTCTAAGAAGCCGCGAAGTTACAACTTCCCCCCGGACTCTGCAAGTTAAGTTATCGACAATTTGATGTTGATAACTTGGTATCCAATTCATCTTTTGCAGGTATCAAACTTATTTCCACATAAACCTTTCCCTCTCTAATCAAACTCGCAAATCCCACGCACCTCCCTATAATTCAAGGCGGAAGCCCTTGGATTTCATTTCGTCGTAGCGGGACTTGTTGAAGCGGTAGCGGACGGAGTAGAAGTTTTATTCGCTACAGCAAAATAAAATTAAATGATTATCCGCAATGGCACTACTGTCCCAATGGCACTATGACACTTGATGAGTTTGGAAAGTTATTGCATGGAATAATTGATGAAGAATACGCGAAATTAGGATGGAAGTAGTTTTCACCAAAGATGTTGTAGGCACCTTAAACGCATATCGGGAATCCTTAAAGACTTATCCGATTTCATCGGAACGGGCGCACCAAAAATGTGATGCATTGATGGCGGCACTTGAATCGTTGGGAAGCCTTCCGATGACGCCTCCAATTTGTATGCATAGAGATTTACTTCAGACATTTGAAAGTAATGGAGAGCCAAGATGTAAAGAGCTAAGACGGTATAATTACAAGGATGAAAGCGGTTTTCCGTGGGCATTTTCCTGTCTATACAATAAGGCAGAGGCTCTAAGCTGCATTCGAGTGCAGATTTCTAATTATCCATATTTATTTCAATTTTTTG